>NZ_QRXT01000001.1:0-654588 GCF_003460065.1 Ruminococcus sp. AF17-22AC
ATTTTGCAGATGACAGGTGCAAAAGTGGAAACGGCAGAAAATGGGAAAATGGCAGTTGAAAAAGTGGAAGGTTCTCCGAAAGGCTTGTATGATCTTGTTTTTATGGATATCCAAATGCCTGTCATGAATGGTTATGAGGCAACCGCAGCAATTAGAAGCCTTCCGGGTGAACAGGGAAAACTGCCGATTGTTGCCATGACTGCCAATGCTTTTGCAGAAGATGTACAGCTGGCCAAAAATACGGGCATGAATGGACACATTGCGAAACCGCTGGATATGAATAAGCTGAATGATGTTCTGGAAAACTGGCTGTAATCGCTTCACAGGTGAATGGGAAAATCGTTTAATTACTAAATTTTTAGGAATTTTATAAAATAAAATGTTATTATATTAGTGACATAGGTTAGTTGAAGAAAATAGGAGCAAAGACATGATAAAACACACAATTCCACCGGTCTATGATGCAAACTCCCGTATTCTGGTCCTGGGAAGCTTTCCATCTGTAAAATCCAGAGAACAACAGTTTTTTTACGGACATAAACAGAACCGTTTCTGGAAGGTACTTGCCGGGATTCTGGAATGTGAAGTCCCACAGACGATAGAAGAAAAGAAAGCAATGCTGCTTGCAAATCACATTGCAGTCTGGGATGTGATCAGAAGCTGTGAAATCGAAGGATCGTCTGATGCAAGCATCCGAGATGTTGTACCGAATGATCTGTCGGAAATTCTTAAGATCGCAGATATTCAGACTATTTATACTAACGGTGGCAAGGCATATGAGCTATACTGTAAATACATTTATCCGGCAAACGGAATCAAAGCACATAAACTGCCGTCTACAAGCCCTGCCAATGCGGGCTATTCACTGGATCGTCTGAAAGAAGCATGGGCAGAGATTAAAGAGTAAGCATAGATTAAGAGAGAAAATGAGATATCGGAGCAGGTGAAAGGACATGAAATCCATTTCAATTTATACGATCACAAGAAATCAGAATATTGAGTGCCTGCAGAAGCTGGAGCGGCAGTTATCGGGAAGAACATATTTCCTGAAAATACGGGAATGGGAACTGGATAGTATGAAAGCACTTGTGCGGCAGTTGGAGATGCGTCTTCCGGATGTGTATGCTCTGCGCTTTTTCTATTCGTTTCAGATTCCCAGACTTGGTAAGGAATTTGATCTTCTTCAGATAAAAGATGATCAGATTGTAAACGTTGAATTAAAGAGCGGAATAGTATCAGATGAGGCAGTACGTAAACAGCTATTACAGAATCGATATTATCTGTCTGTACAGGGAAAAACAATTCAGTCTTATACATACATCAGCAGCCAGAACCGCCTCGTACGTCTGAGTAATCACGATCATATTGTGGAAGCGGACTGGGAACAGCTGTGTACTGTCCTGCAGAGACAGAGCAAAGATTATGAAGGTGATATTGAAGATCTTTTTCAGGCAGAAATGTATCTGTTTTCACCATTGACAGAGCCGGAAAGGTTTTTGAATAAAGAATATTTTCTGACTTCGCAACAGAAAGATATTAAGAGGAGAATACTGGATAAAATACGAAAAGTCGGGTCCGGTTACTTCTGGTTCAGTGGTCTGCCGGGGACAGGTAAGACGTTGCTGCTTTATGACATTGCCATGAGGCTCTCTGCACATCAGAAAGTGTGTATAATCCACTGTGGAGAAGCGGGAAAAGAATGGAAAGTCTTGCATGACCGATTATTACGGATTGCATTTTTTACAGACAGTCAGCTTGAAGAGCAATCGGATCTGAATGAATACAGTGCAATTCTGGTAGATGAGGCGCATTTGCTTACGGAGGAGAAGCTACACGTGATACTGGAATTGAGCGAGAAGCATCCGGTAATCTTTTCCAGCGACGATGAAGATATGATTTCGGATGAAGAAATGGACAGGACTATGATCCATGAGATCGAACATCTGCCGGATATTCAGAGCTTCCATCTGACAAATCGCATCCGTACAAATGCAGAACTTTCATCTTTCATTCAAAATATGATGCATTTACCTGAAAAGAGAGCGGTACGCTATTACCCTCATATTCAGGTGGTGTATGCAAATGATGAGGAAGAAGCAGAGCTTCTTTTGAAAGGCTACCAGAATCAACTTGTTTTTATAATAGATGAACGTTACTATTACGATGAAAAAGGCTATCTGCGTGAACAGAGGCAGAAGCAGCAGAAACCGACTGCGGTGCGTGCGCTTTTTCACCGTCTGAATGAGGCAAGAGAGGAATTTGCAATCATTGTAAAAGGGAATGAAGCAGTCTATGAAGTCCTGTTGGATCTGTTACAGTTCAGCAAAAAGGAAACCGTGAAGCAATGGAAGATTTCATTCATGTAAATACTTGTATCAGATTCGGTATGATCGAAGGTGGAAGACATAAGTTATGAAGTAATAAAAAGTGCTGTTTCTGAAAGAAAAATCTGACAGAAACAGCACTTTTTGGATTGTTTAAGATTCTGTAGATACATCAGAATCGTTTGCTTCGGGTTTATCGGGTTCCTTTTCGGGAAGAAATACACGTACATTTTCGATACGGTTTTTATCAAGTTTGTCAACGACAAGGCGGATACCGTCAGAGGTGATTACCTGATCTCCTGCGACGGGCAGACGATCCAGATGTTCAATCACAAGACCGCCAAGTGAATCATAGTCTTCTGATTCAAGATGTGTTCCAAGATGGTCATTAACATCATCAAGACTCATAGATCCTTCAATGACATATTCATGATCAGAAAGTTTTTTAATCAGTTCATTTTCATTTTCATCGTATTCATCATGTATCTCACCGACAATCTCCTCCAGAATATCTTCCAGAGTAATGAGTCCTGTCATTTCACCGTACTCGTCAAGAACAATGGCAATATTGAAAGTGGATTCACGCATCTCTACAAGAAGTTCGGAAATGTCTTTGTACTCATATGTGAAATGAGGTTTGCGGAGAAAACTGCGGATATCAAATCGTTCATCGGGATCATAGAGAAGGAGATCCTTCATATTAATGATTCCGACGATATTGTCCTGTGTGTCTTCGTATACAGGCAGACGGGTAAAACGGTCTTCGCGGAAAATATCAATCAGTTCTTCATAAGTCGAATTTACATCGGCAAATGTGACGTTGACACGTGGAACCATGATGTCTTTTGCATCGGCATCCCCGAGATCAAACACATTGTAGATCATTTTTTTCTCATCAGATTCGATGACACCGTCCTCATGACTGACATCAACAATCGTACGAAGCTCTTCTTCGGTCATGGCTTTATTGGCTGCATCCGAATCCACTCGCAGAAGCTTCATAAAGATTCTTGAAAACAAATCGATGATGAAGATGAACGGAGTCATAATCGTCATGAAAAAGCTGAGAACCGGAATATAACGTAATGTAATTTTTTCTGCGTTTAATGTAGCGTAATTCTTTGGTGTAATTTCACCGAAAATAAGGATTGCCACCGTTAATGCAGCTGTGGCGATACTTATCATGTAGCCGCCAAAGCTGTATGCCAGTGAGGTGGCAAGAGAGGAAGCGGTGATATTAACAAGGTTATTTCCGATCAGTATGGCACTGAGCATTTTGGAAGTATGGTTCTCGACAATGTCCAGAACTTTGGCTGCCCGTTTATTGCCTTCATCGGCGAGCGTACGAAGACGGATTTTATTGACTGCCATAAGTGCAGTCTCGTTTGATGAAAAAAATGCAGATAATGCCAGTAGTATGATCAGAATAATCAACTGGTAAGTGTCACTTGCGTCCACTCGTATAATTCACTCCTTTAATGTATATTAGTCAAGATCTTTGCCGGTAAGCATTTTGTATGCCTGCAGGTATTTTTCGATGGTTTTGTCCACGATTTCCTGTGGAAGTGTCCAGTCATTTCCCGGATTAGAGGTCAGCCAGTCACGTGCAAACTGTTTGTCGAAGGACGGCTGTCCATGTCCTGGTTCGTAACCGTCTGCAGGCCAGAAACGGGAGCTGTCCGGTGTCAGCATTTCATCACCGATTACCATATTTCCGTCTTCATCCAGACCGAACTCGAATTTGGTGTCGGCAATGATGATACCTTTGCTCAGTGCGTATTCTGCACATTTTTTATAAAGAGCAATTGTATTGTCACGAAGTTTTTCTGCGAGTTCCTGACCTCTGCCCGGAAAATATTTCTCAAGATGATCTATACTCTGCTCGAAAGAGATGTTTTCATCGTGGTCACCGATCTCGGCTTTTGTTGACGGGGTGTAAATTGGCTCCGGAAGCTTGTCGGATTCTTTTAAACCTTCAGGAAGTGTGATGCCGCATACGGTACCGTTTTCCTGATAGCTTTTCCAGCCGCTGCCTGTGATATAGCCACGAACGATGCACTCGATCGGAAGCATGTTCAGCTTGCGGCACATCATGGATTTTCCATCATATTTTTCCTGCTGGAAAAATTCCGGCATGTCTTTTACATCAACAGAAATCATGTGATTAGGCAGAATGTCTTCGGTCAGGTCGAACCAGAACTTGGACATCTGTGTCAGTACTGTTCCTTTCTTGGTCACTTCATTGTTCAGGATAACATCGAAACAACTGATACGATCAGTAGCTACCATGATCAGACTGTCTCCGTTATCATAGATCTCACGTACTTTACCTTCTTTAATTGGTTTTAATTCCTGCATGTCTTTGCACCTCGTCATATGATTTTTAAAATTTTACAGTAAAAATAGCACTTTTCACTGCGCACTGTCAAGATATTTCTCGAATAAGTACAACAATCCATGGATTTTGTACATCACACCGGTTGCCTGCAAAAAATTCCATAACAGTGGGAATATATTTATTATTCAACTGACGGCAAAATTGATAGCTGAGTTGTTTTTTGCCGTCAAAAAAGAAATTATGCAATGAGGACAATGTGATTCTGGCGCGATACCGCTCTTCATCATCCGGATGTATCAGCTTTTCATCTAATATACGACGGTTGTATGATTCAAAATCATGTTCCAATTCAAGTCCACGTCCATGGAGCCGGTAATCTCTTTTTAAAATTTCGTATTCACCGTTATTCAGATTTAATCTGGCGAGAACAAGTGAATTTTCGGCAAGAATCTTGAAAATAGAATGCGTAACTGATGTTTCATGAAACGCATCCGCGGTATTTCGAGAATCAGCCGGATCCTGTTTGCATACGTGATGGTACTTCTCGTGAGGAACTGTGGTCAGAAGATCCTCTGCATCGCTGATCGGCATTGGTTTGTAGAAATAATATCCCTGCGCATAGATACAATTCATAGAACGCAGCATTTTAATCTGTTCAGGGCTTTCTACACCTTCTGCAATAATCGGCAGGTTGAGTTTATGTGCCATATTGACAATAGAATCGATGATTTGAATTCCTTTTTGGCAGTTTTCCGGATTCATTTCGATGAACTTCATATCAAGTTTCAAAATATCAACATTTGTGTCTTTTAACATGTTAAGAGAAGAGTAGCCACTTCCGAAATCATCCATCAGAACGCAGAAACCGTGTTGATGAAGCTGATCGATGGTTTCTCTTACAATGATATTGTTTTCTGAAAAGGCCGTCTCTGTGATTTCAACAAGCAGCATCTCAGGAGAAAGGTCGTATTTTGTGATGAGATCCTGCAGGTATTCAGGAACATTGATCGTTTCGATATCAGTAACAGATACATTGATCGAAATAGGAACAACATAAAGGTGATCATGTTTCCAGTAGGAAAGCGTCTGGCACACGGCATCCCAGATATATGTATCAAGTGAAGTGATCATGCCGTTATTTTCAAGAAACGGGATGAACTCACCGGGGGCAACAAAACCACGAACCGGACTGATCCAGCGAGAGAGTGCCTCCATACTGACGATAGCACCTGTTTCGCTGTTGCATTTTGGTTGGAGATAAAAGGTGAATTCTTTATTTTCCAGACCGACTGTTACATCGTGGATCATCTGCTGTTCCTTTTCGAGCTGATTTATGATTTCATCAGTGAAATAAGAAATACGCTTGTTAAAATTGCCTTTTATATCAGAACCTGCGAGCTGTGCATTGTTGCACATCGTTGCAACATCCGGATGATCATCAGGGATAGAATAGATGCCAATGATAGGCAGAAATCCCTCGTTCTGGCTGTGGATGCCGATATAGCTCCGGATCGTTTTATAAATCAGGTTGATAAGCTGGTCATCGTCCGGAATACACATGAAGAAATGATCTCCCCCAAAATAACCGGCGAGATAGCCTTTCATCTGCTGAATACGAAGCAGATACTGACTGATATTGGTAAGCAGGATATCTCCGGCTTCCTGACCGTACCAGTTATTAAATAATTTGAATCGTTCAATATCAATAGATATGATACACCAGTCAGACAGTGCATGACTTTCAAGGAAATCGTTTACGTTCTCGAGAAACTTTGAGCGGCTGTACAGCACATTTGTTATACTCATAAAAATACGCCCTTTTACTCTAATATTGAGAATAATTATACCATTATATGAGAGTATATTCAACAGAATGGTGGATAAATTGTAATAATTCTGATATAGTAATATCGAATAAATCAGAAAGAAAACGAAAACGATAGAAAGAAGGAATCAAAATGAGTACAAAAGCAGAACAGGCAATCACATTTCATGACAAAGGATACAATTGTGCACAGGCAGTTGCATGTTCATTCTGTAAAGAATTCGGAGTGGACGAGGAAGAGATGTTCCGTATTGCAGAAGGATTCGGACTCGGCATGGGAATGATGGAGGTGTGCGGCGCACTTTCCGGAATGATGATGATCATTGGTCTGCAGAACAGTGTGGGCAATCCGGAAAAAGGAAAAATGACGAAAGGCGATACCTACAAAAAAGTCAGAGAGTATGCTGCAAAATTTAAAGAGCAGAACGGCTCATATCTCTGTAAAGAATTAAAAGGCGTAGAGACAGGTAAAGTCCTCAGAAGTTGTCCGGACTGTATCCGTGATGCAGTAGCACTCACAGAAGAATATCTGGCTGCACAGAAAAATAAAGAAGAATGACGACAGTAGTCCTTCAGTCAAATAAAGAAAACCCAAAAAGAAAACCCGTCGGGGCGGATGGCATAAAGCCAACTGCTCTAACGGGTTTTGCAATATATAAAATTATTCAGATACTTTTACGAACTGACTGTTGTACAGATTCTGGTAGAATCCGCCTTTTGCCATAAGGTTGTCATGAGAACCCTGTTCGATGATACTTCCGTCTTTCATAACAAGAATTTCATCGGCATTGCGGATTGTGGAGAGACGATGTGCAACGATAAAACTGGTACGTCCTTCCATAAGACGGTCAAATGCCTCCTGGACCATAAGCTCTGTTCTGGTATCGATGCTTGAGGTCGCTTCGTCCAGGATCAGCATAGGCGGCAGACACAGCATGACACGTGTGATACAGAGAAGCTGTTTTTCGCCCTGGCTTAAGCTGTCCTCTTTTAACTGAGAATCCAGCCCATTTGGAAGTCGGCGGATAAATTCCCAACTATGGGAACGTTTTGCTGCTTCAATGATCTCTCCATCGGTAGCATCAGGTTTTCCAATATTAATATTGTCACGGACAGTTCCGTTCTTGATCCATGTATCCTGAAGTACCATACCGAAACTGCTCCTCAGGGAGTGGCGGGAAATTTCATTGATCGGGTGTCCGTCAATGGAAATGGTGCCACCGGTCACATCGTAGAAACGCATCAGCAGGTTGATAAAGGTGGTCTTTCCACAGCCGGTCGGACCGACGATTGCGATACGTTTGCCCGGTTCTGCATGGAGATTGAAGTTTTCTATCAGCTTTTTATCAGTAACATAGCGGAAGCTGACATGATCAATCTTGACCTCGCCTTTTGCATCAGTAAGGGCTTCTGTCGGATCTGCACTTTCCGGAGATTCTTCAAGAAGTGCAAAGATTCTGGTCGCACATGCAAGTGCGTTCTGAAGTTCTGTGATAACAGAACTGATGTCGTTGAATGGTTTCATGTACTGGTTTGCGTAGGAAAGCAATACAGAGAGACCGCCGACGGTAAGTGCACCGCCCGGAATCATAAATGCACCGACAAGTGCAACACCTGCGTAAATAACATTGTTTACGAAACGGGTGGACGGATTGGTCAGACTGCTGTAGAAGACGGCTTTTTGGCTGCATTCTTTCAACTCATTGTTAATTTCTGCAAAACGTGCTGAAGATTTATCTTCATATCCAAAAGCCTGTACGATCTTCTGGTTACCGATCATTTCTTCAATAAGGGCTGTCTGACGGCCACGTGCATCGCTCTGTTTCCGGAACATATGGAAAGAGCGGGAAGAAATGAATCTTGCTACAAAAAAACTGACCGGGGTGAGGATAATGACCATCAGGGTGATCCGGATGTTTTTGGAAAACATAAAGATCAGAGTTCCGATGATGGTTACAATTCCGGAAAACAACTGTGTAAATCCGAGAAGAAGACCATCGGAAAGGATATCGGTATCGGCGATGATACGGCTGATGATGTCACCGGTGCTGTGGCTGTCCAGATAGGAGAGCGGCAGTACCTGAATCTGACGGATCGCTTTTGCGCGGATATCCTGTACCGTACGGAAAGTCATGCGGTTGTTGATGATGTTCATGATCCAGGTAGCGACACTGGAGATGATGACCATGACAAGAATTCTTGTCAGATAGTACCACATCATACTGAAGTTTACGTCGTGTTCGGCAACGACCTGATCGATCGCATTACCAAAAAGTACCGGCACGTATAATTGAAGAATAACGGATACAGCTGCCAGAATAATGCTTAAGATCAGGAGAAAACGGTATTTTCCGATGAAACGGAGTATTTTCCAGAGAGTCTCCATACTGCTTGCATTTGCTGTATCATTTGTTGTTTTGTTCATGATACCACCTCCATAGTTCCACCGGATACGGCAGTATTTGATGAAGTATATTTCACCCGTTCTTCCGGAAACTGGGAGAAATAGATCTCACGGTAAATGTCACAGGTACAGATCAGGTCATCATGGATGCCCTTGCCGACAAGCTCACCGTCATTCAGAACAAGGATCAGATCGGCCTGACGGATACTTGCTGCACGCTGTGAGACGAGGAAAGTGGTAATATTTCCGCTTAACTGATGAAGAGATTTACGAAGTGCGGCATCTGTGGCAAAGTCAAGTGCGCTTGCACTGTCATCAAGAATCAGAAATTCAGGTTTCTTAACGACAGCACGGGCAATTGTCAGTCGCTGACGCTGACCGCCGGAAAGATTTCGTCCATTCTGTTCCAGTTTGAAACTAAGCTGACCGTCTTTTCCCTCAACGATTTCACGTGCCTGGGCAGTGGTCAGTGCATCCCAGATTTCTTCATCGGTTGCATCTTCGCGTCCCCATTTCATATTTTCGCGGATCGTCCCCTTAAAAAGTGCTGCACGCTGCGGTACAACACCGATTTTTTCACGAAGATCATGCTGGCTGTAGGTTCGGATATCTTGCCCATTTATCATAATCGTTCCCTTTGTGGCATCGTAAAAACGTGCGATCAGGTTGACGAGAGTGGATTTACCACTGCCGGTACCACCGATGATTCCGACAGTCTGGCCTTTCTTTACAGAAAAGCAGATATCAGAAAGACTTGGTGCGCCTGTGCCTGCATAGGCAAAGGTAACATCCTGAAATTCTACGGCATTTTCAGCGGCTGCGGAAACAGAAGCGGTGTCATCCGGATAATCCATGGAAGTTTTTACTTTAAGGATGTCGGCAACACGGTTTGCACATGCGGCAGATTTGTTCAGAGTAATGATCAGAGATGCAAGTTTGATGAGTTCAATGATCATTTGTGCCATGTAATTGTAAAGCGCAACAACTTCACCCTGCTGCATGTTACCTAAGTTCACCTGAAGTCCTGCATTATTGATCAGAATAACGGTAGCAATGTTGATGAGCACATAGGTGACTGGATTGAGGAGAGCGGAAAGCTTTCCGACAAATTCATTTAATTTTGTAAGTGCGGCATTGCTCTCGTCAAATTCACGGACTGCTTCTTCTTCACGGCAGAAAGCACGAATGACACGTACACCGGTCAGGTTTTCTCTGGTGAGACCGGTAACTGTATCAAGGCGTCCCTGTACCTTACCAAAAAGTGGGATGCTGAGATACATGATAACAAATACTACAAGGAAAAGTACCGGAATGGCAACAGCAAAAATCAGGGCACAGCGAGTATTGATCGTGAATGCCATGACCATGGAACCAAGCACAATAAAAGGACTTCGAAGAAGAAGGCGAAGTCCCATGTTTACGCCATTCTGTACCTGGTTGATATCGTCGGTGAGACGGGTGATCAGTGTATCGGTTCCCAGAGTATCAAGTTCTGTATAGGAAAGCTTCTGAATATGGTCATAAACAGCCTGCCTCAGTTCTGTGGCAAATCCTACACTGGCTTTCGCTGCAAAAAACTGGGCAGTGATACTGACTGTAAGTCCGGCGGCAGCCATAAGCACAAGGATGAAAAATCGTTCAATGATGTATAAACGGTCATTTCCTGTGATACCCACATCAATGATCTGGGCAATTACTACCGGAACAAGCAGATCGAACACAACTTCCAGAAATTTGAAGAAAGGTGCAAGAATGCCTTCTTTCTTATAGTTTTTTAGATAGATTGCGAGAGATCGCATTTTCTGTTCCTCCGTTTTTCTTGATGATTGACAAGCACTATTATAGTCCTGTATCATAAGTCATGCAAGTAATATAGGAACAGTATAGGAAGAAAGAGGAAAATCTATGCGACGTGAAGTAACGCTGGAAGAAATTTCAGATGGAAAATTATATGATGCAAATGATATGGTAAAAGCGGACTGTCAGGACTGTAAAGGCTGCTGCGACTGCTGTAAGGGGATGGGGGATTCTGTGCTTCTGGACCCCTATGATGTCTGTCGATTAAGCCGGGGACTTCAGAGAACTCCCGAAGATCTGATTGGTAATGTGCTGGAACTTGGAATTTCGGATGGAAATATTCTTCCGCATCTTGCAATGAAAGGAGCAGAAGAACGCTGCGTATTTCTAAACGGAGAAGGAAGATGCGTGGTCCATGCAATTCGTCCGGGATTCTGCCGTTTGTTCCCACTCGGAAGATATTATTCGGAAGATGGGTTTAAATATATTTTGCAGATCCATGAATGTACGAAGAAAAACCGTTCAAAGATCAAAGTAAAAAAATGGCTAGATACACCGAATTTGAAACAATATGAAAAATTTATATGGGAGTGGCATCAGTTTCTTCTTGATGTGCAGGAGGTTTTTTATCAGACAGAAGATGCAGATCTTATTAAGAATCTGAATATGTATGTACTCAGTCGCTTCTATTATAAAGAGTACGATGAGAAAAAAGATTTCTACGAACAGTTTTATGAACGTCTTGAAGAAGCAAAAAAACTTCTGAGTCTTGGTGTATGACCGGGACCCAGAAGTTTTGACATTTTTAATTGCTTTTTGAAAGAAGCTCATTAAGAAGCTGATGGATGGTTTTGTTCAGAACCGGATGGCGGTAATACGGAGCAATCTCATCCAGCGGTTTCAGCACAAAATCGCGGTTTTCCATATCAATATGAGGAATATGGAGATTCGGGGTATCAATGATTTCATTGTCATAAAACAGAATGTCCAGATCAAGGGTACGAGGCCCCCAGTGGATGATGCGTTCTCTGTTTGCGGCAGCCTCCAGTTCGTGAAGACGGTCAAGCAGTTCTTCTGGAGTCAGAAGCGTGCGGAGACGGAGCGCACCATTGAGAAATTCATCCTGTTCTACACCTCCATAGGGTTCTGTGACAAGATATTCTGATACGGCCTCGACTTCACAGTCGGGAGTGTTCCTAAGGCCCTGAATGCCATCATCGATATATTTCTTTTTATCTCCGAGGTTAGAACCAAAAGCAACATAAGCGGTGTGCCATCCACGCGTGATTTCTACTGCAACTGTATCCAGTGGAAGTCCGACCGGCGCCCACGGTTTTTCGATACGCAGAGTAATTGTATTCATAAGTGGAAATTCATGCAAAAGCATCTGACAGAGGCTTTCGGCAAGTGTTTCCAAAAGCTTGTAGGTATGCTCTTTGGTAAACTTTGTGATCATCTGGCTGACTTCTCCATAGTGAATCGAAGCAGTCAGCTCATCTGTCAGACCGGCTTTACGCGTGCTTGTATAAAGCTTTGCAGATACGACGAATTTCTGTCCGAGGACATTTTCTTCTGGAAAAACTCCGTGGTTGGCAAATATTTCAAGGTTTTTGATCTCAATAATATCCATTTATTTTTATTCCTTTTAATTATCCCTTTATTTGATGTTTCTGCCGAGAATTGCTTCGGTCATCAGTACGGCACGCCTGTTTTCTTTTACGTCATGAACACGTACAAAAGCACAGCCCTTCATAACACCGATTACGGATGTGGCAATCGTTCCTTCGACACGCTGGTCAACCGGAAGGTCGAGTGTAAGACCGATCATCGATTTACGGGAAGTGCCGAGAAGTACCGGGAATCCGAGATGCTGAAAAAGCTCCAGATGGTTCATGGTTTCAAGGTTCATTTCATATGTTTTTCCAAATCCGACACCCGGGTCAAGAATAATACGTTCATCTTTGATGCCTGCCTTGCGCGCGATGTTTACGCATTCCTGCGTTTCGGTAAGCATGTCGGTGAGAAAATTGTTGTATTCTGTGTTGGCCTTGTTGTGCATCAGACAGCAGGCTACATCGTGTTTGGCTATTACACCTGCCATTTTCGGATCATATTTCAGTCCCCATACATCATTGACAAGATCAGCGCCTGCCTGTACGGCAACGTCAGCAACACTTCCTTTATATGTATCTACAGAAATCGGAACATCAAAATGTTTGCGAAGCGCCTCAATGATCGGAACGACACGGGCCGCCTCTTCTTCGGCGCTTACCGGAGTATGTCCCGGTCGGGTGGATTCTCCGCCGACATCCAGAATATCAGCACCCTCGGCAATCATTGTCTCAGCATGCTTCAGAGCATGATCCATAGAGTCCCATTTACCGCCATCAGAGAAAGAATCCGGTGTGACATTCAGGATTCCCATAATATAGGTTCTGTTTTTTACGTCAAATTCACGATTTCCAATTTTCATTTTAAAGATTCTCCTTTTAATATTGAATCGTCATATTTTTTTTCTCAGGAGCCCAGTAACATTCTTTTTCGGCAGAACATAAAAAACAATTGCGGGATTTTTTGTCTGCTTCATAAATAATCTGGCTGAGTATCGGAAGATTTTCGTTAGAGGAACGATGTTCTCCAATGGCATTCAGGATCTGGCTTTTTTCCTCTTCTGTAAAGTTCAGATCAGATAAAATCTGTCCTGCTATAGAGACACCTGCCTCATCGTGCGGAATACCATTTGTGTACTGCTCGGCACGGCCAATGTCATGGAGAAGGGCAGTGCAGTAGATCAGCTCACGGGAACAGTCAAGATTTCGCTCCAGCGCAAAAATGTAAGTCAGTCTTGCCACATCAAGAAAATGCTCCGGGGTGTGGCGACAGAAAATGCGGTCAGCCTCCAGCCGGGTAAGCGCAGTCAGGTGTTTTTGATAAAGCGGATGCTGCCAGATGGCCTGAACTCTTGTCATATCAGCAGACATCAGTCTTTTACCATAGAGAGAAACTGTTTCTGAAGTTCACGGTCTGTCTTAAAGTCCCCTCGTGTTACTGTGGTGATGGTCTTGCTGCCCGGTTTTTTGATGCCACGCATCGTCATACAGGTATGTTCTGCTTCAAGCATGACCATAACGCCCCTGGGATTCAGCGCACGCTCGAGTGCATCGGCAATCTGTACAGTCAGACGCTCCTGAATCTGCGGCCTTCTTGCATAAACATCTACGGTACGGGCAAGTTTGCTGAGCCCGGTAACTCTGCCGTTGGGTATGTAAGCAATGTGGGCCTTGCCGTAAAATGGCATCAGATGATGCTCGCACATGGAATAGAATGTGATGTCTTTTTCCAGGACCATTTCGTTATTTTCTACTTTAAATTGTTTGGCGAGATGGTGATCAGCTTCTTCATCCAGACCGCCATAGATTTCCATACACATACGTGCAATACGGTCAGGAGTGTCTTTGAGCCCCTCCCGCTCTGTATCTTCGCCGATTCCTTCAAGGAGAAGGCGGATTGCCTGTTCTACTTTTTGTTTGTCTACCATAAAAAAACAACCTCCTATTATAATGATATTGTGTATCGTGGAGATTGTCTGCTTTTTGTCAATGTATTTGTAAAATAAAACAAAAAAAGATATCTCCAATTGTGATAGAACGTATGTCGAAAAACGTATCCCTACACAATATGAGATAGCCTCTTATATTGTCGCAACGGGTGCGGATCCTATACCGTAAGACGGACTTTTCGTTTCGGCGACAACTCCCCATTCGCTGAACACTTGACGCATAAGATCCTATTTTGCATATCATTCATTTCCCGTACAGTATAGCATAGATGTATTTGATAGAAAAGGGGTAATTTGTTGAAAAAAATATTCAGGTTGAATAATTATTGACGTGAAATGAGAGATATGATAGCATAAAGCTATCTATAGAAGAAAAGCAAAGAAACAGATAAAAATTTCACAGATTACGGACCAATCAGGGATAACGACTGTGTGCATGAAAATACGCACACTCGTTGTCTCTTTTTTTATTTTATCCGCGATTTGATGACAGGGAGGACGCTATGTATTTAATGATCGACAACTATGATTCATTTGTCTATAACCTGAAGGCTTACTTTGAGGAGCTTGGAAGGGAGATTGTTGTAAAAAGAAGTGATCAGATCACCGTGGATGAAATAGAAAAAATGCAGCCACAGGGAATCATTCTGTCCCCCGGACCGAAACGTCCGTGGGATGCAGAAGTCTGTGTACAGACTGTGGAACGTTTGCGGGGAAAAATCCCGATTCTTGGCGTCTGTCTCGGACATCAGGTACTTGGATACTGTTGTGGCGCAACGGTAAAAAAAGGTGAGCGGCCGATGCATGGAAAGGTGACGGATATCACAAATATGGGAACCGGTGTTTTTGAAGGACTTCCGAAAAAGTTCAAAGTAACGCGTTATCATTCGCTGATTGTAAAAGAGAACAGCATTCCGGCGGATTACCATATCGACGCTGTGTCAGAGGATGGTGCGGTGATGGGGCTTTCACATAAGAACTTTCCGTTGTATGGAGTTCAGTTTCATCCAGAGGCAGTGCTGACAGAGTATGGTCATGAATTGCTTGAAAATTTCTGCCGAATTGCGGAATGTACACATTAACTAAAACGATATAGTACAAACCGTACGAAAAAAAGATAAAGGAAATGTCCGTCATAATGGACAGAGGAAAGAAAACGATGTATAATAAAACCCGTATTATAAAAGAAATGAAGCCTGCCAGAAATGCAGCAGAGCTTTATAGATATTTTGCAGGAGAGGAAGACAGTGCATTCCTGGATTCTTCTCTGGTTAACCGGCTTGGACGTTATTCAATCATAGGTGCTGTGCCATATCTGAAACTGGTGAAGGATGAGAATAGCTTCTATATTAATGGAGAGAAAGAAACAACATATTCTTTTGAAGAATACCTGAAAAAGTATCTGGCAGAACACAAAGACAAAAATAATACAGAGCTTCCGATAATTTCCGGTGCAATAGGATATTTTTCCTATGAATATGGAAGAAAATTGATGGAAGTGGATTCTGCGAAAGAGAATCTTGTCTCGATTCCGGATGCGGTACTTGTCTTTTATGATTTCTTTATTATAGAGGACAGGCAGGAACAGCGTACATATTTGATTGCGAATGGCAACACGAGGGAAGCTGCGAAACTGCTGGATGAGATGGAGACCCGGATAAACGGGAAACCGGTGTATATGCAGAAAGAGTCAGATACAGAATATCCGATCGAAGTGCGGCCGAATTTTGCGAAGGACGAATACAAGCAGGCAGTAGATCGTATGATCCGTTATATTATAGAGGGAGATATCTACATTGCCAATATGACACAGCAGCTCACTGTGAAAAGTGATAAAGCACCGTTGGATGTGTTTTATGATCTTCGGAAAAATAATCCGTCTACGTTTGGCGGCTATTTTGATTATGGGGATTTTCAGATCGTGTGTGCGTCACCGGAACGTTTTCTTAAAATGCAGAAGGGGCATGTAAATACACGACCGATCAAAGGCACACGTAAGCGCGGGGAGACACCGGAAGAAGATCTGCTCATGCGGACAGAACTTGAAAATTCCGAGAAGGACAAAAGTGAACTGCTGATGATCGTGGATCTCGAACGTAATGATCTGAACAGAGTATGCCGTCCGGGAAGCGTTAAGGTGACTGAGCTTTTTACAGTAGAAGAATATGCAACGGTATTCCATCTGGTTTCGGATATTGAGGGAAATCTGGAAGAAGGAAAAACGGTCATGGATCTTCTTGAGGCAGCTTTTCCTGGAGGGTCGATTACGGGAGCACCGAAGTATCGTGCAATGGAAATCATTGATGAACTGGAGAATAATAAGCGGAATCTATATACCGGTTCGATTGGATATCTGACGTTGGACGGGGACTGCGATTTTAATATCGTGATCAGGACTGCGTTACACAAAAATGGAATGTATTATCTGGGTGTGGGCGGCGGTATTACCGCAGAGTCCGATCTGGAATTTGAATATGAAGAAACACTTCAGAAAGCGAAGGCGGTTCTTCAGGCTATGAAATAAGTAATTGGAGAGCAAAGTATGGATATCAGGTTAGATGAAGGTTTTCTGTTCGGGATGGGTGCGTTTGAAACGATTGCTGTCGAAAAGGGAAAGCCAATACTGCTTGAAAAACATCTGGAAAGACTGGAACAGGCAGCAGATTTTTTTAAACTTGGCTCGTGCAGTGAACGTGGACTTTCAAGGGAAAGGGTGTTGTCGTATCTTGCAGGTCAGGGTTCTAAGTTCACAGATCATGGTGTATTAAAAATTGTCTGTTCAGCCGAAAATTTATTTTTCCAGATGAGAACAAATACATATTCTGAAGAGGATTATGCAAAAGGATTTGTGGCAGACATCAGTAAAGTGCGCAGAAATGAGACTTCACCGCTGGTCTATCACAAGACTTTGAATTATGGTGACTGTATCCTTGAAAAAAGAGCTGCAGCGGCAGCCGGTATCAACGAGAAGGTTTTTATCAATACAAAGGGCCAGATCAGCGAGGGAACAGTCAGCAATATTTTCTTTGTGCGTAAAAATATGATCTATACACCGCAACTGTCCTGTGGATTATTGCCGGGAATCCTGCGGGAATACGTAATGTCAAAATTCAGCGTGGTAGAGACGATTATTTATCCGGATGAACTGATGTATTATGAAGAATGCTTTGTTACGAATTCTCTGATGGGAGTCATGCCGGTAAGACAGCTTGGAAATATCTGCTTTCCGCATCGAACCAGAGCGGAGGAAGTCAGAACAATATACGAAAGCGAAAAAATGTCCTTATAATGGGACATTTTTTTTACTTTATAGGAAAGATGGTTGTAAATTGTGTCCAAAAAGACACAAAAAAGCTGTTGACTTTCCGCATGATGATTTGTATAATGTCAAAAGTTAGGACGCGAACTAAAATTGAGAAAGGAGAGAAAATGTGCGAATTTGATGAAAAACTGGAAAATGCTCACATGGGAAGACTGATTCATATGTTGTCGCATCAGATGAAGCGGAATTCAAATGGTATGGAGTCTGTAATTGAAAATGATGAACTGACGGTCATGCAAAAACATGTGTTGAAATTTGTTCTTCTGGAATCTCTCCACAGGGATCTTTATCAAAAAGATATTGAAGAAGAATTTCAGATTCGTAAATCTACTGTAACCGGAATCCTGAAGCTGATGGAGAAGCATGGGTATATATACCGAGAAAGTGTAGAAAAAGATGCCCGTCTGAAAAAAATAGTGCCAACTCCAAAAGCGGAAGAACTGAGACCGATTCTTCTGAAGCATATTGCGTTTACGGAGAATTATCTTACAAAAGGAATTTCGGAGGAAGATGTTATAACCTGTAAAAAAGTATTGTGTCAGATGTATCACAATCTTTCGGAAATGAATAAAAAGACAGATAAGGAGGCTGACAGAAAAAATGAACAAGAAACTGTTTAAATCAATCAGGGAATACAAAAAAGAGTCTATACTGGCTCCGATACTGGTAATTCTGGAGGTATTGATGGAAGTGCTCATTCCGCTGGAAATGGCAAAGATCATTGATGTGGGTATTGCAAATGGTGATCTGGGATATATTGTACAGCGTGGAGTGATTCTTGTGATTATGGCGATGCTTGCTCTGTTTTTTGGTGTGCAGGCAGGAAATATGGCGGCTGTGGCAGCTGCCGGATATGCAAAAAATCTTCGTCATGATATTTTCTACAAGGTACAGGATTTTTCCTTCAAAAATATTGACCATTTCTCCACATCGGGACTGGTCACACGAATGACAACAGATATTACAAATGTCCAGATGGCATATATGATGAGTATCCGCCTTCTGGCAAGGGCACCGATCATGATACTTCTTTCCTGGATCATGACCCTGATGATCAATGTAAAGGTTGCCCTGCTTTTCCTGGTTGTTATCCCGCTTCTTGGCGGAACACTGCTGTTTATTGCAAAAAAGGCACATCCGCATTTTATAAAGGTATTTGATGAGTATGATGAACTGAATAATTCTGTTCAGGAAAATGTCAATGCAGCTCGTGTTGTCAAGGCCTTTGTAAGAGAGGACTATGAAGTAAATAAATTCCATGGTGTATCTGATTATGTATATACGCTGTTCACAAAAGCAGAAAAAATCGTGGCATGGAACTCTCCGGTTCTGCAGTTTATGATGTACGCGGTTGTGATTCTGATCGCACTGATCGGCGGACGCAGTATTGTGTTCGGAACTATGGAGACAGGTGAACTGACAAGCGTGATCGTATATGCACTGCAGATTCTGATGTCACTGAATATGGTAACATTTGTATTTGTTATGATCATGATCGCAGAGGCATCTACAGACCGTATCACAGAAGTACTTGATGAAGTCCCGGAGATGCAGGATAAGACTGATGCGGTAAAAGAAGTCAAAAACGGTGAAATTGTTTTCGACCATGTAGATTTCAGCTATGCAGGTGAGGGTGGAAATCTTTCCCTGAAGGATGTAAATCTTCATGTCAAATCAGGCCAGACAGTCGGAATCATTGGTGGTACAGGAAGTGCAAAATCCACTCTTGTGCAGATGATCCCGCGTCTTTATGATGTTACTTCCGGAGCTGTTAAGGTAGCCGGAGTTGACGTACGTGACTACAATCTGGAAGTTCTGAGAGATCAGGTATCCATGGTTTTGCAGAAAAACGTATTATTTTCCGGTACGATCTATGAGAATATTCGCTGGGGCGACGAACATGCCAGTGACGAAGAGGTCAAAAGAGTATGTCGTTTGGCACAGGCGGACGGATTTGTCAGTGAATTTCCAAACGGCTATGACACGATGATCGTGCAGGGTGGAAATAACGTATCTGGTGGACAGAAACAGCGTCTCTGTATTGCACGTGCGCTGCTCAAGAAACCGAAGATCCTGATCCTGGATGATTCCACCAGTGCGGTTGATACCAAAACAGATGCGCTGATCCGTAAAGCATTCCGTGAAGAGATTCCGGATACGACAAAGATCATTATCGCGCAGAGAGTTTCTTCTATTGAAGATGCGGACCAGATCATTGTACTGGATGATGGTAAGATTGCAGGTGTGGGAACCTCTGAGGAGCTTTTGAAGACAAATGCTATTTACAGAGAAGTGTACGAATCTCAGGTGAAAGGAGGAGAAGAGGATGAATAAAAATAAGAAACCGAGAATGACCAAAAAAGACATGGAAACTGCGAAACGTCTTTTGAAATATGTGACAGAAAAATATAAGCTTCAGTTTATCCTTGTATTTTTCTGTATTCTTATCAGTGCAGTTGCGACAACTGCGGTATCCCTTTCTCTTCGTTACCTTCTGGATGATTTTATCCTTCCGTTGATCGGGCAGAAAACCCCGGATTTTGAAGGCCTTTATAAAGCACTGGCAGTTCTTGGATGCATTTTCTTTGCAGGTGTTGTTGCCACATTTATCTATACAAGAATGATGGTTTATATCGGACAGGGTGTGCTCAAAAGAGTACGTGACGATATGTTTGAACATATGCAGACACTTCCGATCCGTTATTTTGATCAGAACACAAATGGATCTGTCATGAGTCTTTATACCAATGATACGGACACTTTGCGTCAGATGATCAGCCAGGCAATTCCACAGGCATTGATGGCATTGTTCACGATTGTTGTAACATTTATTTCGATGCTGGTGTTAAGCCCGCTTCTGACAATTCTTGCAGTGCTGATCATTTTTGTGATGATGACTGTCACAGGAAAGATTGGCGGAAAGAGTGGAAAATATTTTGTACGCCAGCAGATGTCACTTGCTGATGTAACAGGATTCGTAGAAGAACGAATGAACGGTCAGCGTGTTGTAAAGGTGTTCAACCATGAGAAAAAATCGGAAGAAGAGTTTGACAGACTGAATGAAGCACTTTTTGAGAGCGCAGCGCAGGCAAACAAGTACGGGAATATGATGGGACCGGTGATCGGAAATATCGGTAACCTACAGTTTGTACTGACAGCGGTTCTCGGAGGTGTGCTTTCCGTTGCCGGAGTCGGCGGAATCACGCTCGGTGTCATGGCTTCTTATCTTCAGTTTACGAAGAGCTTTACACAGCCGTTTATGCAGGTGGCACAGCAGTTCAATTCCATCGTTATGGCACTTGCCGGAGCGGAGCGTATCTTCAATCTGATCGATGAAAAGCCGGAAGAGGATGAGGGCTATGTCACTCTTGTCAATGCAAGAAAAGATGCAGACGGCAACATCGTGGAATGCAAAGAGAGAACCGGTATGTGGGCATGGAAGCATCCACATTCTGCAGACGGTTCCGTATCTTATACAGAGTTAAAGGGTGATGTACGATTTGAAGATGTAACCTTTGGATATAATGAGGACAAGACAATCCTTCATGATATCAGCCTGTATGCAAAACCGGGACAGAAGCTTGCATTTGTAGGTTCTACCGGTGCAGGAAAGACAACGATCACCAACCTGATCAATCGTTTCTACGATATTCAGAAAGGTAAGATCCGCTACGATGGAATCAACATTACAAAGATCAAAAAAGATGATCTGCGCCATTCACTGGGAATCGTTCTGCAGGATACACACCTCTTTACCGGAACGATCCGTGACAATATCCGATATGGTAAACTGGATGCAACGGATGAAGAAATTTATGCAGCTGCAAAACTTGCACATGCAGACCAGTTTATCCAGATGCTCCCGAAGGGATATGATACTATGCTGAGCGGAGACGGTGAGGAACTGTCACAGGGACAGAGACAGCTTCTTTCTATCGCGCGTGCAGCAGTTGCAGATCCTCCGGTACTGATTCTGGATGAGGCAACTTCCAGTATTGATACCCGTACAGAGAGCATTGTACAAAAAGGTATGGATAACCTGATGAAGGGACGTACTGTATTTGTTATTGCCCATCGTCTTTCCACAATCCGAAACAGTGATGCGATCATTGTACTTGAATATGGAAAGATCATCGAGAGAGGTGATCATAAAGATCTGATCAGACAGAAGGGTACCTATTACCAGTTATATACCGGAAAACTGGAACTTTCCTGATCTTGTTTATAAAATAAAAGACAGAATCGTCCGAAAACAGATGGTTCTGTTTTTTTATGTGCTTTTTCACATAAATAGTAAAAAATGCACAAAAATAATTTATATTCTATGATTAAGTATGATATACTATGTACAAAAAAAGAAATGGGGAATCTATATGTTAAAATCATGGACGCCGGGCGAAATGCCGGACAGGGAAGAAATGAAAATACAGCTTGAAAAAACGAAAAGCAGTCTGTATGATCTCCAGATGAAGATCAAGGAGCATAAGCTGCCGGTGCTGGTTCTTTTTGAAGGATGGAGCGCGGCAGGTAAAGGCAGTATGATCGGCAAAGTGATCAAAAATATTGATCCTCGTTTTTTCAAAGTTGCAACGATGTCTTCACCGACAGAAGAAGAACTGCGCAGACCGTTTTTGTATCGTTATATGAAACAGATCCCGGAAGAAGGCAAATTTACATTCCTCGATTCTGGCTGGATGGAGCAGAGTGTCATGGATGTTCTCACCGGTGATCTGGAAGGTGATTTGTATGAAAAAAGAATTGAAAGTATCCGCCGATTTGAACGCCAGCTGACCGATAATGGATATCTTGTACTGAAATTTTTCATGCAGATCGATAAAGATGAGCAAGGAAAGCGCATGGAGAAGCTTCTGGGCAAAGAAGATACGAAGTGGCGTGTGACCGGTGCTGATAAATGGCAGCACAAGCATTACAAAAAATGCGAAAATGTGATCGACCGTTATATGA
Source organism: Ruminococcus sp. AF17-22AC (assembly GCF_003460065.1). NCBI lineage: Bacteria > Bacillati > Bacillota > Clostridia > Eubacteriales > Oscillospiraceae > Ruminococcus > Ruminococcus sp. AF17-22AC. The sequence continues at coordinate 22,535 of NZ_QRXT01000001.1, forward strand.
AAGATACCAACATGTCAACTTCCCCATGGTATATCATAGATGCGGCGGATAAAAAGTGGGCAGAACTGCAGGTTATGGATATACTGGTAAGCAGTATAGAGGTTGCATTGCAGAATCAGAGTCATTCCGTACCGATTCTCCAGAATGTATTTCCACTTGTGAAAATGCCGAAACTGAAAGATGTTGAGCTGGAAGGCAAGACAATAGATGAAGAGGAATATCAGAAAGAATTAAAGAAATTACAGAGCAGGCTCGGAGAATTGCATAACCGCCTGTATCGTAAACGTGTGCCGGTAATTATTACCTATGAAGGATGGGATGCTGCCGGAAAGGGCGGAAACATCAAGAGAGTCACCGGTGCGCTGGATCCGCGCGGATATGAGGTGCAGCCGATCGCAAGTCCGGAGCCGCATGAAAAAGCACGACATTATCTCTGGAGATTTTGGACAAGGCTTCCGAAGGACGGACATATCGCGATTTTTGACCGCACATGGTATGGACGTGTCATGGTAGAACGTCTTGAGGGATTTTGCAGTGAAAATGACTGGAAGCGTGCCTATAATGAGATGAATGAATTCGAAAAAGAACTGCACGACTGGGGGGCTGTGATCATCAAATTCTGGGTACAGATTGATAAGGATACACAGCTTGAACGTTTTACCGAGCGTCAGAATAATCCGGAAAAACAGTGGAAGATCACAGATGAAGACTGGCGCAACCGTGAAAAATGGGATCAGTATGAAGAAGCTGTTAATGAAATGCTCAAAAAGACAAGTACTACATTTGCACCATGGCATATCCTTGAATCTGTAGATAAAAAATATGCACGTATCAAAGCATTAAAGATCATTATTAATGAACTGGAAAAAGCCCTGAAATGATATATGAGTCCCCTTAAGCAGATATGGTAAATAACCCCAATCTTCTTAAGGGGACGTTTTATTTGGAAAGCTTATAATATCGGATCAGGGACGGAGATAATTCCGCATGGTTTTGAGAGCATTTTTTTCGAGGCGGCTGACCTGCGCCTGTGAGATTCCAATTTCATCTGCGACTTCCATCTGTGTTTTTCCTTCATAAAAACGCATTTCAATGATGTGGCGTTCGCGATTGCCGAGCCGTTTCATGGCTTCTTTGAGAGACAGCCTTTCCAGCCAGTGTTCTTCTTTGTTTTTGCGGTCACTGATCTGATCCATAACGTAGAGGGTATCACCGCCTTCGGAATAGACAGGCTCGTAGAGACTGACAGGATTCTGTATAGCATCAAGTGCATAGACAATCATTTCTTTTTCAATGCCGATTTCTTCTGCAATTTCTTCCATGGCAGGTTCTTTCAGATTCTGGCGGATGTAATTTTCTTTTGCATAAATAGCTTTGTAGGCAATGTCACGCAGGGAGCGGCTGACACGGATGCTGTTATAATCTCGCAGATAACGGCGGATCTCACCGATGATCATCGGAACTGCATAAGTAGAAAATTTGACCATCAGGGTATCGTCAAAATTATCAACCGCCTTCATAAGGCCGATGCAGCCAATCTGAAACAGGTCATCAGGATTTTCGTTGCTGTTCTGGAAACGTCGGATAACACTTAACACAAGACGCAGATTTCCTTTAATATACTGTTCCCTGGCTTCGGTGTCGCCCTGTTTGATACGTCGGAACAGTTCATCTTTTTCTTCCTGCTTTAAGACCGGAAGACTGGAAGTGTTGACCCCGCAGATTTCTACTTTATTAAGTGCCATCGAAATATCCTCCTTATTTCATTTGGTATTACAAATGATTCACAGGGAGGATGAGAAATATTCTTTTTTGAAAAAAATATAAAAAATAATAGACCTTGACAGGATCAGAGAAGGTGTTCTTTATGAAAACATTTTTCCTCCTGGATTTCTACGAGGATAATGTCATCACCAATCTGGCGAATACAGTTCCATGGAATGACATATTCATTGTCGTGACCGAAGAAACAGCAAAATTTAGCGGGACCCGGGACGATCAGCGCATTTATGCGTCCTGTGGTACAGTCAAATTCCAGATCGACGGGACAGCCGAGGCTTTTGCAGGTGCAGGTATTAATGATTTCTTTCTGTCGAAGCTCACAAAGTCTCATAAAAACACCGTTTTTTTTAATATATGAATATTTTTTACAGATATACATGACCTTTTGTTGACACTGTCAGAAAAAATAAATATAATTATTTTATTAAAGGGGAAAGAGGGGTAAATACTGTGAGATGCCCATTTTGTAATCAGGATAACAGTAAAGTTGTAGACTCAAGACCGGTAGAAGACACCAATTCCATCCGCAGAAGAAGAATGTGCGAATCCTGCGGCAAACGTTTTACTACATACGAAAAGGTAGAGACGATTCCACTGAGTGTGATCAAGAAAGACCAGACACGTGAACAGTATGACCGTGCAAAGATTCAGGATGGAATCTTACGCGCTTGCTACAAGCGTCCGATACCGATAGAAAAGATTGAAATGACGATGGATTCCATAGAAGGGGACATCTTTGACAGTGCGGACAGGGAGATTGCAAGTACCCGTATTGGCGAGATCGTGATGGAACATCTGAAAGACCTGGATGCAGTTGCTTATGTTCGTTTTGCATCTGTATATCGTGAATTCAAAGATGTCAGCACATTTATGGATGAACTGAAGAAATTTATGGAGCCATAAGAAGAATAAAGTATTAAGAGAGAAGTATTAAGCTGGATTATACAATAAAAAGGCGCTCCGGTCAGAACCGGAACGCCTTAAAAATTATGCTTTTATACAGTCAGAGAATTAAACAATACCCTGAGCGATCATAGCATCTACAACTTTTTCGAAACCTGCAATGTTTGCGCCGGCAACATAGTTGTCTGTCAGGTCATAACGTTTTGCGGCATCGCTGATCTTAGCGTAGATGTCAACCATGATCTGATGAAGTTTTGCATCAACTTCGTCGGATGTCCAGGAAAGTCTCTGGGAGTTCTGGCTCATTTCCAGTGCGGAGGTAGCAACACCACCAGCGTTTGCAGCTTTTCCCGGAAGGAAGAGAATACCGTTATCCATAGCGTACTCTGTTGCTTCTCTTGTAGTAGGCATATTAGCACCTTCTACAATATATTTGCATCCGTTTGCAACGAGGGCCTTTACGCCGTCAACATCAAGTTCATTCTGAGTTGCACATGGAAGATATACATCACATTTGATGTTCCAGATGCCAACACCTTCTGTATAGGTAGCGCCTTCTACGCGGTCAACATATTCTTTGATACGTCCACGTTTTACTTCTTTGATATCTTTCACTACATCAAGGTTGATACCGTTCGGATCATAGATGTATCCGTTGGAGTCGCACATAGCAACAACTTTTGCACCAAGCTGAGTAGCTTTCTGTACTGCGTAAATAGCAACGTTACCGGAACCTGTAACAACAACAGTCTTTCCGTCGAGAGAATCGTTGTGATCTTTCATCAGTTCGTTAAGGATATATACAACACCGTATCCTGTTGCTTCTGTACGGATCAGAGAACCGCCATAGGTAAGCCCTTTACCTGTCAGGACACCTTCATAGAGATCGCGAACACGTTTGTACTGTCCGAAAAGATAACCGATCTCACGTCCGCCAACACCGATGTCACCAGCCGGTACATCTGTGTCTGCGCCGATATATTTGCAGAGCTCTGTCATAAAGCTCTGGCAGAATGCCATAACTTCTCTGTCGGATTTACCCTTAGGATTGAAGTTGGAACCACCTTTACCACCGCCGATCGGAAGACCTGTCAGAGAATTTTTGAATACCTGTTCGAAACCAAGGAATTTCAGAATGCTCTGGTTTACTGTAGGATGGAAACGAAGACCACCTTTGTAAGGTCCGATTGCGCTGTTGAACTGTACACGATATCCTTTGTTAACCTGTACGGTTCCGTTGTCATCTACCCACGGAACACGGAAAGAAATAATTCTTTCTGGTTCTACCAGACGTTCCAGAATAGAAAGACTGCGGTATTTTTCTTCATTACGGTCGATAACAACTTTAAGAGAATCCAGAACTTCTTTTACTGCCTGATGGAATTCTGGCTCGCCAGGATTCTGTGCAACGACTCTTTCATAAACTTCTTCTGTGTAAGACATGTTGATTTCCTCCTCATTCGCTTATTGAATCATGTCTATCTGTGTAAGACATTTGTCCATGGACTATTATACACGAAAGTGGTAAAGTTGCAAAGAAAATTGTAAAAAAAATAAAAAAAAATATATTTCGGGGCGCAAACAAAATTTTGTATGGAATTTTACCTTGCGAAAAGTGTCTGAATATGAGATTATATTACAATACGAATAGAAAACTCATGGAGAGGAGTGAAAAAATGAGAACATTTGACAAATCAACGAAACTCGATAATGTACTGTATGATGTGAGAGGCCCGGTGGTTGACGAGGCGGCGAGAATGGAAGATGAAGGAAAGGAAATCATGAAACTGAATATCGGAAATCCATATCCGTTCGGTTTTTCCGCTCCTCAGGAAGTCATTCTGGACATGCTCAGCAACATTCGTACATCTCAGGGATATTCTGATTCGAAAGGGATTTTTTCAGCACGTAAGGCAATTATGCAGTATGCGCAGCTTCGAAATATTCCAAATGTTTCAATGAATGATATTTATACAGGAAATGGTGTCAGTGAGCTGATCAATCTCTGCATGCAGGCACTTCTTGATAATGGTGATGAGATCCTGATTCCGGCACCGGATTATCCGCTTTGGACAGCGACAGCAACACTGGCCGGTGGTAATGTGGTACATTATATTTGTGATGAACAGTCCGACTGGTATCCGGATATTGACGATATCCGAAGCAAGATTACAGACAAAACAAAGGCAATCGTTATCATCAACCCAAACAACCCAACCGGAGCAGTTTATCCGAAGGAAATTCTGGAGCAGATCGCACAGATCGCAAGAGAGAAAGAACTGATTATCTTTTCGGATGAGATTTATGACCGTCTGGTTATGGATGAATATGAACATACTTCCATCGCATCTCTGGCACCGGATGTTTTCTGTGTGACATTTTCCGGACTTTCGAAGTCACATATGATTGCAGGTTTTCGTATTGGCTGGATGATCTTAAGCGGTGCGAAGGACAAAGCTAAAGGTTACATAGAAGGAATCAAGATGCTGTCTTCCATGCGTCTGTGTTCTAATGTTCCGGCTCAGTCCATTGTGCAGACTGCACTGGGCGGATATCAGAGTGTTACCGAATATATCAAACCGGGCGGAAGAGTTTATGAGCAGAGAGAATGCATCTACAATGCACTGAGAGATATTCCGGGAATTTCTGTTGTCAAACCACATGCGGCATTTTATATTTTCCCGAAGATCGATACAGAAAAATTCAACATCACGGATGATGAGCAGTTTGCACTGGATTTTCTTCATGAGAAGCAGGTGCTTCTTGTTCCGGGTAAGGGATTTAACTGGATGCAGCCGGATCACTTCAGAGTGGTTTATCTGCCGAACGTCAGACAGCTTGAGCGCGCATCGGAAAAGCTGCGTGAGTTCTTAAGTACTTATCGTCAGCATAAGTAAAGAGTTACATTATTATAAGGTTTTATTTTGAGGAGGAAAAGCGGAGAAAAAGAAGCGGAGAAAAAGAATCTGAATTTCTGAAAGGAGCAATATTACATGGCAGGATTTAACACAAAGGTAACACCGGAAATCGAACGACTGACACAGGAATGCAAAGATCATTCCAGTATAGATCTGTCTCTTTATGGAAAATATGATGTAAAGAGGGGCCTTCGTGATATCAATGGTAAAGGTGTCCTTGCCGGACTCACACAGGTTTCCAATGTACAGGCAGTAAAAGTCGTAGATGGTAAGGAAGTTCCCTGTGCGGGAAGTCTTTATTACCGTGGGTATAATATCAAGGATCTGACAGCTGGATTTGTAAGAGATAACCGTTTCGGATTTGAAGAGACGACATATCTTCTCCTTTATGGTAAGCTGCCAGACAGAAAAGAACTGGAAGATTTTCAGAAATTACTTGCAAATCAACGTTCATTACCGACAAATTTCGTAAGAGATGTTATAATGAAAGCACCGGGACGTGATATTATGAATGCACTTTCCAGAAGTGTGCTGACACTGTATTCTTATGATAATAATCCGGATGATATTTCACTTCCGAATGTTATGCGTCAGTGTCTGAACCTGATCAGTGTATTTCCGCTTCTTTCCGTTTACGGATATCAGGCATATAATCATTATGTAAGAGGAAAGAGTCTTTATATACACAATCCGAAGAAAGAACTTTCCACAGCGGAAAATATCCTGCGTATGTTGAGACCGGACAAGAAATACACAGATCTGGAAGCAAAGATTCTTGATCTTGCGCTGATCCTTCATATGGAGCACGGCGGTGGTAACAACTCTACCTTTACGACACATGTAGTTTCTTCATCCGGAACGGATACATATTCTGCTGTAGCGGCTGCACTTGGCTCCCTGAAAGGACCAAAACACGGTGGTGCCAACATTAAGGTCGTTCAGATGTTCCAGGACATGAAGAAAGAAGTGCATAACTGGGAGGATGAAGACGAAGTAAGAAATTATCTGAAACGCCTTCTGCATAAAGAAGCATTTGACAAGAGAGGTCTTATCTATGGTATGGGACATGCAATCTATTCGGTATCGGATCCGAGAGCAGAAGTCCTGAAAGGCTTCGTAGAAAGCCTTGCCAAAGAAAAAGGCCGCATGAAAGATTATCGCCTGTATTCCATGGTAGAGTGGATGGCTCCGGAAGTAATCGCAGAAGAGAGACGAATCTACAAAGGTGTCAGTGCCAATGTAGATTTTTACAGTGGATTTGTATATAGTATGCTGGATCTTCCGCTTGAACTCTATACACCGATGTTTGCGGTAGCTCGTATCGTAGGCTGGAGTGCACATCGTATGGAGGAGCTGATCAATACAGACAAGATCATTCGTCCGGCATACAAGAACGTTCTTCCGGAAGCGGCATACGTTCCGCTTGATGAACGATAAAAGTTACAGACAGGAGAAAAGGATGTTTCGTTGTTTTTTTCCGGATGAATATCTGGATTCAGCATATGAGATCGACTACGAGAAGCTTTACGAAGAAGGGTATCGTGGACTGATCTATGACATTGATAATACGCTGGTGCCTCACGGGGCACCGGCAGATGACAGGGCGATAGCTCTTTTTGAACGGCTTCGCGGAATCGGCTTTGGTTACTGCCTTCTGTCAAACAATCAAATTGAGCGGGTGGCGCCATTTGCAAATGCGATTCAGGCCAGATATATTGAAAATGCCCATAAACCGTCTGTGAGAAATTACCGGAAGGCAATGGAACTGCTGGGAACGGATACCGGCAATACGATTTTTATAGGGGATCAGCTTTTTACAGATGTATACGGAGCCAAAAGGACCGGCATCCGCAATATTCTCGTAAAGCCGATCCATCCAAAAGAAGAAATCCAGATCGTTCTGAAACGATATCTGGAAAAAATAGTACTACATTTTTACAAAAAGGAGGAGGGGATTTCATGAACCACGTGGTTATCATTGGGTTTATGGGTTCAGGTAAAACAAGAGTAGGAAAGCAGCTTTCTAAAGATCTGGGGCTGCAGTTTGTCGATCTTGACAAACTTATCACCAAAAAAATGAATCTTTCAGCGCGGGAAATTTTTGAGAAATTTGGAGAACCATATTATCGTGCATTGGAAACAGTTGCCTTGAAGCAACTGATTCAGGACCCGGAGCGAAAAGTAATCTCACTGGGTGCAGGAGTTCCGCTTCAGGAACAAAACGAAAAATATCTTAAAGAACTGGGAACGGTCGTATATCTGAAAGGATCACTGACCACGCTGAAAAAGCGTCTGGCAGATTCCAAGAAAGATCCGATGCTTGACGGAGAAGACCGGGATGACAAGATCAAGAAGCTTTTGAAACAGAGAGATCCGGTATATCAGAAGTTTGCAGACATTCAGGTCGTTACCGGAGAAGTGCCATTTGAGGAACTTATTAAAGAAATTGAAGAGAAATTGTCTACATATGAAAAAAATAGTTGAAAAAACTTTCTGTATATTATAAAATAGTTGGTAGCGAACACACAAAGAAGGAGGATAATTAAAATGATTTCTGCAGGTGATTTCAGAAACGGTGTCACAATTGAAATTGAAGGAAATGTATGTCAGATCGTTGAGTTCCAGCATGTAAAACCTGGAAAGGGCGCTGCATTCGTAAGAACAAAATATAAAAATATTATCACAGGAGCTGTACTGGAAAAATCTTTCCGTCCTACAGAGAAGTTCCCGCAGGCACGTATTGACCGTGTTGATATGAGCTATCTGTACAATGATGGAGACCTTTACAACTTCATGAATACAGAAACTTATGATCAGGTAGCACTTACAAAAGAGCAGGTAGGTGACTCCCTCAAATTCGTTAAAGAAAACGAAGTTGTTAAAGTTTGCTCCTGGAATGGCAATGTATATGCTATTGAGCCGCCTCTGTTCGTAGAGCTTGAAGTTATCGAGACAGAGCCAGGATTCGCCGGAAATACTGCACAGGGTGCAACCAAACCGGCAACTGTTGAGACAGGCGCACAGGTAATGGTTCCTCTGTTTGTAAACCAGGGAGACAAACTGAAAATCGATACAAGAACAGGTGAATATCTGTCTCGTGTATAATTGATTAGAAGTGATGATACCACCGGAGAGATTCGGTGGTATTTTTTTATACAGAGAAATATTTTTTAACAGAATAGGGAGAATGATATCATGGAATACAGAACACTTGGAAAGACAGGATTAAAGATTTCACGTATGGGATTTGGAGGCATTCCAATCCAGAAAATTAACGAGGAAGGGACAAAAAAGCTTCTTCATGCAATGACGGAAAAGGAAATTAACTACATTGATTCTGCGAGAGGATATACAGTCAGTGAGCAGTATATCGGATATGGACTGGAAGGAATTCGTGATAAATTCGTGCTTGCAACGAAGTCCATGGCAAGAACAAAGGAAGCAATGGCTGCTGATATTGAAACCAGTCTGAAAAATTTCCGTACAGATTATATTGATCTTTATCAGGTTCATAACCCGAGTATGGAACAGCTTGATCAGGTAATCGGTGAGGGTGGTGCTCTGGAGGCGCTTATGGAAGCAAAATCAGTGGGCAAGATTGGTCATATCGGTCTTACTGCGCATTCTACTGCTGTATTTGAGCGTGCGCTTGATCTGGACTGGGTAGAAACGATCATGTTCCCATATAACATTGTAGAACAGCAGGGAGCAGAGCTGCTCCACAGATGTGCAGAGAAAAATATTGGATTTATTGATATGAAACCACTGGCAGGCGGAGCAATCGAAGATGCTACGCTGGCACTGCGCTATGTCTGTTCCAACCCAGATGTGACAGTTGTCATCCCGGGAATGGCAGAAGTTCATGAGTTGGATGAAAATATCAAAGCATGTTCTAATACAGAACCACTTACCGAAGAGGAACTGGCTAAGATGGACAAGATTCGTGAACAGCTTGGTAACGATTTCTGCCGTCGCTGCAATTATTGTGCACCTTGTACAGTCGGTATTAATATTCCGAGCGTCTTCCTTTTTGCAGGATATTTGCAGAGATATGATCTGGCAGACTGGGCAAAAGACCGATACCGCACATTGCCGGTAAAGGCATCCGCATGTATCGAATGCGGCAAATGTGAGCCGAGATGTCCGTACCATCTGCCAATCAGAGAAAAGCTAAAACAGTGCGCAAAAGATATGGGAGAATGATATGTTTAAAGATATAGTAAAAGCAAGCAGAAGCTATAGAGGATATGACGAGTCATATCATTTTATCAAAGAAGAGCTGGAGGATTTTGTAGATTGTGCGCGTTATGCACCGTCCAGCGTGAATGCACAGCCGTTCCGTTATTATCTGGCATGGGAAAAAGAAGAAGTTTCACGCATCCAGAAACTGACAAACTGGGCGAGAGCACTGCCGCAGATGAAGCTTCCGCACCCGGGGATGTGCCCGACAGGATTTATCATCATCTGTCAGGACTTAAATCTGGGAGCATCTATTCCGAGATATCAGAAAGATGTCGGAATTGTAGCACAGACCATGCTCCTTGCAGCAGCTGAGAAAGGACTTGGCGGTTGCATGATTGGAAATTACAATGCAGATTCTGTCAAAAAAGAACTGAATCTGGCTGAGAACCTTGCACCGGTACTGATCGTGGCATTCGGCAAACCAGCCGAGAAAATCATCATCAAAGAAATTGAAGAAGGCGAAAATATCGCCTACTACCGCGATGAAAACGACGTACACTACGTACCGAAGCGCAAACTTTCCGACATCCTAATAAAGAAATGAATGAAGAATTTTCCACAAATTTTACATAAACCACCCTTGTATTTGATTTTGAAGCAATACAGTATTATGGACAATGTAAGAAAAGTAGAGGATACGCCGCTGAATTCGCAGGAGTTCTTTTATGAAGCTACATATAGCAGATGTGAGTAATGCATGAAAGACCAAAAATTGACATTAACAAAATATTTTAATAAAAAATCGCCTGAAATATGGCGATTTTTTGTACTTTATTTGACTTGTTACGACAAAAGACGGTGTGCTATAATAAATGACGATTCGTTGTTCGTAAAGATTATACGGATAATGACCAGATTTTAATTCGGGAGGCGAATATAGTGAAATACCTTAGACAATTTGGAATCATTCTTGCTGTGACATGTGTGGGTGAGATCGTGAAATATTTTATCCCGCTTCCGATACCGGGCAGTATTTACGGACTGATTCTGATGTTTGTACTTCTTCTGGCAAAGGTGATCAAAGTAGAACATGTGAAAGAGACCGGAGAGTTTCTGATCGAGATCATGCCGCTTATGTTTATACCGGCAGGGGTTGGGCTGATCACTTCATGGAGTCAGCTGCAGCCTTTTTTGGTGCCGCTGCTTGTGATCACAGTGGTATCTACGTTTGTAGTCATGATTGTAACCGGAAAAGTAACAGATTTTTTAATTTCAAAAAAAGAGGGGAAAAAGTAATATGGATAATCTGATCTTAAGTTCTGCAACGATAGGAATTGTGATCAGCCTGCTTGCATATGAGATTGGTCTTGCAGCACAGCGTAAATGGAAACTGGCGATTTTAAATCCGCTTCTGATCTCCATAGCACTTGTGATTGTATTTCTTGTTGTTTTTCATGTAGATTATGACAGTTATAATATGAGTGCAAAATACCTGAGCTATCTTTTGACTCCTGCAACAGTCTGTCTGGCAATTCCATTGTATCTGCAGCTGGATCTTCTGAAAAAGAATATCGTGGCAATTATGACGGGTGTTCTTTCAGGAGTGCTTGCAAGTCTGGGTTCCGTACTGGCAATGTCAATGGTGTTCGGGTTGAACCATAAAGAATATGTCACCATGCTTCCGAAATCAATCACAACCGCAATCGGAATGGGTGTTTCGGAGGAACTTGGCGGCTATGTGACGATTTCCGTTGCAGTTATTATTATTACCGGTGTACTCGGAAATATGTCGGCAGAATTTATCTGCAAAATGTTCCGTATCCGTAATACTATCTCAAAAGGTCTTGCAATCGGTACAGCATCTCATGCAGTTGGTACGGCAAGAGCAATGGAGATGGGAGAAGTAGAAGGAGCTATGAGTAGTCTTGCAATCGTTGTATGCGGACTCTGTACAGTTATAGGAGCTTCGATATTCTCTTATATATGGTAGATTATAATTTTATACAGGACAGAAAAAGAACCGTGGAACAGAAAAGATTCTGTTTTCACGGTTCTTTTGCATACGGTTGAAATAAAAAGTATGTTTTACTCTGCCATTTTTTTCTGTACCAGATCAAATTCATCGGTGATTTCTTTGGATGGTGCTTTTGTAGCAAGGCTCACCAGAATGATCATGATACTGGAAATCAGAAATGCAGGGAGCAGTTCATAGAAATTCAGGAAAGATACATTTGGACGGACAAGGTATTTCCATACGAATACCATAACACCGCCGGAAACCATTCCTGCGAGAGCTCCCTGCCAGTTGGTACGACGCCAGAATAAGGCAAACAGTACAACCGGGCCGAATACAGCACCGAAACCTGCCCATGCAAAGGAAACGATGTTGAATACGGAACTGTCCGGGTTACGGGCAATGATAACAGCAATTACTGCAATCAGAAGCAGTGTAACACGGTCAGCAACCATGCTTTCTTTCTTGTCTGCTTTTTTCCTAAGGATGCTTCCGAGAAGGTCGGAAGAAACCGCGGAAGAAGCAGCCAGCAGCTGCGAATCAGCTGTTGACATGGTGGAAGCAAGGATACCGGCAAGAATCGTACCACCGAGCAGCGCCGGAATTATACCATATGTACTTAAAAGATCTGCAATCTTAACAATAATCGTTTCGGAAGCAGAGCCCTGAAGCATTTCGAGTTTGCCGGCTTCTGTCATACCAAGACCGATCACACCGATCAGTACGGCAACAGCAAGTGAAATTACAACCCATGTGGTTGCAACTTTTCTGGATAAAGAAAGTTTCTTTTCATCTTCGATTGCCATGAAACGAAGAAGAATATGCGGCATTCCGAAATATCCAAGTCCCCATGCAAGCATGGATATGATATTAATGAGCGGGTAGGCAGCTTCTGTGCCACTTACCGGATCGTAAGTAGTCATCATAGTGAGATATCCCGGAAGGGATCTTGCATGATCAATAACTGCGGAAGGACCGCCTGCTACAGAAACACCGAAGCCAAATACAATGATCAGTGCGATGGACATGATGATGCTTTGGATAAAGTCTGTCGTAGATGCTGCAAGGAAACCACCCAGAGTGGTATATCCGACAATGACAAGTGCACTGATGATCATTGCTGTCAGATAGCTTACTCCAAAAAGACTGGAGAAAAGCTTGCCGCATGCAGCAAATCCGGAAGCTGTATATGGAATAAAGAAAATAACAATAAAAATAGCTCCGATTGACTGCAGGATTTTTCGATTATCGCGGAAACGGTTGCTGAAAAAGGATGGCAGTGTGATAGAATTGCCGGACACATGTGTGTAGAGGCGAATTCTTTTTGCTACGATCTTCCAGTTGAGATAGGTTCCGATCGCCAGGCCGATAGCAGTCCATCCGGCATCTGCGATTCCGGAAAGATAGGCTAGTCCGGGAAGTCCCATCAGAAGCCAGCTGCTCATATCGGATGCCTCAGCGCTCATTGCAGTAACAAGTGGTCCAAGTTTTCGGCCGCCCAGATAGAAATCAGAGGTGTCGTTGTTTTTCTTGGAACACAGGTATCCAACATAGAGCATTGCACCCAGATAGACGATGATCGCTATCATAATACAGATGTGTGATGTTGTCATAAGTTCCTCTCCCTTCTGTTGAATGCATATTTATTCATCTGCGGATATGCACATACCTACAATATTATTCGAAAACATGAAAAAAGTAAAGAAAATTCTTGTAAAAATGATGGACGAGCTGCGGAAAAAACAAATCACACAAAAAATACCGAGAAAGCGCATAAAATCAGGAAAAAACGACTGACCCCAAAGACCGCATTTGTCGAAAAAGCTATGTAATTGTATGACGAATTGAGTTGACGTAAAGACGAGTCGGAATATAGAATGATGATGAAACCTATAGTTATTGCACAAACGGAGGAAGAAAATTGGAAAATAAAACTGAAATCGTAATCGCAAATTACATTGAAACAATGATGAAAGAAAGGAGGCAGAGAATATTTGCTTCTGATGAATATATTCAGCAGGACAACGGAGATCTTGTTTATCTGGAAGAACGGTACAACAGCCTGAATATTCCCCATACGATCAGAAGAGTAATTGATGACTATATAGCATGCCTGGAATCAAGAGATGAAAGATATGCAGACATGTCTTATGTAGCAGGAATGGGAGATGCAATAAAAATGCTCATGAATATGGGGGTATTAAATAATCAGGGTCAGTGCCTTGCACATGCGGAATAGTATCACAGAAACAAAAATCTGTAAAAATGGAACTTATTAACGTTTATGCAATAAAAGACTATATTTATTTTAATAAAAAGGCATAGCCGGGGAAATCTGGTGACGCAAAACTATAGGGTCTAAGCAAATGTATGACAGCCAGTTGCAGGAGAGATATATATAATTCTTTTAGAACAGTAACTTTTTAATTAAAATCAAATAATTTGATTTCATTGAAAAAAAGCTGACGTCCATCCCGTGGTTTCAGGATGAACGTCAGTTTTTTTGTTGTTATGATCTCACAGATCTATGAGATATTCCAAAATGGACCTGGCGGGAATTGAACCCGCGTCCGAAAGCCTATCCCTTGCGGTATCTCCCATCACAGTCGCTGATTTGACATTCCCTCGGCAGCACGCCCACCGACAGGCTTACTGCTTCAGTAGCTTCATGATACATCTACCGGGGCAAAGCTTACCCGGCAAGGTTTCTCACATAGTCGACGCCAGATTCCCAAAGTGTGAGTGCTCTAGGGCTGACGAGCAGCGCTTAGGCTGCTAACGCGTACTGTTCGTCTGCGTTTATATTTAGTTTCCCGGTTGGTACGCAGTCCAGGAGTCTGCGGATGGCTGCCTCAACTTCAAAGCCCCCGTCGAAACCAGTACAAGCCCTGAAAAGGTACGAAAGACAGATAAAAAAGCTTCCGTTATTACTGGTGAACAGACGATGCTTTTGTTCTGATTGTTTTTTATTATATGAAAGAACACAGCAGCTTGTCAAGTATCGTTGTGTTGTTTTTGATGGAATTTTTTAAAAATGATAAATTGTAGAATGAAATTCGACAAGAGATAGAAAAATCTCTTGCCGGATTTCTTTTTTATTTACGGCGAGAAAAAGAAAGCGTGCAAGAGTGAAAAACAAGCTCTTGCACGCTTATTTTATTTTCGGAAAGGATGTGAACATAGTGGCAAGAAAAAAAACAAAGAGACTCCGGTATGAGGACAGAGTAATTATTGAGAGAATGAGCAAGGCTGGAAAAAAAGTGGCTGATATAGCCAATGAGATCGGCGTTCATAGAGATACGATCTATAAAGAATTTACACGATGCGGAGCCACTAAAGAAACGTATAGTGCAGAAAAAGCACAGAGAGAAATCTAATTGCGCGGGCGCAAAAAGGAGAAAAGATGAACAGAAAACAGAGACGAAAGATGCGGAGAATCGCGGGAAAAATCAGAGGATGGATTTTGACGGCCATGGCAATCATGGCGGCATACTTGGTATTGTGCGGAGTCGGGATCGCAGAGATGCCAGAATGGGGACCGGACTGGTATCCGGTGCAGATCTGCATGGTTGTGATCGGCGGGGGGTGGCTGATAATGTTCATGGCCGCAAACGGAGCTTTCGATGAGATGGATTTATATTATGATGACGAAGATGAGGAGGATGAGCCATGGGAGGAGTAGGGATTTTCCTGAGTGGAATGGCAGCAGGAGCTTTTCTGGGTGCACTAACAGTGGTAGTGATCGCACTGGTAATGGCAAAACGGAAATAATGAGGAAAAGAAAGAGTGCTCTCTGCATGGGCAGTCCATAGGCCGGTCCGATTCCGGCAGAGCGCAATCCGCGGAAAGGCATCCGCGAATATGCACAGCAAGCCAACAGCTGGCGCATAGGTACCGTGAAAAAATGGCGGTGGTCACTCCAAACCAGAGAGAGTGTGGATGTTCAACAGGTTTTCGTCCTTTTTAATGTGAAAAGGCAAACACGGTATACAAGAGCCGAACAAAGGAGAGCGGTCAACATGATAAGAGCACCGCCGAAAGGATAAATCAATGAGTAGACATGTAATGGGAGAGAATCCTGTGAAGATTATCAGATGGAGCGGACCTGTGACATTTCCATCCGGAGAGGTTGGATATATGATCTGCAGATCCGGAAGTCTGGAAGAATGCCGGGAATATGCCGAACAGGTAGCGAAAGAGTTCGGAGTAACCGTAGAGGCAGTAATTTGAGCAATAAAAAAGCTGACGTTTCGGAGACGCCAGCCGGTTCACAATAAACGTGAATAACCTAGAATCATAGTACCATTGTGGGCCGAAAAAGTCAAGAAAAACGGGGCATGAGCTGACCCCGTTCGGACTTGATAAAGATATTAAAGATAGGACACAGAGACTATGGTTAAGAGAAAGAGATACAGGTTCAGACAGGGAGATGTCATTGATGTAGAGGAGTTCCATGATGGTAGGTATGGAGGTCCTGGAACAGGGAGGGCAAAGAGAGCCAAACCGACAGAGGAACAGATGAGGGCGGTCAATGCTCAGAACAAAGCCAAGAGGTGCAGACAGAGAATGCTGGAGTATTTCCGTGAGGGAGACATCTTTGCGACATGGACCTATGAAGTGAGAAACAGGCCACCAGATATGCAGGCGGCATTGAAAGATTTTCAGAAAGCCATGAGATACGTGAGACGTGAGTTCAAAAAGCGAGGATATGAGGTTTTCTGGATAAGAAACATAGAGAGAGGCAAAAAGGGAGCCTGGCACATTCATCTGGTCATCAATGAGATTGGAGACACAGCCAGTATCATCACAAAGGCATGGACAAAGGGAGGAACCTGGTCCATTGAAATCAAGAATAGCAAATACTATGACGAGGATTTCACAAAGCTAGCCAACTACATGACCAAGGATGAGCATACCACTGAGGAGAAGAAAGACGGGAAACCGGGAAAACCGAGACTCAGCGAGGCAAATTATAACACAAGTCGCAATATGCCATTGCCGGAGCCAAAGGTTGACAAGCTCCGAAGATGGAAAGAAGAACCAAAACCCAAAAAAGGATATTACATTGCCAAGATCCACGAGGGTATCAATCCGGTAACAGGATACAAGTACCGGAGATACACCATGATCCGGTTGAAAAGGAGGCGGGAATAAAATGCAGCAGGTAAAAATCTACATAGAGACAGACAGCTCCTCTCCGAAAGCAACAGAGAAACACTATGGATATGTGCTGGAGGTAATGGTCTCCGGCCAGGCAGTAACCCGTGAGGGTTTTGGAAAGATAACAGGGACATATCATCAGACCGTACTGACAGCACTGGCAAAAGCCCTGGACAGGTTCAACCAGTCCTGTGAGGTCTGCATCTGCACAGAGGATGATTTCGTTCTCAATATGCTGGAGCGCAACCTGGCCGTATGGGCTGGGAATGAGTTTCTGACCAGTAAGCGGAAACCAGTGGCCAATCAGCAGGAGTGGATGGAGATATGGAGACTGTCAAACAGGCATCTCATACTGACAGAGCCGGGAAAGCATGAATACACCGGCTGGCTGCAGGGAGAAATAGAAAAGCGAAAGAGGGATGATGATGGAACACAAGATCACAATCATGAAATATCAGCTGATGTTTCCAAGAATGACTAAAAAGCTGTTCGATGAGAAAGAGAGAATATACCAGATCGCAGCCATCTGCATCAGACTGGACGAACTCCAGACAAAAGGCGCGGTGCTACAGAAAATGGGAAAACCGACAAAGAACGGCACCAAAATGACGTTTGCACCGGTGCGGCGTCCTGGAGAGTGTGAGGCGGAGATGCAGAGAATCCTGGAAGATGGGAAAAAGCTGGGCATGAAATTTAAAGACAAAGAGGAGGAATAGCAATGTTTGAGAAGTTTGGAGAACTCAATTCTTTTGGAGAAATCAATGAGCTTGCGGAGAATCTGTTCAATGAGGGAGACACAGAGTCACTGAGAGCCATGGCAAAGGAGAACGGAATCCAGAGTGATTTCGTGGATATGTATCTGCAGGGAGAAATTCCGGTACTGTGCGATCAGCTGACAGCGGCACTGGGAAAGATTGATGTTGAGGTGGCAGAACTGAAACCGAAAGAAATCATGGAGGACTGGGTGGAGTACCTGAGAGGCCAGTGCATGGAAAATGAGTTGCTGGCATTCAATGTCCGGAAGAAAGGAAAGTCACTGAAAGGCTGCATAGCAGCGCTCCTGATGTGGTCATTCAAGAATCAGCAGACCGTGGACAAGGATATCATCAAGGCAGCAGGCGTATCTGCAGGAAAGGTCACGCTGGGGATCCCGGGCATGGCCAGAGCAAAGCAGATTATCACGGACTACTACATGGGAAAGTAGGTGGGACGGATGAAAAAGAAAGCGATAGAAAAAATCCCATATTTTGGATTAAAGGAAACCAGCAGAAAGAAAGCTGTGAAATACATCGGTGTCACAGCGGTCAAGATAGTAGGACATGAAAGGCACTTATTTCTGGAGATATACAGGAACAAAAAGAAATTGAAAGACACTCCAGTAGTGCGGATCGTGACCACAAAGAAAGATTTCGGAACATATTATCCAGAAAAAGACACATGGACCAGAGAAAAGATAGAAGCAGAGAGAGGATGGGGCAGACTCATCTGGCAGCAGAATGGAGATGCATCCGGATGGCAGCAAATAGAAAAAGAGAGTCTCCTGCAGAGCGCGGAAGATCTGGAAAGGTTAAAAAAATTCTGTAAGGGAAATGTATGGAATGAGAACAGATGGTGGGAATACATATACAACCTGCAGGATGACATTGTAACAACGGCAAGACGGAACAGAGAACACAAGGTGTATATGCGCCGCCAGGAGGCACTGGCAGATAGAATGGCGCACACCAAAGAACTGCCGGAGAAAGAGATCCTGGACAGAGCTGACAGATTGCATTTTCACAATCAGCATTATCTGTATTACAAAAAGCATGGTTGCTGGGCACATATAGCCTGCAGCAAGTGCGGAGGAGTTACAGATGCGAGATGGAAAAGCGGAATTTCCTACGAAAGCCAGTTCCAGAGATGGACGGAAGAACCGAGAGAGGGGCACTATGGCACCTGTCCAATGTGCGGAGCGCGTGGAGAGTACAAGTGCCAGGGAAAAGTGAAAGGCACTTGTGACAAATATATCTATCTATTCCTGGGACAGAAGTACAAAGAAAACGGAATGGTCATGCGTTATGTGGAAGTTGGGAAAAAGTGGACGCTAGGATTCATTTGTGGGGATAAAGGTCCGGAGATGTACAACGCAAGTGAAGAACTCTCCGGAGTGGAGATTGCGAGAGCATATTTTGAGCCAGGAAAAAAAGTCCAGATAGACTATCACAAACATGATCCGTACATGGGGAAAGATTTCTGGGATGACTGCAATTTGTATGGAATGGCAAATATCCCTATCAGCGCCGGTCTGATCATGTCAGAGACATACGAAGAAATGAAAGGGACAATATTCCAGTACAGTGCATTACAGGAATACGCAAAGAGCGTGAGAGAGGTCAATCCGATTGACTACCTGGAGCGTTACAGTCAGACGCCACAGATTGAGGTTCTGGTAAAAATGGGACTGACCGATGTGGTAGAAAAACTGGTCAAATGCTACTACGGCATTATTGCTGATGAGAATGCAAGACGGCCGGATCAGTTCCTGGGAATCCGAAAGGAAAGAGTAAAGCAGCTCATCAGAAAGAAAGGAGACACACACCTGCTGGGAGTCATGCAGATGGAGAAACGCCAGGGACAGAACTGGACGGATGAACAGGTGGAGCACCTGGCAGAAACAAATCTGAGTGGAACACAGGTGGAAACGGCCACCAGATACATGACCTTGCAAAAATTACTCAATCGCATAGAGAAATACTCCGGTTGTGAGTATGGGACAGAGTGCAGCAGTGCCTCAGCCCGGATCAGACACACGGCCACAACCTATGCAGACTATCTGAGCATGAGAATAAACCTGGGATACGACCTCAACAACACGGTATATCAACAGCCGCAGGACTTAGAGGCGGAACATAACAAAATGGTCATGGAAACCAACAAAGAAGAAATGGACAAACACCTCAAAGAGGTGGCAGAGCGTTATCCGGAGATTCGGCACGTTTACAGAGGACTCAGAAATAAATATCTCTACGAAGATGATAAATATATCATCAGACCGGCCAGATCGGCAGAGGAAATTGTCATGGAGGGGCGTTTGCTCCATCATTGCGTGGGAGGAAACACATATCTGGCCAAGCACAACACTGGAAAGACGTACATACTGATGCTGAGATTCAAAGAAGAGCCTGACGTTCCGTACATCACGGTTGAGATAGATGCAAAAAATCCAAGGATATTGCAGTGGTACGGGGACAAGGACAAAAAACCAGATGAAAAGAATATGCAGTTATGGCTGAACACCTGGCTGATGAAACTGAAAACAGGAACGCTGACAGAAACAATCCAGACGGCGGCAATAGCGTAAGGAGGTAAACATGGAATATGTGCAGATGACCCTGGATGACTGGGTACAGATGAAACAGAAATTGAAACAGGAACTCCTGGGAGTGAAACAGAGTTTTGTCCGGATCGGATACGCTCTGAGACAGATTGACGATCAGAAGCTCTACGAACAGGACGGATACAAAAGCATAGCGGAATTTGCTCAGGCCGAGTATGGCCTGGGACCGTCTATCACAAGCAGGTTTATGAGCATCAACCGGGAGTATTCTATTGACGGATATTCCGAACAGCTCCGGCCGGAATATGCAGAACTGGGCAGGAGCCAGTTGGAGGAGATGCTGAAACTGCCAGACGCTGACAGACAGATGATTCAACCGGAAACGTCCAGAGAGGATATCAGAGAGCTGAAAAGGTTTAACAAAACCGAACCGGCAGCAGGCGTGGCTGATGATATCAGTCAGCTGGTCGAAAAGTTCTATCAGGACAATGAACTCATACTCAATGCAGTATATGGGGAGGAGTTTGATGAGCAGACAATCAACAGATTCATTGAAATAGTAAATCCGGCCGGAAACCGTTCGTACAAAAAAGGACTGTATTTCATGATGATGTATGAAAACCGTGTCACATTTAAGAAATTCGGAGATACGCCAAAGGATATGACCTGGTGGGAGTTCTATCAGCTGACAAGGGAGATTTTCGATGATACGGCAGCAGGGGCTAAGACCTGGCAGAACCATTTTGGAGGAGCGGATGATGAAGAAAGCACAGTACAGGATACGGCCAATGAGCCAGGAAGAGAAGAAAATGCAACAAAAGCTCCTAAGCCAGAGGATGACGGTGGAGCAGTTGGAGAAACTGGCGCTGATGATGTCCAGGAGATTGAGAAAGGAGGCATGGAAGATCATGGAGCAGCTGATGAAGCAGGAACAGGACAAGAGGAAGATGACACCGATGGAGAAGAAAGCGGCCAAGCAGATTGTGAAGAACCTGCAGAGAGGACCGATGAACAGACAGGAGCGCAGAGCCAGAGAGAGGAAATTGCGCCCGCGCAAAAATCCACGGAAACACTAGAAAAAGAGGAGGTTGAGGATGATGAAACCGGAGAAAATGAAAGCTCAGACGCAGAAAATCAAACAGCAGAATCTGAACCGGAAACGGCCGAGAGAGAGCAGACAGAAGAAACAGAAGTCATAGAGGCGGTATATGGTACCAGAAAAGAGTACATGGACAGGCTGTCAGAGCAGGGAATGGCGGAATATATGGCTGATGAATACAAGAGCCACCGGTTGCTAGTGACAGATCTGGCAAATACATGGAATTTGCGCAAATGGCTCAGTGAAAAGGTTGACCGGTTTGGAAAACCGATGGAGGACGCAAGATGATAAAGATGACAAGAGTTTACGGAGATATGTATGTGCCAAGAGAGTATTGCACGTTTACAAATCCGGTAACGAGTGGAGGAACTGAGGAAGTTGACTATGTAGATATGCCATGTGAGAACGGATGTGAAAAAGAGTGTGAGAATTGTACATTGCAGAAAATCATGAATGAGTATGCGAGGCTAACAAGGCAGGATATAGACGAGAAGAAACGACATTGTGAAGAATGTGAAAACTATAAAGAGATCAGAAAAGGGCCGAGAGGAGGGAAGAAAGGAATATGCAGGATGCTCAGACCATCGGAAGTGAGAAACGGACGAGCGAGAGCCTGCAAAAGATTCCGAGAACAAAATGAACAAACGACAGGCAAAGAAACAGTATAAAAAGATCCACGGTCACAATCCCCCAAAAACAGCGGTAACGAAGTATACACCGGAAGAAATGGAGGCAATGAAAGTATACAATCTCACACCGGAGGATATTGAAAGAATCGGAAACGGCCTGAGAGACGCATTTGCAGAGATGTTCAAAGCACTCCAAAGAGTTGCGGAGAGCATGGCCAGAGTGTTTGAAGATATGGGAAAGAAATACAGCAGACCAGTCATAGAGACAGAGGAGCCGCCGGTGGTAGCGGCCAGAACCCTGTCAGAAAGGAGAAAGAAGTGCAGGAGAAAAGGGTGGAGAGTATCAGAGAGGTAGATTTCTCTGGTCTGAAAGTCCCATTTGTAGCGGTATACGGTCATCCAGACGATTTCCCGGACAAATACGTGGCCAGAATCTACGAGCTGGACAAAGCAACAGACACAATCATGGTCAAAGAGACACTGGAAGAAATAACAGCAGACATCAAAGAGCACACGGCCATGACATTCATTCCAAGAGGGGCGGCAGATGTGCCGTCTCTAGTGGGCGTCTGGATGTAGGAGGACAGCAGTATGAGAAGTGCAAAGGAATACAAAGCAATCCGGGAAGAAATCTATAGATTTATCGGCGCATACATAACAAAACACGTATACGCGCCAAGTAACAAAGAGATAGCAGAGGCTGTAGGAATATCCGGAACAACAGTGCACAGACACCTCATTGACATGATTGATGAGGGCATTCTGGAGACTGATGCAGAACCAGGAACACAGAGAGCAATCCGGATCAGAAACACACAGGTAGTGAAAAGGAGAAAAAAGAGTGAATAAGGTCATTTTGATGGGACGTCTCACACGAGATCCAGAGGTGCGATACTCAGCAGGAGACAATTCCACAGCAGTTGCCAGGTACACACTGGCAGTCAATAGGAGATTCAAGAGAGATAATGAACCGACAGCGGATTTTGTTCCGTGTGTGGCGTTCGGTAAGGCGGCGGAGTTTGCAGAGAAATGGTTTCGCCAGGGAATGCAGGTGGCAATTTCTGGAAGAATCCAGACAGGGAGCTACACCAACAGAGAGGGCAGAAAAATCTATACCACTGAGGTAGTCCTGGAGGAGCAGGAGTTCGCAGAAAGCAAAAGAGACGGAAATGCACCGGTTCCACAGCCTGCAGATGCTGGAGATGGATTCATGAACATTCCGGACGGCATTGAGGACAACATTCCATTTAACTAGGAGGACAAGATGCTGATATTACCAATAAAACGAAAATGGTTTGATATGATCCTCTCCGGAGAGAAAAAAGAGGAGTACAGAGATATCAAGCCATATTATGACACAAGGCTCATGGATGCATTCGGAATGATCTGGGTGGGAGATGAACTGATCCGCGCTCCAATGCCGGAACTGCAGAAAAACAGAGTGCAACTGGTGGCATTCCGGAACGGATACGGGAAAGATGTACCGACAATATGGGCAGAGTGCTCACTATCGGCCGGATATGGCCGGGAAGAATGGGGAGCAGAACCAGGAAAGAAATATTATATTTTAACGATTGAGAACATAGGAGGCATGAAGCTATGAGAAACATAATCAACATGATAATCAAAATTGCAATCATCTGGGGAGCAGCATGGATGTTCCCGGAGTATGTAAAGATACAGGATACAAGGACAATGGTTCTGGTAGTGGCAACGCTCCTGATAGCGTCAATCGTTCTGACAGTGATAATGATGGGAGTCTTGATTCTGGCGGCACTGCCAGGAAACGGGGCGGGAATAGGAATAGCCATGCTGATAACGATCATCATGGCATTAGCATCCGGAATAATACAGCTGATGGCAGCAGTGCATTTTGTTCCTGGATTTGAGATACACGGAAAACTCACATACATCATTCTGGCGTTACTGATGGCCGTATTTTCGATTGAGGAGAAAAAGGAGGCATAACAATGTTTTTATCAACGAGCGTATTAAACAATTTGATGAAAAAGGCATACAAGACCGGCCTGGTGGTAGCCAGGACGCAAGATGCACAAGGAAATGATTGGCTGTATCTGGCCGGATCATACTGGGAGGTAAGTGTCAACAAGGATTTCATTCCGAAAAAAACACTGGGAGACATCATCACACTGATCGGAGAGCTGCCAAGACCGGGAGAACGGTTTAAGGCAACAAAAGAGGGAAACCAGATCGAGATTGAGATGCCGATGGCAATAAACGAGGAGGGATTCGGAACGGATACTCTGACCATCACTGACGTGATCCTGATTGGAACACAGGGGACCGCTCAGAGGCTCCTGCAGGACGAACTGACCGGCCAGATCTATCCGATAAACAACGTATTCATTTCAATCATCAACAACGCCATGATTGAGAATGAGAGAGGAGAATATTCAGTCACAGAACCATTTTTCAATCCGTTCAGAGGAATCCTGTGGAAAAACAATGTCTGCAAGCTGAGAGCACATTTCCGGACAGATGACAAGAACATCAAGGTTTTGAAAAGCCTCAAAGGTGTAGATATCACGCCGGAGGTGCCAGAGGAATGATGTACCCAAAACCACAGCGAAAGAAAAAGAGAAAAAAACATAAAGCCAGTATCCTGCACTGCAAGGATGGCACTTGCTATCTCTGCATGAAGTTAAAAGGGGACTATCGGAGATATCCGGTAGTCCATGAACATCACATCTATGATGGCCCTAACCGCCAGAACTCTGAGGCGGAGGGCTTAAAGGTGTATTTATGTCTGGACCATCATATCATGGGGCCAGAGGCAGTACATAACAATCACAAGAATATGCGGATACTGCACAGAGACGGACAGAGAGCATATGAGAGAACGCACAGCAGAGCAGAGTTCATGAGTCTGATCGGCAGGAACTATCTGGACGAAGAAAAACAGGAAGAACCGAAAAAGGACACAAAAGACGGGTTCATGTTCCTGGAACCGGACTGTATTGGCTGTTTTGGTGCATCGGAGAATCAATGCGAGCGTTGCGAGGAGAAAAGACATGATAAAAAGACTGAGACACTGGCTGATTGAGGCCAGAAAGAAGAAATGCCACCATTGCTGCCTGTGGTGCGAATGGTGGTGCATATGCGAGGAGGACAAATGATGGAGGATATGATTGCAATAGAGCTGGCCGTTATTATAGTGGCCATGTTCGCGATCGCAGTCGGATTCGATTGCATAAAAGACGGAATGTGCGATATAGGAGCAGTGATTCATGACATCATCACGGCTCCTGTCCGACATTACAGACAGAAAAAGCTCATGGAACAGATGGAACGGGAATGGGAGAATTACCTGGAGAAGAACAGGGCAAAAATGGTCAGGAATTTAATGAAAGAGCAGCAGAGACATTTTTCCACGAGCATCGGAGAAAAGCACACTGTAGAGGAGTGGGGAAAGGCTCTGGAAGAATTTGCGGAGTATCAATGTCAGCAGGATAAGGAGGAAAGAACATGGCAGGATCATATCATGGACAGGTTCATGAGGAGAATCTGAAAAGACTGGAGGAGTTTCATCAGGTATCAAAGAAAAACAGATACAGAAAGTGTCTGGTCACTTGCTCTGAAAAGAATCCAAAGGGCAGGACGAGAAAAGTACAGAGAAAGGCACTGTTTCATAAATGGGATGAAATCAAACAGGTTATAGACGCGTCTCCGATGATCGGAGGACACCCAGGAGGCCAGATAGCGTACACATTGGGAATTGTGGAATTTATGGACGGAACCGTGGGACAGGTATCTCCGGGATATATAAAATTTCTGGATACTGAGGACTTTGCGGGAGATTGTAACGAGTAGGGAGGAATAAAGATGCCAAACGTGCGACCACTGAACAAAAAGAAATATGGGATAAGCAAACACGCATTCGGAACGGCATACTCATATTGTCTGCAATATCCGGAATGGAGAGAGGAGCTGGGCAGCAGGACATCAACCGTCAAGAGTCCTCAGATAACCGGAATGCCAGGGGCGCACAGTGGCAGTGATGCAACAGCCAACCTGGCAGAGCGCAGAGTAGAGTTGCGTGAGAAGATGTATAAAGTTGAGGATACAGTCAGGGATGCGGTAGGGGACAATAAGAGCCTATATGAGTATCTGCTGGAATATGTGACTACGGAGGGAGCAACGTTTCACTGGATGAAGCAGAAAGGGATACCATGCGAGAGGACATATTTCTATGAGGTCAGAAGATATTTCTATTACCTCATGGCAAAGCGGATCTGAAAGTGCGGTACTCACAGGACAACTTTTATGTTATATTGATAAGGTCCAAAAGATGAGAACCAAGATTCTCAGACATTATCCCTCACAAAGGCTCCGGAAAACCCGGAGCTTTTTTCGTTGGAGGAGACATGACACAAGAACAGATTGATTATGTGAAAAAGTGCATCAGAGAGGACATTCACAGATTCTACGTGTGGGGACCGTGGAAGAAAGTACGCAGAGAGGTTCTGCAGATGGATCATGGAGAGTGCCAGAGATGCAAGGCAAAGAAGATATACACGAAAGCTACGACAGTGCATCATGTGAACTATGTCAAGAAACATCCGGACATGGCTCTGGAGATATGGTATGAGTGGAATGGTGTACGAAAGAGGAACCTGGTCAGTCTGTGCCACGACTGCCATGAGGCAGTGCATGGATACAGGAAACCAGAGAAGAAAGAAACTCTGACAGAGGAAAGGTGGGATTGATATGGCAAGGACAAGCGATACAGCAGATTATATGGTTACGCAATGCCAGGCGTGCGGAATGCTGAATGTGATACCGAGAGAGTATCAAGACGGTCGAGTGTGTGCGGATTGTTCCGGAGGGCCATTGATGCCGATGGGATACGCAATACTGCAGGAGAGACCAACGAACAGAATCACGGTGCAGGTAGATGTGGAACGTGGCCAGTTAGACAGATTGATTGATGATGTGGCAGCAGTCAATGACACTGTGGACGGAATCATTCAGAAGATAGGAAAAATAAAAGAGGGATAACATGAAGCAGGAACAGATTATCAAATGCGGAGGACAAAAGATAAAGGTATTCAACTGTGATCCGGAAAAGAATACGCAATGTGACAAAGAGTTCTGTATGCATAATATAAATGCAATAGACGGGCTGTGCAATCACACAACGAATCCGGATTTTGCTCTGGAAATTGGACAGAAAGCACAGAAAAAAGCGTATACCCCCGGTCGAAAAAATTAGCGTTTTAATTTCGACCACGGAGACCGGTGGGTGGCCTCGACAACGCCGAGAAAGTTCGCACATGATAAAAAAATAAAAAATAGGGGGGTGGGAATATGGCGCAAAAAAAATCGGATATATTAGAAAGTTTAATTTCTCAGCTTGAGAAAAAACAGGCTGATATTTCATGTTTTTTGGACCTCATAGATGACTATATGGCCCTCTACGATATCAAGAAAAAGCTAAAAACAGACATAAAAAAGAGAGGAGTATCCTATGAGGC
This sequence comes from Ruminococcus sp. AF17-22AC, assembly GCF_003460065.1. NCBI lineage: Bacteria > Bacillati > Bacillota > Clostridia > Eubacteriales > Oscillospiraceae > Ruminococcus > Ruminococcus sp. AF17-22AC. The sequence goes on from NZ_QRXT01000001.1 coordinate 50,036, forward strand.
ACAATCTGCATCCGGCAAGGCCACCATCATAAAACAAAATCAATCCGTCAAAGATCTGGTGGCCGTAAATAAGCAAATGCTTATGATATTGGACAAGCTGGGTCTGACCACGGAGAAAACCATAAGGGATGACGATGATGACAAACTGTGATCCACGAATAGAAGCCTACATGGAGGCAGTGGAGACAGGAAAAGTGGAGGCGTCCAAAGATGTCAAGGCACTGATGAAACATGTCAGAAAGTGTTTTGAGACGGAGGACATCTATGTGGACCAGCAGCAGCTGACGGACTACCTGGGACTGGCACGATATTTCCCGTATGATGAGGTTTTTCCGTGGCAGCAGTTCGTGATTGGACTGCATGACTGCACGTACTGGCGGGAGAATGGACGGCCAAGGTGGCCGGATCTGTTCTGCCTGATTGGACGAGGTGCGGGAAAAGACGGAACAATAGCGCTGGAATCAACGGCACTGGCATCCGAATACAACGGAATCAGAGAATATGACGTTGATATCTGTGCGAACAATGAGGACCAGGCTCTCCGGCCGGTACAGGATATCGTTGGAGCATTCGAGCAGCCTAAGTGGCTCAAAAAGCTCCAGCGATTTTTTAAGTGGACAAGGGAGAAAGTGGTCTGCAAGAGCACAAGGTCAACGATAAAGGGACATACAAACAATCCGGGCGGAAAAGATGGTCTCCGCTCCGGAATGGTAGTGCTCAATGAGATTCATCAGTATCAAGACTATAAGAATATCAATGTATTTACGACCGGCCTGGGAAAGAAGAAACACCCACGCCGGTCATATTACACTACCCAGGGAGATGTCAGGGAGGGACCACTGGATGATCTGCTGGAGACAGCAGAGGGAATCCTATTCGGAGGAGAACCGGACAACGGACTACTGCCGTTTATCTGCCGGCTGGACAGCAAGGCAGAGGTACACGATGAGAAGAACTGGGAAAAGGCAAACCCATCGTTGAGATACCTACCGGATCTCATGGAGGAGATCCGGAAAGAATACAGAGACTGGTTGAAACGGCCTGAGAAGTTCACGGCATTCATGACCAAGAGAATGAACCTCCCAGACGGTTCCAGCGAGATCAAAGTGTGTGCTTATGAAAGAATCAAAGCCACTAACAGACCTATACCGGTAGATGATCTGGTGGGAAGAATGTGCACCTGTGGCATCGACTTCTCAAAAGTCACTGATATGATTTCTGTCAATCTCCATTTCAGAGACGTGGATACCAGGTATGATCTAAACCATTCCTGGCTCTGCCTGCAGTCAAAAGACTTGCCAAGAATAAAGGCACCATGGAAAGAATGGGCGGATCAGGGACATATCACACTGGTTGATGATGTGGAAATCCACCCGGAGCTGATCGTGGACTATATTGCAACGCAGATGGAATACTATTCGATCAAGAAAATGGCAATAGATGATTTCCGCTATGCTCTGGTGGCCAAGTATCTGCAGAACATTGGTTTTGATGCAAAAGTGTACAAAAACCTAAAACTGGTAAGACCGTCAGACATCATGAAAGTTGCGCCGGTTATAGACAGCTGTTTTGCAAATGACTATTTCGTGTGGGGAGATAACCCAGTGTTGCGCTGGGCAACAAATAACACAAAGATGGTTAGATACGGCCGGAAACCGGGAAAGGAAGATGATGCCGATATTGGAAACTTTGTATATGCAAAGATTGAGGCAAAGTCAAGAAAGACAGACCCTTTCATGGCATTGGCTGCATCTATGACGGTAGAGGATGACCTGCCGTATGCTCAGAGCGTAAGCGCACCGGATCTGGGCGTATTCACATATTAGCGCAGAAAGGAGGAAACAGACATGGGATTGAGTCTCAGAAAGCTATTCAAGGCAAGAGAAAAACCGGAAGAAGATGTGCAAAGAGTATCATCTGTGGAAATTGCAGATCAACAGGTTCGTGATGCAGTAACAGAAATATGTCTGAGAGAGCTGGCGTTCTGGACTTGTGTAGGGAAGATTGCCAACGCTCTGACAAAATGTGAATTTCGCACGTTTTACGAGGGAGAGGAATTGTTCAAAGATGAATATTATCTATGGAACTACGAACCGAACCGCAACCAGAACAAAGCAGAATTTTTATCAAAGGCTATGGAGCAGTTGTTCCGGAACAATGAGCTTTTGATTGTAGAGAGCTATGACGGACAGCTCCTGGTGGCTGATGATTTTTCCGTGACGAAAAATGCACTGTATGGAGACACTTATACCAATGTGCAGGTGGATGATTACACATTTTCGCGGTCATTCCGAAGTTCAGACGTGCTTCACTGGACACTCAACAACAAGAATGTAAACCGGATCATGCAGCACCTGTATGACTCATACAGCAAGCTGATTGATTATTCTGCAAAATCGTATCTCAAAAGCAGAGGCAGCAGGGGAACCCTGAACATTTCGGCAATGGCTCAGAGTGACAAATTGTTCAATGAGAAACTGGAAAAGCTCATGAATGAGTATTTCAAGTCATTCTTTGAAAGCCCAAACGCTGTCCTGCCACTGTTTGAGGGATATTCATACACAGACATTGGCTCAAAGACTTACAGTGAGGGAACCAGTCGTGATATCAAGAGTCAGTATGATGACATCTTTGACTTTACAGCCAGAGGATTCTCCATGCCGCCTACACTGGCCAAGGGAGACGTGCAGGACACCGAGAAAGCAGTGGACGAGATGTTGACGTTTTGCCTGGACCCGCTTGCACAGATGTTCATGCAGGAAATCAACCGCAAGAGGATTGGAAAAAACGGGATACAGAAAGGAACAAAGCTACAGATCGACACCATGAGAGTCAAACATATTGACATGTTCGACATTGCAACATCAGCAGACAAGCTCATCAGCTCCGGAATCTATACAGTGAATATGATTCTGAGAGCACTGGGAGAGATTCCGATAGATGAGGATTGGGCAGACCAGCATTTCATCACGAAAAACTACTCAACTATCCAGGAAATCCTGGAAGAACAGCAGAAAGGAGGTGGGAAGAATGCCAAGACAGGATAAAGTATTTGTATGTTTTCAGAAAGCAGAGGACGATACTCACAAATTATACATCTATGACGATGTGACAGCATACGGCACATTTAACTGGAGCACATGGAGCTATGAGGAATCGGAGACATCTGCAAAGTATTTCCAGGAGCAGCTTGCAGCAATTCCTGATACAGCAACCATTGAGCTGCATATCAACTCAAACGGAGGATCTGTCAAAGAGGGCGTGGCGATCTATAGCCAGCTGAAACAGAAGAACTGCAAAAAGGTTGGATATGTGGATGGAGTTGCCTACAGCGTAGCGTTCCTGATCCTGCAGGCGTGTGATGAGCGCGTTATGGGACTGGGAACATCTGCATTGATTCACAATATGTGGATGAGTGTGGATGGAAATGCCAAAGAACTCAGAAAAGCAGCAGATGATCTGGATACGCTCATGGAGTCAAACAGACAGATTTTTCTGGAAAAATCAAACCTGGAAGAACAGCAGCTCATTGACATGATGGAGGCAGAAACATTCCTAACACCGGAGAAAGCTCTGGAATACGGCCTCATTGACCGGGTAGACAGCTACCAGGCTGATGATAAGGATGTACAGCAGAGACTGATGAGCCGCGTGCAGCAGCTGTCCGGTGTGATTGCACAGCAGAAATCATTTCGGGAACAGTTGGAGTCTATGCGGCAGCAGGGAGGAGAACCAAAACCTCCGGTACCGACTCCAAAACCAGAGCCGGAAGAAAAGAAACTCACAAACCAGTTAGCAAAATTATTCCAAAATATGTAAAGGAGAACTGATATGAAGAATAAAGACGTATTAGCGATGGAAAAGGCCAAGATCGTTGAAAAAATGAATCAGGCCATCAAAGATGACGATGCAAAAGCATTCAGTGAGGCGTTCACTGAGCTGTGCCAGAAGATTGAGGACAATGTTCTGGAGCAGGCCAAAGAGATGCTGGTGGAGCAGGATGCAACAATTCTGGCACAGAGAGGTGTACGCCAGCTGACATCCAAGGAAAAACAGTATTACGAGAAAATCATTGAGGCTATGAGATCCACAGATCCGAAACAGGCTCTCAATGACGTTGAGGTGGTTATGCCGGAAACAATCATTGATTCTGTCTTTGATGAACTCCAGACAAACCACCCGCTCCTGTCCAAGCTGAATGCAACCACAGTGACAGGTCTGACAAGAATGATGATGAATACAAACGGCGAGCAGAAAGCAGCATGGGGCAAGCTGACAGCCAAGATCATCGAGGAGCTGACATCTGGGTTCAAAGAGGTAGATGTAACACAGGAAAAACTGAGCGCATTCCTGCCGGTTTCCAAGGCTATGCTGGATTTAGGACCGACATGGCTGGATACATACGTGCGTCAGGTGCTCTATGAGGCACTGGCAAACGGGCTGGAGTACGGTATTGTACAGGGAACTGGAAAAGATGAGCCAATCGGTATGATGAAACAGGTCGGAGAGGGCGTTGTTGTGACAGGCGGAAAATATCCGGACAAAAACACTATCAAAATGACTGCACTGGACATGGCACAGATGGGAAATGTTACAGCAATCATGGCCAGAAACGACAAAGGACAGGCAAGAACTGTCACAAGCCTCATTTTGTTGGTTAATCCGGTAGATTATTTCCGCAGAGTGCTCCCGGCCACAAGGATGCTGACGCCGGATGGAATCTATGCATCTGTGCTCCCGGTGGACGCTGAAATCATTCAGAGTGCAGCTGTTCCGGAGGGAAAGGCAGTATATGGAATGGCAACCAAGTATTTCCTGGGCGTTGGAATGGCTAAAAATGGAAAAATTGAATATTCTGACGAATACAGATTCCTGGAAGATGAGAGAGTATATCTCATCAAGCTGTATGCTCATGGTTTCGCACTGGATAACAATGCTTTCCAGGTTCTGGATATCAAGGATCTCCAGCCGTTACGTTTTAAGGTTGTAAGCGAGACAGAAAAAGCAAAGACAGATGATGCAACACTGGCAGATTTGAAAGTTGGTGCACTGAAACTGTCTCCGACATTTGCAGCAGGAACCACAGAATACACAGCAACCACACAGAATGCGTCCAACACAATCACAGCGGTACCGGCAAGTTCCACAGCGGAAATTGAGATCACGGTGGGAGATGTGAAAGTGACAAATGGAGCAGCAGCAAACTGGTCCGAGGGTTCCAATACTGTGACTGTAAAAGTGACTGACGGAGCACAGACAAAGAGCTACAAAGTAACAGTGACAAAGGAGTAAATGAATTATGGCAGACGATAAAGACAACAAGCTCCTAAACGAGATCAAAAATTATCTGGAGATAACCTGGGATGATTCCCTGGGAGATGAGAAGATGAGGGGCATGGTCAAAAGAGGAATGGCTGCCATAAGCGGAAAAATAGGGGAGTGCAATTTCTATGAGGAAACTCAGGAAAAAGCGCTCCTTTTTGATTATGTCATGTATGCCAGAGCGGGGGAGATACCTCAATTCTGGCAGAATTACAGAGATGAGATCATTTCTCTGCAGATAGACAGAAAGGTGGACGGATATGCCGCGGATCAGCAGTAAGCATTTTGAAAATTTTGGAGATGGCCTGCTGACGATCTGTGAAGCAGACGAACGGAGTCTGACTAGAACAAAACTGGAGCATATACGTTTTGGAAACAGGACGGTAGGCGTGACCAGATACTGGCAGGCGCAAACGGCCGGAAACCAGGTGGATAAGCTCCTGGCAGTTCCACTGGAGATACTGGATGCGGAGCAGATCGAGGTCAACGATGTGATTATTCTGGAAAATGAGACGGACTGGTTATGGGATAACATGACATTTGACGAGTCAGAGATGAAAGACCGGGCCGGACATTATCAGATTAAGCAGGTACAGCCGAAGTACGACACGAAACCACCGGCGCTGTACCTGTCACTGGAAAAACTGGTGCACCCATTCAAAGACGGGAGGGATTCTGGTGGCGGTTAAAATTGGAGATCTGGCCAAGGCTGTCATGAAAGAGCTGGACGATTATGGCGTTGCGGTTGGCCTGGAGGTTGAAAAAGTATCCAAGGAAGTTGCCGAGGATACGGCCAAAATGCTGAATAAAACATCTCCAAGGCTGACAGGAGACTATGCAGCGTCATGGACTTACGGGACAGGAGAGACCAAACGGACAAAGCATACAATGGTTGTCCATGCGGAAAAACCGGAATACGCTCTGACACATCTCCTGGAAAAAGGCCACCAGAAGCGAAGTGGCGGAAGAACCAAGGCCATAGTGCATATTGCACTTGCAGAGGAGGCAGCAGTAGATGAGCTAGAAAAGGAGCTGAGGACGAGACTATGACAAAAGATCAGATTGAGCAGATGCTGGGAGAAATGGGAATCCCGTTCAGATATCATCATTTCACACAGAAAGAGATGCAGGACATCCCGCTCCCTATTGTTGTATGGCTGACACCGGGAACAGATAATTTTTTCGCAGATGGCAAGACATACAAAAAGATAACGAAACTGGATATTGAACTCTACACAGATGACAAAGACTGGGAGCTGGAGAAAAAGTTGGAGGAAATCCTGGACAAACATGACATTGCCTGGGAGCAGACAGCCTCTGAGTGGCTGGAGTCGGAGAAAATGTGGGAGTCGCTATATGAAATGGAGGTATAGAAAATGACTGGAACAGAGAATAAAGTCAAGTACAACATTAAAAACGTCCATGTGGCCAAGCAGACAGAAAAGACTACAGAGGGAACAACTACATACACGTATGATAATCCGAAAAGTATTCCTGGAGCGGTCAGCATCAGCCTGGACGCACAGGGAGAGATTTCCAAGTTCCACGCAGACGGAATCGCGTACTATGTGACAAGCGCAAACAACGGATATGAGGGAGATCTGGAAATGGCACTCATTCCGAGCTGGTTCCGCGTGGAAATTCTCAATGAAGAACAGGACAAAAATGGCGTCCTTGCGGAAAATGCAAACAAAACAACAAATCCGTTCGCTCTGCTGTTTGAGTTTGATGGAGACGTGAAAGCAATCCGCAGATGCTTATATAACTGCACATGCACAAGACCGTCTATTGCATCCGAGACAAAAGAGGAGACAGTAGACCCTGGAACAGAGACACTGACAATCACAAATAGTCCGAGAAAAGACGGTTTGGTAAAAGTACAGACAGGACCGGACACAGCAGATGGAACATATACAGGTTGGTACAACAAAGTATATGAGCCGGTTGCCGCGACAAGCGAGGTGGCACAGGCAGCTGGAACAAAGAAATAGGAGGGATAGATTATGCTGAGAAAAAAGGTGGAAATTGATGGCAGAGAGGTGGAGTTCAAGGCGTCAGCAGCGGTGCCGAGAATCTACCGGATGAAATTCCGCAGAGATCTTTTCTTGGATTTGCAGAAAATCGCAAAGTCTGTGAAAAAGAAAGGCAAAAAAGAGGATAAGGAGTCAAGCGAGATTCCGATTGAGGACCTGGAAATGTTTGAAAATATCGCGTATATCATGGCACAGCACGCGGATCCGGAGAATGTACCGCCGGATATCATGGACTGGCTGGAACAGTTCAACACATTTTCCATTTATCAGATCCTGCCTGCCATTCTGGAACTCTGGAATATGAATGAGGAGACGAAAAGTCAGGCAAAAAAAAACTTAGACCGAGTAGCCGGGAGTTAAATACTCCACTGTTCCTCCTGAGATGCTGTCAGGTCGGAATCTCTATCCGGGATCTTGATCTGCTAACGGTCGGAATGGTCATGGATATGTTTACTGAGCAACAGAATGATTCATACAAATATCCGAAGATGGCAACACAGGAGGATTTTGACAAGTTCTAAGGAGGTGGAACAGGATGGCGGCAGGCCGGAATATCAAAGGAATAACGATTGAAATCGGCGGAGATACCACAGGCCTGCAGAAAGCCCTAAGCGGTGTAAACGACAAGCTGAAAAATACTCAGGCACAGCTGAAAGACGTGAACACTCTGCTGAAATTAGATCCATCAAATACGGTGCTGGTAGCGCAAAAACAGGAATTACTGAAAAATGCGATAGCAGACACAGCAAGCAAATTGGACACGCTGGAGGCGGCACAGAAAGATGTGACAGCAGCTCTGGAGGCCGGAAAGATTGGCCAGGAGGAGTACATGGCTTTCCAGCGAGAAGTTGAGGCAACCAAGGCAACATTGAGCCGATATCAGTCAGAACTGGACGGATTGAACACCGAACAGGACAGACTGGCTACAAATACCGAACGTCTCAGCAAATTATTTGATGCTCTGGGAGCGGACGTGGATGATTATGCGGACGTCCTGGGCAGTAAGTTGGTAACAGCAATCAAAAACGGATCTGCATCATCAGATCAGTTGAAACTAGCCATTGAAAAGATCGGAAGATCAGCCACAGACGGAAAAGCTGACATCAAACAGATGACAGACGCTCTGGATACGGTAGACGATGGACAGGCAATCAAGAACCTCATCCAGGACTTGAAAGAAGCAGGAACACAGGCAGACAACACATCAGAACAACTGGACGAGATGGGGAAAACCCTCTCAGCAGGGGCATTGATGGAGGCTGCCGATCAGCTTTCTGGACTGGGGGATAAAATAACAGAATTAGGAGACAAAGCAAAGGACGCTTTTCTGGAGACACAAGATGCCACAGTAAAAGCGTCCACTTATTTTGGAGAAACCGGGAAAGCGGCTGAGGAAACAGCCGGAGTCATCAAGGACGTATATGCTGAGGGCGTGGGAGATTCCATGGACTCTGTATCAAACGCGGTCATTACGGTCAAAAAGAACCTGAAAGATCTGGATGAGACTACACTGACACATCTGACAGAGCAGGCAATCACGCTGGATGAGCTGTATGGAATTGACATGAATGAGACTCTCCGAGGTGTCAACAGCCTCATGGAGCAGTACGGACTCACGGCACAGCAGGCCATGGACTATATCGTAAAGGGTACACAGAATGGACTGGATAAGACAAACGAGCTGGGGGATAACCTCTCAGAGTATTCTGGAAAGTTCGCTCAGGCCGGTTATTCCGCTCAGGAGTATTTCCAACTATTGCAGAACGGACTGGACAATGGAGCGTATAACCTGGACAAGGTAAACGATGCCATTAACGAAGTCACGACCAGACTGGTTGATGGAACAATAGCGGATTCCCTGAGCAAAATTGATGAAAAGACCGGGGAGGTACAAGCCGGAACCGGAGGCTGGAGCAAAGAAGTTGAGGATGTATTTAAACAGTGGCAGCAGGGCGGAGCTACACAGAAAGATGTTATTGATGCCATTGTGACAGATATTCAAAACACAGAGAACCAGCAGGACAAACTGAACAAAGCAGCGCTGGCATTCGGTACAATGGCCGAGGACGGCAATGCGAAGTTCATAGAATCGCTCACATCTGTGGGAAACACATATGATGACGTGGCTGGATCAGCAGAGAATATGTTCGACCAGTCCACGACAGACTCCCAGACGTTTGAGGCAAGCATGAGACAGCTGGAGCAGAGCCTGATTCCGTTGGGAGAGGCACTGATGAACCTGGCAAACAATATCATTCCACCGATAGCAGCAGGATTGAAACAGGTGGGAGAGTTTTTCGGAAAACTGCCAGAACCGGTACAGAATTTCGTGGTTATACTGGGGGCTGTGATTGCCGCCTTTACCACTCTAGCCCCTGCCATATTGGCCGTGATAAATATCGTAAGTATTTTAGGCGTGGCAACATTGGGGCCGATTATCGGAATCATTGCCGGTGTAGCTGCAGCAATTACCGCAATCATAGCCATCGTGAAAAACTGGGGCGCTATATCGGAGTGGTTCGGAGATTTATGGGTAAAAGTGAAAGAGAAATGCTCACAAGTGTGGGAATCAATCTGCTCATTTTTTACCGAAACGATACCGCAGGCATGGGACAGTCTGGTGTCAAAATTCCAAAGCATTCCGGAATGGTGGTCAGGAATCTGGCAACAGGTCGGAGATTTCTTTTCTCAGATCTGGCAGTCAATCTGTTCATTCTTTACGGATACAATACCGCAGGCATGGCAGAACGTGGTTTCATGGTTCCAGGGCATCCCGGAATGGTGGTCAGGAATTTGGCAGCAGGTGGCTGATTTCTTCTCAGGAATCTGGCAGTCCATGATGGAAAACCCTGTGCTGTCATCAATCGTAACAACCATACAGGAATTGTGGCAGAATGCAGTCACTACGCTGCAGGGCATCTGGTCCGGTCTGACGGAGATTGCATCAGGAGCCTGGGAGTTGCTGAAAAATACGATACTTGCACCGGTGCTTTTGTTGATCGACCTGGTAACAGGAGATTTCACTCAGTTGGCGTCCGATGCACAAAATATCTGGCAGAATATCCAGGACGCTGCATCACAGATCTGGTCTGGAATACAGCAGGTGGTCACATCATTTGCAGAGGGATTGGTCACTCATGTGGTCACTCTGGTTACAGGATTTATGGACACCCTGTCAAGTTTGTGGGACATGATAAAGCAGACGGCGCTCAATACCTGGGAAAATCTGAAAAATTCTGTGGTTCAAACAGCAACAAATTTGAAAGATTCTGCAATCCAGGCGCTCCAGAACCTGAAAGAATCTGCATACCAGAAGTGGCAGGAAATGAAGCAGAACGCACACGACAGCTGGGAGAATTTAAAGAGCAGTGTGGTTCAAACCGCACAAAATCTGAAAGAGTCAGCGGTGCAGGCGTTCCACAACATGGTTTCCGGAATTGGAAACGCACTGAGCAGCCTGGGATCAACTGTGCAGAACGGATTTTGGTCAGCAATCAGCTTTATCACATCACTGCCAAGCCAGGCGGTACAGTGGGGACGCGATTTCATAGACGGAATAGTTTCCGGAATCCGGAACGCCATTGGCAGAGTCAGAGATGCCGTGTCAGACGTGGCATCTACAATCCGATCATTTCTGCATTTCTCAGTGCCTGATGAGGGACCACTGACAGAGTATGAGTCCTGGATGCCGGACTTTATGCAGGGATTAGCTAAAGGCATCGAAAAGAGTAAATCAGTGGTGGCTGATGCAATCGAGGGCGTGAGCAAAGACATGACCATCAATGCAAACGCAATGATGGATCAGAGCAACGCAAAACAGACAAACGCCATCATGAATATCACATCATTGCTGGCTCAGTATCTGCCATACCTGGCCAAGAGCTTAAACATCGAATGGGATACCGGAGGTGTAGCGGCTAAACTGGCAAGAGATATGGATAGAGAGCTGGGTATCCTGGCAGAGGAGGGAGGATTCCTATAATGGACGCAATTACAAACGGAGCCACGATTGAGATCGTGGCCACCGGCGAAAGATTCCACACTCTGAATGACTGGGGACTGGCAATAGGAAACAATGATTATATTGGAGATGTGGAACAGGAAAACTATTATGTGGACGTGCCTGGAGCGGATGGCTTTCTGGATTTCTCAGAAGCCATCACAGGCCGCCGCATATTCAAAAACCGTCCGATCAGCATCGAGCTGGGCGGTAAGAAACCAAGAGACAACTGGGATATTTTTATTTCAGACCTTAGAAACCTTGTAGAGGGCAGAGAAATCAAGGTCATTTTCGACAATGACTCTGGGTTCTACTGGACAGGCAGAGCATCTATCCAGGGATACGACAGAAACAGGGAGATAGGCACATTCACATTGGCCATTCCGAAAGCTGACCCATACAAGTACAATGTGGCGGATTCTACAGAGGACTGGTTGTGGGATTCGTTTGATTTTGAAACCGGAATCATAGACGAGGGTACAGAAATAACGGTCAAGGCCGGAGAGACAAAGACGTACACAATCGTTCCAGATCAGATGCCGTTCGTTCCGACCATATACGTGAGCGTTCTGGGATCAGCGGGACTCAAAATGACAGCAAATGGGGAAACCTACACACTGATGAAAGGAAAGAACCGTTTTGCGGATATCACAGTCAATACAGAGGACGTGGTGCTCAGTTTCACTGGAACGGGCACACTCACGATCCGGTACAGGAGGGGGTCACTGTAATTGTATAAAGTTAAAATGGACGGTCAGACCCTCTACTATCCAGGAGATAAAGAGGCGGTACTGACCAATCCAACGCTAAACCTGCAGACGGGATATGCGGGAACCTTTGAGTTTTCGGTACCGCCAAACAACCCACTGTATGACAAGATCAAGAACCGGAGCAGCATGGTCAGTGTGTTCCGCGATACAAGAGAAATATTTTACGGAGAGGTCCGGAAACAGCCAAAAGTAGACCGCTACAGAAACAAAAATGTCTATTGCGCCGGCGCAATGAGTTTCCTGGCGGACTCCATACAGCCGCAGGCTGAGTACCATGATATGACACCACGGCAGATGCTGGAGACGTTTCTGGATATTCACAACAACCAGGTAGAGGATAGAAAAAAGATCTATCTGGGAAAAGTGACCATTACAGATGCAAACGATTCCTTATACAGGTACACCAACTTTGAGAACACGCTGAAAGCGATCAGAGAGAAACTGGTGGAGAAACTGGGAGGATATCTGAAACTCCGGCATGAGAATGACAAGCTATATCTGGACTGGATCACGCTGGAAGAATACGGAAAGTATTGCAGCCAGCCGATTGAGTTCGGACTGAATATGCTGGACTACTCACTGAGCAGAACGGCGGAAAATATTGTCACAGCGTTGATTCCACTGGGTGCACGTCTGGAGGGAGAGTCAGAGATTGACGCTCTGGAGAAGTATGTGGACATTACCAGCGTAAACGGTGGATCAAATTACATTTATAACCAGAGCGCGGTGGAAAACTTTGGGTGGGTGTGGATAACTAACACCTGGCAGGACGTAACAGAGCCATCAAACCTGCTCAGAAAAGGAAAAGAGTGGCTGGAGGATAACCAGTTTGAGGATTTAACACTGGAACTGACAGCGGTAGACCTGTCAATGATGGATAGTGACTATGATGCTTTTGAGTGCGGAGATAGGATTCAGTGCAGAGCCAAGCCATACGGCATGAACAGAGTTTTTCCGGTCATGGAGATGCAGATTCCTCTACAGAAACCAGACGGAGCAACACTGACACTGGGAGAGAACAGAAAGCTGACCTATACAGAACAGCAGAGCAGAATCTACTCCGGAGTCACAGCAACAGCCGAGGAACGCCGGAAAATCCAGAATCAGGAAGTCCGGGCGGCCATTGATAACCTGACAGCAAAAATGACAGGAACGGCCGGAGGATATCATCTGGAAGAATTTGACGAAAATGGACTCTGGCTCAGAGAGCTATACATGGACGCTCCGAGCAAAGAAAAGGCCACAAAGATTCTGCAGATAAACAAGGAGGGCATCGGAGGCAGTCACAACGGATATGCAGGACCGTACACAGTGGGAATGACACTGGACGGACAGATTATAGGCGAACGGATCACGGCCAACTCTGTCAGCTCAGAAAAGCTGACGGTTGAGTATAAATCCGAACTGGAGGGGAAATTCTCACAGGCCACAAAGAATGCCAATGATTATACAGACAAGCGGGAAACCGCTGTGAAAGAAATTATCACAACTAGCATCAAGTCGATAGAGGACAAGATACAGCTGGCGGTTACGGATCAGAAAAGCATCACGAACCGGTATGATTATATCAAAGGCGGAGACAACCAGAGTCTGGATGTTTCAAAGTTCACGGCATCAACCAATGCCACAGTGACAAAGAGCACAGCCGGGAATATGAACGCCATCCTGATGACAAAAACAGACGGAAACACAGCATCAATCCAGCAGAGCCTGGGAACATTGCCGGCAGGCACCTATGAGATAGAGGTTAAGGTGTACACACCTACTGGAAAGAAACCAGGCTATTGTTATTTTGGCTTTTCCGGAAATACAATCTCACAGTACTTGTCAACGGTAAACTGTGATAAATGGTATACATTGAAAAGAACTGTTACCTACACAAGCGCCGGCACAAGATCCTTCTATCTTTCCATCACGGGATCATCCGGACAGCAAATCTATCTGACGGATATCCGCATACTGAGAAATGTGAAAGAACTGATTGACGATGTGGACGCAAGAATCACGGTAGAGGCCGGAAAGATCACTCAGCAGGTATCTGAGATGTATGAGAGCAACAGTCATAACTACTGTACAAACGGATCTTTTTCCGATAGCGAAGATAAGTTCACTGGCTGGTACCGGTCTAACAATACACAGGTTACACAGAACACGTTTTCCGGAAAATCATGTGCTCAGATCACGAATACGACAAGCACCTATTATCTACGATGGCATCAGAAACCGTTCGACAAAAAGGGAAAAGTCAGAGTAAGGTTCAAAGCGGCCTGTGCATCAGGGCAGGAGAAAACAGCCAGAATCAGAGTGACAATAGATGGAACGTCACACTATACAAATGCAGGAGACTTGAGCACATCCTGGAAAACATTTGAATTTGAGAATGATGCAACACCGCCATATTTTTATACATATTTCTACAATAACGTGGCCAATACAACGGTATACATCACAGACGTGGAAATCATGGGATATGCGGCGGCCTATACTGAGTCTCAGTTGAAACTGACAGCCAACGATATCACGGCGGAAGTCACAAGAGCGAAAAAAGCAGAGGATACACTGAAAAGCAGTATCCAGGTCAATGCGGATGCTATCAAGCTGAGAGTGTCAAAAGGAAAAATTTCCTCAGAGATCAGTGCAGAGTCTGGCTCTATTTCAATTAAGTCGAACAGAATCAGCATCAGTTCCACAAACTTTACGCTCACGGCATCTGGATATGTAACCATGAAAGGTGCAAGTTGTCAGGGAAGTTTCGAGGCGAAAAATGGAGACTGGTGGATAAAAATGAGCTATGGAGAAATCACTGGAGGATACAGCGGTTCGACCTATGGATACATTGATTTCAACGGAGCTTACAACAACACCAACGAACACACGTTGAGAATCATGGGAAACACTTGCGTGGATATCAAAGGAAAGCTGTGTACAGCTACCAGCTGGAACGCTGGAACAGTATACACGACTTACACCGGAACGCGCAGAAAAATCACGAATATAAGAGACATCGGAAACGGAGCTATAGAATGGTCGTGGACAGATGAAACCTATAGAAATGGATTATTGATGGGATAGGAGGAGAATCATGAACGTAGGAGCAATTTTGGATAATGTAGCAGGAGAACTGGACGCACAGGTGCTGGCATATATGCAGGAGTACGCAATTCCACCGAGTCTCATGGATAAGGTGCTGGATAGAATCCAGTCACACATGAGGCAGATGAAGTCAGAAGAATACGCCCAGGAATTGATGAAAACACAGATTGATCTGGCGGTAGCCAATACGGAGCAGACCGGCACAGAAGAACAGCAACCAAAATCAGGAACAGAGGTGGATGATATCGAAGATTTCAAGAAAAAAGTTGGAATAAAGGGAGGAGACAAAAATGCAGACATTCTCAGCGAAGAAAAACAACAGAGCAACAATGATAAGACCGTATGAGTTAGCGCTGTATTGCGTCCAAGGATATGATATCTGGCAAGAGACACCGGAAGAAAAAAGGCTTGCGAGACCAGGACATCCGGAGGATCTGGAAACGGTAGCTCTGGAAGATACAGCCCATACGATGAAGTTAGGAGGTTAAACATGGCAAACGTAAGGAAGTACACGGAACAGATTGCCAGCGCCAAGAAAGGAAAGGACGTCAGAGCTGCGATTGTTTCTGCAATCAATGAGGTGTCTGATGAGAATAATACATACAATCAGACAAAGGCGGACATCCAGGCGGCACAAAAGTCAATCAATGCAGACGTGACAAAAAACCAGCAGACACAGCAGGCATTTAACAGTAATTTGCAGGAGGCCAAGGAAGTCCAGAAAGACCTGACGGCTAAAATGAACAAAGGGACTACACTGGCGGAAAACCTGGAAAAGAAGAACACAACAGCAACCTCCCTGGACAAGAGCCTGGGAGAAAAAAATACAGCAGCCACAAAGACGGTGCAGACATTGGAGGCAGACATCACGGCGGCTAACACGGCGGCCAAGACACTGGAGGCAGATACCGCGGCGGCCAACAAGGCAGCTCAGACATTAGAGGCGGATACCACAGCTGCAGGAAAAGCAAAGCAGAGCCTTGAGGCAGACATCACGGCAGCAGGACAGGCAGAAAGAAGTCTGGAGGCAGATGTGACAGCGGCTGGAGAAGCCAAAACAAAACTGGACGCAAGTATCAAAAAATCCGGAGAAAACATCACAACCATGCAGAATCTGGTCCAGAATGCTGACCAGATCAAAACAGGGCTGGAGACTGACCTGAACAATGCACAGCAGGCGTCAAAAGATCTGAAACAGAATACAGCAGCCAGCGTCACGAAAATTGAAACAGCTGGACAGACACAGATTGATCTGATTAAGCAGAACGGAGGGGGCGTTGAAAATGCACTCTCCAATTATTTTGCACTCAGGAGAAACGGAAAGGTATTCACAACGAAAATTTATAAATGGGAGACCTCCACAAGCCCTGTAGGCGTGAAAATGAATGCCAATGAGAATATGGTTGCGGAGCCATCTGTGGGAAGAACAGAGGGCAGAGATGATTATGCTCAGTATGGCCTATTTCATCATTTTACCTGCAATTTTTCTGTAGACGAGAATGGTTTCAACCATGTAGATGCCCTGGAGGGCCAGATTGGATTTACCAAGTACGGAAAGGTGCAGGTCGGAGAGGTTACAATGAGCGCCTGGTTCGGCATCGAGGACACTACCGAGGCAGCCCTATATCATTATTCTGACAGCCAGACAGAGCTGACACCGTATCCGATGAAAGAATCTATCAATCCGGACGGAACAATCAGCCCATTCATGATACATGCCAAGTATGCGGCGGGAGACATTGATGGAGTGCCGTATTCATCAAAAGGCCTGGCACCGGCCAATGGCTGCCAGGCAACACAGGCGAGAAATCCGGTCAGCTACACCGGAATGATAACCTATATGCACAAGCTGGGCGGTCACTATTGCGGCACGACAAGCTGGGATCTGTTTTATAGACAGCTTATGATGATTATTAAATATGCAACCACACACAGCCAGAGCATCATGGCCGGATGTACCTCATACAGTAATCAGAACCAGAACCTGGTAGAAGAAACCGGAGTGATGAGAGTGGTACTAACAAAGGCACAGGCGGCTGGTTATGTGATCGGCTCATATGTTTCCATCGGAGACGTTGGTTCAAACACAAACAAAGACCGGTATTATTCCTATATGCACAACAAAGCATACAGCGTCAAAGTTACAAAGATTGAGGACGTGGATGACAGCAATGCAGCAGTATATGTGGATGCTCCGGAGGCATTCGATACGACATTGACCACATGGATCACAACAATGCCATGGCACAGTGGAGCAACTGATGAGGTGGCTGGCTCAGACGGATCTCCGAACAGCAACACCAATGGGAAAGATCCGTACAAGATCCAGGGAATTGAGACCTGTATCGGAGCCTATGAGGTTCTGGGGAATGTGGTCATGGATATTGTTACCGGTCCGGACGGGAATCCGGCCAGAGATGTCTATGTATGCGAGGACGCCAGCACACTGTCCAGCAACATTGCGACAGTGCGGGCAAATTATAAAAAGGCTATCGCACAGGTGGCCTATACGGCAGCATCCTGGAAATATATCACGGAAGAAACAACAGATCCAAACCTGGGAATCATGATTCCTACGAAAGTAGGCGGAGGCTCAACCACTGGATTTGCTGATGGACTGTATACAGATACAGGAGCATCTGGACAGAGAGAGTGGCTTGCGCTGGGCTATTTGAGCACTGGCGCGACTGCTGGCCTCTGGTTTCTGCTTGCGTACCTTGGCTGGTCGGGCACGAGCTGGCATATCGTCTCTGGCGTTTCTCCAAACGGCACCAGGGGTGAATGGCAGGCAACAGCCTGACAGAGGGGCTTTCCCATTATAAATAAATAACGGACTTGTAACGCTAAACGGGCGGTTTCCTCTGTGGCTTGCGCTGGGCAATTTGAACAATGGCGCGAATGCTGGCCTCTGGATTCTGAATGCGAACAATGGCTGGTCGAACACGAACTGGAATATCGTCTCTGGATTTTCTTGAAATTTATTTGAATTTCAGCGTTACATTTCGCTCTGTAGGAACGGAGCCACCGGAAAGCAGGTGCGTGGGGCATATCCCCAAAATATGATTGAAGCCACACCGCCCAGCTGGGAGCCGAGGAGCCTGACTGGACGGGCACATGGCGCAGTAGGCCATGATGCGGAGTGAGTAGAAAAACCGGAAACTCCTGTATCAAGAAACGAGGACTCACAGTTGAAACGATACTGTAAAAATATACAACTGGATAAAGACTGGATTATGGCCTGTATGCTGGAATGTTTTTCAGATAAATGGAAACGGCGTGATGTGGCAGGGTTCCTGGCCGGATACCAAACCGGTCAACCACTGTCCGTCAGGGCTGTGAGCAGACTGATCCAGGAGAAAAGGAGCAATGTGGACCCGTTGCTGGAAAGAGCAGCGGAAGATCTGGCAAGGGAAATCAAGGAGCGTGATGTTCATTTCCCGGAAATACACTACTCCATGAGGTATGACGGAAACTCCGGAAAGCTCAGGGAGATAGGCGTGGAGAGTATAAAACAGCAGATATACAATTATGTAGCTGTCAATGCTCTGAAAGAATTATTTGAAAGAAAGATAGGAAAATATCAATGCGCCAGTGTGCCAGGCCGTGGCCAGGTATACGGAAAGAATGCAATAGAGAGATGGATTCGGAAGAATCCGGACAAAACGAGGGCAGGAGCCAAGGCAGATGTGCGGCACTGTTATCCGTCAATCAACACAAGAAAGCTCATGAGATTTTTGAGAAAGCAGGTCAAGAACGATGACCTGCTTTATTTAGTGGAGACGCTGATCGGATCCTATAAACAGGGCCTGTCAATAGGTTCATACCTGAGCCAGTGGCTATGCAATTACTATCTCAGTTTTGCCTACCACTATGCACAGCAAAAGCTCTTTAAGGTGCAGAAAAGACGTGGCCAGGAGAAACGGACAAGACTGTTCTATAAAATTATCTTTTATATGGACGATATCCTGATCCTGGGACCACGAAAGGTAGACGTCAAAAAGGCCATGCTCATGCTGATCCGATTTTTCAGAGAGGAGTTGGGCCTGGAGATAAAACCGAACTGGAAACTGTTCCAGGTTGACTATATCGGAAAAGATGGAAAGCATCACGGAGATTGCATTGATATGATGGGCTACAAAATTTATAGGGACCACACAGAAGTCCGCCGGAGCATATTCCTCCGGGCAAGACGGGCATATCTGAGATTGAGGAAACAGGTGCAGCGGCGTATGGAGATAGCACTAGATCTGGCGTACCGCTGCATTTCATATTATGGGTGGTTCAAAAATTCAGATTCCAATCACTTCAAAAAGAAGTATGGAATAGAGCAACTGATGAAATACGCGAAAAGGAGGGTAAGCATTGAAAGCAAGATTCACAACAGAACAGCCGGCAGTCAGCTGGCAGCCGCTTGATAACGGAATGGTGGACGTGACAATCTGCCTCAATGGGCAGGAAGTTACAGAAGAAAATCAGCAGATGGTAGAAAAAGAACAGTATATCACTGTGACAGATACGTTCTGGGAATATGATTTCCACCAATTCCGGGAAAAAGCGGAAAACGTAAACCGTGAAGCTGTGGAGAAGAATCCGGAGAAATATCTGGAATATGAGCCACAGAAAGAAAAGACACTGGAACAAAAGGTTCAGGAGCAGGAGGAAACAATCAGGATGCTGAAATCATGCCTGCTGGAAATGTCGGAGGCGGTTTATGCGTAAGTTACTAATCAATTTATTTTTATTATGTACAGGAAAGGATGGTATTGCAATGATGGCAATGTTATGGGCACAGGAAATTATGAACCAGGAGACAGTAGAGGATGCAAAGAAAATGTATGAAAGAGTTCCACGTCTCTTAAAGACAAAAGTGAAAGATATTCTGGTTAGATCCGGAATGGGAGAGATCACAGAGGAATGATGACTAAGCTGAGAATTATATCAAGGCTATGGTCGCACATCACGGACTTGCGGTTGTATATCAGAGGACAGAGCAGCAAGACGCTGGAACAGATTGAGGACGAGCTGGATATAACGGAATACTACTGCAGGCCATACGCTGATGTGGACGATGTGGATGATGTATGAGGGCAGAGGGGAGGTGTAGAAAGATGATGAAAGAGCAGTTATGCACCACGGTTGGAATGGTCGGCGGATTCATAGCAGCACTTTTGGGTGGTTGGGATACAGGATTGCAGACACTGATGATTCTGATCGGCATAGACTACCTGACTGGCTTGATTGTGGCCGGAGTGTTCCACAAGTCTACAAAGACGAAAAACGGAGCACTGGAAAGCAAGGCGGGATTCAAAGGACTCTGCAGAAAAGCCGTGATTTTGTTGATCGTGCTGATGGCGTACAGGTTCGATATGCTGATTCATGTGAAATACATACGTGACGCCGTGATTATCGGATTTATTTCTAATGAGGCTATCAGCATCGTGGAGAATGCGGGTTTGATGGGGATTCCGATGCCGCCGCAGATAACAAAGGCAATAGAGATTTTAACAAAGAAATCAGAGGAGGAACATAGAAATGAAGAAAATTGACTGGGTAAGAAAACTGACAAGTAGAAAGTTATGGACTGCAGTTGCATCATTCGTGAGCATGATGATTGTGGCCACTGGTGGAGCTGAGAACACAGCAACACAGGTCACAGCATTGATTATGGCAGGAGCATCCGTGGTGGCGTACATCATTGGAGAGGGACTGACAGATGCAGCGTGCATTGAGGACGAGACAGAAAAATAACAGGAACAGGGGACGGGAAACCGTCCCTTTTTCTTTGATTGGAGGAAGATCATGGACAAAAAGCAGCTTGAAATTTTGACGAATATTATCGGAGCAGTAGAGTCTGGCGGACAGGTATATGGAAAACGAAGATATGAAGCATACGCCGGAAAGGGAGCAAACTCAGCGAATGAAAAAACCTGCACGTTGGGCTGGGCACAGAATTATGGCAATGAGGCCAGAAAACTCTGTCAGATGATTCTGAAAGAAGATCCGGGAGCATTTCGCGGAGCTGACACTGCAGGAATTGAGTCCAGACTGAGCCAGGACTGGGAGGCAATCGGCTGGAATCCATCTGCAACAGAGAAAGCGGCGCTGATCGCAATCATAACGACACCGAGCGGAAAGAAATGCCAGGATGAGCTGTTTGAACAGCTGATGGAGACATACATCAAACAGGCCGTGGCATACGGAGTCAATACTGTACCAGCTCAGATGATGTGGTGCGAGATTGAACACCTGGGAGGCCTGAAACCGACAAAAAGAATTTTCGGACGTGCGGCCAAACCGTACACGCCGGATAGCGTCTATGCATCATTGATCCTGGATCAGCAGGATACATCAAACAACAACCAGGTTGGAGACAAGATGTATCAGTCCAGACATCAGTGCTGTGTGAAATGGATCAAGCAGTATGTAGGAGAAGAAAAGGAGAGCGCAGGAATGACAGAGAATGAATTGAGACAGATGGTAGCAAACAACATGAGGGGATGGATCGGACTGAAACGGTCAGATAGATCACACATGGTCATTATTAACTTATACAATAGCTACCTGCCATTGGCCAGAGGGTACAAAGTACAACCAACAGATGACTACTGTGCAACAGGAGCATCTGCAGCGGGAATCAAGGCCGGACTCACGGACATTATTCCAAGAGAGTGCAGCTGTGGATATATGATTCAGCTGTTCCAGAAAATGGGCCGGTGGGTTGAAAATGATGCATATATCCCAGATACTGGAGATTTCGTGTTCTATTATTGGAAAGATGGAACGAATTATGCAACAACGGATTGCACAAGCTGGCCGGATCATGTTGGAATTGTTCTGAAGGTCAATAAGAACACCAGAGAGATTCTAATAGGAGAGTGCAACATGGGCGGCGGATTGGTCGGAACAAGAAAGATCACAATTAACGGCAGATATATCCGTGGATACGGAATACCTGACTATGCATCCAAAGCAACCGGTAAAGGAAACAGTTCTAATTCTGGAACGAACTCCGGAACGACTTCCAGCGGATCAGCATCCGGAGGAATCAATAAGACTCCGAAGTGGGTGGGAGAAATCACACAGGACAATGTTCCGGTTAAGACCTGGGCAGGCAGCTCCACAAGCATCAAGTCCTGGCCGGTACTGGGAGCAGGAAACCTGGTGGATATTTGCGATACGATCAAGGACAACAGCGGCCATGATTGGTATTATATCCTGATTGCTAAAAAGGTTTATGGTTTTGTAGACTCATCGTATATCAGACAGGCTGGATCAAATTCCGGAAACAGCTCCAGCGAGGCGCTGACCTATAAAGTGGGAACGGTGTACACTCTGCAGGTTGAACTGAAAGTGAGAACAGGAGCAGGAACAGGATGCCCAACCAAGAGCTACAGCCAGCTGACACTGGACGGACGGAGACATGATAAAGATCATGATGGATGCCTGGATGCAGGTACTCAAGTAACGTGCCAGGCTATCAAGAATGTAGGCAGTGATATCTGGATTCTGGTACCGTCTGGATGGATTGCAGCATACTATGATGGAAATGTATATGTGAAATAATATCAGACATGTGACAAACAGAAAGGCCCCGGCAAAATGCCGGGGCCTTTCTGTGATTTCTTTAAATGTTAAGCAACTGGGCCTTTTTGGCTTCAAATTCCTCATCTGTGATTGCTCCAATATCAAGCAACTCTTTAAGTTTTCGTATTTCATCAAGATTAGAGGCTGTAGCGGAACCAGCGGAGCGCTCATGGATATAATTTTCGATATATTCTTTTATTTCAAGGATCAGATGATCCTCTTTTTTAGAGAAAGTGATGGAATTTTCATCTTTTACAGCTCCGGAGACACCGTTTCGTGCATCTCTGCCGCCGATGAGAACAATCTGCAAATATCCAGTGGTAAATCCGGGTTTTTTGTATTGTACACCGGAAACATTATTGAGATCATAGGTCTTTTGCCCGATCAGTCCCTTATTAACAGCATTAGTGAAACCACGCGGCTCTACCGTAAGAAAGTTATCGTGAATAGTTACATTGAATTTTCCGTTGCTTTTCAAATGTATAAGAACGGTATTACTATCAGGGAACTCTTTTTGCTTATCAGCTTTTGTGAATAAATCCATAGTGCATCCTCCTAGATAAATGTGAAAATTATAGTCATGCTGACCTTTAACACAATTATGCTTTTGAAATGTGGTAAAGTCAAGAAAAATTCTGATTATTAACACGTGATAGGGGCGTACCGGATGAAGATATACGCATACAAGGGAAAAGATAACTTGTGCGGGGAACGCATAAGGTTGGCGAGAGCAAAAAACAGAATTACACAAAGTGATTTAGCGGCGCGTATGCAGGTGGCCGGAGTTGCGATAGAACGAGATTCAATAAGTCGCATAGAAAGAGGCACAAGAATCGTAACAGATTATGAATTGAAAATATTTTCTAAAGCACTGGGCGTGAGCATGGAATGGCTGACTGATGAAAGTGGGACACTGTAACAGTATGTTGCGGTGTTTTTTCTTGTAAAAAAATACACCCAATGAGTAGAAAAAGATTGACAAATACACTCAATGGGTGTATTATATAATTGTAGCAAGGGAGCAGCAGGAAAGGAGTTAAAAATGGAGAACGAAATGAGTAAAGCAGATCTGATAGCAATGTTAGTATCAATAAGAGAAGTAGCGAGAACAAACGGAGAAACACATACAGTAGAACATATTGAAAAAATCCTTGAAGAGGTAAGAAAGTAAAATAGAATAAAGGGAACACACGAGGGGCGGATACCTAAACAATCCTGCTAACCGCCCCAAGTGCTATAATGTAAATATAGCAGGAACAAAGCAGAAAATCAAGGGGCGTGATAAAATGACGATTGAAGAAGCACGCAAACAAAAGGGAATGAGTAGGCGTGAGGTGTCAGAGTGGTTAGAAATACCATATAGAACACTGTCGAACTGGGAGACTGGAGTGCGGAGCTGTCCGCATTACATTGAAAAGCTGATAGTAGATAAAATAATACAAGGCAAATGATAAGAAGCACATAACAACCCGCAGGACACCGATGCCTGCGGGTTGTTTTACGAAAGAGGCGGGAGTATGGCAAATCAAAAAGGAAGTAGACAATTAAAACACAGCGATAGAATCAGACTGGAGGCTTTATATAATGCTGGCCATAAAGTTGTGGAAATTGCTGAGATTTTGCACGTACACCGCAGTACAATCTACAATGAACTTAAACGAGGCCAATATGAACACTTAAACAGCGACTATACCACCGAAATGCGATATAGTTCAGATCTGGCACAACGAAAATGTGATGAAAACCTGAAAGTAAGGGGAACACAGCTGAAAATAGGAAATGATATCAAGCTGGCAAATTATATTGAGGATAAAATAATAAATGAGGATTACAGTCCGGATGCAATCATAGGAGAATTGACAGCATCAGGCCGATGGAGCGAGTTCCAGACCAAAATATGCACAACCACTGTATACAGTTATATAGATAAAGGAATTTTTCTGAGAGTAACCAATAAAAATCTGCCTGTAAAAAAGAATAGGAAAAGAAAATATAATAAGGTAAAGAAGCAGAAGAGAGCAGAGGCGGGCGAAAGCATAGAAAATAGACCGGAGATCATAAACAGCAGAGAGGAGTTTGGCCACTGGGAAATGGATAGCGTTCTGGGGCGCCGAGGAAAATCTAAAAATACATTATTAACACTTACAGAAAGAAAAACAAGAGCGGAAATCATATTCAAATTGAATAACCATAGTGCTGAGGAAGTGGTGGCAGCAGTGGACCGGTTGGAAAAACGCTGGGGAGAATTATTCAAAACGGTATTCAAAAGCATAACTGTAGACAATGGGACAGAATTTGCCTATTGTGAAGAACTGGAGAGATCCGCAATAGGAGCAGGAAAGAGAACAAAGATGTATTACTGTCATCCATATAGCAGCTGGGAAAGAGGGACAAACGAAGTCACAAACAAAATGGTGCGGAGAAAAGTCCCTAAAGGAACGAATTTTGATGATCGAACGGCTGAGGACATCCAGGAGGTTGAAAACTGGATAAATCAATACCCACGGCGTATCCATGGGTATAAATCTGCAGCGGAAATGTTTGAGGAGGAATTGCAGAGAATTAGCTAATATATTTCAGCTACAGAATCTCAGACGGCCGGCATGAACCTGGCGGCCTTATTAGAATGCTATCACAAAAGAAAGAGGATATGATAGGAAATAGAAAAGAAACAAATTCTACAAAGAACACGCACCTGTTTTGTGCAAAATAACGATATTGAATTTTTGTCGAAAAAAAGGTTGAAATTTTTAGAATTTTTTAAAAATGCGAAAAAATCTTGACATCAGCGGTTAGAAGATATAAACTTTCGATAGATAAAACAAACTAAAGTTACTAAAGGCAAAACACAGTAACATGAAACGAACTGACCGGATCAGGAGGAGCAAAAATGGAATTACTGCAAGAAGAAATATATGATCATACATCAGATTCTGCTCAGGAATCCTTCCGTAATCAACAGTATCAGAGAAGCAGTATGCAGCGAAGCGTCATTGTGGACAGACTCAGACGTGAGGGATGCAGAATTACAAAACAGAGAAAAATCATACTCGATATCATTCTTCAGGAAGAATGCGCATGTTGTAAGGAAATTTATTTTCTTGCATCGAAGAAGGATCCGAATATCGGAATGGCAACAATTTACAGAATGATCAATCTTCTGGAAGAGATTGGGGCATTGAAAAGAAAGAGTGCTTACCGGCTTTGTGATGAGCAGGCAGGAGTACCGATTTGTTGTGTACAACTGGATGATCAGACGAACATCCGCCTTGATAATGAAAAGCTTTGTAAAATTATTGAAAAGGGTATGGAATCCTGTGGTTATCTTCAGTCGAGAAGAGTAAGTAAAGTACTGGTAGAAAGTGGTAACAAACCGATTTCTGCCGAAAAAAATACAAAGAAGCGAAAACCCTCTGATTTTGGATGATATTGAGAAAATTTCTCATTTGAACAAGTTAGTCTGGACTTTCGTTTTGAAGATTTTATAATATGTGTAATGCCAGAGTGATGAGTCAGTGAAAACGATAAAAAATAAATTATATACAGGAGGAATTTACCATGATTAAATTTGATAAGAAACACAGCGGAGTATTTGCAGCAGGAGTATTATTTGGCACAGCAGGAATTAAACTTCTTTCCAGCAAAGATGCAAAAAAAGTTTACACAAACTGTACAGCAGCAGTTCTTCGTGCAAAAGACTGCGTAATGAAGACTGTATCTAAAGTTCAGGAAAACGCAGAAGACATTTACGCAGAAGCACAGCAGATCAACGAAGACCGTGCAGCAGCTGAGGAAGTATTTGAAGATACTGCTGAGGAAGAGTCCTTTAAAGAAACAGAGGAAACTGCAGCAGAAGAGGAATAAATAAATAAAAGACACCTGTGGTCAAGCACTGCAGGTGTTTTTATAACTAAAGGTGATGATAATATGAGATTTAAAATAGAACATGAGATCAGAGGCAGAGTCAGGCTTCATATCTGTCAGAAACGAATGACCTGCAGACAGGCAGATCAGCTTGAATATTTTTTGACAAATCTTGAGGGAGTAACAACTGCAAAGGTCGTGGAACGAAACCAGGATGCTGTGATCAGCTTTTGGGGAAGCAGAGAAGAAATCCTGAAAGCAGTGCAGGGATTTTCTTATGAAAAGGCAGAGGCACCTGAGAGCTATCTTCAGAATTCCGGCAGAGAAATGAACGGGGAATACTGGGAAAAAATGGTCAACCATGTGGTACTTCATTATGGAAAGAAAATTTTCCTTCCTCTTCCGATCCGTACATTCCTTACCACACTTAAATCCGTAAAATACATCTGGAAGGGTGTCTGTACACTTGCAAAATGCAGAATCGAGGTACCGGTACTGGATGCAACTGCAATTGGTGTGTCTATCTTAAGAGGTGATTTCAGTACAGCATCTTCCGTCATGTTCCTGCTTGGATTTGGTGAGATACTGGAAGACTGGACGCATAAGAAATCTGTGGATGATCTTGCGCGAAGTATGTCCCTGAATGAAAGTAAAGTATGGCTGGTTACGGACGACACAGAAGTTCAGGTCGGCACAGATACGATCAAACCGGGTGATCGGGTACGTATACATATGGGAACTGTGATTCCGTTTGACGGTGTTGTTACAGATGGAGAGGCAACGGTCAATGAGGCTTCCCTGACAGGTGAATCCATGCCGGTTGCCAAACATACAGAAAGCTATGTTTATGCAGGAACTGTTCTCGAAGAGGGCGAACTTACCATCCGTGTAAAAGAAACATCCGGATCTACCAAGTTCGAAAAGATCGTGACAATGATCGAAGAAACAGAGAAACTGAAATCTGCGGTAGAAAGTAAGGCAGAGCATCTTGCAGACAGCCTTGTTCCGTATACACTTGCCGGAACTGCACTTACCTATGCACTTACCAGAAATGTGACGAAGGCACTGTCTATTCTGATGGTTGACTTCTCATGTGCACTGAAACTTGCCATGCCGATTTCTGTACTTGCAGCAATCCGCGAGGCAAATGCGCATCATATCACGGTAAAAGGCGGTAAGTTCATGGAAGCAGTGGCAGAGGCTGATACAATCGTATTTGATAAGACGGGTACGTTGACAAAAGCGCAGCCGACAGTTGCAGATATAGTATCTTTCAACGGCGACTCCAAAGAAAATCTGCTGAGACTGGCGGCCTGCATGGAAGAACACTTCCCGCATTCTATGGCGAAAGCGGTTATGGACGCTGCGAAAGAACGTGGCCTGACACATGAAGAAATGCACTCAAAAGTTGAATATATCGTGGCACATGGTATTTCTACAACTGTAAACGGACGAAAAGCAATCATTGGAAGCCATCATTTTGTCTTTGAAGATGAGAAATGCGCGATTCCGACAGGAAAAGAAGAGATTTTCAAAAACCTTCCGGAAGAATATTCTCATCTGTATCTTGGTATCGAGGGAGAACTGGCAGCGGTAATCTGTATTGAAGATCCGCTCCGCCCGGAGGGACCGGAGGTAATTAAGGCATTAAGAAAAGCCGGATTTACCCAGATCGTTATGATGACCGGCGACAGTGATCGTACTGCAAAAGCAATCGCAGCGAAAGTCGGTGTCGACAAATATTATTCAGAAGTTCTTCCTGAGGATAAGGCAAAATTTGTAGAAGAAGCAAAAGCACAGGGCCGCAAAGTGTTGATGGTAGGGGATGGTATCAATGATTCACCGGCTCTGTCAGCAGCCGATGTCGGTATTGCAATCAGTGACGGGGCAGAACTTGCAAGAGAAATTGCAGATATCACGATCGGTGCAGATGATCTGAGTGTTATGGTAACACTCAAAGAAATCAGTAATGGTCTGATGGACAAGATCCACAAGAATTACAGGCGTATCGTTGGCATCAACGGAAGTCTGATCGCGCTTGGTGTGACCGGAGTGATCCAGCCGACAATGTCTGCATTGCTTCATAATACATCAACGCTTTTGATTGGCATGGATTCCATGAAATCTGTACTTTGATCCGATAATAAACTATAAAAAGTTAATCACAAAAAACTCTTGACAGCACGCGGAAAATATTGTACTATCATACCAGTTAGAAATAACTAACAGATAATAAATTTACGGGTATGGAAACATATCCGTAAATTTAAAACCGATAGTTAGATAAAACTAATTCACAAGGGGATCTGAGGATGTTAGAAGCTGAAATCATAGCACACTGCGCGCCTACGCTGGCAGGAATCAAAACTGCAAACATGTTTACTTACACACCTGAGAACAGGGATGGCTTTTATAAAGAAATTGAAGAGGAAAAT
Source organism: Ruminococcus sp. AF17-22AC (assembly GCF_003460065.1). NCBI lineage: Bacteria > Bacillati > Bacillota > Clostridia > Eubacteriales > Oscillospiraceae > Ruminococcus > Ruminococcus sp. AF17-22AC. The sequence goes on from NZ_QRXT01000001.1 coordinate 79,137, forward strand.
AATAAGCTGAATAGCAGAGGTGTTTTTGTGGAAGTACTTAGAATGAGTGAGTACAAAGCTCTTGTTTATGTATACCGCAAGAAAAAACTGCAACAGGATTTAAGCTGTGAAGGTGCCTGCACATTGCTGAATAACTGTGGCTATGAGTGTCAGGAAGCTGACTGCTGTATCAGAAAGCTTCAGGAGCGCTTCTTTGAAAACGACTGTTTCCCTCATGAAGTGGGGCTGTTCCTTGGATATCCGTTGGATGATGTGACTGGTTTTATCGAACAGAAGGGTAAAAATTATAAGTGTTGCGGAATCTGGAAAGTATACGGGGATGAACAGCAGACCCGGATCCTTTTCCGTAAACTGAAGAAATGTTCAGAAATCTACAGACGTTTGTTTGCAGATGGACGTTCAATCCTTCAGTTGACTGTTGCAGCATAAATAGAAAGGATAAGGTAAAGTAAGATGAGTAAAGTAGCAGTAGTTTATTGGAGCTCCACAGGAAACACAGAATCTATGGCAAATGCAGTGGCAGAAGGTGCAAAGGCAGCAGGCGCAGAAGTGACAACTTTTGAAACGTCCGATTTTTCCGCTGATAAAGTAGATGAATTTGATGCAATCGCATTTGGCTGTCCGGCTATGGGCGATGAAGTTCTTGAGGAAGACGAATTTGAACCAATGTTCAGCTCCTGCGAAGCAAAGCTTTCCGGCAAAAAACTCGGACTTTTCGGTTCATATGGATGGGGAGACGGAGAATGGATGCATAATTGGGAAGACAAATGCAAAGAAGACGGTGCAGTTCTTGTATCCGACGGTGTCATTTGCCAGGATGAGCCGGATGACGATGCAGTAGAAAGCTGCAAAGCACTTGGCAAAGCACTTGCATAATCTTATAAAATTGAATATAACGATGCGAAAAGAAGTCGGGAACCGGTATCTGGTTTCCGACTTTTTGACGATTTACCTGAAATTTCCGTAATACGTTCACAAAACCTACATAAATCTCTGCTAAGATAAAGAAAATGTAAAACTATTGATGGAGGTAAGAATAATGGAAGCCCCGAAGATTCTTGTAGTAGATGATGAAAGCCGTATGCGCAAGCTTGTAAAGGATTTCCTTGAGAAGAAAAATTTCCACGTACTGGAAGCCGGTGACGGTGAAGAGGCAATGGACATTTTTTATGAAGAAAAAGATATTGCGCTGTTGATACTTGATGTAATGATGCCGAAGATGGATGGGTGGGAAGTGTGCCGTGAGATCCGCAAAAACTCTAAAGTGCCGATCATTATGCTGACAGCCAGAGGAGATGAGCGTGATGAACTTCTCGGGTTTGACCTGGGCGTGGATGAATATATTTCAAAGCCGTTCAGTCCGAAAATCCTTGTTGCACGCGTGGAGGCAATCCTTCGAAGAACCGGTCAGGATGCCGGTAATGATGTACTTGCCGCCGGTGGAATCGTAATCGACAAATCTGCACACCAGGCGACGGTGGATGGAAAACCTATGGAACTCAGTTTTAAAGAATTTGAACTTCTGACATATTTCCTTGAAAATCAGGGAATTGCCCTTTCCAGAGAGAAAATCTTAAATTCTGTGTGGAACTATGATTATTTTGGTGATGCACGTACCATTGACACCCATGTCAAGAAACTGCGAAGCAAAATGGGCGATAAAGGAGAATACATTAAGACTGTCTGGGGAATGGGATACAAATTTGAGGTAGATGCACAATGAAAAAACCACAGAGATCTGGCGTGAAAGTAAAAAAGAAAAAATTTCACCCACTGCGTCTGCAGATCTCGGTCTGGTTTATCGGGCTTTTACTTCTTTCCATGGTCATAACGACTGTGATCAATGGTCTGTTTCTGGAGCATTATTACATCAGCAAAAAAACGGAGGTGCTGCAGGAAGCGGTCGAGAATCTGGAGGATCTTAAAGTAGAGACTACATCGGATGGAAGCTGCAGTGCAGAAGTTTCAGATGCAATGTTTAAGGACAGTTCAGAGAATAACCTGACCTGGATCGTGATTACTGCGGACGGACAGACTGTATGTGCGGTAGGAAGTAACGAAGATCTTCTGGAGGCGCGGCTGGTAGGATATGTGTATGATCTTGATAAGAAGAACGACCATGCAAAAGTTATCCAGCAGAATGACAATTATGTTATCCAGCAGGTGAGTGACCGCTTTGCAGGCATGGAATACGTGGAGAGCTGGGGAGAGATGGATAACGGTTGTTATTTCCTGATCCGTACACCTCTGGAAAGCATTCGTGAGAGCGTCTCCATATCTAATAAATTCTATTTCTATGTCGGCATTATGATCATCGTTATCAGCGGCCTTGTAATCTGGTTTGTGACGAAACGTATCACGCGTCCGATCAGTGAACTGACGCTTCTTTCTACAAAGATGAGTGATCTGGATTTTGAGGCAAAATACCAGAGCCATTCCGGCAATGAGATCGATGAACTGGGTGAGAATTTTAACCGGATGTCAGAACAGCTTGAAAAGACAATCTCTGAATTGAAATCTGTCAATAATCAGCTCCAGAAAGATATTGAGAACAAAGAACGGATCGATCAGATGAGACAGGAGTTCCTGAATAATGTATCTCATGAGTTGAAGACGCCGATCGCACTGGTACAGGGCTATGCAGAAGGTCTGAAAGAAAATATTTCCGAAGATCCGGAGAGCAGGGAGTTTTACTGTGATGTCATTATGGATGAAGCCGGTAAGATGAACAAGCTTGTCCGTAATCTTCTCACTTTGAATCAGCTGGAATCCGGAAGGGATGAGATGACAGTAGAACGTTTTGATATTGTCAGTGTGATCCGAGGTGTCCTGCAGTCGATGGATATCATGATTCAGCAAAAAGAAGCAAAAGTAAGTTTCAATGCTGATAAACCGGTTTATGTGTGGGCAGATGAATTCAAGATTGAAGAAGTTGTAACGAACTATACAAGTAATGCACTGAATCATCTGGAGGGAGACAGGGAAATCGAGATCCGTGTACTTACGGAAGATGACCATGTGAAAGTTACTGTATTTAATACCGGTAAACCTATACCAGAAGCAGATGTTCCGAATCTCTGGAACAAATTCTATAAGGTAGATAAGGCGAGAACGAGAGAGTACGGCGGAAGCGGCATTGGTCTGTCGATTGTCAAGGCAATCATGGAAGGACTCCATCAGCAATACGGTGTCAAAAACTACGACAATGGCGTTGAATTCTGGTTCACATTAGATAAGAAGAATCAGTAAAACCATACAAAATAGGACAGATGTGAAGAAATAGCTTTGCATCTGTCTTTTTTTGGGTTATACTTGAAGATATTCGATAAAGACAGGATGTGAGAGACAATGATTGGAATTATTGATTATGACGCAGGCAATATTCGCAGTGTGGAAAAGGCACTTTCATATCTTGGAGAGGAGACTGTTGTTTCCAGAGATCCGCAGGTGCTTTTAAAAGCAGACAAAGTGATCCTTCCGGGTGTCGGAAGCTTCGGACAGGCAATGGAGAATCTTCATAGATATAATCTGGTACCTGTAATTAAAGAAATGGTAAAAAATAACACACCGTTCCTGGGAATCTGCCTGGGACTGCAGCTCCTTTTTGAGAGCAGTGAAGAGACTCCGGGAGTAGAGGGGCTTGGTATCCTTAAAGGTCGTATATTAAGGATTCCTCCGTCTGAGGGGCTTAAGATTCCGCATATGGGATGGAATTCACTTCATCTTCAGAATGATGGCAGACTGTTTCGTGGTATTCCGGAAGAGACGTATGTATATTTTGTACATTCTTATTATTTACATGCAGAAGAGCCGCAGATTGTCAAAGCGGTGACAGATTACAGTACAACGATCCATGCATCTGTAGAAAAAGACAATGTATTTGCATGTCAGTTCCATCCGGAAAAGAGCAGTAAATACGGACTGAAAATACTGGAAATTTTTGCAAAGCTTGAAAAGGAGGGGAACTGAGATGTTTACAAAGAGAATCATTCCCTGCCTGGATGTCAACAAGGGCCGTGTCGTGAAGGGAGTAAATTTCGTAGATCTTAGGGATGCCGGTGATCCGGTTGAGATTGCAAAAGCATATGATGCTGCCGGTGCAGATGAACTTGTTTTTCTTGACATTACTGCATCCTGTGAGCAGCGTGAGACGGTAGTTGATATGGTACGCAAAGTTGCTGCCTGTGTATTTATCCCATTTACAGTAGGCGGCGGGATTCGCACGGTTGATGATTTTAAGATGCTTCTCCGTGAAGGTGCAGACAAGATCTCGGTAAACTCCGCAGCAATAGACCGTCCGGAACTGATCCGTGAAGCGGCGGAGAAATTCGGCAGTCAGTGCGTAGTGCTTGCGATTGATGCAAAGAGAAGACCGGATGGAGGCTGGAATATTTATAAACATGGCGGACGTCTGGATACCGGTCTGGATGCCGTAGAATGGGCAAAGAAAGCCGAAGCACTCGGTGCCGGTGAAATCCTTCTTACCAGTATGAACTGTGACGGAACAAAAGCCGGTTATGATATCGAGCTTACACGTGCGATCGCGGATGCAGTCAGCATTCCTGTCATTGCTTCCGGCGGTGCAGGAACACTCGAACACTTTTATGATGCACTGACAGAAGGTGGTGCGGATGCGGCGTTGGCAGCGTCTTTATTCCATTATAAAGAACTGGAGATCCGTCAGGTAAAAGATTATCTGGCAGAGAGGGGAATCTCCGTAAGAAGATAAGAGGTGAAGGAAAATGGCTCCTTTATCAGGAGAATGGCTGGAAGCATTAAAAGGTGAATTTCATCAGCCATATTACACAAAATTATATAAAACCGTCATGCAGGAGTATCAGGCACGGAAGATTTTTCCTCCGGCAGATGATATGTTCAATGCATTTCATTTTACACCGTTAAGCCAGGTCAAGGTCGTGATACTTGGACAGGATCCGTATCACAATGACGGACAGGCACATGGACTTTGTTTTTCTGTAAAAAAGGATGTAGAGATCCCGCCGTCACTGGTGAACATTTATCAGGAGCTTCATGATGATCTTGGCTGTTATATCCCGGATAACGGTTATCTGGAAAAATGGGCGAGACAGGGCGTGCTGATGCTGAACACGGTACTGACAGTACGCGCACATCAGGCCAATTCACACAGAGGAATCGGATGGGAGCAGTTTACAGACGCGGCAATCCGTATCCTCAATGAGCAGGACAGACCGATTGTATTTCTTCTGTGGGGACGCCCGGCACAGATGAAAAAATCCATGCTCAATAACCCGAAACATCTGATCCTGGAAGCACCTCATCCGAGCCCGCTTTCTGCATACAGAGGTTTTTTCGGATGCAGACATTTCAGCAAGACAAATGAATTTTTAGTTCAGAACGGTTTGGAGCCGATTGACTGGCAGATCGAAAATAAAACACAACAGGAAATCAAGGAGTAAACATGGGTCAGAAGAATAATCTTGTAAAAAATGCATCTTTTCTGATGATTGCGGCGATGATCTCGAAGGTCATTGGTCTTCTCTATAAGAGTCCGCTTTCATCGATCGTAGGCAATATGGGAATGGGATATATCAGTCTTGCCCAAAATGCCTATATGATTCTTCTGATGATCGCCTCTTTCAGTATTCCGCAGGCGGTGTCCAAATTGATTTCAGAACGAATAGCTTTAAAAGATTACAAAAATGCACAGAAGATTTTTCACGGTTCCCTGATCTATGCAGCAATCGTAGGCGGAATCGTGGCGCTGGTGTGCCTGTTTGGGGCGAGATTTATTATCCCAAGTAATCAGCCAAATGCGATACTTGCACTTCAGATTTTATCACCGACAATCTTTCTGTCCGGTATACTTGGAGTGTACAGAGGATATTTTCAGGCATATCGTAATATGATGCCGACCTCGATCTCACAGATTCTGGAGCAGATATTTAATGCGGCAGTTAGCCTGATCGCTGCATGGCTGTTTATCAGATATTTTACAGACGGCAGTGACGGAAGTGTGGCAAAATGGGGTGCAGCCGGTTCGACAGTAGGTACGACTGCGGGCGTTGTTATTGCGCTTTTGTTCATGTTGATGGTATATGGTGTTAACCGAAGGGCAATAAGAAGAAGAGTAGACAGAGACCGTGTCCATAAAGAAGAATCTTATGGAGAAATTCTGAAACTGATCATTCTTATTGTTTCCCCGATCATCTTAAGCTCTTTTATTTACAATATTAACGGATATCTGAATGGCGTCCTGTATTCCGAGATTATGGGCAATCATGGTATGGATGCAGATACGATCAGTATGTTATATGCAGAATATGCGACATATTTTATGAGCATTATCAATATCCCGCTGACACTTTCCAGTGCGGCACCGACTTCCATGATTCCGGAAGTTTCCGCATTGTATGCGACCGGGGATATCGATGAGACAAGCAGAAGAGTAGATCAGACAGTACAGCTTTCTATGTTCATTTCTATCCCATGTGCGGTAGGTCTTGCTGTACTGGCACAGCCGATTGTGTCACTTCTTTTTCATGGAACGAATGGTGTGGCAGGACAGCTTCTTATGCTGGGTTCATTTACTATTCTTCTGAATGGTATGTCCAACATTTCAAACGGTGTTCTTCAGGGAATCGGTAAACCGAAGATTCCGATGATAACAGCAGCCGTGGCACTTGTGGTTGATGTAGTTGTCGTGGTAGCACTTCTGATGTTTACGAACCTTGGGATTTATGCACTGCTGGTTGCGATGATCGTTTATGCAATCGTGGTATGTGTGCTGAACGATTTCTTTATGAAAAAATATCTGGATTATAAGAATCCGTGGAAAGCGGCATACGTAAGTCCGATCATTGCATCTGCCGTGATGGGTGTTGTGGCAGCTGGTGTGTATTATGGACTACATGCACTGCTTCCGTCAAATGTCATCTGTCTTGGTGTGTCGATCATTCTGGCAGCTATGGCATATTTTCTGGTATATATTCTCGTGGACAAAACAGCATCCGAGAGACTTTCCAGAATGCCGGGTGGCGCTTATCTCGTCAGAATTGCCCAGAAGATCAGACGATAGGTGGAAGATGACCTGATAATAAGAAAAAATAAGGAATATCTGCTGAACAGAGGGCAGATATTCTTTTTATTTGTAAAGTTTGATAATCAAACAAAGTTATGCCGTGGGATGTGAGACAAATTGTGAAAGTTGGTCATTGTCATTTGTAAAACTTTGTCGTATAATGTTACGGAATTGGATTTTGAAAAATACTTTTAATAAGAAGAAACACGTTATATTCATATCTGAAGATACAGATTTATGACGAGGAGGTCGATTTATTGAATACATACACATTGGGAATTGACATCGGATCTACGACAGTAAAGATCGCGATTCTTGATGAAAATGAAAAGCTGTTATTTGCAGATTACGAACGACATTTTGCAAATATTCAGGAGACACTGGCAGATCTTCTGGAAAAAGCACATGCACAGCTGGGAGAGATGACACTCAGTCCGGTAATCACTGGCTCCGGCGGACTGACGCTGGCAAATCATCTGGAGATTCCATTTGTGCAGGAGGTAATCGCTGTATCTACATCCTTACAGAAGATTGCACCGCAGACAGACGTTGCAATCGAGCTTGGTGGTGAGGATGCAAAGATTATTTATTTTGAAGGCGGAAATATCGAGCAGCGAATGAATGGTATCTGTGCCGGTGGTACAGGTTCCTTTATTGACCAGATGGCATCACTTCTGCAGACAGATGCTACCGGTCTGAACGAATATGCAAAGAATTACAAGGCACTTTATCCGATCGCTGCACGATGCGGCGTATTTGCAAAGACAGATATACAGCCGCTGATAAATGAAGGCGCAACGAAGGAAGACCTTTCAGCATCTATTTTTCAGGCAGTTGTCAATCAGACGATTTCCGGTCTGGCCTGTGGTAAGCCAATCCGTGGACATGTAGCATTTCTGGGCGGTCCGCTGCATTTCCTTTCTGAGTTAAAAACTGCGTTTATCCGTACTTTGAAACTGGACGATGAGCATACGATCGTGCCGGAGAATTCTCATCTGTTTGCAGCAATCGGTTCTGCACTGAATGCAAAAGAAGATGTCAAAGTTTCTCTTATTGAATTGAAAGACAGACTTCGTCATTCTATTAAGCTTGACTTTGAAGTAGAGCGTATGGAGCCGCTGTTTGCGACAGAACAAGATTATGAAGAATTTAATAAGAGACAGTCTTCCTACAAGGTTACGACTGGAGATCTGGCTTCCTATAAAGGAAACTGTTACCTTGGTATTGATGCAGGATCAACGACGACAAAGACTGCACTGGTAGGAGAGGACGGAAGTCTTCTGTATTCATTTTACAGCAACAACAACGGAAGTCCGCTCAAGACTGCAATCCGTTCCATTCAGGAAATCTATTCGATACTTCCTGAAGGTGCAAAGATCGCCTATGCATGTTCTACCGGTTACGGCGAGGCACTGATCAAGGCTGCACTTCTTCTTGATGAGGGCGAGGTTGAGACGGTTTCCCATTATTATGCTGCTGCATTTTTTGATCCGGAAGTAGACTGTATCCTCGACATCGGTGGTCAGGATATGAAATGTATCAAGATTAAGAACCAGACCGTAGACAGTGTACAGCTTAATGAAGCATGCTCCTCCGGCTGCGGTTCTTTTATTGAGACATTTGCGAAATCCCTGAATTACAGTGTACAGGATTTTGCAAAAGCCGCTCTTTATGCAAAACATCCGATTGATCTGGGAACACGTTGTACCGTATTTATGAACTCAAAGGTAAAACAGGCACAGAAGGAAGGCGCAGAGGTATCAGATATTTCAGCAGGTCTGGCTTATTCTGTTATTAAGAATGCTCTTTACAAAGTTATCAAAGTTTCCGATGCGACTGAACTTGGCAGACATATCGTTGTACAGGGTGGTACCTTCTACAATGACGCTGTTCTTCGTAGCTTTGAACGTATTGCCAACTGTGAAGCTATTCGTCCGGATATTGCCGGTATTATGGGAGCTTTCGGTGCTGCACTGATTGCGAGAGAGCGTTATGAGGAAGGCAAAGAAACCACAATGCTTTCCATTGACAAGATCAATGAACTGAAATATACAACATCTATGGCAAATTGTCGCGGATGTACAAACAACTGCCGTCTGACAATCAACAAATTCACCGGCGGACGTCAGTTTGTCAGCGGAAACCGCTGTGAACGAGGCATCGGTAAAGAAAAGAACAAAGATCATGTTCCGAATCTTTATGAATATAAATACAAAAGACTGTTTTCCTATGAGCCGCTCAGTGCAGATCAGGCGACCAGAGGCCAGGTGGGTATCCCGCGTGTTCTGAATATGTTTGAAAACTATCCGTTTTGGTTCACTTTCTTTACGAAGCTGAAATACGAAGTCATACTTTCGCCGACTTCCACACGTAAGATCTATGAGCTGGGTATTGAGTCCATTCCGAGTGAATCTGAATGTTATCCGGCGAAACTGGCACACGGGCATGTGAGCTGGCTGATCAAAAAAGGTGTGAGATTTATTTTCTATCCCTGTGTACCATATGAACGTAATGAGTTCCCTGATGCAGTCAATCATTACAACTGCCCGATCGTCACTTCTTATGCAGAGAACATCAAGAACAATGTAGATGAGCTGAAAGATCCGAGCATTAAATTCATGAATCCGTTCATGGCATTTACGACGGAAGCAATCCTTACAGACCGTCTGGTTGAAGTATTTAAAGATATTCCGGCAGAAGAAGTCAAAGCAGCAGCCCATGCTGCATGGGAAGAACTTGCGCAGGCGCGTAAAGATGTTCAGAAAAAGGGCGAAGAGACCATTCAGTATATGAAAGAGACAGGAAGACGCGGTATCGTACTTGCAGGTCGTCCGTATCACATCGACCCGGAAATTCATCATGGTATTCCGGATCTGATCAACAGCTACGGTATTGCGGTACTGACTGAAGATTCTGTTTCTCACCTCGGGGAAGTAGAACGCCCGATTCGTGTCAATGACCAGTGGATGTATCATTCACGTCTGTATGCGGCAGCAAACTATGTCAAAACACAGGATAATCTTGATCTGATCCAGCTGAACTCCTTTGGTTGTGGTCTGGACGCTGTTACTACAGACGAGGTTTATGAGATTCTTGACAGAAGCGGTAAGATCTATACATGCTTAAAAATCGATGAGGTTAATAATCTCGGTGCGGCACGAATCCGTGTACGTTCCCTGCTGGCTGCACTCCGTGCAAAAGATGCACAGCACAAAGAGCGTGAGATCAGACCGTCCTCTATCGAAAAAGTTGTATTTACCAAACAGATGCGTAAGGATTATACGATCCTTTGCCCGCAGATGTCTCCGTTCCACTTCGGAATCTTACAGGCGGCATTTAATACCTGCGGTTATCACCTGGAAGTACTTCCTAATGACAACAAACATGCGGTAGATGTCGGACTGAAATATGTAAACAATGATGCATGCTATCCTTCTCTGATGGTAGTCGGCCAGGTTATGGATGCCCTTCTTTCCGGCAAATATGATTTGAATAAGACAGCTGTCATCATGTCACAGACAGGCGGCGGATGCCGTGCATCCAACTATATTGCGTTTATCCGCCGTGCATTAAAGAAAACCGGTATGGAACAGGTTCCGGTTATTTCCATCAACTTAAGTGGTCTGGAAAGCAATCCGGGATTCAAACTGACACTTCCGCTTATCAAGCGTATCTGCTATGGAGCAGTATTTGGTGACATTCTGATGAAATGTGTTTATCGTATGCGTCCATATGAGGCAGAGCCGGGAATTGTCAACCGTAAACATAAAATCTGGGAACAGAGGGTAATCTCTTTCCTGGAAGGAAGCAGTGTCAGCCATGGTCAGTTTAAGAAGATGTGCCGTGAGATGGTACATGAGTTTGATATGATCCCGATCACCGGAGAGAAGAAGCCAAGAGTTGGTATCGTCGGAGAGATTCTTGTCAAATTCCTTCCGGCAGCAAACAATCATCTGGCAGAACTTCTGGAAGCAGAGGGTGCCGAGGCAGTGTGCCCGGATCTGATAGACTTTATCAATTACTGTTTTTATAATCAGAACTTCAAATCTGAGTTCCTTGGATTTAAGAAAAATAAAGCAACGATCGCAAACTGGGGAATCAAAGCTATCGAGTGGCTAAGAGGAACTGCAAATGAAGCACTTGCACAGAGCCGTCATTTTACACCGTCTGCAAATATTGCAGATCTGGCAAAACTGGCAGAGCCGATCGTATCACCGGGTAACCAGACTGGTGAAGGATGGTTCCTGACCGGTGAAATGATGGAGCTGATTCACGGTGGTGTACCGAATATCGTCTGCATCCAGCCATTTGCATGCCTTCCGAACCATATCGTAGGAAAGGGAGTTATCAAGGCAATCCGCAGGGAACATCCGGGAGCAAATATCGTTGCGATCGATTATGATCCGGGTGCAAGTGAAGTAAATCAGCTGAACCGAATCAAACTGATGCTGTCCACAGCACAGAAGAATCTGAATAAAGAGGTTTAATATGGCAAAATATATATTAATGAAGACTGAGGGTCGTGCGAAGCGTGCGCAGTTTGAGACTGTGCATGGCACGATTCAGACTCCTGTGTTTATGAATGTAGGAACAATTGGCGCAATCAAAGGGGCGGTTTCTACACAGGATCTTTATGAGATCGGAACACAGGTGGAGCTTTCTAATACGTATCATTTGCATGTCCGCCCAGGCGATAAGATCGTCAAACAGCTTGGCGGCCTGCATAAGTTTATGAACTGGGAGAGACCGATATTGACAGATTCCGGCGGATTCCAGGTGTTTTCCCTTGCAAAACTACGCAAGATAAAAGAAGAAGGTGTGCATTTCCAGTCGCACATTGACGGCCACAAGATTTTTATGGGACCGGAAGAAAGTATGCAGATCCAGTCCAACTTAGGATCCACGATCGCGATGGCGTTCGATGAATGTCCGAGCAGCGTGGCAGACAGAGATTATGTACAGAAATCAGTAGAACGTACGACACGCTGGCTTGCACGATGTAAAAAAGAGATGGCACGGCTCAACAGTCTGCCGGACACCATCAATAAAGAACAGCTTCTGTTTGGTATCAATCAGGGGGCTGTATACGAAGATATCCGTATTGAACATGCAAAAGAGATTGCAAAGATGGATCTGGACGGATATGCAGTCGGCGGACTTGCAGTTGGCGAGACACATGAAGAAATGTATCGTATCCTTGATGCAGTCGTACCGTATCTTCCACAGGATAAGCCAACCTATCTTATGGGTGTCGGAACCCCGGCAAACATTCTGGAAGGTGTCGATCGAGGCATTGATTTCTTTGACTGTGTATATCCAAGCCGCAATGGCCGTCATGGACATGTATATACCAACCATGGCAAGATGAATATGTTCAATGCAAAATATGAACTGGATACCCGTCCGATCGAAGACGGCTGTGGATGTCCGGCATGCCGCCATTACAGCAGAGCTTATATCCGCCACCTTCTGAAGGCAAAAGAAATGCTTGGTATGCGCCTCTGCGTATTGCACAATCTGTATTTCTATAACCATATGATGGAAGAAATCCGTGATGCACTGGATGAAGGCAGATTTGCCGAATATAAGAAAATGCGTCTGGAAGGATTTGCAGCAGGAGAGCAGAAATAAGAGAAAAGCTTTAAATCGTATAAAAAATCGAAAAACACTTGAAGTTACGGGCTTTTTTGTGTATGATGGTATATAGTGTTCCTGAACAGCAGGAATGTAAGTCAGCAGACAGGAGGAATCTGAAATGAACGAAAGTACCGCGAGTATGGGTATGATGATTTTATGGATGGTAGTTATCTTTGGAGTTATGTATTTCCTGATGATCCGTCCTCAGAAGAAAGAGCAGAAGAGACTTCAGGCAATGCTCAACAGCATGGAAGTCGGTGACAGTATTGTCACAACAAGCGGCTTCTATGGCGTGATCATCGATATGACAGAAGAAGATGTGATCGTAGAATTCGGCAATAACAAGAACTGTCGTATCCCAATGAGAAAACAGGCTATTGCAGAAGTGGAGAAAGCAGAACAGGCATCCGCATAACTGCAAATAAGAAAGTAAGTGCTGCGCCAGATGCGGCACTTCTTTTTTTATAAAATTTCTTTGAAATCAGATAATGATTTATGCGCATTTGTAACACGTTCAAACTTTTACGTAGTAAAGGGTTGAAAAGTATAAAAAAGTGCGTTATTATAATAACAATATCCATAAGGAAAGGGCTCTGCGGTTTTTGTGTGGTGCAGAGAGAGGAAATGAAGAAATGGAATACAAGATCGCATTGATTCCGGGAGACGGTATCGGTCCGGAAATCGTAAGTGAAGCAAAAAAAGTTCTTGATAAAGTATGTGAAAAATATCATCATACATTTACATATTCAGAGGTGCTTCTCGGTGGAGCTTCTATTGATGTTCACGGTGTACCGCTTACAGATGAAGCAATTGCAACAGCAAAAGCTTCTGATGCAGTTCTGATGGGTTCTATCGGTGGTGATGCCAGGACATCTCCGTGGTACAAACTTGAGCCGTCCAAACGTCCGGAAGCAGGACTTCTTGCAATTCGTAAAGCATTGAATCTTTTTGCAAACCTTCGTCCGGCATACCTGTATAAAGAACTCGAGGAAGCCTGCCCGATCAAGAAAGAAGTGATAGGGGAAGACGGATTTGATATGATCATTGTCCGTGAGCTTACCGGCGGTCTTTATTTCGGAGAAAGAAAAACAATTGAAGAAGATGGTGTAAAGAAAGCAATCGATACACTTTCCTATAATGAAAATGAGATCCGTCGTATTGCCATCAAGGCATTTGACATTGCAATGAAGAGAAGAAAGAAAGTCACAAGCGTTGACAAGGCAAACGTACTGGATTCTTCCAGACTCTGGAGAAAAGTTGTAGAAGAAGTCGCAAAGGATTATCCGGAAGTAACACTGGAACATATGCTGGTTGACAACTGTGCAATGCAGCTTGTACATGATCCGGGACAGTTCGATGTTATTCTTACAGAGAACATGTTCGGTGATATCTTATCTGACGAGGCCAGTATGGTAACTGGTTCCATCGGAATGCTTTCTTCCGCAAGTCTGAATGAAACAAAATTCGGTCTGTATGAGCCAAGTCACGGATCTGCGCCGGATATTGCAGGACAGAATAAGGCAAACCCAATTGCTACGATCCTTTCCGCAGCAATGTTACTCCGGTACTCACTGAATCTTGATGAGGAAGCAGATGCAGTAGAAGCGGCTGTACAGAAAGTTCTGACAGACGGATATCGTACAGGTGATATCATGTCAGAAGGATGCAAGGCAGTTGGAACAAAAGAGATGGGCGATCTGATCGCAGCAGCCTTATAACGAGAGTTTTAAATAAAGAGGAGACAGAAAAATGAGAAGTGATTCAGTAAAGACGGGTTCACAGCAGGCACCTCACCGTTCCCTGTTTAATGCCCTTGGATTAACAAAAGAAGAAATGGAACGTCCTTTAGTAGGTATTGTAAGTTCTTATAATGAGATCGTACCGGGTCATATGAATCTTGACAAGATTGTTGCAGCTGTGAAACAGGGCGTTGCAATGGCTGGCGGTACACCAATTGTATTCCCGGCAATCGCTGTCTGTGACGGTATTGCAATGGGACATGTCGGAATGAAATATTCTCTGGTAACAAGAGATCTGATCGCTGATTCTACAGAGGCAATGGCAATGGCTCATCAGTTTGATGCCCTTGTTATGGTCCCGAACTGTGACAAAAATGTACCTGGACTTCTGATGGCTGCTGCCAGACTGAACGTTCCCACCGTTTTCGTAAGCGGCGGTCCGATGATGGCGGGCCATATACACGGACATAAGACAAGCCTTTCCAGTATGTTCGAAGCTGTCGGATCTTATGCAGCAGGTAAGATCACAGAAGACGAACTTACAGAATTTGAGAACAAAACATGTCCTACATGTGGATCCTGTTCCGGTATGTATACTGCAAACTCTATGAACTGTCTGACAGAGGTTCTTGGTATGGGACTTCGTGGAAATGGAACCATTCCTGCTGTATATTCCGAGCGTATTCGTCTTGCAAAACATGCGGGTATGCAGGTTATGGAAATGTATCGCAGAAATATCCGTCCGCGCGACATCATGACAAAAGAAGCCATTCTGAACGCACTGACAGTAGATATGGCACTTGGATGTTCTACCAACAGTATGCTTCATCTTCCGGCAATCGCTCATGAAGTCGGTATGGATTTTGATATCAGCTTTGCAAATGAGATCAGTGCAAAGACGCCAAACCTCTGTCACCTAGCACCAGCAGGCCCGACTTATATGGAAGATCTGAATGAAGCAGGTGGTGTTTATGCAGTTATGAACGAGCTGAACAAAAAAGGACTTCTTTATACAGAATGCATGACAGTAACAGGCAAAACAGTAGGCGAAAACATCAAAGACTGTGTAAACCTCAATCCGGAAGTTATCCGCCCGATTGAAAACCCGTACAGTCAGACAGGCGGCCTTGCAGTACTTAAAGGAAATATTGCTCCGGACGGTGGTGTTGTTAAACGTTCCGCAGTTGTAGAAGAGATGATGGTACATGAAGGTCCGGCAAGAGTCTTTGACTGTGAAGAAGATGCGATCGCAGCGATTAAAGGCGGCAAGATCGTAGCAGGAGATGTTGTTGTTATCCGTTATGAAGGACCGAAAGGCGGCCCCGGAATGAGAGAGATGCTGAACCCGACTTCGGCAATCGCAGGAATGGGACTTGGTTCTTCTGTAGCTCTTATTACAGACGGACGTTTCAGCGGTGCATCCCGTGGTGCTTCTATCGGACACGTTTCACCGGAAGCAGCTGTAGGCGGTCCGATCGCTCTGATCGAAGAAGGCGACATTATCAGCATCAATATTCCGGAACTGAAACTGGAAGTTAAAGTTTCTGATGAAGAAATGGAAGCAAGAAAAGCAAAATGGCAGCCACGTGAGCCACGAGTTACAACCGGATATCTTGCAAGATATGCTGCAATGGTTACCTCAGGAAACAGAGGAGCAATCCTTGAAGTTCCGAAAGCAAAATAATATAAAGTAAAGATTCATACAGGAGGAAATACAATGCAGCTTACAGGTGCAGAGATTATCATTGAATGCCTGAAAGAACAGAAAGTAGATACTGTTTTTGGTTATCCGGGAGGTGCGATCCTCAATGTCTATGATGCTCTCTATAAACACAGTGATGAGATCCATCATGTTCTGACATCTCATGAACAGGGTGCTTCTCATGCCGCAGATGGTTATGCCCGTGCTACAGGAAAAGTCGGAGTATGTCTGGCAACCTCCGGCCCTGGGGCAACAAATCTGGTTACAGGTATTGCAACCGCATACATGGATTCTGTTCCGGTGGTGGCAATCACCGCGAACGTAGGAAAACCACTTCTTGGAAGAGATTCCTTCCAGGAGGTTGATATTGCCGGTATCGTAATGCCGATCACAAAACACAGTTTTATCGTAAAAGACATTTCCATGCTGGCTGATACGATTCGCAAGGCTTTTTATATTGCCAAAAGCGGACGTCCGGGTCCGGTACTGGTAGATGTAACAAAAGACGTGACAGCAGCCACTTATGAGTATTCCGTTCGCCGTCCGGCTACGATTAATCGAGAAGTCGAGACGATTCGCAAAGAAGACCTTGAGGTTGCAGCACAGATGATCGAGGAAGCACAGAAACCGTATATCTTTGTCGGAGGCGGTTCTGTTATTTCCGGAGCATCAAAAGAAATCAGTGAACTGGCGCACAAGATTCAGGCACCGGTTTGCGACAGTCTGATGGGTAAGGGAGCGTTTTCAGGAGAAGATCCTCTGTATACCGGTATGCTTGGTATGCATGGAACAAAGACTTCCGACCTTGGCGTGACACAGTGCGACCTTCTGATCGTACTCGGCGCTCGTTTCAGTGATCGTGTAACAGGTAATGCGAAGACTTTTGCAAATCAGGCAAAGATTCTTCAGATTGATGTTGATGCGGCAGAAATCAATAAGAATGTTGTGGTAGATGCGTCTGTGATCGGAGATGTAAGAGAAGTTCTCCGCAGACTTCTGGAAATGATTCCGGAAGAAAAGCATCCGGAGTGGATCGAACATATTCAGGAGATGAAAGCAAAATATCCACTGAATTATGATCATTCACAGCTTACCGGACCATACATTATAGAGAAACTTTATGAAATCACCAATGGCGATGCAATTATTTCAACAGATGTCGGTCAGCATCAGATGTGGGCTGCACAGTACTTCAAGTACAAAGAACCACGTACTTTCCTGACTTCCGGTGGTCTCGGAACAATGGGATACGGACTTGGAGCTGCAATCGGCGCAAAAATGGGCAGGCCGGACAAAACAGTGGTCAACATTGCAGGAGACGGCTGTTTTCGAATGAATATGAATGAGATCGCAACCGCAGTACGATGCCGTAAACAGCTGTTACAGATTGTTTTGAACAATCATGTACTTGGTATGGTTCGTCAGTGGCAGACCTTATTCTATGACCACAGATATTCACATACCGTTCTTGACGACGCAGTGGATTTTGTGAAAATATCTGAGGGCATGGGTGCGAAGGCAATCCGTGTTACGAAGATGGAAGAAGTAGAACCGGCGATCCGCGAGGCGCTGGCTACAGAAGGACCTGTGGTACTGGACTGCTGGATCGATCAGGATCTCAGCGTGTTCCCGATGGTGCCGGCAGGTGCAAGTCTTAATGATGTATTTGACGAGGAGGATATGAAGAACAATGAGCAGAGTGTATAATTTTTCTGCAGGACCGGCCGTACTGCCGGAACCTGTGCTGAAAGAAGTCGCAGCAGAAATGATGGATTACCAGGGAAGCGGCATGTCCGTTATGGAAATGAGTCACAGAAGCCCTGAGTTCCAGAAAATCATTGATGATGCAGAGCAGGATTTAAGAGATCTGATGAACATTCCGGACAACTATAAGGTATTATTCCTTCAGGGCGGTGCATCACAGCAGTTTGCCATGATTCCGATGAACCTTATGAAAAATGGAGTTGCTGACTATATCGTTACCGGTCAGTGGGCCAAAAAAGCTTACCAGGAAGCACAGAAATACGGAAAAGTAAACAAAATTGCATCTTCCGAGGACAAAACCTTCTCCTATATTCCGGACTGCAGCAATCTTCCGATCAGCCCGGATGCAGATTATGTATACATTTGTGAAAATAATACAATTTACGGAACAAAATTCAAAACACTTCCGAACACAAAAGGCAAAACTCTGGTAGCAGATGTTTCTTCCTGCTTCTTATCTGAGCCTGTAGATGTAAGCAAATATGGCATTATCTATGGTGGCGTTCAGAAAAATATCGGACCTGCAGGTATGGTTATCGCGATCATCCGTGAAGACCTCATCACAGAGGATGTTCTTCCGGGAACACCAACCATGCTTACATACAAAACGCATGCAGATGCAGGCTCCCTTTACAATACCCCGAATGCTTACTGCATTTATGTATGTGGCAAAGTCTTCAAATGGCTGAAAGCTATGGGCGGTCTGGAAGAAATGCAGAGAAGAAATATTGAGAAAGCAAAAATTCTCTATAATTTCCTTGATCAGAGCAAACTCTTCAAAGGCACAGTAGAGCCGGCTTCCCGTTCTCTGATGAACGTTCCTTTTGTTACAGGTGACAAAGACATGGATGCCAAATTCGTAAAAGAAGCAAAGGCAGCAGGTCTTGTAAACCTCAAAGGACACAGAACAGTAGGCGGTATGCGTGCAAGTATCTATAATGCAATGCCAAAAGAAGGCGTAGAAGCTCTCGTTGCATTCATGAAAAAATTCGAGGAGGAAAATGCATAATGTTCCAGTATAAATGCCTCAATCCAATTTCCCAGACAGGTCTCGGACTATTTGGAGAAGAATACAAACAGACAGAAGACCTGAACAATGCCGATGCAGTTTTGGTAAGAAGTGCAAAAATGCATGACATGGAACTTCCGGAGCATGTCAAAGTCATCGCACGTGCAGGTGCTGGTGTCAACAACATTCCTGTTGACGCGTGTGCAGAAAAAGGTATTGTTGTATTTAATACACCGGGAGCAAATGCAAACGGAGTCAAAGAGCTTGTCCTTGCAGGTATGCTTCTTGCTTCACGTGATATCGTTGGCGGCATCGAATGGGTAGCACATGAAGAAGATAAAGAACATATCGACAAACTGGCTGAAAAACAGAAAAAACAGTTTGCAGGATGCGAGATCAGCGGTAAAAAGCTTGGTATCATCGGTCTCGGTGCAATCGGAGCCATGGTTGCAAACTCTGCAACACATCTTGGTATGGAAGTTTACGGATATGACCCTTTTATCTCCATTGATGCAGCGTGGAACCTTTCCAGAACCATCAAACACAGCAAATCTCTGGATGAGATCTACAGCCAGTGCGATTACATCACCATCCATGTACCGCTTACCGATAATACTCGCAAGATGATAGACAGAGAGGCTTTCACAAAGATGAAAGACGGTGTTGTACTTTTGAACTTTGCGAGAGATCTTCTTGTAGATGAAGAAGCATTGATCGAAGCACTTGACAGCGGAAAGGTTAAGAAATATGTAACAGACTTTGCAAACCCGCTGGTTGCAGGAAGACAGGGAATCCTTGTAACACCACATCTTGGTGCATCTACAGAGGAATCCGAAGAAAACTGTGCAGTAATGGCAGTGAAAGAAGTAAGAGATTTCCTTGAAAACGGAAATATCAAAAACTCTGTAAACTTCCCGAACTGCGATATGGGAACCTGTGTAGCAGTCGGACGTATTACCATTGCTCACAAAAATATCCCGAACATGATCAGTCAGTTCACAAAGATTCTCGGAAGTGAAGGTCTGAACATTGCCGACATGACCAACAAGAGCCGTGGCGGATATGCATATACCATCATTGATCTGGAAAGTGCAGCATCCAAAGAGGCACTGGATGAACTGAGAGCAATCGAAGGTGTATCCAAAGTACGTGTGATCAAATAATCAAGAGGAGTACCCCGTAGCCATAAAAAGTCCCGGACATAATTGTCCGGGGCTTTTTTGCTGTCTATATAAGTTTTACTTACGGCTTGCAATAAAGTTTTCGACTTCTTCGCGTGTCGGCATGACTCTCAGAGCACCTTTACGTGTGGTGATCAGAGAAGCAGCAGCGTTTGCAAAGGTAAGCAGTTCTTTTAAGTTTTCTTCGGTCAGATCCTCAAGGCCGTGGTCAAGTACATAATTTAAAGTGCTTGCGCAGAAGGTATCGCCTGCGCCGGTCGTTTCAATCGTGTTTTCCTGAAGGAACGGAGCAACTTCTACACGCATATTTTTATAATAAGCACGGCTTCCGTCTTTTCCCATAGTGACAAGAATAAGTGGAATGTTGTATTTTTCCTGAATCATGGCAGCGCCTTTGTCGTAGTCTGTGGTTCCGCACATAAATTCCACTTCGTTATCGGAAATTTTTAAGACGTCGCATTTGGACATGCCATATTCAATCTCTGCTTTTGCATCATCCAGAGATTTCCAGAGTGGCGGACGCAGATTTGGATCAAAAGTGATGATGCATCCGGCATCTTTTGCTAGTTCGATGGCATGGCGTGTAGCCGCGCGCACACCTTCATGAGTTGAAGAAAGTGTACCGAAATGGAAAATACGGGAGGACTGGATCAGATCTCTCTGTACTTCCTCTTTTGTAAGCATCATATCGGCACCCGGATCACGGTAGAAAGAAAAGTCGCGGTCACCGTCCGGATATGTATGAACGAAAGCGAGTGTTGTGTGGTAGTTTTCGTCAAGAATCAGATTACGCGTATCGATACCGACTTCCTCCACCGCCGATTTTAACTGATTACCAAACATATCTTTACCGACTTTGCCGATGAAAGCTGTTTTTTTGCCAAGACGCTCCAGCATGGCAAGTACGTTGCAGGGTGCACCGCCCGGATTGGCTTCCATCAGAGGATTTCCCTGAGAACTTTCTCCATTTTCTGTAAAGTCGATCAGCAGCTCACCGAGAGCTGTTACATCAAACTGTTTTTTTTCCATAGGATTAAAACCTCCTTAAGTAACTGTAGTTTTTCTTTTTAGAAAGAAAGATACTATCATCAATTTATCGTAGTAAGGTTGTTTTGTCAAACTAATTTCGTTCTTTTCTTTATTTTTTACAAAAAAAATGCTAAACTAAAACAGAGGATTGCAATTCAGGAGAAAATCCTGATGAAATAGAGACAGGAGGGACTTTATGGAAAGCAAAGTATATAAATATATGGATTGGCCGGAGATTGAAGCGGTTGTTTACGGGGAAGAGGCAGCACCGCGTGATCTGATGGCACCGCGAATGACAGCCGATGGAGTATTGGTACAGGGATTCTTTCCGGATGCAGACAGTGTGGAAGTACTTGTAGATACAAAGACTTACACGATGGAAAAACAGGATGAGGCGGGATATTTTGCAGTAATGCTTCCTATGCGCAAGATTCCGTCATACCAGTACCGTATCACGAAAAGCAAAGAAGTCCGTACGGTGGCAGATCCATATGCATTTCCTGTACAGATTACCGAGGACGAAGAAAAGGCTTTCTGTGCCGGTGTGTATTACCATGCATATGAAAAACTGGGAGCGCATCCGAAAGAGATAGACGGAGTGACAGGAACCAGCTTTGCTGTATGGGCACCGAATGCACTTCGTGTCAGTGTAGTCGGAGACTTTAATAACTGGGATGGCAGATGCCATATGATGCACCGTATGCCGATGTCAGGAATCTACGAGCTGTTTATTCCCGGAGTTGGGGATGGTGCAGTTTATAAATACGAAATGAAACTAAAAGGTGGTACGATCCAACTGAAATCGGATCCGTATGCAGTATGTACGGAACTCCCGCCGGCATCTGCATCTGTTGTCAAAGACCTGCGTAATTATGTGTGGGATGATGCTACGTGGATGGATGCACGTGAGAAATATAAAGACCGTCATCAGCCGGTATCTATTTATGAGACAAGCCTGACCGCCTGGGAAAATGCGCAGGAACTGGTCGATTATGTAAAAAAACTGAAATATACCCATGTGGAACTTCATCCGGTGATGGAATATCTGAATGAGGATTCCGGAGAGTACAGCACCTTTGCTTACTATGCACCGGATCGTCGGTTCGGAATGCCGGAAGATTTTCAGCAGCTTGTCAATGCACTTCACAAAGAGAATATCGGTGTAATTCTGGACTGGACACCGTCACACTTCCCACGTGAGGAAGGTGGACTCGAACTTTTTGACGGTACACCGCTTTATGAAAATCCAGATCCGTCCATGGCAATTCATCCGATGTGGGGAACTCTGTTATTTAATTTTGACAGCCCTATGGTTAAGGATTTCCTTCTTTCCAATGCGTTTTACTGGATGGAATTTTATCATGCAGATGGTCTGAGACTGGACGATGTCGATTCTATGCTGTATCTTGATTTTGGCAGAGAATATGGACAGTGGAGACCGAATATCTACGGAACAAATGAAAATCTTGAAGCAGTAGAATTTCTGAAACATCTGAATTCCATACTGCAGAAAAAACTGCCGGGAACGATGACTATCGCGCAGGAGGACGGTCTCTGGTCAGAACTGACAGGAAGCGTGGAGGATGATAATATTGGTTTTTCTTATAAATGGAACAACAACTGGGCAGGAGATTTCCTGAATTATCTGTCCAAAGATCCGATTGAGCGCCAGTATGTCCATGACCAGCTGACATTGTCTATGCTGTACACGTACTGTGAGCACTTTGTGCTTCCACTTGGAAGCCGCCAGACCGGCGACCAGGAAAGCTTTATGGCGAAACTTCCTGGGGATAATGCGCAAAAGATGAGTCAGATCCGTGCGGCATATTCTTATATGATGCTTCATCCGGGATGTAAGATGATGGCACCGGATAAAGAAGCACCGGAAGAACTTCAGAAATTTATTCATGATCTGAATGAACTGTACGTTTCACAGCCGGCTATGTATCAGATGGATGGTGATTATGAGGGATTTGAATGGATCCAGCTTATGAAATATGAAGAAAATGTCCTGACATTCCTTCGTAAGACGGAAAACCCGGATGAAACACTTCTGGCAGTTTGCAACTTTGCGGCAGTTCCATATGAAAATTATCAGGTGGGAGTTCCTTTCTATGGAAAATATAAAGAAATCTTCAACAGTGACCGCAAAGAATATGGCGGACAGGGAATCGTTAATCTGCGTGCAAAGACCTGCAAGCAGGCAGAGTGCGATGAGAGAGAGTATTCTGTTACATTTAAGATCCCGGCACTTGGTGTAGCTGTATTTTCCTGCACACCGGGAAAGAAACCAGAGAAGCTTGCAGTAGCTGCGAAGAAGCCGGAAACAGCAAAGAAAACAACCCGAAAAGCAGCCGCGAAGAAAGACAGCACAAAGAAAGCAGCCGCAAAGAAGGTTGCTGCGAAGAAAATACCGGCAAAAAAGACAACAACAGCCCAAAAAACAACAGCGAAAAAGAACATAAAAAAAGATATTGCAGTATAATAAAACAGCCGTCAGTTTGAAACTGGCGGCTGTTTTTGGAAAAAAAATAAAGCTGAAAATGGGACTCGAACCCACGACCCCTTCATTACGAGTGAAGTGCTCTACCAACTGAGCTATTTCAGCTTATGTTTAGACACAAAATATATTATACCGTATTTCAGCAAAATTGCAAGAAAAAGTTTTTCAGTGGGCATGCATTTTTTTCAGTGCTTGCAATGAGTAAAATTTATGTTATGATAGGAGAATATGAATATATTATTTATATAACGTATTAACTCATAAAAGCGTTGCGAAATGAGAAGCATCTACAGAGGGAGATGAGTTGAATGATAGATGAAACCGAGAAATGTATTCTCGAACGAATAGATGCGCACAGAGAACAGATTATTGCATTTGCAGAGGATATTGCTGCACATCCGGAGCCAGGGTTTGAAGAAGTACGGACGGCCGGAAAAACGGCAGAGTTTTTGAAATCTCTCGGTTATAAATTGACAGAGAACCTTGCCTTTACCGGGGTAAAAGGTGAGACGAGGCGAAAAGACGGTCCGACGCTGACTGTGATTGGCGAGCTGGATGCGATCGGATGCCATTCTCATCCGATGGCTGACAGACAGACCGGGGTTGCTCATGCCTGCGGACACCATGCACAGATGGCAGCGATGATCGGCTGCGCGATTGCAATGGCTGATCCGGAAATACAGGAAGAGCTGGATGGCAATGTGAATTTTCTTGCGGTTCCGGCAGAAGAATATATTGATGCAGATAAGCGTACCCGCCTGAAAGAAAAAGGAATCGAATTTTGTTGTGGTAAGAGTGAGATGATCCGAACAGGGGTATTTGATGATACAGATATTGCACTTACGACACATGTGCATATGGTCCCGGTAAAAGAAGATTTTTACCTTGGAAATCCTCCATGCAACGGCTATACGGCAGAGCAAGTGACAGTACGGGGAAAGGCAGCACATGGGGCGATTGATCCGTGGAATGGAGTAAATGCCTTAAGCATCACGACCAGTGCAATCCAGATGATGGGGCTGATGAGAGAGACTTTCCGGGAGGAAGATCATGTGAGACTTCACAATGTGATCCGTAAGGCAGGCGATGTGATCAACAGTGTGCCGGATGAGGCAGTCATTGAGACGAAGGTACGTGCGGCATCATTGGAGCGGATCGAGCAGGTTATGGAGATGGTAAACCGTGCGTATGCCGGCTCAGCCTATGCTTTTGGTGGGAAAATAGAAAGAGAAGTCCTTCAAGGCTATATGCCGATTCTTCCTCGTGAGGCAGATGAAGCGCTGATTGAGGCGGCAAATGATCTGGGACTCGATTATCGCACAGTACAAAAAGGCGATTTCAATAATGCCTGTACCGATGTAGGGGATCTGAGTCACCTTCTTCCGATCGTTAATTTTACTTTTAAAGGATTTGAAGGTAAACTACACGGGGCTGACTTTAAGATCACCGATCCGGAAAAAGCTTATATTTTGCCGGCGAAGCTTCTGGCACTGACTGCATATAAGCTCCTTCGAAATGGCGGAGAAAAGGCAAAAGAAATCAAAGACAGCTACACACCGTTTTTTGATAAAGACAGCTACATACAATATGTAAAGAAAATCACAGAGAAAAAGGCTGATTAATATAATAAGAAAAACAGCAGGAGGACAGACAGAAGAAAAATGACAGAAAAATGTTTGGAATTAAAAGAGATAAAAAAGTCGTTTTCAAAAGAAGAGACCGTATTGAAGGAGATCAGTCTTTCGATTGATAAAGGAGAGTTTATCACGCTCCTTGGATCTTCCGGCTGCGGAAAGACGACAACACTGCGTATTATAGCAGGACTTGAAACACCGGATTCCGGGAGAGTATTCCTTGATGGCAGAGATGTGACCGGCCTGGCACCGGAGGCGCGTGATGTCAATACAGTATTTCAGAATTATGCACTCTTTCCGCATATGACAGTTGCAGACAATATCGGATATGGACTGAAACTGAAAAAAACACCGAAAGCGGAGATTAAGAAACGTGTATCGGAGATGTTGGATCTCGTGCAGCTTCCGGGATTTGAGAAAAGAAAGCCGTCCGAGCTATCTGGAGGACAGAGACAGCGTGTGGCAATCGCAAGAGCACTGGTCAATAATCCGAAGGTCCTTCTTCTCGATGAACCTCTTGGTGCTCTGGATCTCCAGCTTCGCCGTGCCATGCAGCTTGAACTGAAGAAATTACAGAAAAAACTTGGTATTACTTTTATCTATATCACGCATGATCAGGAAGAGGCCATCAATATGTCTGATCGTATCGCAGTTATGAATCAGGGTACTTTCGAGCAGATCGGAACACCGGATGAGATTTATAATCATCCCCAAACGAGCTATGTAGCGACATTCGTTGGAAATGCCAATATCCTGAAAGGTACAGTGGAAGGAAGAGAAGGTGCAGACCTTAAGATTGCCATTGCCGGAGGCAGCGTTCTTGTTGTATCTGAAGGCAGAGAACTTAAGGTGGGTAAGCCAGTTACTCTGGCTGTTCGAAGCGAAAATCTGATCTTTGATGAAAACTGCGGAGAGGGCCTTCCGGCAGAAGTTATTGAAAAAAGTTTTGCAGGTGGTCTTCTTCGTGTGGTACTGAAACTTGCAGACGGAACAGAAGTTGTTGCAAACAGACATGGCATTGATGCAGGTGTGGAGCCGGGACAGAAAGTAACCTGTTCCTTTGCAGCAGAAAATGCGGTTCTGGTTGATCTTCCGGACGAAGCAGAAAGAGGGGCAGAAGTATGAAAAAACAGAAATCCGGCTCTGTCTGGATGATCCTGCCACTGTATATTTTTACGCTGATCTTTGTTGCGGGTCCTCTGCTTTATATGGTTGCCTTAAGTTTTGCACAGCCGAAGGCAGGACATGGTGTAGAATGGATTTTTACCCTTGATAATTATCGTAAAATCCTTGATCCGGTATATATGAAGACATTTACAGGATCCTTTCAGCTGGCGGTAACCAGTACACTCATCATTTGTCTGCTCGGTTATCCGTTTGGATATTTTATGGCAAAGCTGTCTGATAAATGGAAAAAACGTGCGATGATCTTTCTGATGCTGCCGTTCTGGGTAAATTCACTGATACGTCTTTATGGATGGATGATAATCCTGCAGACAAAAGGACTTTTAAATCACGTATTAAAAAGTCTGGGACTGATTGAAAAGCCTCTGAGGATCTTGTACAGTTATCCCGCAATCGTAATCGGTATGACTTATGTACTTTTGCCGTTTATGATCCTTTCTGTATACTCGAGTGCAGAGAAACTGGACTGGTCACTTGTAGAAGCAGCAAGAGATCTCGGCGCAAGTCCGATGAAGGCTTTTTGGACGGTGTCTTTTAAACTGACACTTCCGGGGCTTTTATCCGGGGTGATCCTGACATTTATTCCGTCCATGGGACTGTTTTTTATTGCAGATATCCTCGGAGGCAACAAAATCGTCCTTGTCGGAAGTCTGATTCAGGAGCAGATGACAAAAGGAAATAACTGGCCGTTTGCAGCAGCACTGGCAGTTGTTCTGATGGTTCTGACAACTCTTATGATCATGTTGTATCGTAAAATAACAAATGCAAAAGAATTGGAGGGTGTGGGATGAAAAAGAAAAATTCAAAACTCTCCGGATTTTATCTGGGTCTAATTTTTGTACTGATGTATCTGCCGATCGCGGTCGTCATTGTATTTTCATTTAATGAATCAAAATTCCCTGTAAGATTTACCGGATTTTCACTGAAATGGTATCAGGAACTGATTCATGATGATGCGATGCTGGAAGCACTGGGCAACAGTTTATTCCTTGGTGTGATAAGCTGCTTTGTCTCCGCAGTGATCGGAACTCTGGGTGCGGTCGGCCTTTCCAGAATCCACTGGAAAACAAAAGGCATTTTGGAATATATTTCCATTCTTCCGCTCATGATTCCGGAAATCATTCTCGGTATGGTCCTGATGGCATTTTTCTATATGATGAATCTGCCGTTTGGTATGCTGACACTGTTGATCGGCCATACGGTATTCTGTGTGCCGTATATTCTGATGGAGGTCAAGGCAAGACTTGCGGGTATGGATCCTTCGCTTGAAGAGGCGGCCAGAGATCTTGGAGCCGGACCGTTTCGGGCTTTCTGGGACATCATTCTTCCGCTTATTATGCCGGCAGTTATGTCCGGATCACTTCTGGCATTTGCTATGTCCATGGATGATGTCGTAATCAGCATTTTTATTAACGGACCACGTCTGGCAACTCTGCCGATTAAAGTGTATACGCAGATCAAGACAGGAGTTACACCGGAGGTAAATGCCCTATGTACAATCATGCTTGTCTTTACGGTTCTGATTTTATTCGTTTATACAATGATAGGCAAGGTGACAAAGGGAAACAACAAAAACAGCTAATAAACTCTTTTCAATAAGGGCAAAGTAAGTTATACTGAACATGTCTGGACTTTGTAAAGAGGTTATCTAGAGACAAGAAAGACTAGAAGAGGAGAGACGAATATGAAAAAATTGTTAGTATGTGCATTATGTGCAGCAATGGTAGTTCCTGCATTCAGCGTATCTGTAAGCGCAGATTCCAAGGAACTGGTACTTTACACATGGGAAAACATGTTTCCGCAGGAAGTACTGGATGGCTTCGAAGAAGAAACTGGAATAAAAGTGGTATATTCCAACTTTGATACAGATGAAAACATGCTGGAGAAGCTTTCCATGGCAAAAGGCGGAGATTATGACGTCGTTGTTGCAGATGACTATATTATCGAAACAGCAATCCAGGAAGGACTTGTAGAAAAACTTGATACTTCCAAATTATCCGGATGGGACAACATCAATCCATTGTATCAGGGCCAGTTCTATGATCCGAATGATGAATATACCGCTCCGTACGGCGCAGGAATTCCGCTGATCGTTTATGATCCGGATATGGTAGACATTGACATCAAAGGTTATAGAGATCTCTGGGATGAATCTCTTGAGGACAGCATTGCACTGACAGCAAACTATCGTGTTATCAATGGTATTACAAATTTGGCGCTTGGTCAGGATTTCAACGATCAGAACCTGGATGATATTGCAAAAACAGGCAAAAAACTTCTCGAGCTTGCTCCGAATGTTCGTCTGATCCAGGATGACAATACACAGGATTCTCTCCTTAATGGAGAAGCAAGTGTGGCATTCCTTTATACATCACAGGTAACTGCAGCCCTTCAGGAAAACCCGGACCTTAAGGTCGTATATCCGGAAGAGGGTCTTGGATTTGGTGTAATGGGTATGTTCATTCCGAGTGAAGCACCGGATAAGGATGAAGCATATCAGTTTATGGATTACATCCTTCAGCCGGAAAATGCAGCAAAATGCTTTGATTACATTGGATACTACTGTACAAATAAAGCAGCAGATTCACTTCTGGAAAACCAGAATCTCGTTGTACCGGATTCTGTAACAGAAGGTTCCGCAGTAGAAAATATCAGCGCAGAAGCAGAAGAAGCTTACAATAAGAACTGGACAGAATTTAAGGCAGCCTGCGACTGATAAGAACAAGGGGGAAGCAGGATGGAAATCTATAAAGGTATTGCTACCTTTTCAGGAATAGCCATCGGCAAAGTACTGTATTACAGCAGAGGGGAGTACCAGATACGTCAGTGTCTGGTCAGCAACATTAAAAAAGAAATCAGCGATTTTCAGGAAGCAAGGCTTCAGGCAGTTCATAAATTACACGAACTGTATGAAGCCAGCCGGCTCCTCAATGAGCAGGAGGCACATGTTTTCTTAAGACAGATCAAACTTCTGGAATCAGAAAGTTATCAGAATGCAATCGAAAGCAGCATTGCCCATGAAAAGGTGAATGCTGCTTATGCAGTTATGATCAATAGAGATGAGCTTGTTGAGACATTCCGTAATCTGGAAGAACCGGTCATTCGCAGACGAATCAACGATATGCAGGAGATTTCCAATCGCCTGATTCAGATCCTTGGTGGTGCGGCAATCCGCATCAACCTCGGGGATGAGCCGGTGATCCTTGTGGCGGAGGCGCTGTCTCCGACGGAAATCATGGAAATGGATAAAGATAAACTTCTCGCAGTGGTCATGCACCATGGTTCTACCGTTTCGCATGCATCGATCATGGCGAAGACAATGGAAATCCCGACGCTGGTTGACATTGCCGCTGATGATGAGTGGGATGGAATGACTGCAATTGTAGACGGATATACCGGCACATTTTATCTGAATCCGGATGCGGAGATCCGACGGGAATATGAAATTCGCCTCGAGGCAGACCACAGGGAGCGAGAGGCTCTTCTTGAATTAAAAGCCCAGAAGGATGAGACAAAAGATGGAAGAAAGATCGGACTTTATGCAAATATCGGCAACATGAGTGACCTGAGCAGCGTGCTTTATTACGGTGCGAAGGGTATCGGACTTCTTCGAAGTGAATTCCAGTACCTCGGTCGTGAGAATTATCCGAGAGAAAACGAGTTGTTCCGTGCGTATAAGAAAGTGGCTGAGACGATGGGAGAACGGCTGGCTGTGATTCGTACTGCAGATCTTGGCGCAGATAAGCAGGCACCTTATCTGGACATTCCGCAGGAGACCAATCCGATCATGGGTAACCGCGGAATCCGTCTCTGTCTGGATCGAAGAAGAATGTTTAAGGCACAGCTTCGCGCAATCTATCGTGCCAGTGCTTACGGCAATCTCGCGATGATGTTTCCAATGATCGATTCCGAAGAAGAAATGGATGAGATTGAGATGATTATCGGGGAAGTGAAGGAAGGCCTGCGCGAGAAAGATATTCCATTTAAGGATATCATGACAGGAATCATGATCGAGACACCGGCAGCAGTTATGATCAGCCGTGAACTTGCAATCAGAGTAGATTTTCTGAGCATCGGAACGAATGATCTTACACAGTATACGCTGGCGATGGACCGTCAGAATCCGCTTTTGAAGGACAAGTACAATGACCATCATCCGGCCGTCCTTCGTATGGTGCGAATGGTGGTGGAATCAGCACATAAAGAAGGAAAGCGCGTTGGAATTTGTGGGGAGCTTGCTGCGGATACAGCTCTTACCGGTAAATTCCTTGAAATGGGAGTTGATTTTCTTTCAGTTGTACCGGCGTGCGTACTTCCTGTCCGTAAAGCAATTCGGGAAACAGATCTTAGTGGAGTATCTGCACCGGAAGTAAATGAGGATAATAATGAATAAAAAAAGTAAAGTAATTCTTCTTCCCTGTAGTTCATACAGGGAAGAAATTGTTTATGAGAATCTTGAAATCGGCCTGGAGCTTCTGGGCGGAATTGAGAAGATTGTAAAGAAAGAAGAGTCTATTCTGCTGAAACCCAATCTGCTCAAAAAAGCAGAAGTTGACAAAGCAGTCATCACGCATCCGTCTGTAGTCGGTATGTTTGCCAGATTGATGAGAGAAAAGGGATATCAGGATCTTTCACTTGCTGATTCCTGTGGTAATGGTACGACAACCAGAGTGATTCATGGTACCGGAATCGACAGGTATCTGGAAAAGTATGGGATTACGGCAATTGATTATTCGAAGGGAATACGTGTAGAATATCCGGAGGGGATTCAGACAAAAGAATTTATCCTGCCGAAAGAACTTCTGGAAAAAGACTGTGTGATTTCTCTTTGCAAGATGAAGACGCATGCGTTGGAGAGAATTACCGGCGCAGTAAAAAACAGTTATGGCTTTATCTATGGATTCCATAAGGCGAAAGGACATACCCTTTATCCGAGTGCAGATAGTTTTGCGAGAATGCTTGTCGATCTGAATCAGTATGTAAAGCCAAGGCTTTATATTATGGATGGCATTGTTGCGATGGAAGGGAACGGACCAGGTTCCGGAGATCCGGCACCAATGAATGTGATGTTGATGTCGCAGGACCCTGTAGCACTGGACAGTGTGTTTTGTAACCTGATACATCTTAAGCCGGAAATGGTACCGACCAATTATCATGGCGAAAAGATGGGACTTGGTACCTGGAAAAAAGAAGAGATAGAGATCATGACTCCTGCCGGAATGATCAGTATGGAAGATGCTGTTGCCCAGTATGGAAATCCGTATTTTGATGTAGATCGGCGTGTGGCGCGTTCGGGTATGTGGGAGCGGCTTGCAAAAGCGCTGAATATTTTCCAGAAGAAACCGTACATTGAGCCGGAGCGATGCATTCGTTGCGGAATTTGCGTAAAGAGCTGTCCTGTACCGGATAAGGCTGTGGATTTCCGAAAGGGCAGAGAAAATCCACCAGTTTACGATTACAGGAAATGTATCCGGTGTTTCTGCTGCCAGGAAATGTGCCCGGAGAAGGCAATAAAAGTAAAATAATATAAAAAACCAGGGCATTGTTTCACGGGTGATCGTACAACCATGAAGCAATGCCCTTTAAATGTGAGGCTTATCTTATCGCATCGTGCAGAGCCTTGATGAATGCAGGAGTGGTGCCGCAGCATCCACCGACTACGGAAGCTCCGTTTTCAACCAGAACCTTCATGTGGCAGGCGAAGTCCTCAGCATGCATGCTGTAGACTGCATTGCCGCTGTCGTCGATGACCGGCATACCTGCGTTTGGTTTGGCAATAACCGGAATTGATACATTCTCCTGGATGTTTCGAACGACAGATACAAGCTGATCTGGTCCGACAGAGCAGTTAATACCGACTGCATCTGCACCGGCGGCTTCCAGAGAAATGGCTGCTTCAATTGCATTTCCGCCACTGAAGATACTTCCGTCAGCTTCAACAGTCATGGTGCACATGATCGGAAGATCGCAGACAGAAGCAGCAGCGTCCACGGCTGCAAGAGTTTCTTCGATGTTAATCATGGTTTCTGCTGCAATCAGGTCGATGCCGGAATCAGCCAGAATACGAATCTGCTCCTGATACATATCAAAAGCCTCTGCGTAGGTATAATCACCATCTGCTGTGATAAAGGAACCGGAGGTTGTAATATCACCGGCTACATAGACACCGTTTCCGGCAAGTTCCTTAGAATAACCTACAAGTGTACGGTTGATTTCTTCAATACGGTCAGCGAGACCATGTTTTTCGAGGTTAAGACGATTTCCGCCAAATGTCGGAGCATAAATCACCTGACTGCCGGCCTTTATATAAGCACGCTGCAGATTCTGAATGATATCTTTATGATCAATGACCCATGTCTCTGTGCAGATACCTCGAGGCATACCGCTCGCCATCAGATTGGATCCGGTTGCCCCGTCCAGAATAAGCGTTTGTTCAGTCAGCTTTCGAAATTCTTCTTTTGTCATTAGATAGTTGCCTCCTTGATGAAAAATAAAATACATAAGCAACTTGCCTGTAAGCTTCGCATTCCTGTCGGAAAGTGCTTATTTCAGTTTTTTATTATAACATGTCGCCATCTGCAATGGAAGACAGGATTCGCCAAAACTCGAAATTGCACTTTGGGTGGATCTGTGCTATTTTTAATGTATATTCTATACCGGCGGTTCTGTCGGATGATTTCCCAAATACAATATTTATATAAGTAGTTAATTTTATGGTGCAGGAGGTAGATGAATTGAATTTGTTTGATTATACGTACTGCGGAAATTATAACCGGCAGATACAAAATCTTTCCCGGGTCGTTCCGGAGAAATGGAGTTTTGACGGTGCAGATGATAATGGCATACTGAAAGGATATCTGGAACACACTTTTCAGAGAGTTTATGAAGAAGGAAAAATACTGGAAACAGCTGAATATGCGATTTTTAATACCGGATTATTTAACCGATATTATCAGCCGGTATATGCATATTTTATCCCGAATCTCGTCCCGGACAGGCAGAGATGGTATCTGGAGGGATTTTATACGGAGTATTATTTACTGAAATCAGGAATTGTCAGTCTTCCGAAGCGGGCGGAATATGTCAAAGATCCCGCGGAACTTGTCTTTGATACAACCTTGGATATTCTTCCGCAGTACGAGCATATCTTTGAAGAGGCAGAAAACAATATGCGGCTTCCGGAATGTATCCGCAACAGCGGGATGAAGGTACAGATTTTTGATGGAGCACTTCGCCAGACGAAACATATGCTGGAAGCAGATTATCGTACGGCTGTTCCGCAATATTATAATCACAGCATTCAGTTTCTGGTACCGGTGTGTCTGCAGAATCCTGCAAACGCTGATCTTGCACTTGCCTGTGTAAAGACAGAAGACGGTAGAAAATATCTTGGAAGGACATGCCTGACATTAAAAATGGCATATCATAATGCAAGACTTCTGGCAAAAATACACAGTAGCTGGCTTCATCCATGATAACTTTATGTTAAATATCATAAAACATATTGAAATCAGGAGATTTTTGTGATACAAAAGTAAAGCTACTATTCATATGTTTTTTTACAAAAGAGGGGATTTTTAGGGAGGAACAGCCAATGAGCAATAAGCTGATCGACTTGATCGACATTTCTAAATCTTATGGAATGCAGACCGTCCTGGATGAGTTGAATCTGTACATCAGAGAAAACGAATTCCTGACGCTTCTTGGGCCGAGTGGATGCGGAAAAACAACTACACTTCGTATTTTAGGCGGATTTGAGACACCTGATAAGGGACGTGTGATCTTTGATGGACAGGACATTACGAATCTTCCGCCTAATAAACGTCAGCTTAATACCGTATTTCAGAAATATGCATTATTCACTCATATGAATATTGCAGATAATATTGCCTTTGGATTAAAGATAAAAAATAAAAGCAAGCAGTATATTTATGACAAGATTAAATATGCGCTGAAGCTTGTCAATCTGGACGGATTCGAAAATCGTATGCCGGATTCTTTGAGCGGAGGCCAGCAGCGTATTGCGATTGCAAGAGCTATTGTAAATGAGCCGAAAGTGCTGCTTCTTGATGAGCCGCTTGGAGCACTTGATCTGAAACTTCGGCAGGATATGCAGTATGAGCTGATCAGGCTTAAAAATGAGCTTGGAATCACATTTCTGTACGTTACACATGATCAGGAAGAGGCGCTTACTATGTCTGATACGATTGTGGTCATGAACCAGGGATACATCCAGCAAATCGGTACCCCGGAAAAAATCTATAACGAACCGGAAAACGCTTTTGTTGCAGATTTCATCGGAGAAAGTAATATCATCTCCGCGACTATGGTGCAGGATCGTCTGGTCAAGATACTTGGCGTTAATTTCCCGTGCGTGGATGAAGGATTCGGTCAGAACAAACCGGTTGATGTAGTCATCCGTCCGGAAGATATTGATCTTTTGAAACCGGGACAGGGAAGTATTGATGGTGTTGTCACACATATGATCTTCAAGGGCGTCCATTATGAGATGGAGGTCATGGCGAATAATTACGAGTGGCTGGTACACAGCACAGATATGTTTCCGGTAGGAACGGAAGTCAGTATCCATGTAGACCCGTTTGACATACAGATTATGAAAAAACCGGAATCCGAAGATGAGGAGGCGGTAAATATTGAAGAATAAGCGTATGCTTGCCGGACCTTATCTGTTCTGGTCAGTATCCTTTGTCGTGATTCCATTACTTGTGATCGTGTATTATGCGTTTACGAGTGATGAGGGGACATTTACCTTTTCGAATCTTGCCCAGATTACGACACCGGAAAATCTGAAGGCTCTGGGAATGTCCCTGCTTCTGTCATTTTTGAGTACACTGATCTGTCTGGTTCTTGCGTATCCACTTGCAATGATCCTGAGCCAGAAGCAGGTCAATCAGACAAGTTTTATTGTTCTGATTTTTATTTTACCGATGTGGATGAACTTTCTTCTCCGTACACTGGCATGGCAGACACTGCTTGAAAAAAACGGTGTCATCAACAGTGTACTTGGATTTTTGCATTTGCCGGCACTTGAGATCATCAATACACCGTATGCCATTATTCTTGGTATGGTTTATAACTTCCTGCCATTTATGGTGCTTCCAATCTACAATGTTCTTATCAAGATTGACCGAAACGTGATCAATGCAGCGCGTGATCTGGGAGCAAACTCAGTACAGACATTTTGCAAGGTTATTTTTCCATTGAGTATTCCGGGTGTGATCAGCGGTATTACGATGGTATTTGTACCGGCACTGACAACATTTGTTATTTCCGACCTTCTGGGGGGCGGCAAGATTCTGCTGATCGGAAACGTGATTGAGCAGTCCTTCAAGCAGAACAGTAACTGGCATGTAGGAAGCGGACTGTCTCTTGTACTGATGGTATTTATCATTGCAAGTATGGCACTTGTTGCAAAATACGATAAAGAAGAAGGAGGGTCAGCATTTTGATCAGAAAATATTTACAGAAGATATATCTGACCCTGATTTTTATTTTGTTATATGCACCGATCGTTACGCTTGTCGTACTTTCTTTTAACCAGTCAAAGACGAGGGCTAAGTGGGGCGGCTTTACCCTGAAATGGTATAAGGAATTGTTCCAGAATGAACAGATCATGAGTGCATTCTATACGACGCTGATCATTGCATTTATTTCGGCAGCAGCTGCCACACTTATCGGAACGGCTGCGGCGATTGCGATTCAGGGTATGAAGCAGAAATGGAAGACTATGTATATGGGACTTACCAATATTCCGATGATGAATGCAGAGATCGTTATGGGGGTTTCCCTGATGCTTCTTTTTATCGCGTTTCGTATGACACTTGGATTCGGAACAATTCTGATTGCACATATCACATTTAATATTCCGTACGTGATTTTAAGTGTGGCTCCGAAGCTGAAGCAGACAAATCGCTATACTTATGAAGCGGCACTGGATCTCGGTGCTTCTCCGTTGAAAGCGTTTTTTAAGGTCGTTTTTCCTGATATTGTACCAGGCGTTCTTTCCGGATTTATGATGGCATTTACCATGTCACTGGATGATTTTGTTATCACACATTTTACGAAGGGTCCGGGTATTGATACACTTTCTACCAAAATTTATACTGAGGTACGAAAAGGCATCAAGCCGGAAATCTATGCACTGTCTACGATTATGTTCGTGGCAGTTCTTGTCCTTCTGCTTCTGGTAAACTATTCTCCGAAGGAAGAAGAGGAAGTTCCGGTTCGAAAGAAAGTGCGCAGACCATCCAAAATCAAAAAAGTACTTATTCAGCGTGTGATCCCGGTAGTAATCTGTATCGTATTTATCGGCGGCGGTTTCTACTATGCAAAAGAAGGCGGCGTCATGGGTGGCGAGGAACTGATCGTTTATAACTGGGGTGAGTATATCGATCCGGATGTCCTGACGATGTTTGAAGAAGAAACCGGCATTCATGTAGTTTATGAGGAATTTGAGACAAACGAGATCCTTTATCCGAAGGTAAGCTCCGGCGCAATCGCATATGATGTGGTCTGCCCGAGCGATTATATGATCCAGCGAATGATAGAGAATGATCTGCTTTCCGAGATTAACTTTGATAACATTCCGAATCTGAAAAATATCGGCAAACAGTACCTTGAACAGTCCAGACAGTTTGATCCGGAAAATAAATATTCCGTGCCATACTGCTGGGGAACCGTTGGTATTCTGTACAATAAGACAATGGTTGATGAACCAGTCGACAGCTGGTCTATCCTCTGGAATCCGAAATACAAAGATAATATCCTGATGCAGGATTCTGTGCGTGATGCGTTTGGCGCGACGCTGAAATATCTTGGTTATTCACTGAATTCTACGGATCTTGATGAGCTGAATGAGGCGAAAAATCTGCTAATCGAGCAGAAACCGCTGGTGCAGGCGTATGTTATTGATCAGGTGCGTGACAAGATGATTGGAAACGAGGCGGCTCTGGGTGTTATTTATTCCGGTGAGGCAATTTATACGAAAAAAGAAAATCCGAATCTTGAATATGTGATTCCGAAAGAAGGTTCCAATATCTGGATCGATTCCTGGGTGATTCCGAAGAATGCAGAGCATAAGGAAAATGCAGAAAAATTCATCAATTTCCTCTGCAGACCGGATATTGCACTCAAAAACTTTGAATATATCACTTATTCTACACCGAATGAGGCCGCAAGAGAGCTGATTGAGGATGAATCTATCCGTAACAGTGAAATCGCCTTCCCGGATCTGTCCAGGTATGATAATCTGGAAACATTCCAGTATCTTGGTACCGAGGCAGATCAGGTATACGGTGATCTCTGGAATAAAGTAAAATCATCATAATGTATGTAAGAGACTTTCTATAGAAAATATTTCTGTGGAAAGTCTTTTGGTGCAGAAAAATATCTGCCAGGGGTATCATGCAAAGGACAAAAGTCTGATGATGAAATTATGTAAGGAGAAAAATTTTGAAAGAGGAAAGAGTATCTAATTATATAAAACTCTGCGATGAATGGGCAGAAAAATTTCTCCGGATGGATAAAGCGGAGCTGATGAAAAAACTTCCGGAACTGAAGCAGGAGGACGGCTATCTGAAAATCATACATTTCGGTGTGCCTTTTGGAGTCCGGGAATCAGATGGCAAGATCGAACGGCTGGATGGAAAGACCGAGGCCAATGCGACGGAAATGCTGAATATTTATACATTGTTCGGCTATGTAAAGAAACAAGCTTTTTTTATGGATAAATGGGTGCCGTTTGCGGATCTTCGAAATGCGAGGCCGTTTGCACCGGCATATAAGATTGGTGTGACGGATGTGTTTGCAGAGACTTTTTCCGGACATGCAGAGGAACTTCGGAAAGCGTTTATGAAGTTGAACGGGACAGAACTTCCGCAGGGCGATGTAGGCTATCAGATCAATGCGTTTGCATGTGAACCGATGCGTTTTTATTTCTGGGACAGAGATGAGGAATTTGAAGCACAGGGAAATATTTTGTTTGACTACAGTGCAACCGATTATAATCATGTAGAAAGCGCTGTATCAACAGCAGAGATGGGAGTGCGACGGCTCGCAGAAGTTGCGGGACTTCCGCTTAAAGGAAAATCGTTTGGAATGAACTGAAAGGAGGAAAGGCCGAATGAGGTGTGAGGAAGCAGAACAGTATCTGTACTATGCAATGACAATTGGAGAACAGCTTCTGATCAGTGGTGCAGAGGTTGGTCGTGTAGAAGATACCATACGGCGTATCTGTATGGCATATGGGGCAGAGAGGGTAGATGTATTTTCTATTACTTCCAGTATTGTGACAACGATGTATGGCAATTTTGGCATCTGTACGCAGACAAGGCGCGTGCGTGGAATGGCGAATGATCTTGGCAGACTGGAAGATCTGAATCAGCTTTCGAGATATATCTGTGAATACAGGCCGGAACCGGCGGAAATCGGTTCACGGTTGAGTGAGATAGACCGGAGACCGACATATTCTTTGCGGATGCAGATTCTTATTTATGCTGTTATTTCCGGATCTTTTTCTGTGTTTTTCGGGGGAGACTTTCAGGATATGATTGCGTCGGCTTTGATTGGAATCGTTCTGAAACTTTTGGAATCATTTCTGAAAAAGAGTTCGCTGAATTCGCTGATAACGGTATTTTTGTGCTGCGGAGTGGGTGGCATTCTGGCTAACTTCGCGGTTCTTATCGGCCTGGGACATCGTGCAGATCTGATCAGTATCGGAAATATCATGCTTTTGATACCGGGAATTGCATTTACGAATTCTCTGCGAGATCTGTTTTCAGGTGATACGATCACAGGATTGATACGCTGTATGGAATCCGTATTGCTGGCATTTGTGGTTGGGCTGGGATTCACGGCAGCGAATCTTTTGTTTTAGACAAAGGAGAAAATTATGCATGAGATGATACAATTGCTGGTTTCCTTTACGGGATCGCTTGGATTTGCAGTATTATTTAATATACATGGAAAAAAACTCTGGTTTGCGGCTCTTGGCGGGTGCCTGTCATGGGCAGTTTATCTTATAGTCGGGATATGGACATCCAGTCCATATATCTGTGGTTTCTGGTCAACGGTGACAATTACTTTGTATGCAGAATGTATGGCACGGATTCACAAGACTCCGGTTACAGTGTTTCTTGTCTCGGCAACGATTCCGCTGATTCCGGGAGCTGCCCTGTATCGGACCATGAACTGGATGATGATGCAGGAGTGGGATAAGTTCTGCGCAGATGGAACCTATACAATTCTTTTTGCGGCAAGTATGGCAGCAGGAATGACACTGACGACGATTCTCTTTCGGATGGTCTGGAGCTGGAAATACCGCCAGCGGTGGATGTGAGAGAGGGTGTGGTAAAAAAATCAATTCAGGTCAGCCAAAATGAAGCATTGTACTGAAAATGGATGACCTGAACTTCAATTTATCTCTTTCGGACATGTTTTTCGATGAGATCCAGTGCGGCATACAGCCCCATTGCGATCATGCACAGGATCACGATGGACATGAGCACCCAGGTGAGTTTAAATGTCTGCGAACCGTAGATGATCAGGTAACCGAGTCCCTGTCTTGCACCGATAAATTCTCCGATGATCACACCAACCAGGCAAAGACCGATATTTACTTTCATTACGCTTAAAATAAGTGGAACAGAAGACGGAAGGACAATTTTTGTCAGTTCGTCTTTTTTACTGCCACCGAGCGTTTGGATGAGCTTCTGCTTTTCGGGATCGACTTCACGGAATCCTGTATAAAGATTAATGATGGAGCCAAAGATTGCAACGGAGATTCCGGCGACGATGATCGTTCGTATATTTGCACCCAGCCATACGATGAGGAGAGGAGCAAGTGCAGATTTCGGAAGACTGTTCAGTACCACCAGATATGGTTCAAGAACATGTGAAAGTCTGGGACATGTCCAGAGAAGGACGGCTGTGCCGATACCAAGAAGAACCGTGAATACAAAACTGACGAGCGTTTCGGCAAGTGTGATCCCAATATGTGTAAACAGAGACTGGTCTTTCAGCATCTTAAGAAAAGTTATCCAGATCTCCGACGGACTGCTGAAAATAAAGGAATCAATCCATCCGAAACGGGCGGAAATCTCCCATAAAATCAGAAAGCCCAGAAACAGAAGGATTCTGGACACGTGAATCAGATTTTTTTCACGTTTTACACGGAGAAGATACTGCTTTTGTGCAGGTGAATGCTCAGACATATTGATTCAGCTCCTTCCAGATAAGATTAAAATAAGATTTGAATTGCGGAGCGTTTCGGGAAGAAAGTGGTGTCCGGTCGGTAAGACCGAGATCGATGGTCACAATACGAGCAACAGTTGCCGGACGTTTTGTCAGGATGATCACCCGGTCTGCCATGCTGATTGCTTCAGAAATATCATGAGTGACCAGAATGGCAGGTTTTCCCTCTTTCTTCAAAATCCGTCCAATATCGTCACTGACATTCAGGCGAGTCTGATAATCCAAAGCGGAAAAAGGCTCGTCAAGCAGGAGAAGTTCTGGCTTCAGGGCAAGCGTGCGGATCAGTGCCGCACGCTGACGCATGCCACCAGATAACTGAGAAGGGCGTGCATTTCGAAATTTGTCAAGCCCATAAGTGCAGAGCATTTCTTCAATATATTCCAGCTTTGCGGAAGTGAGTTCCCGACGGATCTCAAGACCGAGGGTTACATTCTGATAGATTGTACGCCATTCGAGAAGATGATCTTTCTGAAGCATATATCCGATTCGTGGATCACCGGGAGAGGGAACTGTATCATTCATCAGTATAGTGCCTTCTTCTGCACTTAAAAGTCCGCAGATCAGATTCAAAAGAGTGGATTTTCCACAGCCGGACGGACCGACAACCGCCAGAAATTCTCCGGGCATCAGATCAAATGTCAGGTGGGAAAGTGCGGGTGTTTCTCCGGCAGATGTATGATAAGAGAGCGAAACGTCTCTGATTTCCAGAAGGGGTTTCATAAATATACCTCCGAGAATCTATATTTTAAGATATGCGAAAAACATTTCATGTGCTATGATATATGACAGGACTTGTAACTGTGAGGGTACTGAACAGTTACGATTTACAGATATCATTGAAAAGAAGGTAACAGAATTGAATAAACGAAATTATCAGAAAGAGCTGGATAAGCTTATCGAAAATATTAAAAAAGAAAAAAAAGTCCCCCGTCTTTTTTTGCACAGCTGTTGTGCACCATGCAGCAGTTATGTACTGGAATACTTATCTCAGTACTTTGAGATTACTGTATTTTTTTACAATCCTAATATCTCATTAGAAGAGGAATACCATAAGCGAGTTGCAGAGATCCGTCGTCTTGTATCAGAAATGTCTTTTACACATCCGGTACACATTGAGGAGGGAAATTACGATCCCCGGATTTTTTATGATATGGCAAAGGGGCTGGAAAAAGTGCCGGAGGGCGGCGAGCGCTGTTTCAAATGTTATAGACTCCGTATGGAAGAAGCGGCCAGACTGGCACAGAAAGGCAATTATGACTACTTTACTACGACACTTTCCATCAGCCCGCTGAAGAACGCCGAAAAGATCAACGAGATCGGGGAAGAACTGGCAGAAATCTATAAGGTTCCGCATCTGCCTTCTGATTTCAAAAAGAAAAACGGCTACAAACGTTCCATCGAATTATCTCATGAGTACGATCTGTACCGGCAAAACTATTGCGGCTGTGTGTTTTCAAAGCGGGAACAGGAAGAAAAAATGAAACAAAAACAGATTTCAGAGAGTTCGGCTATTTGATTTTTCACTGGAATGTGGTAAACTGATAGAAACTTATGCATCTTTGGACGAAAGTTCAGTGGAATGCAAACTTTACCGTACAACAAGGAGGAAATTATGGCACAGTTATGGGGAGGACGTTTCACAAAGGAAACGGACAAACTGGTATACAATTTTAATGCGTCAATTTCATTTGATCAGAAATTTTATAAACAGGATATCCGCGGAAGCAAGGCGCATGTAAGAATGCTTGCGAAGCAGGGAATTCTGACAGAAGAAGAGAGAGACCAGATTCTGGAAGGACTGGATGGTATCCTTGCCGATGTAGAATCCGGAAAGCTGGAGATCACAGCAGAATATGAGGATATCCACAGTTTTGTAGAGGCAAATCTGATCGACCGTATCGGGGATCCGGGTAAGAAGCTTCATACCGGAAGAAGCCGTAACGATCAGGTTGCACTGGATATGAAACTTTATGTACGTGATGAAATCGAAGAAATCGATGCAGAACTTAAGAAACTTCTCGAAGCATTGCAGACTATTATGGAAAACAATTTTCATACATATATGCCGGGATTCACCCATCTGCAGAAAGCACAGCCTGTTACACTGGCACATCATGTCGGGGCATATTTTGAAATGTTCCGCAGAGATAGAAGCCGTATGGCAGATATCCGTAAACGTATGAATACCTGTCCGCTTGGTGCAGGAGCACTTGCGGGAACTACTTATCCGCTTGACAGATTTTATACAGCAGAGCTTCTGGGATTTGATGAGCCGACAAGAAACAGTATGGACTCCGTATCTGACAGAGACTATGTGATCGAGCTCCTTTCCGCAATGTCCACAGTTATGATGCATCTGAGCCGTTTCTGTGAGGAAATCATTCTCTGGAACTCCAATGAATATCGTTTTGTTGAGATTGACGATGCTTACAGTACCGGAAGCAGTATTATGCCACAGAAAAAGAATCCGGATATTGCCGAGCTTGTAAGAGGAAAGACCGGTCGTGTGTATGGCGCGCTGACCTCCATTCTTACTACAATGAAGGGTATTCCGCTTGCATACAACAAAGATATGCAGGAAGACAAAGAGCTGACCTTCGATGCCATCGATACTGTAAAGGGATGTATCGCACTGTTTACCGGAATGGTTTCTACTATGGAATTCCGTAAAGATGTAATGGAGGCAAGTGCAAAGAACGGCTTCACAAATGCGACAGATGCAGCGGATTACCTTGTAAATCACGGGGTTCCGTTCCGTGATGCACATGGCATTGTAGGCCGTCTGGTCCTTACCTGTATTGATAAGGGAATCTCTCTTGATGAGCTTCCTCTGGAAGAATACAAAGAGATTTCTCCGGTATTTGAGCAGGATATCTATGAAGCGATCAGCATGAAGACCTGTGTCGAGAAGCGTGAAACTTATGGTGCTCCGGGACCGAAGGTTATGGAGCAGATTATTGCGGCAAACAAAGAATATCTGAAAAATAATTAAAAACATCTTGCAATTTCTGATGAAGTGGTATAGTATGTACAAGGAAAACAGATGTATGCTGTACAAAGACATATATGAAATAAAAGAATGAGGAGAACATTGTTATGAGCGAAAAACTGAGAGTCGGCATTTTAGGCGCTACAGGTATGGTAGGACAGAGATTTATTTCTCTTCTGGAGAATCATCCGTGGTTTGAAGTGGTTACCCTTGCAGCAAGTCCGAGAAGTGCCGGAAAAACTTATGAAGAAGCAGTAGGCGGCAGATGGAAAATGGATACTCCGATGCCGGAAGCAGTAAAGAAAATCGTTGTTATGAATGTCAACGAAGTAGAAAAAGTTGCATCTACTGTAGATTTTGTATTTTCCGCAGTTGATATGTCTAAAGACGAGATTAAAGCAATTGAAGAAGAATATGCAAAGACAGAGACACCGGTCGTATCCAACAACAGCGCTCACCGCTGGACACCGGATGTACCGATGGTAGTACCGGAAATCAACCCGGAACACTTTGATGTTATCAAATATCAGCAGAAACGTCTTGGCACAAAGAAAGGTTTCATCGCTGTAAAACCAAACTGCTCCATCCAGAGCTATGCACCGGTCCTTACTGCATGGAAAGAATTTGAGCCATATGAAGTAGTTGCCACTACATACCAGGCAATCTCCGGAGCAGGAAAGACATTTAAAGACTGGCCTGAAATGGAACACAACATTATCCCGTACATTGGCGGAGAAGAAGAAAAGAGTGAAAAAGAGCCACTCAGACTGTGGGGCAAGATTGAAGACGGTGTGATCGTACCGGCTACAGAACCTGTTATCACATGCCAGTGTCTGCGTGTTCCGGTACTGAACGGACATACAGCAGCTGTATTTGTAAAATTCCGTAAGAAACCTACAAAAGAACAGCTGATCGAAGCCCTCCGAAACTTCAAGGGACTTCCGCAGGAATTAGAACTTCCGAGTGCACCGAAGCATTTTATTCAGTATCTCGAAGAAGACAACCGTCCGCAGGTAAGCGAGGATGTTAACTATGAAAATGGCATGGGCGTATCTATCGGACGTCTTCGTGAGGACAAAGTTTACGATTACAAATTCGTAGGACTTTCCCACAACACTGTAAGAG
This sequence comes from Ruminococcus sp. AF17-22AC, assembly GCF_003460065.1. Taxonomy (NCBI): domain Bacteria; kingdom Bacillati; phylum Bacillota; class Clostridia; order Eubacteriales; family Oscillospiraceae; genus Ruminococcus; species Ruminococcus sp. AF17-22AC. The sequence continues at coordinate 123,965 of NZ_QRXT01000001.1, forward strand.
GTGCTGCAGGCGGAGCTGTTCTCTGTGCCGAAACATTGAAAGCAAAAGGCTACATCACTAAGAAATAGTATGCTCTGAATAATAAGAAACTGCCCGGGTAGAATTCGCCCGGGCATTTTTTTAGCGCTTTTTCTATCAAAAAAGACATGGAGAAAAAAGAAAAATTATGTTATCATAGATGAAAAGGATTAAGACAGAAAGGAAATTCGGTAAAATGGAAAAGGTATATCTTACAAAACTTGCGCCAAACTGTGGCTGTGCCGCAAAAGTCGGACCGGGAACGCTTGCCGGTGTACTCTGCGGGTTGCCGAAATTTCAGGATCCTCATCTTCTGGTCGGAACAGAAACTTCAGATGATGCGGCTGTATATAAGATTTCAGATGAGCTTGCCATGATCCAGACACTGGATTTCTTTACACCGGTTGCGGATGATCCTTATGATTTCGGACAGATTGCGGCGGCGAATGCCTTAAGTGATGTGTATGCAATGGGCGGAGAACCAAAGACTGCACTTAATATTGTTGCGTTTCCAAAGGACATGGACACAGCAATTTTGGGTGAAATCCTTAAGGGCGGTGCAGACAAAGTTCTGGAGGCAGGAGCAGTACTTGCAGGAGGACATACGATACAGGATGATACACCGAAATACGGGCTGAGTGTGACCGGTTTTGTTCATCCGGATAAATTCTGGAAAAATTATGGCGCACAGACCGGTGATAAACTGATCCTGACAAAACCGCTTGGTGCCGGAATCATCAATACAGCAATCAAAGCAGATCTTGTTTCGGAGAGAGCACGGGAAGCTGTACTGAAATCCATGAAGACTTTAAACAAGTATGCATGTGAGATTCTTAAGAAATATACGATTCATGCGTGTACGGATGTTACCGGGTTCGGTCTTGGCGGTCATGGAACAGAAATGGCGGAAGGCAGCAACAAGACACTTGTGATAGATACACAGGCACTTCCGGTTCTTCCGGATGTGGAAGAATATGCATCTATGGGACTGATACCCGGTGGCGCATATCGTAACAGAGAATTTGCAGCAAAAACAGGCTATGTAAGTACTGCGAAGCTCTGGCTCGAAGACCTTGTGTTTGATCCACAGACTTCCGGCGGACTTCTGGCAGCAGTTCCGGCAGAAGAAGCAGATAAAATACTGAGGGAACTGAAAGAATTATCACTTTCATGTGCAGTGATCGGGGAAGTAATTGACAGGGAAAAGCATACATTACTGATTCGATAACTGACAGTTATCAAAAAGGAATGTAAAATTGTCATAAAAATATCAAACTTCATACTATATGTATTGAGAATTTTTATCGAAAATGATATAATTCAAGAATACAATATGTGGAGGGGACAAACGTATACAAGAAACGATGTTCCCGGGAAAGGGAGGTCTTTTTTATGAATCACGAGGATGTAGAAAAACTGTCAAATGCGGCAATCGCAAAGAGCACTTTATTGAAGAACAATTTCTTCAAGTATTTTGTGCGGGCAATCATGGCGGGCTTTTTTATTGTAGTTGCCATGATCTTTTCCAATGTGGTCGGAAATGTTTTTTCAGGTGCTGAGGAACCGGCATGGGGGAAATTCCTCGGGGCACTGGTGTTTTCAATCGCAGTTCTTCTGATCTCGCTGGTAGGCGGTGAATTGTTTACTGGAAACAATCTTGTTATGGCATTTGGAGCTTATGACAAAAAAGTAAGCTGGGGTGAAGCCGGCAAGGTATGGCTGATCAGCTACATTGGAAATTTTGTCGGATGTCTGATTCTTTCCCTGATTTTTGTGTGGGCGGGAGCATCAGGAACAGGAGATTATTTTGCCGGATTTATCGGAAACAAACTTGCAATTCCGGCAGGACAGATGTTCTTCCGTGCAGTTTTATGTAATTTCTTTGTATGTTTAGGGGTTCTTTGTGGCATCAAATTGAAAAGTGAAGCAGCGAAATTTTTGATGATCGTTATGTGTATTTCCGGATTCGTTGTCAGCGGATTCGAGCACTGCGTGGCAAATATGGGTATTTTTGTTACCGCAGCGTGCCTTGTACCAGGACTTTCCATTGGGGCAATGATCAAGAGCATGGTGATCGTCACTTTAGGAAATATGGTAGGCGGTGCAGTTTTACTTGCATGGCCTCTCAGAAAGATGAGTGCAGATAAGTAATATGGGTAAATCCTTATACATAGCTGAGAAACCAAGTGTTGCTCAGGAATTTGCTAAGGCATTAAAAATTAACGGACAGAGAAGGGATGGCTATCTGGAATCAGAAGATTCTGTAGTGACCTGGTGCGTAGGGCATCTGGTCACTATGAGCTATCCTGAAAAATACGATATCAAGTACAAAAGGTGGAGTTTAGATACCCTGCCTTTTTTGCCGCGTGAATTTAAATATGAAGTGATTCCGGGAGTTCAGAAACAGTTTAACATTGTTAAGGGGCTTCTGAACCGTCCGGATGTAGAGACAATCTACGTGTGTACCGACTCCGGGCGCGAAGGAGAGTATATCTACCGCCTTGTGGCTCAGATGGCAGGTGTAAAAGATAAGAATCAGCGGCGTGTCTGGATCGATTCCCAGACAGAAGAAGAAATCCTGCGTGGTATCCGCGAGGCAAAAGAACTTTCTGCCTATGATAATCTGGCAGATTCTGCGTATCTTCGTGCAAAAGAAGACTATCTGATGGGAATTAATTTTTCCAGAGTACTGACGCTTCGTTATGGGAACAGTGTTTCCAATTATCTGAACAGTAAGCATCAGGCAATTTCTGTCGGCAGGGTAATGACGTGTGTACTTGGCATGGTCGTGCGAAGAGAACGGGAAATCCGATCTTTTGTAAAGACTCCGTTTTACCGTGTACTTTCCAGTATTGCACTGGAGGGAGAGCATTTTGAAGGAGAATGGAGAGCCGTAGAAGGCAGCAGATATTTTCAGTCTCCGTACCTGTACAAAGAAAACGGATTTAAAGAAAAGAAGCATGCCGAGGAATTGATCGGTATGCTTCAGGCGCAGCACCCACTGAGCTGTCGTGTCGAAAAGATTGAACGCAAAAAAGAGAATAAAAATCCTCCGCTTCTATTCAACCTGGCGGAGCTTCAGAATGTATGTTCCAAACTTTTTAAGATCAGCCCGGATGAGACACTTCGGATCACGCAGGAACTGTATGAAAAGAAACTTGTTACCTATCCACGAACTGATGCGCGAGTATTATCGAGCGCAGTAGCAAAAGAAATCTACAAAAATATCTCCGGTCTGCGCCGCTATCCGGCTATTGATAACGCTGCCGAAGAAATTTTACAGATGGGTTCATATAAGTCAATAGCAAAGACCAGATATGTTAATGACAAACAGATCACAGACCACTATGCAATCATTCCGACCGGACAGGGGATGAACGCGCTGAACGGACTTTCTCTGACGTCTCAGAGAGTATATGAGACGATCGTGCGTCGTTTTCTGTGTGTATTTTGTCCGCCGGCAGTTTATCAGAAAGTCAGTCTGACTACGGAGATGCAGGGTGAGAAGTTTTTTTCCAGTTTCAAGGTGCTGCAGGAAGAAGGCTACCTGAAATATGCGACCAACTCTTTTGCGAAGAAATCTCTGGCAGAAAAGGAAACAGAGAAAAACGATGAGGAGGATGTGTCCTGCGATTCACAGCTTCTGAACGCATTGCAGGCACTCAAAAAGAATGATATACTAACGGTAGATGCGCTGAATATCAAGGAAGGCGAGACTTCACCGCCGAAACGTTACAACTCCGGATCTATGATCCTTGCGATGGAGAATGCCGGTCAGCTGATCGAAGATGAAGAACTTCGTGCGCAGATCAAAGGAAGTGGAATCGGAACCAGTGCGACAAGGGCGGAAATCCTTAAGAAACTTGTTTCTATTAAATATCTGTCTCTGAATAAAAAGACGCAGGTGATCACACCTACACTTCTGGGAGAGATGATCTTTGATGTGGTAAACTGTTCAATACGTTCCCTCCTGAATCCGGAGCTGACGGCAAGCTGGGAAAAGGGGCTGACTTATGTTGCGGAGGGAAGTATTACTCCGCAGGAATATATGGACAAGCTGGAACATTTTGTCAGGGTGCGTACAAATCAGGTAGAGCAGAGTAATTATCAATATGCACTGCGACAGTTTTTTGATGCCGCGGCAGCCAATTATACAAAGAAACCGACAACTGTGAAACGAGGAGGAAAAGCATAATTATGTTAAAAGATTTTACAATTTCAAATCTTCTGGATCTGAATGAAACAATTGCAGCAGAATTATTCGAAGGAAAAACATACCCGTGGGAAGTGCTTCCGGAGATCGGAGAATTTATCATGAAAATTGGTCCGACACTCAGCACGTCTGAGTATGAGTGCCATGAAGGCAATATCTGGATCGCTAGATCAGCAACCGTTGCACCGACTGCTTATATTCATGGACCGGCGATCATCGGAAAAGACGCAGAAGTACGTCACTGTGCATTTATCCGTGGCAATGCAATCGTAGGAGAGGGCGCCGTTGTAGGAAATTCCACAGAACTTAAAAATGCGGTACTCTTTAATAAAGTACAGGTTCCGCATTACAATTATGTCGGTGATGCTGTTCTTGGCTATAAATCTCATATGGGTGCAGGCTCTATCTGCTCTAATGTGAAGTCTGACAAGAAACTGGTTGTTGTCAAAGACGGAGAAGAAAAAATCGAGACAGGTCTTAAGAAATTCGGTGCAATGCTGGGTGATCATGTAGAAGTCGGTTGTGGTTCTGTACTGAATCCGGGAACTGTGATCGGCAGAAACAGCAACATTTATCCGCTTTCACCGGTAAGAGGCTGCATTCCGGCAGACAGTATCTACAAAAACGCAGCCGAGATTGTTAAGAAAAATTAAACAGATTGAATCTGCTTTAAGAAAGAAAATACAGGTTCCTTATGATCACGAGAATCGTGATATGTAAAGGATAAAATAAATAGAAGAAATATTTCGCGGCTTTTCCATGGATAAAGCCGCGTTTTCCATTATACATGTTAATAGAAATAAACGCGAAACAGGCCTTCCATTCATAGCTGAGCCAGCAGCTTCCGACGATTGCCTGAGAGACCTTTTCGTTTCGGAGAAGATACATCAGGACAAGAAAGATAAAACCACGCCAGCCGTAATCTGCATGGAGTACGATAGAGATGCCAAGCAGTGCCAGAAGAGAGGCAAGCTGCATCCATGGTGTTTCCCAGAAATATTCCAGCGCACAGAATGCCAGATATCCGAGAAAGAGTGTAAAAAATACATTTTGTTTATCAGTATAATGCCAGGAGTTGGCAAACATATAGTTCCACGGAATTTCGGAAATCAGTGCGAACAACAGGAGATTTCTGCCGTATTTCCGGCGGTCATGTGTATGCAGGAAACCTTCTACAATAAGGAAACAAAAGATTGGAAAGGCGCAACGTCCGATATCGCGTACAATGCGGTATGCGGAGATACCCCTTCCATTAATATAAAATAGATTTGTGAGAGCTGGCTGATATTGGCTGAGGACAATAGCACCGGTATGGTCGATCAGCATGGCGATACATGCGATCACTTTGAGCATACTGCCGCTTAAGATCTGAAAACGTGCCGGAAAAATGCTGGGTGGAAGTTTGCTGGACATCGTTAAAGCTCCTTTGACTTTTTTCTTTGATTTTACCATAAAGACGTCACAACAGCAATTATGTGTATAATAATGTCAAATCTTCGCATTTTTGATTTAAGTTTGACTGGACTAACAGTAGGACTTTGTGAGAAAATACTGTCAGGTTGTTAGTAGTCTATCTTTTTAACAACATTATAAGTAAATCTATACTTGAAAGGAGTTTTAACATGATTTATTCACGCGAAGTAGAAGAAATGTGCCCAGTTGCACAGGGTGTGCATCACGGAGCTGCTCCGATTCCGGAAGAAGCAAAATGGGTTCAGGCTAAGGAAGTAAAGGACATTTCCGGTTTCACACATGGTGTAGGCTGGTGTGCTCCTCAGCAGGGTGCTTGTAAGCTGTCCCTGAACGTAAAAGAAGGTATCATCCAGGAAGCACTGGTTGAGACAATCGGATGTTCAGGTATGACTCATTCCGCAGCAATGGCTTCTGAGATTCTTCCGGGACTTACTGTTATGGAAGCTCTGAATACAGACCTTGTTTGTGATGCTATCAATACAGCTATGAGAGAACTGTTCCTTCAGATTGTTTATGGACGTTCTCAGTCTGCTTTTTCTGAAGACGGACTTGCAGTAGGTGCAGGACTTGAAGACCTTGGTAAAGGACTTCGTTCTCAGGTTGGTACAATGTACGGAACACTCAAAAAAGGTCCTCGTTATCTGGAAATGGCAGAAGGCTATGTTACAGGTATCGCTCTTGACGAAGATAATGAAATTATCGGTTATCAGTTCGTAAGCCTTGGCAAAATGACTGATTTCATCAAAAAAGGTGACGATCCGAACACTGCATGGGAAAAAGCAAAAGGTCAGTATGGCCGTGTTGCAGATGCTGTTAAGATCATCGACCCACGTAAAGAATAATTATACCGATTATAATTTCAGGAGGATAAGTAAATGGCTTTATTTGAATCATATGAGAGACGAATTGACAAAATCAATTCAGTTTTAAACAGCTATGGAATCGCTTCTATCGAAGAAGCAGAAAAAATCACTAAAGATGCAGGTCTTGACGTATACAACCAGATCAAAGGCATTCAGCCGATCTGTTTTGAGAACGCTTGCTGGGCATACATCGTAGGTGCAGCTATCGCAATCAAAAAAGACTGCAGAAGAGCAGCTGATGCTGCAGCAGCTATCGGTGAAGGTCTTCAGGCATTCTGTATTCCTGGATCCGTTGCTGATACACGTAAAGTAGGTCTTGGACATGGTAACCTTGGTAAAATGCTTCTTGAAGAAGAGACAGACTGCTTCTGCTTCCTTGCAGGACATGAGTCTTTCGCAGCTGCTGAGGGTGCTATCGGTATCGCAGAAAAAGCAAACAAAGTTCGTAAAAAACCTCTTCGTGTTATCCTGAACGGTCTTGGAAAAGACGCTGCACAGATCATCTCCCGTATCAACGGCTTTACATATGTAGAGACAGAGTATGATCCGTACAAGAACGAAGTTAAAGAAGTATTCCGTAAATCCTACTCTGAAGGACTTCGTGCAAAAGTTAACTGCTACGGCGCAAACAGCGTTCCGGAAGGTGTTGCTATCATGTGGAAAGAAGGCGTTGACGTTTCTATCACAGGTAACTCCACAAACCCGACACGTTTCCAGCATCCGGTTGCAGGTACATACAAGAAAGAATGTAACGAAAAAGGCAAGAAATACTTCTCTGTTGCATCAGGTGGTGGTACAGGACGTACACTTCACCCGGACAACATGGCAGCAGGTCCTGCTTCCTACGGTATGACAGATACTCTTGGACGTATGCATTCTGACGCTCAGTTCGCAGGATCTTCTTCCGTACCGGCTCATGTAGAGATGATGGGTCTTATCGGCGCAGGTAACAACCCGATGGTTGGTATGACAGTTGCTGTTGCAGTAGCGGTACAGGAAGCTGCAGATGCAGGCAAGTTCTAAATAATCCAGTAAAATCAAGGGTTTAAACAGATGTACAAAGCGGCTGAAATCTTTCGAAAGTAAGCCGCTAGTACATTATTAGTACATTACTTCTACACTTGTATTCCTACACTGAATACAAGTTATTTTTTATTTTTTATAAATTTCTAGTTTTTCAGATACTTTCATTCATCATCTTTTATCCCGGGCTGTTCTGATAACCATTCTACGATTCACACAGGCAATTAATTTTGTGGCAATCCTGATATTTTTATATTTGTAATTTGAAATAACATTTTCATATGAAATATTGAATATTTACAGGCTGAATGTTTTTACGATTGACATTGTCATTTGTACTTGTTATTATTATATTAATTTAGATAAATAACTATTATATAATATGGAAAATGTTATAAATAATATCATTTGGAGGGCAGCTATGAAAAAATTATCTATGACCAAAATGGCTGATACTATAATCAGCAAAAGAAAAGAATTAAAAATGACTCAGGTTCAGCTTGCAGAAGCTACCGGAATTAACAGAGGCATGATCAGCCGCCTGGAAAGCTGTGATTATACTCCTTCTATCGATCAACTTCAGGCTATCGGTGAAGTACTTAATTTTGAAGTTGTTGATTTGTTTGAAGATGATAAAGCGGATTTGCAAAAGTCAGTTATTGATAAAAAGTATAATATTGCTGTTGCCGGTACCGGTTATGTGGGATTATCCATTGCGACGCTTCTGTCTCAGCACAACCATGTAATGGCAGTTGATATTATTCCGGATAAGGTGAATCTTATAAATAACCGAAAATCACCTATTCAGGATGAATATATTGAAAAGTATCTGGCAGAAAAGACACTTGATCTGACAGCAACGCTTGATGGTGAAACAGCTTATAAGAATGCGGATTTCATTGTTATAGCAGCTCCGACCAATTATGACAGTAAGAAAAATTTTTTCGATTGTTCTGCAGTAGAAGCAGTTATCGAGTTAGCTTTAAAAGTTAATCCGAACGCTACTATGATTATTAAATCAACGATTCCTGTTGGATATACAGAATCTGTCAGGAAGAAATATAACACTAAAAATATTATTTTCAGTCCTGAATTCCTTCGCGAATCAAAGGCGCTTTATGATAATCTGTATCCATCAAGAATTATTGTGTCATGTGATGAAGAGTCCAGAGAAAGAGCAGAAATTTTTGCAAAACTTCTTCAGCAGGGAGCAATCAAAAAAAATATCGATACATTATTTATGGGCTTTACAGAAGCTGAGGCAGTTAAACTTTTTGCAAATACATACCTTGCGCTTCGAGTATCTTATTTTAATGAGCTTGACACATATGCGGAATCAAAAGGGTTAAATACGCAGGAAATTATTAATGGTGTATGTCTGGATCCACGTATTGGCTCTCATTATAATAATCCAAGCTTTGGATATGGTGGATATTGTCTGCCAAAGGATACGAAGCAGCTTCTGGCCAATTTCAATGATGTGCCACAGAATATGATCTCTGCTATTGTAGAAAGTAATAGAACCAGAAAGGATTTTATTGCTGATCAGGTATTAAATATGGCAGGATATTATGACTATTATAATAGAGGTGATTTTACTCCGGATCAGGAGAAAGAATGTGTTATCGGTGTATACCGCTTAACTATGAAATCCAATTCAGATAACTTCAGACAATCCTCTATTCAGGGGGTTATGAAACGAATCAAAGCTAAGGGAGCTACTGTTATCATCTATGAACCGACTCTGGAAAATGGTGAAACATTCTTTGGTTCAGTTGTGGTAAATGATCTTAAGAAATTCAAAAAGAAGAGTCAGGCAATTATTGCAAACAGATATGATTCCTGCCTCGATGATGTGAAGGATAAAGTATATACTCGTGATATTTTTAAACGTGACTAATTTCAAAAAGAGATAAAATGGTAAACATAAATCATTTAACTAAGGAGGTTATTATGATTTCTATTATCGTTCCCTGCTATAATGAACAGGAGGCGCTTCCTCTTTTTCACAAAGAAGCAACACGTATCCTGCAGGAAATTGGTGAGGAATATGAGCTGCTGTTTGTAAATGACGGGTCAAAAGATGAAACACTGAAAGAGCTGAAAGCACTTTCTGCAAAAGATTCTCACGTGATTTATCTGTCGTTTTCACGTAATTTCGGAAAAGAAGCTGCGATGTATGCAGGCTTTTGTAATGCAAAAGGTGATTATATTGCGGTTATGGATGCAGATCTTCAGGATCCGCCGGCGCTGTTGCCTGAAATGCTTAAGATACTTAAAACAGGCGAATATGACAGCGTGGCAACGAGAAGGGTGAGCCGTGAGGGCGAGCCAATTATAAGAAGCTGGTTTGCAAGAAGATTTTACAGTATTATGAACAGAATATCTGAATCAGATATTGTGGATGGAGCCAGGGATTTCCGTCTTATGAAAAAGAGTATGGTAGAGGCAATTGTTGCCATGGGTGAGTACAACCGATTTTCCAAAGGTCTTTTTGGCTGGGTGGGATTTCGGACTTACTGGATGCCATATGAAAATGTGGAGAGAGTAGCTGGGGAAACGAAATGGAATTTTTGGAAATTGTTTAAATATGCGATTGATGGAATCATTAATTTTTCACATGTTCCTTTGAGCATAGCGTCCTGGTTTGGAACAACGATGACATTCTTTTCGTTTTTGGCGCTTGCGGTCATCATTATCCGTCGGCTGATATTCGGAGACCCGGTTGCAGGCTGGGCTTCTATCATCTGTGTAGTTATTTTTATCGGAGGAATTCAGCTTTTATGCCTGGGAATTATGGGGCAGTACATATCCAAGACGTATCTGGAGACAAAACACAGACCCCATTTCATTATAGCAGAGACGAATGATGAGTCGGCAATTAAATTAAAATAGAAAACTATAGCAATGTAATTCTGGTACAATCAAACTCCCGGTATGTGGCATTTATTCCAAATTGGACTTTGGATGTGTGGCATATACCGGGAGCTTTTTTGATATAAGTTGTGTTTACAGACGACAACGCACAGCATTAATACATCGTTTTGTCTGTCGTTTGAGATAAGTCACAGGTGTTACAGGTTTGAAAGAGAATGCCTGTGGAGAGAGAGAAAGATAATAGGATTTTTTGCCGAGGCGGAAAATCTTTTCTTTTTTGGTAATTGGGAACTCTGGTTTCCGTTTCAGTTTATGAAACCTGATCACATGGTCTCCGGAAAGCATGCACAATTCAACTGTTGTTTTCGTTTTGAGAAGCTTATACGGAATAGAGGCTGTAAAATATTCTGTTACAGACAATTGGTGTTCATTAAAGGCGGCACCTTTACTGCGGTCTTCCTCTAAATTACAGTCTAAAGTCTGTGTTCCCTTCTCGGAGGTAAGTCGCAGAAATAACTTAGAAGGGGTCGGAAAACGCGTATAGACTTTAAAAAAGCCATGCATTGTCAATTCATTTTCTGCGAAGTCAAGCGCTTCAAGGTTTACAGGAAAAGATCCGCTGGAGCGTGAATCGAGATCACTGTAATGAAAATACTGATCTTCAGCATCCGCATCATAAACAAAAGTACCGGAATCCGGTGCTTTTTTTATACTTAATAAGTAATCACATAATTCCGGAGAAAGATTATGCTGCTCCATGACGATATGATCGTCGATTCGCTGTAACGCACGAAATAACATACTCAGAAAAGATTCTTTTTCATGTGAAGTCATCACATCATCCGGAAATTTTTTCATCCGGAAACGTGCCAGAAGATCATACATGATCGTATACTGAACAAAATCCGGGATATATCCCAGTCGACGCTCAGATTCATCCAGTGCCCAGAATGTATAATATTTAAGGCTGTCAATATACCATTCTTTACGGTGCTTGGAAACATTTAACGCAGAATCCAGCGCATTTCGGGTACGGTACATATAACGGCCGGAAGGTACGATTCCATATTGTGGATAGTCAAGGAGGATATCCATGATCAGTTTTGCATCTTCTGCATATTTTAAAGTTGTGTCAAAAGAACGATCCTGAAGGATTTTGTGTCTGAAAAACGCAGATGAGGCAGACATTTGAACAAATGAATATTCATGGGCAAGATCAATGATACGGGAACTTTCGCATTCGTATTTGTAATTGAGACGGTGACCGAAATCTCTTTTTTCAAAGAAATAAATAGGTACAGATACAAACGGAATATTTGCATCACAGGTGCTGAAAAAGCCATATACATCGGATAAAGTACTGGAAGTCAGTCTGTCATCAGCGTCCATAAAACTGATATACTGTCCTTCGCAATGGCTGATTCCGGTATTGCGGGCACATGCAGCGCCACCGTTTTTTTTGTGTATTACTTTAATATTGTTTGGAAATTTCTGCTGATATTCATCACAGATTGCACCGGATCCATCTGTAGAACCGTCATCTACAAGAACCATTTCCACGGATTCTTCAAAACCGATATCCTGAGCCAGGATGCTTTCAATGGCTTCGGCAAGATATGGTTCAACATTATAAACAGCTGTGACAACAGAAAATTTAAAACGATAGTCAGAAACTGTCTGATTCATATCGATACTCCTTTGCTGATATTGTATTTATCATATCATAAAAAGGGAGTGACAGAAAGTCTTTATTGATCTGTTTACGAAAAACAGGGGTTATGCTATACTGAGACAAAAAGATCTGATCGAGGGTATTTGGATGGAAACATATACAAATAATAATAAAAAAACAGAGATAACAGTCATTATCCCTTCTTATAATGTAGAAGAGTATATTGGAGAATGTCTGGAAAGTCTGAAAAAGCAGACATTTACAGATTTTGAAGTTCTTTGTGTGGATGATGGTTCGGATGACAGAACAGTCGATATCATTAAGGAATATGCAGTATCTGATCCACGTTTTCAATATGTAGGAATGGATCATTGCGGAAAAGCCGGACTGATGAGAAATGAGGGAATCAAAAGAGCAAAGGGAGAATATCTGCTGTTTCTGGACAGTGATGATTTCTTTGAATCGGAACTTATGGAACACAGTCTGAATAAGATCAAAGAAGATCAGGCAGATGTCTGCATGTATGATGCAAGGCTTTATTTTGGTGATACCGGAAAATACAGAAAAAGTAATGTTATACAGAAGAAAGAATATATTCCGCAGACGATGCCGGTAGAAGGAAAGTCATTTCCATACGTTTTCAATATTGGTACGGGATGCCCATGGACAAGCTTGTTTAAAAAGAGCCTGATCGATGAAAATAAGCTTGAATTTATGGCGCTTTCACGTTCGAATGATATTTACTTTGTAAATATGGCACTTGTCCTTGCAAAAAGAATCACGATGATTCAGGAAGTTCTTGTCAATTATCGCCAGAGAAGCACCAGCCTTCAGGCAAATAATACGAAAACTCCATGGGACTGGTATGAGGCATTAAAGGCAATCCGTGATAAATTGAAAGAACTGGACTTATATGATACTGTAGAGACGAGCTTTAAAAACCTTGCTTTTGGAGTGAGCATTTACAATATGTGTTCACTTAAAGCAGGAGAAGCATTCTGCCAGATTTATGAGCGACTGAATAATGAAATATTTGCAGAATTTGATCTGGATGATTTCACGGAAGAAGAATGTTACTCTTATAATGCTGCAAAATATCAGATTTATATGCAGATGAAAGAATGCAGTGCGGTGGAATATCTTTTCAGACAGGCGCAGGAAATGAAAGAATGGCAGTCGAGAGCAAAAAAAGCAGAAAAAGAGCTTAAGAAACTGAAATCCAGCACAACATTAAAAGCCGGTAAAGCATTATTGTATATTCCTAAGAAGCTGAAACATATGGCTGGCAAAAAATAGAAATTCAAGATTACGTGTGATTTTATATGGATGCTATAATAAAACACAAAATGTATTCATAAATTTACACTACAGCAGATACGAGGAATAAATTATGGGGAAGAAATTCAAGGTAAGCAGGAAGACAAAGAAGATCATACTGGGTGGATGCATCGGTGCGATGGTGATCCTGATCGCAGGACTTTTTATTTACCTGTATATTGCAGATACGAATACACTTGGAAGAAAGATTTCTATCTATGGTCTTGATGTTTCCACACTCACTGTTGATAAAGCTGAGCAGAAGATTCTGAAAGATTTCCGTGAACGAAAAGTTGCTTTTCAGGAAGATGGTGAAGTCGTATATAAAACGACTCTTGGAAATCTTGGTTATGATCTGAATGAAGATGCGCTTAAGACACAGCTTACTGAACTTCAGAAGACCAGAGAAGCCAACCGAAAACTGTTTGCGACACAGGAAGATCAGAAGATTCCTTATGAAATCCAGAAGGATGAAGAACAGGAAAAAACAGCACTTCAGAAATCAAATTTTGGGGATAAAGAACGAACTGCATCAGTAGATGCAGCAATTCAGTACAATGAGAATCAGAAGCAGTTTACCCTGATCAGTGATGTACAGGGAAATCAGATTGATGAGTCTCGTTTGCTGGCATATGTTGACCAGTCACTGGAGTCTCTTTTTCCGTCACAGCTTCTTGGAGGCGAAATCAAGCTTGTTATGGGAACAGATGTATATCAGCAGCCATCTGTGACAGTTTCAGATGATATGCAGAACAAGCTTTCTGGACTAAATGAGAAGCTGAATAAATACCGCAGTTCGACAGTTACCTATACACTTGGAAATGAAACTCAGGTGGTTGATACGTCAACGATCGAGTCATGGCTTCAGATATCTTCTGACAGTATCAGTGTAGATCAGGATGCGGTAAAGACATACGTACAGGATCTTGCAACGAAATATAATACGATCTATGTACCTCGTACATTCCATACTTCTTATGGCAATGATGTGACAGTATCAGACAATGAATATGGATTTCAGATCGATCAGGATGGAGAACTACAGCAGCTTCTGAAGGATATTGCCAGTGGCAGTGAAGTAAGCCGTGATCCGGTTTACAGCATCAGTGCCATGCAGCGAAATGGCAGTGATGATCTTGCCGGAAGTTACATAGAAGTAAGCCTTGATAATCAGCATCTTTGGCTTTATAAAGATGGAGCACTGGTGACAGAGACAGATATTGTAAGCGGTGCACCGAAAGCCGGACGAGAAACTTACCGCGGAGCATGGCCGATTGCATATAAGGCAAGCCCGTATAATCTTTCGAGTTCGGAATATGGCTATAATGTAACCGTAAAATACTGGATGCCTTTTGTATATGGTCAGGGACTTCATGATGCATCCTGGCAGTCTTCTTTTGGCGGAAACAGATACAAATCCGGCGCAGGAAGCCATGGCTGCATCAATCTTCCTACAGATCAGGCGGCTTTGATCTACAATACGATAGACGGAGGATATCCGATCATTATTTATTAATTTTGGCAGTCAGGAATCATCAAATCTGATGATATTTGGTTAGTTTGGGAGACTTATGGAAAAATTATATGTGATCATTCCAGCCTACAATGAGGGAATGAATATTGAACAATGTATAGACGACTGGTATCCGATCGTTGAGAGACACAATGGAAATGGTGAGTCAAGACTTGTGATAATCAACGATGGAAGCAAAGACAACACTTACGAGATTATGCAGAAACTGGCGAAAGATAAACCGCTGTTTACACCATTGACAAAAGCAAATGGCGGACATGGAGATACGGTACTGTATGGTTATCGATATGCAATCAGACACGATGCGGATTATATTTTTCAGACAGATTCCGACGGACAAACAGATCCGGCAGAATTTGAAGAGTTCTGGGAAGCAAGGGAAAAGTATGATGCAGTGATCGGAAACCGTATTGAACGTGGAGATGGGAAAGACCGCAAATTTGTAGAGAATATTGTCTGTCTGCTTCTTCGGATGATTTTTGGCGTAAAAATCGAAGATGCGAATGCACCGTTTCGGCTGATGAAGACATCGCTGGTTGAAAAATATATAGGAAAACTTCCGAAAAATTTCAATATTCCGAATATCATGTTTACGACCTATTTTGTGTATCATCATGAAAAAGTCATATTTATTCCGATTACTTTTAAGCCGAGACAGGGTGGCGTGAACTCTATCAATATTAAGAAAATCGTAAAGATTGGATGGAAAGCTGTAGGTGATTTCCACAAACTTCGAAGAGAAATCAATGATGTATAAAACATCTGAAAATTTTATGCTTGCAATGAAAGCTGAGTCTATTTAAGATTCAGCTTTTTCGTCATACTGCCGCATAAAGATTTCCTTTCATTGACAAGTTTTTGGCAAAATAATATAATAATTAAGTATGTAATAAGGAGGATTTTATGGAGCACAAAACAGGACTGGAAGATTTTTATGTAATCAAAAATAATAAAAAACTCCGAATGGGTTATACGACCGGTTCCTGTGCTGCAGGAGCCGCAAAAGGAGCTGCTGAAATGCTTCTTGGCGGCAGTATCATCCGTGAAATTTCTCTTATGACACCAAAGGGAATACTTCTTCATCTGGAATTACATGATATTACCATTGAGAATAATGCAGTGACATGTGCCGTCCGCAAACAGGCTGGGGATGATCCGGACACAACGGATGGAGTACTTGTATATGCAAAGGTTGAGAAGGTTTCAGGAAAGAGAGAATGGATCGTCGATGGTGGTATCGGTGTTGGCAGAGTGACAAAACCGGGACTTTCACAAAAAGTCGGCGAGGCGGCGATCAATCCGGTTCCTCGTTCCATGATATGCAGGGCGCTGGAGGAAGCAGCGGACAGATACCAGTATGAAGGCAATCTGAAAGCTACAATCTCTGTGCCGGATGGAGAGAAGATTGCGGCGAAGACGTTTAATCCGCGGCTTGGAATAAAAGGAGGCATTTCGATTCTCGGAACTTCCGGAATCGTGGAGCCGATGAGTGAGAAGGCACTGGTTGACAGTATACGGGTAGAAATGTCACAGCGTCTTGCACAGGGTGAAAACTACTTATTGGTCACACCGGGAAATTATGGAGCGGATTATCTGAGAGCACATATGGATCTTCCCTTTGAAAAAAATATGAAATGCAGTAATTATGTCGGTGAAACAATTGATATGGCAATCAATATGGGAGCAAAGGGAATTCTCTTTATCTCGCATATCGGAAAATTTGTCAAGGTGGCTGCCGGAATCATGAATACACATTCTCACAATGCGGATGCGAGAATGGAAACACTCTGTGCAGCGGCAATCCGTTGCGGATGTACACTTGAGTGTGCGAGAGAAGTTCTTGATTGTAATACGACAGATGAGGC
Organism: Ruminococcus sp. AF17-22AC; assembly: GCF_003460065.1. Classification (NCBI taxonomy): domain Bacteria; kingdom Bacillati; phylum Bacillota; class Clostridia; order Eubacteriales; family Oscillospiraceae; genus Ruminococcus; species Ruminococcus sp. AF17-22AC. The sequence continues at coordinate 140,820 of NZ_QRXT01000001.1, forward strand.
ACTGCAGGTGTTGGACAGTAATCAAATTCTGAAAAAAACGATGGAGGAGATCATGCGGCAGATCCAGTTTTATCTTGATCATCATTCCTATCATCAGATATTGCTCGGAGCAGTTGTTTTTTCGAATGAATATGGATATCTGGGACAGACAGCAGATGCCGGTGAACTGATAAATAAGATAAGCAAAGGAGAAAAATAATATGATTCATTTTGTAGGAGCAGGACCGGGATCACCGGATCTTATCACAGTAAGAGGAAAACAGTATCTGGAAGAGGCAGATGTGATTATTTATGCAGGATCTCTGGTAAATCCGCAGCTTCTGGAATACAGCAAAGATGTCTGCACAATTCATAACAGTGCAAAAATGACACTTGAAGAAGTTATTGCAGTTATGGAACGTGCTGAAGCAGAGGGCAAAATGACAGTAAGGCTTCATACCGGAGATCCGTGTATCTATGGCGCAATCAGAGAGCAGATGGACATTCTGGATGAAAAAGGCATTGCCTATGATTACTGTCCGGGTGTCAGTGCGTTCTGTGGGGCAGCCAGTGCTCTGAATCTTGAATATACACTTCCGGATATTTCCCAGAGTGTGATCATTACAAGAATGGAAGGCCGTACACCGGTTCCATCCAGGGAAAGTATCCAGTCTTTTGCGGCACATCAGGCAACGATGGTTGTATTTTTAAGTACCGGTATGCTGGAAGAACTGAGCAGAAGACTGATCGAGGGCGGATATAAGGAAGACACACCGGCTGCAATCGTTTATAAGGCAACATGGCCGGATGAAAAGAAATTTGTCTGCACAGTAGGCACACTTGCAAAAACAGCAGCAGAAAATAATATCACGAAAACCGCTTTGATGATCATTGGAGATTCTGTGAGTGCGGCACATTATGACCGCTCTAAGCTGTATGATCCGGGATTTACGACGGAATTCAGAGAAGCAACAAAATAAGAATTAAGCTAAAGGAAAAGAAGATGCAAATTTCGATCATCTGTTTCAGTCTGACTGGCTATACTACGGCAGAGCAGCTTCAAAAAGGACTGCTGCAGTGTGGGTTTACGACCAATCTTTTTAAGAAAAGTAAATATCTGGAAGATTCCATTGCAGAGAATACAGCAGTCTGGACAGGACATCATTTCAAGACAGATGACGGACTTATTTTTGTCGGTGCATGTGGAATCGCAGTGCGCAGCATTGCCCCTTATGTTGCAAGTAAGAAATCAGATCCGGCAGTGTTAGTGGTCGATGAATGCGGAAAATTCGTCATCTCACTTTTGTCCGGACATCTTGGCGGTGCAAATGCACTTGCGCTTAAAACAGCAGAAATACTTGGGGCAGAGCCGGTGGTGACAACGGCAACGGATCTCCATGACCGATTTGCGGTGGATGTATTTGCAAAGAATAATCACTGTGCGATCTTTAATATGAAAGCCGCGAAAGAAGTATCTGCGGCAATACTGGCAGGTGAATCTGTCGGGTTTTACAGTGAATTTCCATGGGCAGGGTCACTTCCGAGAGGACTGAAAGTATGCACTCCGGAAGATTCAGGTAAACCAGAGGCAGGGATTGCCGTGACAGTGCATCGTGCATGTCTGCCTTTTACATCTACAGTGCAGATCGTGCCAAAGGCTGTTGTTCTTGGTCTTGGATGTAAAAAAGATAAAGAAGCAGAGATCATCCGGCAGGAAGCGGAAGCCTGTCTGGAGTCAGAAAGTATTTATCAGGAAGCAGTCAGTCAGATCGCAAGTATTTCCCTGAAAAAAGAGGAGCAGGGAATTCTTGCACTGGCGGCAGACTGGAACATTCCTTTTTGTACATTTGGCGAGGCAGAGCTGCAGAATGCAAAAGGGACATTTGAAGAATCAGAATTTGTAAAAAAGATCACAGGTGTAGGAAATGTCTGTGAGAGAAGTGCGGTCCTGGGCGCGGAGCAGGGCAGACTGATAAAAAAGAAAACAGGGCGTAACGGCGTGACTACGGCGCTGGCGCTCCGGGACTGGGAGGTACATTTTGAATAAAATATATGTTGTAGGAATCGGACCGGGAGGCTGTGACCAGATGACCGGAATTGCCATGCAGGCATTAAAAAACAGTGATACCATAATCGGTTATACAGTTTATGTAGACCTTGTAAAAGATACATTTCCGGATAAAGAATTTCTGACGACTCCGATGAAAAAAGAAGTAGATCGCTGCGTTCTTGCTTTTGAAGAAGCAATGAAGGGCAAAAGTGTTTCCATGATCTGCAGCGGAGATGCAGGTGTATATGGAATGGCTGGTCTAATGTATGAAGTTGGTACAAAATATCCGGAAGTTGAACTTGAAATTGTACCGGGCGTAACAGCCGCTCTTGGGGGCGCCGCTGTTCTCGGAGCACCATTGATTCATGATTTCTGCCTGATCAGTTTAAGTGATCTTCTTACTCCATGGGAAAAAATCGAAGCAAGACTGCTTGGTGCATCACAGGCAGATTTTGTGATCTGTCTCTATAATCCGTCAAGTAAAAAACGACATGACTATCTTCAGAAGGCATGTGATCTGATGATGCAGTACAAGTCCCCGGAAACCGTCTGCGGAACTGTCTGCAACATCGGACGTGAAGGGGAAGAATATCATGTTATGACACTGAAAGAACTGCGTGATACAAAAGTTGATATGTTTACAACCGTATTTATCGGTAATTCTCAGACAAAAGAAATTAACGGTAAGATGGTGACACCGAGAGGATATCGCGATGTATAAGGCAATTGTTTTTGCCGGTACAACGGAAGGATATGAAATCTGCCGTTTTCTTTCTGCAAATAAAATTTCTGCCCTTGCGTGTGTGGCAACAGAATACGGTTCTCATTCACTAGAGGCAGGAGATTATCTTAAAATACAGGCAAAGCGTCTGGATGAACAGGAGATGACAGAACTTTTTCATAAAGAACTGCCGGAGTTTATTCTGGATGCGACACACCCCTATGCAACGGAAGTAACAAAAAATATCAAAAGTGCGGCACTTGCATCCGGCATTTCGTATATACGTGTCTTAAGAGCCGAAAGTCAGTCGCAGAATGCTGTTTATGTAGAAACAGCAGAACAGGCGGTAGAATACCTTCGAGACAGAGAGGGAAGAATTTTTCTTACGACCGGAAGTAAAGAACTGGCAGCTTTTACGACGTTACCGGATTATCGGGAAAGAATCTATGCGCGTGTACTTTCACTTCCGTCTGTGGTTGAAGCCTGTCAGAAACTTGGCTTTGAGGGAAAACATCTGATCGCCATGCAGGGACCGTTTTCGAAGGAAATGAATGAAGCAACGCTCCGGCAGTATGAATGTCAGTATCTTGTTACGAAAGATTCCGGTAAAGCCGGCGGTTTTCAGGAAAAAATCGATGCTGCGTTTGCGTGCGGTGTAATTCCGGTGATTATAGGAAGACCGGTGCAGGAGGAAGGTATTTCTCTTACCGAGTGTAAAAGAATGCTTGCAAAATATTTTTTCTGTGAGGGAAATCATCATATTACACTTCTTGGAATTGGTATGGGCAGTGAGGATACGCTTACCATACAGGGAAAAAGAGCTGTAGAAAAGGCGGATCTCATCATTGGTGCCAGACGGATTGCAGATGCAGTGGCACTTCCGGGGCAGGAAGTGTTTTATGAATACAGAAGCAGGGAAATCGTAGATTATATTCAAAATCATCCGGAGTATAGCAATATAGTGGTTGCACTTTCCGGGGATGTTGGTTTTTACAGTGGCGCCAGAAAACTTCTCGAACTATTTGGAGAGGCATCCATACAGCCGGAGATCATTTGTGGGATTTCATCTGTTGTGTATTTTATGTCAAAAATCGGACTTTCCTGGGACAACGCGAAGATCGTCAGTGCACATGGAAAGAACTGTAATCTTATTTCACTGATTTATTCATATGAGAAAACTTTTGCAATTCTCGGAACCGCAGATGGTGTGGCGGAACTGACAAAGAAACTGACCGGATATGGCATGGGTGAGGTTATAGTGTATGTTGGAGAAAAACTGTCATACCCGGATGAGAAGATCTTTGCAAAAATGGCGCGTGAACTGACTGATTACAAGGCAGATCCGCTTAGCGTCGTCTGTGTATACAATCCGGAGGCAGAACCGCTTCCGGCGACACATGGAATGCCAGATGAGGTATTTCTGCGAGGTAAGGCACCTATGACAAAGAGTGAAGTGAGAAGTGTATCACTGACGAAACTGAAATTAGATCAAAATTCTGTATGTTACGATATAGGTGCTGGTACAGGTTCTGTATCGGTAGAAATGGCGCTGAGGGCTTCACAGGGACAGGTTTATGCAATCGAAAAGAAAGAAGATGCACTTAATCTTCTGAAAGCAAATAAAGAGAAATTTGCACTGGATCAAATGCAGATCATAGCGGGAACCGCACCGGAGGCTATGGAAGACCTTCCGGCACCGACGCATGCATTTATCGGAGGCTCATCAGGAAATCTTGATAAGATCATAGATCTGTTACTTACCAAAAATCCACAAGTGCGGATCGTAATTAACTGTATTACACTGGAAACGGTTTCAGAGGCGATTTCCTGTATACGAAAACTTGAGGAATTTGGTGCAGATAAGGAATGGGAATCGGAAGTGGTTCAGCTTGCTGTATCAAGAGCCAAAAATATCGGCAGGTACCATATGATGATGGGAGAAAATCCAATCTATATTATCACAGTACAGGCACACAAAAAGGAGATGAGCTTATGAGAATTCCCAGAATCCTTCTGGCAGCAGGCGCAAGTGGAAGTGGAAAAACGCTGATTACCTGCGGGCTTTTGCAGGCACTGTTAAACAGAAATCTTACTGTGGCATCTTTTAAATGTGGTCCGGATTATATTGATCCAATGTTTCACAGTCGTGTGATCGGTGCAAAATCTGCAAATCTGGATACATTTTTTACATCTCCGGAAGTTACGCGGTATCTTCTTTCAGAAAATGCTGCAAATTGTGAGATCGCGGTGATGGAAGGCGTTATGGGATATTATGACGGAGTTGCAGGAACGACAACACAGGCGAGCGCTTATGATCTCGCTTCTGTTACAGATACGCCGGCTATTCTGATCGTAAACAGCAAGGGAATGAGCATGTCACTCGCGGCTTATATCAAAGGTTTTGCCGAATACCGAAAGGACAGTCACATTAAAGGTGTGATCCTGAATCAGATGTCTCCGATGCTTTATCCGAGAATGAAAGAACTTCTGGAAAAAGAGACCGGACTTTCGGTTCTGGGTTATGTGCCAAAAGTTGAAGACTGTGTAATCGAGAGCAGACATCTTGGTCTGGTACTTCCTGATGAGATTCCGCAGCTTCGTGAAAGATTACAGAAACTTGCAAGAATACTGGAAGATACACTGGAGATTGATGAAATACTAAAGCTTGCCGCAGATGCACCGGAAGTTCAGGCAGCAGAGCCGCAAATTTCTTTTCATCTGGAAAAACCAGTACGAATCGGTGTTGCTGAGGATGAAGCATTTTGTTTTTATTATAAAGATAATTTCCGGCTCCTTAAAAGTATGGGAGCAGAGCTGGTAACTTTTTCACCAATGCGAGATGTACATCTTCCGGAGAACCTTAAAGGGCTGATTTTGGGCGGTGGTTATCCGGAACTTAATGCCAAAGAATTAGAAGCGAATGCGAGCATGCGGGAGGATGTACGCCGTGTATTGAATGATGGAATGCCGTGTCTGGCAGAATGCGGTGGCTTTATGTATCTTCATGATGAGATGGAGGCCATGGATGGAAACAGCTATCATATGGCGGGCGTGATTTCCGGCAGAGCTTATTGTACGCAGAGACTGAATCGTTTTGGTTACGTGACTCTGACACAGAAGAAAGAAGTTTTTGGAATGAATGACATGGGTGGAATACCTGCACATGAATTTCATTATTTCGATTCTGAAAACTGTGGGGACGATTTTGATGCGAAGAAACCACAGAGCCACAGGAAATGGAATTGCATTCATGGCACAGATACCATGATGGCGGGATTTCCGCACCTGTATTTTTATGGCAATCCGAAGGTGCCGGAGGCTTTTCTTCGTAAGTGCAGCCAGTACGGTCGTCAGGATGCCAGATAAAGAACAAACGTAACTGAGAAGGTACTGAACAGTTATGAATAAATGAAAAAGAGCAGAGATGTTTTGGAATATAAAACATCGGGAAGGGAGAAACACTTGATATACCACACCATAGCGCTGGCAGCAGGATTTATACTTGATCTGATATTCGGAGATCCGAGATGGCTGTACCACCCGGTCTGTCTGATCGGTAATCTGATCTCTTTCCTTGAAAAAAGAATTCGAAAGATCTTACCGAAAACAAGCTCCGGGGAACTGACCGGCGGACTGATCGAAGTTCTGCTTGTCTGTATTCTTTCATTTGGAATTCCGGGAGTGATTCTTTATTCATTGTATCCGAAGGTTCCAGGGCTTGCGTTGCTTCTGGAAAGCTTTTGGTGTTACCAGCTTCTGGCAACCAGATCTTTAAAAGATGAAAGTATGAGGGTTTATGATCGCCTGAAATACGGAACGCTGGAAGAAGCACGTAAGGCGGTATCCATGATCGTAGGCCGTGATACAGCGGCACTTACGGAAGAAGGAGTGACGAAAGCGGCGGTTGAGACCGTGGCGGAAAATGCTTCAGATGGTGTCATTGCACCGATGCTTTATATGGCAATCGGTGGTGCGCCTCTGATGTTTCTTTATAAAGGAATCAACACCATGGATTCCATGCTTGGATACAAAAACGACCGTTATCTTTATTTCGGACGATGTGCGGCAAAGCTTGACGACGCGGCGAATTATCTGCCATCCAGAATATCAGGCGGATTGATGGTTCTGGCTGCATATTTTAGCGGCTTTGATGGCTGGAATGCCTGGAAAATTTTTCGGCGGGACAGCCGTAATCACGCAAGTCCGAATTCTGCACAGACAGAATCTGTAATGGCGGGTGCTTTGGATGTCCAGCTTGCAGGTAATGCATATTATTTTGGAAAATTATATGAAAAACCAACGATTGGTGATCCGATCAGATTGATTGAATCGGAGGATATTCGTCGTGCAAACCGACTTTTGTATGCGACAGCAATTACCGGAGTCGTTCTGTTCCTGTTCATCAGAATCGTACTTATCTTGTGCTGGAGCTGAATATTGAATTTGATTTTTATATTTTGATGCCGAAACAGGCAGGAGGAAACTGAAATGACGAAGCACGTACATGGAGGCAATATATATACTTACAAAAACTGCCTTGACTTTTCGGCGAACTGTAATCCGCTTGGAACTCCGGAAAGTGTGAAACAGGCAGTACGTGACAGTCTGGAACAGATAAAAGATTACCCGCAGGTCGGATATCAGCCGCTCAAAGAGGCAATTGCAGCATATGAGGAGGTAGAATCAGAGCATATCATCTGTGGAAATGGTGCGGCGGAAATAGTATTTTCTCTGTGCCATGCGCTGAAACCGAAGAAAGCACTGCTGCCGGGACCGACATTTGCAGAGTATGAGCAGGCACTTGCGAGTGTGGACTGTAAAGTCGAACATGTTCTTTTAAAAGAGGAACATGGTTTTGCGCTGCAGGAAGATTTTGTGAACTGGCTGCACAAAGATCTGGATATAGTTTTTCTGTGTAATCCAAATAATCCTACCGGAATTTCCATAGACCGGGATCTTTTGTTCCGAATTTTACGTATATGCAGGGAGATGGAGATTTTTCTTGTTGTAGATGAGTGTTTTCTGGATTTCATAAAAGAACCGGAGAAACATTCACTGAAAGCCCAGCTATCAAGGTATCACAATCTTTTTCTTCTGAAAGCATTTACAAAGCGTTATGCGATGGCGGGTGTCCGTCTTGGTTACGGAATCTCGGAAAATACAGAATTACTTGAAAAAATGACGATGGTCACACAGCCCTGGAATATTTCTGTGATGGCACAGGAAGCAGGAATTGCGGCACTGAAAGAAAAAGAGTATGTCGAAAACGGTCGGCAGATGGTATTTGAGGAAGCGAAGTACCTCAAGGAAAAATTACAGGAACTAGGAATGGAAGTTTTTCCGTCTGAGGCGAATTATATTTTCTTTAAAGGACCGGAGAATCTGTTTGAAAAATGTGTAGAGCACGGTATTCTGATCCGTGACTGTAGCAATTATTTCGGACTGAAAAGAGGATATTACCGGGTTGCTGTCCGCACACATGAAGAGAATGAAAAGCTTATACAGTCCATGCAGGAGGAATCATAAATGGCAAAAACGATCATGATACAGGGTACGATGTCCAATGCAGGAAAAAGTCTTCTTGCGGCAGGACTGTGCAGGATTTTTCATCAGGACGGGTATCGGGTAGCTCCGTTCAAATCCCAGAATATGGCATTGAATTCATTTATTACGAGCGAAGGTCTGGAGATGGGAAGGGCGCAGGTCATGCAGGCTGAGGCGGCAGGGATAGAACCATCAGTCCTTATGAACCCGATCCTTTTAAAACCAACCAATGATGTTGGCTCTCAGGTAATTGTCAACGGGGAGGTCCTCGGAACGATGAGTGCCCGGGATTATTTCAAATATAAGAAAAAACTGGTGCCGGATATTATGAAGGCATTCAACAAACTGGCAGAGGAAAATGACATTATCGTCATTGAAGGTGCGGGGAGTCCGGCTGAGATCAATCTGAAAAGCGAAGACATTGTCAACATGGGAATGGCAAAGATGGCAAAGTCTCCGGTTCTTCTTGCGGGAGATATCGATCGTGGCGGCGTTTTTGCGCAGCTGTACGGCACGGTGGAGCTTCTCGAAGAAGATGAGCGAAAGATGATCAAAGGTCTGATCATCAATAAATTCCGCGGAGACAAGACTATTCTGGATCCGGGAGTTGCCATGCTGGAAGAGAAATGTGGCATTCCGGTTGTTGGTGTTGCACCGTATATGAACATTCAGGTGGAAGATGAGGACAGCCTTACAGAACGTTTTGAGCGTCCGCAGGAAGTTGGACAGATCGATATGGCTGTTATCCGTATACCACGTATTTCAAACTTTACAGATTTTAATCCGCTGGAAAGTATTCCGGGAGTATCACTTCGGTATGTACAGCATCCATCAGATCTGATGCATCCGGATGTGATCTTTTTACCGGGAACCAAAAACACCATGGAGGATCTGAAGTGGCTTCGCGAAAGTGGCATGGAAACATTAATTTTGAAGGCGGCAGCATCAGGTACGCTTATCTTCGGAATCTGCGGGGGTTATCAGATGCTTGGTGAGACTTTAAGTGATCCGTATGGTGTCGAAGCTGGTGGAAGTATGCGTGGAATGGGACTTCTTCCGATGGATACGGTTTTTGCCGAGAAAAAAACACGCACACAGGTAAATGGAAGATTTTTGGAGATGGATCAGGAATTCGAGACACTTTCTAATGTGGAATTTACCGGTTATGAGATCCATATGGGAGAGAGCAGACGAAAAGACGGTGCGACTGCAAGTACCTTTACCTGCGACAGTGTGACAGGAACAGAAAAAACAGAGGGTACCTTCCGAAAGAATGTATGTGGTACCTACGTGCATGGTATTTTTGATAAAGAAGATGTGGCAATGGGGCTTGTGCGTGCAGTTGGAGAGAAAAAAGGCATCGATGTCTCTGATATGGCAGGAGTGGATTTTGCGGCTTTTAAAGAAACACAGTATGATATTCTTGCTTCGGAGCTTCGCAAACATCTGGATATGAAACGGATTTATGAAATCCTGGAAGAGGGAATCGAGACAGAAGGAGAGGCACAGGAATGAAAGTAGAACTTGAAAATGTAAAGCCGATGGAGATCGAAAAGAGAAGCTTTGAGATCATTACAGAGGAGCTTGGAGATACACAGCTGGTGCCGGGAACGGAGTTGATCGTTAAAAGATGTATCCATACAAGCGCAGACTTTGATTATGCAGAAAACCTCTGTTTTTCTGAAGGAGTCGTGCAGCGTGCGCTTGAGGCAATCAAAGCAGGAGCCTGTATAGTGACAGATACACAAATGGCAAAAGCAGGGATTAATAAACGTGCACTTGCCCGTTATGGCGGCGAAGTATACTGCTTTATGTCGGACGAGGATGTTGCAAAAATTGCAAAAGAGAACGGAACGACCCGTGCGACAGCAAGTATGGATAAGGCTGCTTCCCTGGACAAAAAACTGATTTTTGCGATTGGAAATGCACCGACAGCACTGGTGCGTCTCTATGAACTGATTGAGGACGGTAAACTGGCTCCGGAGCTGATCATCGGTGTACCGGTTGGTTTTGTCAATGTAGTGCAGTCAAAAGAGCTTATCATGGAATCCGGTGCTCCGTATATTGTTGCAAGAGGCCGTAAGGGCGGAAGTAATATCGCCGCCTGCATCTGTAATGCACTGCTTTATATGATTGATAATCGAAGAGATTAATTCAGAATGTTCTTCAGAAGCCGACATGACGGTACAAATTCATCTGTTGCAATCGAAGAGCAGGAAAGCAGAAGTGTAATCGTATCTGCATTTTCTTCGAGAATCAGGATGGATAGCCCGTTCATGCGGGCTTCTTTTTTTAGTTCAAGTCCGGTACGGGTATACGGAACAGTCAGTGCAAGGCTGGTTCCGGCAGCACCGGTCTGAATTGTACAGTTTTCACCAAACATATTTTGAACTACAGTTTTAAGTTCTTTCAGTTTTTGAGCGTATAACTTTTTTAATTTTTTTGTCTGTGACGTCAGATGTCCGTCACGTATAAACTGACAGAGCGCAATCTGTTCAACTTTAGAAGCTGTCTGACTGTATCTTTCTGCGACAGCAGCGTATTTTTCGGACAGAGAAGGCGGCAGGACCATAAAACTTAAGCGAATAGACGGAAGCAGCAGACGGGAAAAAGAGCCTATATAAACTACTCCGTGTCCGCCTGCAAGATTAAAGAGTGAAGGTGTCGGCCGCTGAAAATAGACAAATTCATTTTCATAATCGTCTTCAATGATCAGACTACCTTTTTCGGCAGCATGATGCACCAGTTCCATACGACGGCTGACCGGCATGATTTCCCCCCATTTGGTCATATGTGCAGGAGAAACATAAATGACGTCACAGTTTTTATTGCGGTAACGTACATCAAAATCATAATCTGCAAAGATCGTACTTCCCTGTACGAAAGAAGCGTTCGGAAAAGAAACGGTCTTTTTGTGACGGATAAGAGGGCAGAGAATATTAAGAAGGCTCTGAACTCCGGCTCCGATAACTATATCGTCGGCAGAACAGTTTACATTTCTACGCTGACGGATATAGTCGGCAAGTACCTGGCGCAGATCGGCTTCTCCCTGTGGCTCCCCATAGGAAAGGAGACGTTCACTCTGGCGAAGGGCGCTTTTAAGATAGCGCTGCCACAGATCAAAGCGAAAACTTTCATGGTCTACCCCATTGGAGGCAAAATCATATTTTACCGGTGGAAAACTGGGATGACGAGATACGGGTGATACCGGATCCTGTGAGGCAATGTCGGTCACATAGTATCCACTCTGCGCGCGTGCAATGATGTAGCCGTCGGCAGCAAGCTGCAGATAGGCATTCTCGATCGTGGTACGGCTGAGTTTTAATTCAGCAGCACATTGGCGGAGAGAAGGCATACGGCTTCCGGCCGGAAGACGGTTTTCCATGATAAGATTTTTATAATGATCATATACCTGCAGATACAGGCTTTCTTTATTTGAATGAAATGCTAAGCTCATAAACTGTCCCCTGAAAAATGAGTAAAAGTGGTTATTTTTCTAAATACACTTAGGTGCTATTCTAAACCAGAATGTGACAAAATGCAAGATAAGGAGAATTGAGATTGAAAAAAATTGCGGTGTTAAATGATCTTTCAGGACTGGGAAAATGTTCTCTTACAGCGGCAATTCCGGTGATCTCTGTGATGGGAATCCAGGCATGTCCGCTGCCGACTGCAGTGCTGAGCTGCCAGACAGGTTTTCCGTCCTATTTTTGTGATGATTATACAGACCGTATGGATAAGATTATGGATGAATGGAAGAAACTTGACTTTCAGCCAGACGGAATCTATACGGGGTTTCTTGCGGATGCGGCACAGGCGGATAAGGTTTTGTCGTTTATAGCACTGTTCGGGGGAGAGAATGTGAAGATTCTGGTGGATCCTGTAATGGGAGACGACGGAGAGGAATACCCGATTTATACAGAGGAGCTTTGTGAGAAGATGCGTTTTCTGGCGAAAAAAGCAGCTGTGATTACGCCAAATCTGACGGAGGCGCTGTTGTTGCTTTATGGCAGGGAGCGTGCACATGAAGTATGGACAGAACTTTGTGATTTTGAAGAAAATGATCTGGTGAGATTTGTAGAGGAGACGGGATATAAGCTTGCGAGAGCGTATGAGACGGAAGTAGTCATTACCGGGATTGATCTGCCGATAAAAGATGACGTGCAGGAGATGGGAAATCTGATCTGCAGCCGGGATTCTGTCCAGTGGATAAAAGCACAGAAGCATGGCGGAAGTTATTCCGGAACGGGAGATCTGTTTGCGTCGGTGTTAAGTGCCGGGATGGTGAAAGGAACGGATACGGTGGAGTCTGTCCGAAAAGCAGTAAATTTTCTTGCAAAAGGGATACGCGATGCGGTTGAAGAAGAGACAGACCGCAATGAAGGAATTTGTTTTGAGAAGTATTTGTATGAGTTAGCCCGCTGATTTTAGGCGTTGTTGAAATTACGGAAAGCTTCGTAAGATCTGTTCAATCACAGGCTTCGGAGTCCGGAAGTGAACTCACAGATCGTACGAAGCTTTCCTGTTTTTTCAACAGACAACAAATCAGCCGCAAATTCAAACTAGCGAGGGTGTTCCGCTCGGAGCGAGTCTACTGCGCCTGCGGCTACCGGAATCCTTGTAAGGTATAATGGACAGAAAAGGCTGCATGTGCCTTTCCTGGCTGACTTTTATTATGACAGCAGCTAAGTTCAGCAGTAGATTCAGAAAAAGAACAGGTTCTACGCCGTCAGCGAGGCTTTCGTAGCGAAGAACATGCCAGCTGCGGCCATCAAGCCCATTGTTTGAGCCGCAGGCGAGTTTGGGCGACTGGCAGCAAACAGGCGCATGTTCTGAGTAGAAAACGCAGCTTTGGCACAGAACCTGTCCTTTCTTCTGAATGACTGCGTGAGCAGTCTACTGTCAAAAACTCTGAAGCCTGTGGCAGAACAGATACATGTAGCCTTTTCGTAAATAATACCCTTACAGATTCTTCTTTTTATATATAAACCACGATGCAATCGCAGTAAACACCACGAGATATGCCCCCAGTACGGCGATTCCCGTCATCTGAAGGCCTTCCCCTGCGGAAATACTTCGGATCATATGGCTGGTCTGTGAAAGCGGAAGCGCAGACACAAACTTTCCGAGAATCCCAGGCAGTTTTTCCGTAGAGAAAAACGTATTACAGAGATATGCCATCGGCATAATGATATAATTCGAAAAACGCGGCACATCTGCATGGTTCTTTGCAAGGAAAGAAACCACAACTCCGATTGCAGAAAAGACAGCGCCATTCAAGAACATGATCAGAAAAGACCATCCATTAAAGATCAGACCTGTATCGATCGGAAGTGTCAGAATCAGGATTACTCCACCGGCATAAAAACCACGAAGACTTCCACCGATGATCTGTCCTGCAATAAACTGCCACAGAGGTGTCGGTGAGATCATAACTTGATCAAAAGCTTTTTCATAAAGACGCTGTACATTCAGATTCTGCGCGATTGCATTAAAACTTCCATTCATGGTGGTCAGTGAGACGACACCCGGAATCAGGAAATTCAGATAAGGCTGACCGTGCGAAACCGTCTGGATACCCATTCCAAATACGACAAGATACATCAGGGGTGCAATCATCGCAGCCAGAGTGATCTTATAGAAATCTCTTCGAAATTCTACCCATTTTTCCCATAAAATCGTAATAATTCCCATACTCAGTCCCCCCTATGATGGCATCAGATGTCTGCCGGCACGTTCGACAAAAACATCCTCCAGCGTTGTTTCACGTAAGGAAGCCTGACCGGAAAGACCGGAGAGATAGGCAATCGCTTCTTCACGGGTGTGGAAATAGTGACTTTTTGTTTCATCACCTGAAAATTCATCTACAGTATAATTACCAAGACTGTTTATCAGGGCAGATGGCGTGCTGACCTCTTCGAGTCGGCCATGATCCATCAGTGCTACACGGCTGCAGAGATTCTGTGCTTCCTCCATATAATGTGTTGTGAGCAGGATAGTCAGATTTTTGCCGTTCAGTTTGCGGAGAAGATTCCACATCTGACGACGGGACAATGCATCCATACCGGCAGTCGGTTCATCAAGAAGCAGAATTTCCGGATCTGTCAGAAGTGCACGACAAACCATCAGCTTACGTTTCATACCGCCGGAAAGTTTACGCACAGTACGTTTGCGGAATTTGATCAGATCACAGAATTCCAGCAGCTCTTCCGTGCGTCGTTTGATCTCCTTACGAGGCATAAAATAAAGCCGGCCCTGATATTCCATGATTTCATCCATATTCATATCCTGACGCATGGAATATTCCTGCGTGATCACACTGATCTTGCGCTTCAGATCCGGACGGTTTCGGGTAAGTTTCTGACCATCGATCAGAATCTCGCCCTTTGTAGGAAGCAGGAGGGTTGAGAGAAGACTGATCGTTGTTGTCTTACCGGCACCGTTGGGACCGAGGAGACCGAAAAACTCTCCGGTCTCAATTTTCAGATCCAGAGAATCTACGGCCGTGAAATTGTCAAAAGTTTTTGTCAGATTTCTGGTTTCGATCATTTGTGCTCCTTTGCAATGATCAGAGAATAGTATCCAGCATCATCCGGGATTTCTTCTACGCTGTGGTAAATATGCTCATCCGGCATACCACAGTTTTCAACCATCAGAACATCCTTACCGCTTCGTGACAGGATTTCCTTTACCTGATTCATTTTTTTGCCGGATTTCATCAGAATATAATTTCCGGATTCTGTCAGTTCATTGTCCAGACGGTGAACGGCTGGAATGATATGAAGCTGTTCATTCCACTCGGACAGAGAAATATTCAGGCGAGCTGCGGCTGCACAAAAAGAAGTGATTCCGCTGACAAGTTCTGTATGATATCCGTCTGCTTCCACACGATGCTGCAGATAGGAAAATGTAGAATAAACACATGGATCCCCGAGAGTCAGGAAAACAATATTTTTTCCCTGATCCAGATAAGATTCAAGAGTCTTGGCTCCTTTTGCATGATTGAGTTCCAATTCTTCGGCATCATGGGTCATCGGCATGTAGATTGGAAGAAGTTCCTTATCTGCAAGCTCCGGTACTGCCTGAACAGCAATTTTATAAGCAACGGTTTCTCTGACATCAGCACCCGGTACTGCAATGACCTCGTTTTCACGGATCATACGTACTGCTTTCAGTGTCATTAATTCCGGATCTCCAGGTCCGACGCCAACTCCAAATAAAGTTCCTTTCATTATAAAAATCCTCCTGATAATTTTAAGATTAATTTAAATCACATTCTTTTTATTATACTAGAAGTGTATAGTGTTTGCAATGTAAGATTTGCTGTGTTATATTAGGTGAGAAAATGAGAAAATGGAGTAATAAATTATGAAGAAAAAAATTACCTGGCTGCTTGCGGCGGCATTTACAGGGATTGTAGCTTTTTCCGGTGTATGTCAGGCGGACGGAATGTCAGTCGATAAAGAGGACGGGGAATATTCCATACAGGTAGATCTTGAAGGTGGAAGTGGTAAGGCAAGTGTAACTTCCCCGACGATCCTTACGGTAGAAGACGGGAAGGCATATGCCCAGATTCAGTGGAGCAGTTCCAATTATGATTACATGATCGTGGACGGAGAGAAATATCTTCCGACAAATGAAGAGGGAATGAATTCCGTCTTTGAGATTCCGGTGCTTTCTATGGATGAGGCACTGCCTGTAATCGCAGATACCACTGCAATGGGAGCACCACATGAG
The DNA here is from genome assembly GCF_003460065.1 of Ruminococcus sp. AF17-22AC. Classification (NCBI taxonomy): domain Bacteria; kingdom Bacillati; phylum Bacillota; class Clostridia; order Eubacteriales; family Oscillospiraceae; genus Ruminococcus; species Ruminococcus sp. AF17-22AC. The sequence continues at coordinate 156,851 of NZ_QRXT01000001.1, forward strand.
ATCGACTATAATCTGACGTTTTATTCAGATTCTATCGGATCTAAGAGTCAGCTTCCGCAGGAGGCGGCCAAACGTGTCGTAGCAGTGGCAATGGTGATCATTGTCGGAGGCGGAATCCTTAATTATTTCGTAAACAAAAGAAATCGTTGCTAAAAGTTACAGGAGTAAAAAATGATTATAACAGTAACCATGAATCCGGCAATCGACAAGACGGTGGAGGTTGACAAATTTCAGCCATACGCTCTGAATCGTATCCGGCGGATCGAGTATGATGCCGGCGGCAAGGGAATTAATGTTTCCAAAACGATCCATGCGCTTGGAGGGGAAAGTCTTGCTATGGGGTTCCTTGGAGGAAATACCGGCAAGACAATCGAAAATGTATTAAATGCCCGGAATATCCGTCATGATTTTATCTATGTGGATGGAGATACGAGAACCAACACAAAAATTTTTGACTGTGTCGGAGGTGTGACTGAACTCAATGAACCGGGACCGGCAATTACGGAAAATCAGACAGAAGCACTGATTCAGAAAATCTGTACGTATACAGACAATGAGACACTGGTCGTTCTTGCGGGAAGTGTTCCAGGCGGAGTCAGAAAAACTATCTATGCAGAGATTACAGAATGTGTCCATAAAAAGGGCGGCAAAGTTCTTTTGGATGCAGATGGAGAATTGTTTCGGCTGGCATTAAAGGCAGTTCCGGATATAATAAAACCAAACCGATCGGAACTTGAAGAATACACTGGCACAGATCATGTTCTGACTGTTCACGAAATTATTGAAACCGCAGAAAACTTCCACGAAAAAGGGATACAGACAGTGGTAGTTTCTATGGGAAAAGACGGAGCTGTTTTTGCAGGAGAAAACTATAAGATAAACTGTTCTGCTTTGCCAGTGAAAGCACATTCCACCGTTGGTGCCGGAGATGCGATGGTGGCTGCACTTGCATATGCCCATGACAGAAAGCTTTCTGAAAAAGAAATGGTAAGACTTTGCATGGCTGTGTCAGCAGGTGCTGTAATAACTGTCGGTACGAAACCGCCGGACAGAGCGTTGATAGAACAACTGATGCCGGAAGTCAGGATGCAGATGTTATGACAGAAAGAGATTTAAAACAACGGGAGAAATAATGAAAACATCTTATAAAAGAACGATGTATGCCTGTTTTGTAGGATATATTGTGCAGGCAATCGTCAATAACTTTGTACCATTATTATTTGTAACGTTTCAGAAGACATACCAGATTCCGCTGTCAAAGATTACACTTCTGATCACGATCAACTTTATAATCCAGCTTCTAATTGATCTTTTGTCTGCAGGATTTGTAGACCGAATCGGATACAAAGCATCGGTGACGATCGCACATATTTGTTCAGCAGTCGGCCTTTTGGCATTGACGTTGCTTCCGGAGCTTACAGCAGATCCTTTTGCCGGAATCCTGATTGCTGTTGCCATTTATGCAGTAGGTGGAGGCTTGCTTGAAGTACTGATCAGTCCGATCATAGAGGCATGTCCGACAGATAATAAAGAAAAAGCAATGAGCCTTCTGCATTCGTTTTATTGTTGGGGACATGTCGGAGTAGTACTGATTTCAACTATTTTTTTCAGTATGATGGGAATTGAAAACTGGAAGATCCTTGCACGTATCTGGGCAGTTATTCCGGTTCTGAATGGAATCGTCTTTCTGTTTTCACCAATCTATTCGCTGCATGAAGAGGGTGAGAAAGGGCTTACGATCTGTGAACTTTTTGGTAAAAAGATTTTCTGGGTGGTAATGCTGATGATGACCTGTGCAGGAGCCAGTGAACAGGCTGTCAGCCAGTGGGCATCTACTTTTGCGGAAGAGGGCCTGAAAGTAAGTAAAACTGTGGGAGATCTCGCAGGTCCGATGTCATTTGCTTTTTTGATGGGGCTGGCAAGGCTTCTTTATGGTAAATACGGTGAAAAAATCGATTTGAAGAGATTCATGACATACAGTAGTATACTTTGTGTGATTTCCTATCTTTGTATTTCTTTTGTACCGAATCCTCTGCTCAGTCTGTTGGGCTGTGCAATCTGTGGATTTTCTGTAGGAATTATGTGGCCGGGTACATTCAGTATTGCATCGGCATCGATACGGGGCGGCGGTACAGCAATGTTTGCACTGCTTGCGCTGGCGGGGGATCTTGGATGCTCCGGAGGTCCGACACTGGCAGGATTTGTTTCAAGTAATCTTGGAAATAATCTGCGAATGGGAATTTTTGCTGCAATCGTATTTCCGATTCTGCTTCTGGCGGGAATACAGATCTGCAAAAAGAGTCGGCAGGATACCTGAAATTGAATCAAATAAGAAAAAGACAGAAAAAGGTCTGGATCATCTGATATATTCAGAGTCCGGACCTTTTTGTGTACTGATAATTAATAAAGTGCAGAGATTGCTTCTTTTACATGTTCTACAAAGAGCGCACGTATGCCTGGGTACTCACCGAGACCTTTCAGGACGGGACATACTTCAAAGCCGGCAGAGCTAAACTGACTGACCCATGAATCCGGAGCATCTCCTGCCATGTCATTATGTGCGTGATCTCCTGCAACGATCATAAAAGGTGTCAGATAAATACCGGTTGGATGGAAGGCAGTTACTTCCTTCACAAGATTATGAATAGTCGGATCGGCCTCGACAGTTCCGATAAAGACATTGGAATGTCCAAGTGATTTGAAATGCCGGTCAAGTTCTGCATAAGCAGTATTTATCTGATGAGTGGTGCCATGTCCCATAAGGACAAGAGCGTCCGTTTCTTTTAAGTTTTTAAATTCAGAAGTTACAGCTGCAATCGCACGTGTTTCGTCCTCTGAAGTGGCAAGAAGTGGAGCACCGAAAACAATCTGATCAAAAGAATCTTTATAAGAAAGAACTGCCTCTTTCATAACGTTGTTTTCAATGCCATCCAGAATATGTGTGGGCTGAACGATGAGTGACCGAATGCCATCATGAATCATCTGTTCCATTGCTTCACACACAGTAGGAATGGAAATATTGTCTCTTTTTTTCAGAATAGAGATGATAAATTTACTGGTCCATGCATGATAGATTCTGTGATCGGGAAATGCATCTGCAATATCCTGTTCGATTATTTCTATCGTTGCTTTTCGTGAAGCTTCATAACTGGTGCCGAAGCTGACAACCAGAATTGCTTTTGGGGATTGATGTTCCATAATAAATGTATTCTCCTAAAATAAATTTTCGCGTAATCAGGATTATACTATAGCATCGAAAAAAGTTCAATTTTTTTCCAAAACCTATTGACAATTTATTAAAAATAGAATAACATACTAAACATATCAAAGAGGTATGTTAATAAAACAAGATGAAAATATAGGGAAAGGTGGTAACTATTATGGCAAACATTTATAAAGGAACCCTTGGACTGATCGGCAACACTCCACTGGTAGAAGTAACAAATATAGAGAAAGAGCTTGGACTGGAAGCAACAGTACTTGTAAAGCTTGAGTACTTCAATCCGGCAGGAAGCGTTAAGGACAGAATTGCAAAAGCTATGATCGAAGATGCAGAAGCAAAAGGACTTCTGAAAGAAGGTTCCGTAATCATCGAGCCTACTTCCGGAAATACAGGTATCGGACTCGCATCCATCGCAGCAGCGAAAGGATACAGAATCATTCTTACAATGCCTGAGACAATGAGTATCGAACGTAGAAATATCCTGAAAGCATACGGAGCAGAGCTGGTTCTTACAGAAGGTGCCAAGGGAATGAAAGGTGCTATCGCAAAAGCAGATGAACTTGCAAAAGAGATTCCGAACAGTTTTATTCCTGGACAGTTTGTAAACCCTGCAAACCCGGCAGCACATAAAGCTACCACAGGTCCTGAGATCTGGAATGATACAGACGGTAAGGTAGATATCTTTATTGCAGGTGTTGGTACAGGCGGAACACTTACCGGAACAGGTGAATACCTGAAAGAGAAAAATCCGAATGTCAAGATCGTAGCAGTGGAGCCGGCAACTTCTCCGGTACTTTCCGAAGGAAAAGGCGGACCACATAAGATTCAGGGCATCGGCGCAGGATTTGTTCCGGAAGTGCTGAATACACAGGTTTATGATGAGATTATGCCGATCGATAACGAAGTATGCTTTACAACAGCGAAACTTCTTGCAAAGAAAGAAGGTGTCCTGGTTGGTATTTCCTCAGGTGCGGCTCTCTATGCAGCAATTGAGCAGGCAAAACGTCCGGAAAACAAAGGTAAAACAATCGTAGCTCTTCTTCCGGACACAGGTGACAGATATTATTCAACAGCATTGTTTACAGAGTAATCTTGCTGCGAAGCATTTCATAATGTATATATAGCGGACATAAATAATAATAAAAAACGTAACTATTCAGAAGGTAGTATCCCGCGAGGCGTTTTGGCATATTTTTTGCCAAAATCCCGAGACATATAAGGCAAAATGCCATCACCGAAGGTGATTTGGAATGCATTTTGACTCGTAACTGTGAGGGTACTGAACAGTTACTAAAAAACAGAAAAGAGGATTAGATCCATGGGTGAAAAAATTACAAGAGAAAATAGAAAATTTAAATTCGAAACACTTCAGCTTCATGTAGGACAGGAACAGCCGGATCCGGTTACTGATGCAAGAGCTGTTCCAATCTATCAGACATCTTCATATGTATTCCGTAACTGCGACCATGCAGCTGCACGTTTCGGACTTGCAGATGCAGGTAACATCTACGGACGTCTGACAAACCCGACAGAAGATGTATTCGAAAAGAGAATCGCAGCTCTTGAAGGTGGCAGCGCAGCACTTGCAGTAGCTTCCGGTGCAGCGGCAATCACATACACAATCGAAAACCTTGCACAGAACGGGGATCATATTGTAGCAGCAAAGAATATCTACGGTGGAACAACAAACCTTCTGGAGCATACACTTCCAGCTTACGGAATCACAACAACATTTGTTGATATCTTTAATCTTGAAGAAGTAGAAAATGCAATTCAGGACAATACAAAAGCACTTTACATCGAGACTCTTGGAAACCCGAACTCTGACGTAGTTGATGTTGAAGCATGCGCAGAAATCGCACACAGACATCAGATTCCGCTTGTTGTAGATAACACATTTGCAACACCTTACCTTGTAAGACCGATTGAGTACGGTGCAGATATCGTTGTTCATTCTGCAACCAAATTCATCGGTGGACATGGAACAACTATCGGTGGTGTAATCATAGAAGGCGGTAAATTCGACTGGGAAGCTTCCGGTAAATTCCCGTCCCTGACAGAGCCAAACCCGAGCTACCATGGAATCAGCTTCACAAAAGCATGCGGACCAGCAGCGTTTGTTACAAAGATTCGTGCAATCCTTCTTCGTGACACAGGGGCAACAATCTCTCCTGTAAGCTCCTTTATCTTCCTCCAGGGACTTGAAACACTGTCTCTTCGTGTAGAGCGTCATGTAGAGAACGCACTGAAAGTTGTTCAGTACCTCAACAATCATCCGCAGGTTGAAAAAGTTCATCATCCGTCAGTAACAGATGATGAAAGCCAGAAAGCTCTGTATGCGAAATACTTCCCGAATGGCGGTGGATCTATCTTCACATTCGAAATAAAGGGAGATGCACAGACAGCCAAAGATTTCATCGATAATCTGGAACTGTTTTCATTGCTTGCAAACGTTGCAGATGTTAAATCACTGGTTATCCATCCGGCAACCACCACACACAGCCAGTGCACAGAGGAAGAACTTCTGGATCAGGGTATCAAACCGAACACTATCCGTCTCTCCATCGGAACGGAAAATATCGATGATATCATTCAGGATCTGGATGAAGCTTTCAAGGCAATCCAGTAATTGAAATTCGGTAAAAAAACCAGATATGGTCTCACTGCGTTGGTGGATCTGGCAGCACAGCCGTCCACCACACCGGTAGCCCTGAAAACCATTGCTGAAAGAAATGACATTTCTTTACAGTTTCTGGAACACATATTTGCCTCGTTTCGAAGAACAGGTATCGTAAAAAGTGTCAAAGGCTCGCAGGGAGGATATAATCTGGCAAAAGATGCTGATAAGATCACTGTTGCATCCGTGGTAGAGGCCCTGGAGGGAAGTTATCATCTTGAAGATGAGGATGCTTTGGCGGAAAACAGTTACAAGGGAATCTCCGATACGATCCAGAAACTGGTGGTGGATTCCGTCAATCAGGAACTTGATCAGATTCTGTCAAATCTTACTTTGGCACAGATGACCGGTTATTATGCCGATCATTATGAAAAACAGGAAATGTACTATATCTGAATATGACCGGAGGTTTCAGGCGGCTCTGTCGCTCTGGCTTCCGGTTATTTTTATATACGCAGCGTATGTCTGGCAGAAAGAGGAAATACACATGTCAATCAAAAAAATCGCAGAAAAAGCAGGAGTATCGGTATCAACCGTTTCCCGTATCCTGAATAAGCCCGATTACAGATGTTCCGTACCGGGTCTCAGAGAAAAAGTTTGGTCCATTGCAATGGAGTTGAATTATGTCCCAAATGAAGCGGCACGTAACCTCAAAAAAGGAACACAGGCAAAAGAAAGCAAAATCTGGCATATTCATGTTCTGATGACTAGAACAGATGAGTCCAGAACGGATCCTTTTTTTACAGAGCTTCTTCATATTATAGAAAGTGAAATTCATGGACAGAACTGTATCCTTTCAAAGGTGTGGTACAAACCGTTCTTTTCAGATGACCGAAAATGCCGGAGAGAAAATCTTGACCAGATCATTCAGGGCATGTATACTGAGACAGAAGAAAAAAAGGATGGTCTGATCATTATCGGGCGATGTAATCCGCTTGCCCTGAAAAAACTGAATCAGAAATACCGGAGCGTGGTTTCGGTAAACCGAAATTCAACGAATTATGAAGTAGATGAGGTCCTTTGCGACGGCAAAAAGATTGCCGCGATGGCAGTAGAGCATCTGATCTCACTGGGACATCGTAATATCGGTTATGTGGGTGGATGCAGGAATGAAGACCGTTATAACGGATATCTGGATACATTGAAGCAGAACCATCTGGATGTGATACCGGAATATGTTGTAGAGTCGAACCAGACCGAGATTGAAGGTTTTGAGGCAATGGAGAAACTTCTGAAATCTGAAGACTGTCCAACCGGAATTTACTGTGCGAATGATATTACAGCTGTGGGAATGCTAAAATGTCTGCGGCGATGCAGAAATCTCTATTTTACTCCGTCGATAATAGCGAGTGATGATATTGAAGAGGCACAGTATACGAAACCGATGCTGACAACTGTTGGCCTTCCGAAAGAGGAAATGGGACGTTTTGCGCTGTATCTTCTTCTGGACCGGATGAAGGGCGGACACAGTGGTGTTGTGAGGATGGAACTGTCAGGAAAACTTCTTGTGAGAAACAGCTGTTCACATGTTTCGGAAAGTTTCTGGAGTGATTACTGTATATAGTAGTTACTGTGAACGGAATGAACAGTAACATTACAGCCGGGGAATATGTGAAAAGATAAAGGAAGATTGATATGTGTATAAGAACGATTGAAGAATTAGAAAAGGATACAAGGGAAAAACAGGTAATAGATATCCGTGATAAGGCTGACTTTGAAAAAGAGACTTATCCGGGTGCAGTCAATATATACTGGGAAGAGCTTGAAGAGCATATGGATGAGATTCGCAGGGACTGTCCGGTCTATCTGGTTTGTTATACCGGGCAGAAGAGTGAGGAGATCGCGGAAGAACTGACGGAACAGGGATATGAGATCTACAGTGTCAAAAACGGCTATCGTGCATGGCTGAAGCTCAAACTCGGCAGACTGATGGCAAATCACAATGAAGCAGAGCAGCGTACAAAGGATATTGAACGTAGTATTATCAAGAAATTTCGTAAACCGATCTGGAGACGTTTTACAAAGGCAATCCGGGAATATGAACTGGTACAGGATGGAGACAAGATTGCGGTCTGTATTTCCGGAGGCAAGGATTCCATGCTGATGGCAAAGCTTTTTCAGGAGCTTTCCCGTCATGGAAAGAAAAATTTCGAAGTTGTTTTTCTTGTGATGAATCCGGGTTATAATGAAATAAACTATCAGACTATCAAAGATAATGCAAAGATTCTAAATGTGCCGATTACAGTGTTTGAATCAGACATTTTCAATATTGTAGCCTCTGAGGAGCAGTCTCCGTGTTATCTCTGCGCACGTATGAGAAGGGGATATCTTTATAGTAAGGCAAAAGAACTTGGATGTAACAAAATTGCGCTTGGTCATCATTATGATGATGTGATCGAGACGATTCTTATGGGAATGCTTTATGGCGCACAGGTGCAGACCATGATGCCGAAACTTCACAGTACAAACTTTGAGGGTATGGAGCTGATCCGCCCCCTGTACTTAATCCGTGAGGCGGATATCATTCACTGGGCAAATTATAATGACCTGCATTTTATCCAGTGTGCATGCCGCTTTACAGAGCACTGTGCATCCTGCGGCGGTACAGAAAAAGGTTCAAAGAGGGCTGAGATTAAAGAACTGATCCATGAACTTGCCCAGAAAGATCCGGTTATTGAATATAATATTTTTCGAAGTGTGGAGAATGTCAACCTCAACACCGTTATCGGATATAAGCAGGATGGGGTACGACATAATTTCCTTGATACCTATGATGATGTGAAATAAATACAGGAATATTGAGCAGCTGCTGTCGAAATGACAGCGGCTGTTTTTTTCTGAAATTTCAAGCTGTGCAAACGTTTTCTAATAAACATATTTAAAAGATATGTTTATTGGTATATAATGCCATTAACATAAAACATATCATTTGCGTATGTTATAATAATCTACAGGGAGTGGCACAAATGAAGAAAAAGAAATTTCGAAACCTCTGTCTGGCAGCAGTTCTTGGAATCGCCGGATTTGCCGGCATCTGTTCCTACGATGCCGGAGCAGGAACGAATGTACATATTATTAATGTTTCTTATGATCCGACAAGAGAACTGTATGAATCCTATAATAAAATATTCAAAGAACACTGGAAAGAAAAAACAGGACAGGATGTCGATGTCATCCAGTCACATGGAGGTTCCGGCAAACAGGCACTTGAAGTGATCAATGGACTTCAGGCAGATGTTGTGACACTGGCCCTTGAATATGATATCGATGCAATCGAAAATTCAGGGATGATCAGAGACAGATGGAAAGAGGAACTTCCTGATGACAGCGCATCTTATACATCAACGATCGTATTTCTTGTAAGAAAAGGTAATCCGAAAAACATTCAGGACTGGAATGACCTGATTCGGGATGATGTGGATGTCATTACCCCAAATCCAAAAACTTCCGGTGGTGCCCGCTGGAATTACCTTGCGGCATGGGCATATGCACAGAAACAATACGATGGTGATGAAGCGCAAATGGAAAATTTTATCAAAAATTTATATCAGAATGTTCTTGTGCTGGATTCCGGTGCAAGAAGTGCAACAACCTCTTTTGTAGAAAATGGACAGGGAGATGTCCTGATTGCATGGGAAAATGAAGCTTTTCTCTCTGTGACAGATGATCCGGATGAGTTTGACATTGTGAATCCGAGCATCAGTGTACTTGCACAGCCATCTGTAGCAGTTGTTGACGAAGTGGCAGAAAACCGCGGTACGGAAGAGGTTTCAAGAGAATATCTGAATTATCTGTATTCTGATGAGGCACAGCGCATTGCCGCACAGAATTATTATCGCCCGGTAAATAAACAGGTCTTAAACGAATATAAAGATGTTTTTGACCTCAGCATGGAATTGAAGACCATCAATGATCTCGGAGGATGGCAGGAAGTTCAGCAGAAACATTTTGCAGACGGCGGAGTATTTGACAAAATTTACGGCAACTAAAAGATGAGGAGCGGATACTATGAAAAAAAGTAAAAAAAGAGTGATTCCCGGATTCGGACTGACAATGGGCGTGACGATCACGATGCTGAGTATCATAGTCCTGATTCCGCTGGCAACACTTGTAGTATATTCTTCACAGCTTGGACTGAAAGAGTTTTTCGAAGTAATCACAAGAAAAAGAGTATTGTCCAGCTTTTACGTAAGTTTTATCACAGCACTTGGTGCATCACTGGTCAACGCTGTGATGGGACTGATTCTTGCCTGGGTGCTGGTGCGTTATGAATTTCCTGGCAAACGGATCATGGATGGGATGATAGAGCTTCCTTTTGCACTGCCGACAGCAGTAGCAGGCATTTCGCTCACATCTCTTACAGCAGACCAGGGACTGATCGGAAGTTTTTTTGCAAAATTCGGTATCAAGATCGCTTATACCAAACTGGGTATTACATTTGCATTGATTTTTGTAGGAATTCCGTTTGTAGCAAGGGCAGTACAGCCTGTGCTTGAAAAACTGGATGGTTCTTATGAAGAAGCAGCACGTGTCATGGGTGCAAAACCGGGGCTGATTTTTCGAAGAGTAATTCTTCCGGAACTTCTGCCTCCGCTTCTGACCGGAACAGGGCTTGCATTCGGGCGCTGCCTCGGAGAATACGGAAGCGTTGTGTTTATTGCAGGAAACCGACCGTATGAAACAGAAATCACACCACTGATCATCATGTCGGAACTGCAGGAATTTGATTACCAGAGTGCAACATCCATTGCACTGGTCATGCTCATTGCATCGTTTTTAATCTTATTTCTGATGAATCTGATGCAGGCACGTAATTCAAAAAGATTGAGAGGAGGAGCCATCTGATGGAAAATAATAAAACAGAATCAAAAGCAGTAAAATATCTGCTGATTGGAATCAGCGTCCTCTTTCTTTTCGTGATGCTGGTGCTGCCGTTGTTTGTTGTTGTTACGGAAGCATTAAAAAAAGGCTGGCAGATTTATGTCGAAGCAGTGACAGATTCTTATACAATCGATGCGCTGATGCTGACTCTGAAGGCAACAGTCATTGCAGTTTTATGTAATACATTTTTCGGATTGTGTGCGGCATGGGCAGTGACGAGATTTCAGTTTAAAGGTAAAAAAATCCTGACAACACTGATCGATGTACCGGTTACTGTTTCTCCAATCATCGCTGGTCTGATTTATCTGCTCGTATTAGGAAAACAGAGTATTTTTTATCCGTATCTGCAAAAAGCCGGGATTCAGATTGTATTTGCAGTGCCGGGAATTATTCTTGCCACAGTATTTGTGACGTTTCCATTTGTTTTCCGTGAACTTCTTCCGGTGCTGGAATCCATCGGGACAGATGAGGAAGAAGCAGCAGCACTGATGGGAGCGAAAGGCTGGACTATTTTTTCAAAAATCACATTTCCACATATCAAATGGGCGCTTCTGTACGGAATAGTTTTATGTACAGCAAGGGCAATGGGAGAATTCGGTGCCGTATCGGTATTATCTGGGCACCTCAGAGGTCTGACAAATACGCTGCCACTGCATGTGGAAATTTTGTTTAATGAATTTCAGTATGTGCCGGCATTCGCAGTATCGTCAATTCTTGTGATTATGGCGGTGATTCTTCTGATTATACGAAGCATCATGGAGCACCGGGGCAAAAAGGAGGAAGCATAATGTACGTGGAATTAAAAGATATCAATAAGACTTTTGGAGATTATAAAGCATCGGATCATGTTTCCTTCGGAATTGAGAAAGGAAAACTGATCGGACTTTTAGGACCAAGTGGAAGCGGAAAAACAACGATCCTGCGTATGATTGCCGGATTGGAACAGCCGGACAGCGGAAAGATCGTCATCGACGGAAAAGTAGTAAATAACATTCCGGCAAGTGAGCGCGGCATCGGTTTTGTATTCCAGAGCTACGCGCTGTTTCGTTATATGACTGTTTATGACAATATAGCATTTGGCCTGAAAGTACAGAAAGCTGACAAAACTTATATCAAAAAAAGAGTAACGGAGCTGATAGAACTGATCGGCCTTAAAGGACTGGAAAAAAGATATCCGAGCCAACTGTCCGGTGGTCAGAGACAGAGGGTTGCTTTTGCAAGGGCGCTGGCGCCTAATCCGCAGCTTTTGCTTCTGGATGAACCATTTGCCGCTATTGATGCAAAAATTCGACAGGAACTTAGGACATGGCTGAAAGACATGATTGAAAAACTCGGTATCACCAGTATCTTTGTCACACATGACCAGGATGAGGCGATTGAAGTTGCAGATGAGATCATTATTACAAACAAAGGTCACATTGAGCAGAAGGGAAGTCCGGTGGAAGTATATCAGCGCCCGGAAACTGCTTTCAGCGCATCTTTCTTTGGTCAGGCAGCAATTGTGAAGGATTATCACATTTTCAACTATTTTGAAGATATTGCCGGAGCAGAGCATGCAATCGTCCGTCCGGAATTTGTCAAAGTGACCAGAAAAAATGAAGTGCAGAAATACAAAAGTTCTGCATCAGAAGCGGTGGTAGAACGTGTCGCCTTCCGCGGCAGTTATTTTGAACTGGGACTGAAAGTAGGAGATATTCAGTTGAGCGCGCGAAGGGGACTGGATGAAACGCTTGTACATACAGGGGAGACAGTAGACGTTTTTGTACAGCGCATTTTTGTTATAAAAGAAAACAAAGTTTATGCGTTGGAAAACCGTTCAGCAAGAGAAGATTATCTTGTGATTTGACGATATTACTTGTTTTCCCTATAACCTTGTAGTATAATAGGTATATATGGAGGGATTTACATGAAAATATCAACAAGAGGACGTTATGCACTTCGTGTTATGCTGGATCTTGCAGAGCATAACAATGGAGAATATATTCCATTAATGGACATTGCGAGAAGACAGGAGATTTCAGAAAAGTATCTGGAATCCATTGTATCTGTACTGAGTAAACAGAAGTTTGTAAAGGCATTACGCGGAAAAGGAGGCGGATATCGTCTGGCCAAAACTCCGGCAGAATATACGATCGGCAGTATTTTAAGAATTACAGAAGGCTCAATGGCACCGGTAGCATGTCTTGATGATCATCCGAATCAGTGCGAGAGAGCATCATCCTGCAAGACATTACAGATGTGGGAAAATTTTTACAAGTTGATCAATGAATATTTTGACGGAATCACACTGGAAGATCTGCTTGAACAAAATGCAGATATGGGTGATTATGTAATCTGAGACAGGACGAATTTTGCAAGTATAACGAGTCCGTAAAAGAAGTAAAACAGGACAGATTTGTCATTGAACTGATCTGGTCCTGTTTTTTAATGTTTGTGTTATCCTGAAAAAGGAAAAACTGGAAAAAACATATAATACATATTGACATGGTATGTTTATGGGTATATAGTAATAGCAACAAAAAGAAAGGATATAAGGGAGCACAGGAATGAAAGAATACGGTTTTAATACAACTTTGCTTCATGGGACAGAGGAGACAAATCCTTTTGGCGCGACACAGGTTCCGGTCTACCAGTCCAGTGCATTCCGTCACGATACAGCAGAGGAACTCGAAAAGATTTTTGCAAATAAACGGGCCGGATATTCATATACAAGAATCAACAATCCGACAGTTGAAGCTTTTGAGAAACGAATGACGAAGCTTGAGGGTGGAATAGGAAGTGTGGCATGCGCGTCAGGAATGGCGGCATTGACTATGGCTCTTATGAATATCCTGCAAAATGGTGATCATGTAGTTGCAGCGGCAGGATTGTACGGCGGCACAGTAGAACTTCTGGATGAACTGAAAGCTTACGGGATTACGACAACTTATGTACGAGAGAATACACCACAGGCTTTTGAAACGGAGATTACACCTCAGACCAAAGCTGTTTTTGCAGAAACAATTGGCAATCCGAAACTGGATGTAACGGATATTCAGGGAGTGGCGGAAATTGCACATAAGTATGGGGTTCCGTTTCTGGTAGATAATACAGTTGCAACCCCATATCTGATCAATCCGTTAAAGCTTGGAGCTGACATCGTGATTCATTCCTCCTCAAAATATATAAACGGGAGCAGTGATGCAATCAGTGGAATTTTGATCAGCGGCGGCGGTTTCAAATGGAATGCAGAGAAATTTCCGGGTATGGCAGAATTTAAGAAGTTCGGTCCATTTGCATATCTTGCAAAACTGCGAAACGGTTTATTTCGAAGTATGGGCGCCTGTCTGGCACCGCAGAATGCATTTTTGAATACACTCGGACTTGAAACACTTGGACTTCGAATGCAGCGCCACTGTAGTAACGCCATGGAGCTGGCGGAGTTTTTGAAAGAACTTGGTCATGGAATTACTGTTTCCTATCCCGGTCTTTCGGAACATCCATATCATAAGATTGCGGCACAACAGTTCCATGGTGGGTACGGAGCAATCATTACATTAAGAGCAGGAAGCAGAGAACGTGCTTTCCGAATCCTGAATGAACTGAGGATCCCATGGCTGGTATCAAATATAGGAGATACGAAAACACTTGCGATACATCCATCCAGCACAATTGCGGCACATCTGACACAGGAAGAAAAAGAACTTTCCGGTGTATATGATGATATGATTCGAATCAGTGTGGGAATAGAAGATATTGAAGATTTAAAAGAAGATTTCAGAAGAGTAATAGAAGGAGAGGACAAAAATGGCGAAAGTTGATTACGCAACATTAAAAAAAGGCGGCTTTATGCGTCAGAAACAGAAAAACAATTTTTCTCTGAGACTTGCCTGCGTCGGTGGTGCACTTACCGCTGAAAACCTCAAAAAAATTGCAGAGGTTGCAGAGAAATACGGAGATGGCTACGTACATCTGACATCCAGACAGGGTGTAGAGATTCCTTTTATTAAATTAGATGATATTGATGATGTGACAGTAGATCTTGCTAAGGGCGGATGTCGCCCGGGTGTCTGCGGACCACGCGTTCGAACAGTGACAGCATGTCAGGGAAATGCAGTCTGTCCGAGTGGAAATATCAACAGTTATGATATAGCTGTTAAATTAAATGAAAGATATTTCGGACGTGAGCTTCCGCATAAATTCAAATTTGGTGTAACAGGCTGTCAGAACAACTGCCTCAAAGCTGAAGAAAATGATGTAGGAATCAAGGGCGCTGCACAGATCAGCTGGAAAGAGGATACCTGTATTCACTGTGGTGTCTGTGAAAAAGCCTGCAGGGAAGAAGCAGTTACTTTTCAGGATGGCAAGCTCGTAATCGACACTCAGCTATGTAATTACTGTGGACGTTGCGCAAAATCTTGCCCGGTTGATGCATGGGACGTAAATAAAGCATTTCTTGTATCATTTGGCGGTACTTTTGGAAACCATATCAGTAAAGGAAGAGAATTCCTTCCGCTGATAACATCCGAAGAACAGCTTTTCCGTGTGACAGATGCGGCAATTCAGTTTTTTGCAGATCATGCAAATGCAGGAGAGCGATTCAAATTTACAATTGACAGAGTTGGAGAAGAAAAACTGTACGAAGTACTGAAAGGAGCTTATGATGGCTGATTATAAGATTGATGATACTGTAGATATTACAGATGTTGTCTGCCCGGTAACATTTGTAAAAGCAAAGGTTGCACTTGAGGAACTGGACGATGGACAGATCCTTGCAGTCCGTATGAATAACGGAGAACCGGTACAGAATGTACCGCGAAGCATTAAAGAAGAAGGACATCAGATTCTGAAACTCACTGACAACGGGGATGATACATTTACCCTGATCGTTAAGAAAGTAGAGGATGAATGATATGGCACTCAGAATCAATGCAGAGAACTTTGAAGAAAAGGTGTTAAAAGCAGACAAGCCGGTTCTTGTGGATTTCTATTCTGATAGCTGCATCCCGTGCAAACAGATGGCAGGAATCCTCGGAGACATTGAAGACGAGAATGAAGATAATATTTACATCTACAAAGTAAATGTGAATTATGACAAAGAACTGGCTGAGAAATACAAAGTCATGTCAGTTCCGACAGTGATCTGCTTCGTAAACGGAGAAGCAAAAGGAAAGACTGTAGGACTGAAAGAACAGGAAGAAATAGAAGAGTTGTTTGAAAAATACGTTTGATAAGTTTACATGTGTCAGATAAATATTTCATCGAAGATACGCTCTCGCTGCCTTCGACTGGCAGCAGTACGTAAGAAACCAAAATACGGTTTCTAAGTACTGGCCGTCTCAGAGCATCTTCTCCCGAAATATTTATCCGCACACTGGAAATTATCAAGACGGTGGGTAGCCAGCCTGCCGGCGGGAAGCACGACAATGGTTGAGAAATTCCTGTGAAACGGTTAATTATTCTTGTCAAAGCTGTAAAATTATTTAAGAACTTGTTGGGGATATTCAGGGGATTCATAAACATTTTCACAAGAAGATGATCTGACAACCAATTTCACAAATTTTGAGTATAAAAGGAGATAAGAGATATGTTTATTAAAGTTGAAGGAGAGAAGAAGGAATACCCGGAAGGACTTACCGTAAAGGAACTGATTGAAAAAGAAGACGTAGAGACACCACAGTATGTTACCGTAACAATCAATGACGAATTTATAGAAAGTGGTGCTTTCGAATCTACAGAAGTTAAAGATGGTGATGAAGTTGAATTTCTGTACTTCATGGGAGGAGGCGCAAGATAATGGCATTTACAAACGAACAGTTAGAGCGCTATTCCCGCCACATCATCCTCAAAGAGGTTGGTGCGAAGGGACAGAAGAAGCTTCTGAATTCCAGTGTACTGATCATTGGCGCAGGCGGACTTGGAGCACCGGCAGCTATGTATCTGGCAGCAGCCGGAGTTGGAACCATTGGAATTGCAGATGCCGATGAAGTTGATCTTTCCAATCTTCAGAGACAGGTCATCCATACAACGGCAGACCTTGGTAAGGCGAAAGTAAAATCTGCAAAAGAAACCATGCAGGCAATCAACCCGGATGTCAAAGTTAATACATACCGTAAGTTTATCACATCAGAAAATATCATGGACATCATCAGGGATTATGATTTCATCATCGACGGAACAGATAACTTCCCGGCAAAATTCCTTATCAATGATGCATGTGTCATGGCACAGAAGCCATTCTCCCATGCAGGAATCATTCGTTTCAAAGGTCAGCTTATGACGTATGTGCCGGGAGAAGGACCATGTTACAGATGCGTATTTAAGGATCCGCCGCCGAAGGATGCAGTGCCGACCTGTAAGCAGGCCGGAGTTATCGGAGCCATGGGCGGAGTCATCGGAAGCCTACAGGCAATGGAAGCAGTGAAATACATCATCGGAAAAGGAGATCTCCTGACAGGCAGACTTCTTACTTATGATGCACTGACAATGACTTTCCGTACGATCAAACTTCCTAAGAACCATGACTGCCCGGTATGCGGCGATCACCCGACCATCACAAAACTGATCGACTACGAGCAGGCGGAATGCGACATGCATATGTAATGCTGCGATAGTGGGAAAATGCGAGGACTACGTGTGTTGGATAAGTATTTCATCGAAGACACGCTCTCGCTGCCTTCGACTGGCAGCGGATACTAAGGGATTAAAAAACAATCCCTAAGTACCGGCCGTCTCAGAGCGTCTTCTCACGAAATAATTATCCACACACTGGAAATTGCAGACAGGACGTAACGCAGCCTGACATATGGCATGTACCGGAAAGAAAAGGCTTATATTTGTATATTGCAGAAGTACTTATAGAAATTCTTAAATACAGATACTTGCTGGTTTGCAATTATGAACGTAACTATTACTGCGGCCCACACGACAATTGTACGACGAACATATTTCGAGAAACAGTGTGTGAATAATAATTCATAAGAAGATGCTCTGAGACGGCCAGTACTTAGTGACCGTATTCTGGTCACTTATGTACTGCTGCCAGTCGAGGGCAGCGAAAGCGTATCTTCGTTGAATTGATTATTGCACACACGTAACTTGACAACATCGAGGAGTTTTATTATGAAACTATATTTGAAAAAATCCGATTACACCACCATCCTGGAACACTGTACTGCCGGCCTCCCGAACGAGTCATGCGGCCTCCTCGCAGGAACCAAAGAAGATGAGGAGATCACCGTCACAAAAGTCTATCTCCTCACAAACGTAGATGCCAGCATAGAACACTTCTCCATGGATCCGAAAGAACAGCTTAAAGCACTCAAAGATGCCAGAGCAAACGGATATAAAATCATAGGGAACTTCCATTCCCATCCTGAATCCCCTTCCCGTCCGTCAGAGGAAGACAAACGACTGGCATTTGATCCGACCATCGAATATCTTATCCTTTCCCTTATGGAGGAAGGAAATCCGGTGCTGAAAGCATTTGGAATCGACAAAGAAAAAAATGTTACGACCCACGAAATCGAGATTACAGAATAAAGTCAGGAAGAAAGAACCATGAGCAAACCCTTACAGGTAAAACAGATAGATACAGATGTCCTGATTATCGGCGGCGGTACCGCAGGCTGTTACGCGGCACTTACAATCAGCAGAAATTCAGATGCTTCTGTTCTGGTAGCAGAGAAAGCAAATATCAAACGAAGCGGCTGTCTGGCAGCTGGTGTTAACGCCATCAATGCATATATCGTCAAAGGACGTAAACCTCAGGATTATGTAGACTACGCAACAAAAGATGCAGCAGGCATCGTCAGAAATGACCTGCTTCTGACGGCAGCCGAAGAATTTAACAATGTAACAGCAGACATGGAAAGCCTCGGTCTTGTAATTCTCAAAGATGAAAACGGAGACTATGTGGCGAGAGGTAACCGCAACATTAAGATCAATGGCGAGAACTTCAAACCACTTCTTGCAGATGCTGTATACAAAAGCAAAAATGTAGACGTTCTAAATTACGTAAATATTACAGATCTTCTTACAGAAAACGGAAGTGTTTATGGCGCAGTCGGTTTTTCCATTATGGAAGAAACAGCCTATGTGATTCATGCAAAGGCAGTCCTGATCGCAACAGGTGGCGCTGCAGGCATTTATAAACCAAACAACCCGGGATTTTCCAGACATAAAATGTGGTATCCTCCTTTTAACACAGGAGCCGGATATGCGATGGGAATCCGTTCCGGTGCAGAGATGACAACCTTTGAGATGCGTTTTATTGCACTGAGATGCAAAGATACAATTGCTCCGACCGGAACCATTGCGCAGGGTGTACAGGCAAAGCAGGTTAATTCAAAAGGCGAAGTTTACGAGCATATCTATGGCCTGACAACCAGCCAGAGAGTTTATGGAACAGTCAGAGAAAACCAGCTGGGACATGGTCCGTGTTATCTTCAGACTTCCGGTATCACGTCCGAGCAGGATCGGGATCTTCTGAAAGCATATCTGAACATGGCACCGAGCCAGACCCTTAAATGGATTGAAAACGGCAAAATGCCGAGTGAACAGGACGTAGAGATTCAGGGAACAGAGCCATATATTGTAGGTGGTCATACGGCAAGTGGTTTCTGGGTAGATACAAAGAGAAAAACGACCATTCACGGACTGTATGCGGCCGGTGATGTTGCTGGCGGATGTCCGCAGAAATATGTAACTGGTGCTCTGGCTGAGGGCAAGATTGCCTCTTTTGCAATCATCGAACAGCTGAAAAGTGATTCTGATGAAACAACGTCCACAATCGAAAAACAGGCACAGGTGATTTTGAAAGATTACGAAAAAATCCGCAGTACACAGAACGGATTATTTACAATTGATGATCTGGAAGAAGCCATGCAGAAAGTTATGGACGAATATGCAGGCGGAATCGCAAGCAATTATCAGTTTAATGAAAAACAGTTAAAACTTGCAGAAGAAAAAATCGCGCGTTTAAGTGAACTGGCAGAGCAGATCGGGGCAGAGGATATGCATGAGCTCCTTTTTGCTTACGAGTTAAAAGAAAGACTTCTTGTCTGTCAGGTTCTGATCGAACATCTCAAAAACAGAAAAGAAACACGCTGGCATTCATTTAACGAAAATCTTGATCATCCGGAGACAGATGAAAAATTTGAAAAATATGTAAATTCCAGAATGGAAGACGGCAAGCTCCATATTCTGTTCCGGGATCTGATAAAGGGGGATACTTATGAGCATACAAATTCGTAAAGACCGCTGTATCGGCTGCGGAAAATGTCAGGAAGTATGTCCAGGCACCCTCATTCAGATCATAGATAAAAAGGCAGTCATGAAATACCCGAAGAATTGCTGGGGCTGTGTTTCCTGCGTAAAAGAATGCAGGGCAGGAGCCATTGAATTCTATCTTGGTGCAGACATCGGCGGCATGGGTGGAACAATGAATGTCACACAAAAAGGTGATCTTCTCAACTGGAATATCACCAGAGCAGACGGCAGCGAACTTGTGATCAGTGTTGACCGGAGAAATTCCAATAAATATTAAGACAGGAGACCAAATATGAGCGGATTATCACATTTAGATGAACTGGAAGCAGAAGCAATATATATTATCCGGGAAGTGGCAGCAGAATGCGAAAAACCAGTAATGCTTTATTCCATCGGAAAAGACAGCTCAGTAATGCTTCATCTTGCACTGAAAGCTTTTTATCCGGAAAAACCGCCTTTCCCGTTTTTACATGTCAATACAACATGGAAATTTAAAGAAATGATTGAGTTTCGTGATAAGACAGCAAAAGATCTTGGAATCGAGATGCTGGAATATATTAACGAAGATGGTGTAAAGCAGGGAATCAATCCTTTCGATCACGGTTCAGCTTATACAGATATCATGAAAACACAAGCTCTGAAACAGGCTCTGAACAAATATGGTTTTACAGCAGCTTTTGGCGGCGGCCGTCGTGATGAAGAAAAGAGCCGTGCAAAAGAACGTATTTTTTCTTTCCGCAACGAAAATCATGCGTGGGATCCGAAAAATCAGAGACCGGAAATGTGGAAACTTTATAATACTGAGATCAATAAAGGCGAGAGCATTCGTGTTTTTCCAATCTCCAACTGGACAGAAAAAGATATCTGGCAGTACATACAGAGAGAAAATATTCCGATCGTACCTCTTTATTTTGCAAAAGAACGTCCGGTGGTATATCGTGACGGAAATATCATTATGGTGGATGATGAGCGTATGCGTCTGAAACCGGGAGAAAAACCGGAGATGAAAAAAGTACGTTTCCGTACACTGGGCTGTTATCCGCTGACCGGAGGTATCCTTTCAGAAGCAGATACACTTGATGCAATCATTGATGAGACATTAAGTTCTGTGGAATCCGAAAGAACCAGCCGAATAATCGATTCTGACGGTGGTGCAGCGAGCATGGAAAAGAGAAAGAGAGAGGGGTATTTCTAAATGAGTGGTTTACTGAAATTTATTACCTGCGGAAGTGTGGATGATGGAAAGTCCACACTGATCGGACACATACTTTATGATTCAAAACTGCTTTATGCAGATCAGGAAAAAGCCCTGATCCTTGACAGCAAAGTTGGATCCAGAGGTGGTGCAATCGATTATTCACTTCTTCTCGACGGCCTGATGGCAGAAAGAGAACAGGGTATCACAATCGACGTGGCTTATCGTTATTTTACTACAGATAAAAGAAGCTTTATTGTTGCAGATACACCTGGTCATGAAGAATATACAAGAAATATGGCAGTTGGTGCTTCCTTTGCACAGCTTGCAATCATTCTGGTCGATGCAAAACAGGGTGTTCTGGTACAGACAAGACGCCACAGCCGTATCTGTGCGCTGATGGGAATTCATCACTTTGTATTTGCAGTCAACAAAATGGATCTTGTGGACTATAGTGAAGAGAGATTTAATGAAATTATAAAAGACATTAATGAGCTTTCTGAAAGTCTCGGACTTCAGGATGTTGTGATCGTTCCGGTCAGCGCGACTGAAGGTGACAATGTGACTGTCAAATCTGAAAATATGCCATGGTATACAGGAAAAACACTTCTGGATCATCTGGAAACGGTTGATGTGACAGAGACTGAGAGCGAAGCCGGATTCTATATGCCAGTACAGCGTGTATGCCGTCCAAATCATGAATTCAGAGGATTTCAGGGACAGATTGAAAGTGGCAGGATCAAAGTCGGACAGACCATAACCACACTTCCGAGCAATGAAACTGCAACAGTCAAAACATTACTGAATGGAAGTACATCCGTAGAGGAAGCAGTGACAGGCCAGGCAGTGACAATCCAGCTTGACAAAGAAGTGGATGTCAGCCGTGGATGTGTTCTGACAGATCAGGCACAGCTTTCCGTTGCAAAAAGCTTTACAGCAACGCTTCTCTGGATGGATGACAGCAGACTGACTCTCGGAAAAGAGTATCTGGTAAAACTCGGTACTAAGAGGATTCCGGGATTTATCCGCAGTATCAAATATAAAATCGATGTCAACACAGGAGAACATATTTCTGCTGATTATATCGAAAAAAATGAAATTGCACTTTGCGAAATCGAACTGGCAGAAAAAATTGTGCTGGATGAATTTAAGAAACATAAAACACTTGGTGAAATGATCCTGATCGACCGTGTCAGCCATATGACTTCTGCATGCGGTGTACTGGAAACGGTAGAAAATGACAGCGAAAAACCATATTTCCAGAAGGACGATATCAAAGTCGGCGGTTATGTGTTTGAAGAATTTTACTTCAATCTGGAAAATGCTATGATGTCCAAAACAGGATCTGATAGGAAAACCTATCATGTAGGAGATGAAGTGCCGGTTTCCGGTGACAGCTTCAAATATCCGGAATACTTTGATATTTTGTCCGTTGAGGACGGTGCAGCTGTCCTGATTCGTGACGGTAAAGTTGAAGATATTCAGAAGATTGAAGATTATCGCTACATGGGACTGCCGGTAGTGGATGAGCGTGGAATGGCGCTGCTTGTGAAAAACAGAGCAGAATTGGACAAATTCCTCGAAGAAGCGAAAGCAGCAACTGCAGAAAACAGATCCGAATTGCATAATAAATGGTTCAGATTTGAGTTGTACAGGAAAGTGGTTTGTACGGATAATTTTTGGGTGATCTAAGGGAACTTCCTTAGGAACCTTCGGGGGTGCCCCGAAACCTTGATATTTGAAAAAGATTCTGAGGGGGAAGAGCTCACAGTTGCGAAGGCCGCACTTCCCCCTCAGACTCCCCCTTGTTGGCCACGCGGTCGTATATGAGCATATTATTTATACGTGAGCAAATATTATTTAGTTATAGTATTGTCTTTAAAAGAACAAGACGGGAAATACCAAAGACAGGCAGGAATTTTACAGAATTCTTACCTGTTTTTGTTTGTTTATCAAAAATGAATATGATATATTAGAATATATAGAATACCAGGTGGTTGTAGATAATGGATTTATGACCAGAGAAAGGGCATGGAATGGAACAGGAATTTTGGGATGCGGTGGAGGACAATCCGATCATTGCGGCAGTAAAAAGTATGGATGATCTGGAAGGATGCTGTAAGCTGGAGGACATACGAGTTGTCTTTGTTTTGTTTGGGGATATATGTTCGATTGGAGATATTGTAAAGAAAATCAAGGCTGCAGGCAAGATTGCCATGGTGCATGTAGATCTGGTCGGAGGATTAAGCCCACGCGAGATAGCAGTTGAATATCTGAAAAATAATACCGATGCCGATGGAATTATTACCACAAAACCATCATTGATCAAAAAAGCAAAAGAACTTTCGCTGTATACGGTACTGCGTTATTTCCTACTGGATTCAATGGCTTACGAGAATATTCTGATACAGCAGCATATCGTCCATCCAGATTTTATAGAAGTCCTGCCTGGTGCAATGCCAAAAGTCATTCAGAAACTTTGCTCTGAAATCAAAGTACCCGTAATCGCCGGAGGTCTCATTATCGACAAAGAATCCGTTATGGGAGCCCTCACCGCCGGCGCCACCGCCGTATCCTCCACCAACCACAACGTATGGAAACTGTAATTCCATTCCCTGATAATTTATCTGATTATTATAGAATTGTATCCTGAGAAGTCGATATCCTATTGACTAATTATAAAAGATTTTGTTTAATAAGATAAATAAGAGGAATATAAAAACGATATTATAAAAGAAACTCTTTTATGAGGGAGGCTTTTTATATGCAAAAATATGTAATGGCGCTGGACGCGGGTACCACCAGCAACCGATGCATTTTATTTAATGAAAAAGGTGAAATGTGCAGTGTGGCACAGAGGGAATTTCATCAGTATTTCCCGAAGCCCGGCTGGGTGGAACACGATGCAGATGAAATCTGGGCAAGTATGCTTGGTGTGGCAGTAGAAGCTATGAATATGATTGGTGCAGAAGCACATGATATTTCTGCAATCGGTATTACAAATCAGCGAGAGACTGCAATCGTATGGGATAAAAACACCGGAGACCCGATCTATCATGCAATTGTCTGGCAGTGCCGCAGAACATCCGAATACTGTGATTCACTGAAGGCAAAAGGTCTTACCGATAAATTCCGTATGAAGACCGGTCTTGTGATAGATGCCTATTTTTCTGCAACAAAAGTAAAATGGATTCTCGACAATGTGCCGGGAGCCAGAGAAAAAGCAGAGCGTGGAGATCTGCTTTTTGGAACAGTTGAGACCTGGCTGATCTGGAAACTGACGAAGGGTGCGGTTCATATTACGGATTATTCCAATGCATCCCGTACAATGCTTTTCAATATCAATACTTTACAGTGGGATGAAGAAATCCTTGAAGAATTAGATATTCCGAGATGTATGCTTCCGACACCGAAACCGTCCAGCTGTGTTTACGGTATGGCAGATCCGTCATTTTTAGGCGGTCCGATACCGATTGCAGGTGCAGCGGGAGATCAGCAGTCCGCATTGTTTGGGCAGACCTGTTTTCAGGCCGGTGAAGCAAAAAATACATATGGTACCGGTTGTTTCCTGCTTATGAATACAGGTGAGAAACCGGTGTTTTCCGAGAATGGCCTTGTTACAACAATTGCCTGGGGGCTTGATGGAAAAGTAAATTACGCGCTGGAGGGATCTATCTTTGTGGCAGGGGCTGCAATCCAGTGGCTGCGTGATGAGATGCGCCTGATTGATTCTGCTGAAGATTCTGAATATATGGCAAAGAAAGTAAAGGATACAAATGGCTGCTACGTTGTTCCGGCATTTACTGGACTTGGAGCACCACACTGGGATCAGTATGCGAGAGGTACGATTGTCGGAATCACCCGAGGCGTAAATAAATACCATATTATCCGTGCAACTCTGGAATCTCTGGCATATCAGGTAAATGATGTATTACAGTCGATGAAAGCCGATTCCGGAATTCAGCTTGCTTCACTGAAAGTCGATGGTGGCGCGAGTGCGAATGATTTTCTGATGCAGACACAGGCTGATATCATCAATGCACCGGTAAATCGTCCGCAATGTGTCGAGACTACTGCGATGGGTGCAGCTTATCTGGCAGGTCTTGCAGTAAACTACTGGACGAGCAAGGAAGATGTACTTAAGAATTGGGCGATTGATAAAACCTTTACTCCCCAGATCGCGGATACAGAGAGAGTTAAGCGAATCAAAGGATGGGAAAAAGCAGTCAAATATGCCTATGGCTGGGCAAGAGACGAAGAAGATTAATGATTAGGAGTCACTTTCAAGTGACTGAATTCAAATTAAATATTTAGGCAAGAGAAAAGAGAGCCTGACAGTAAATCCATAAGACATGGGTTTATTTGTCAGGCTTTTTACGATACAGGAGGATATAAATATGAAAAACTATGATGTGATTATTATTGGTGCAGGAGTGACAGGTACAGCAATTGCACGGGAACTGTCACGTTATCAGTGTAAAGTCTGCGTGCTGGAAAGAGAAGAGGATGTCTGCTGCGGTACCTCAAAAGCAAACAGTGCGATCATTCATGCAGGGTATGATGCAGAACCAGGCTCATGGAAAGCCAGATTGAATGTGAGGGGAAATGAAATGATCGAATCACTTTCAAGAGAGCTTGACTTTCCGTTTAAACGGGATGGTTCACTTGTGCTTTGTCTGGATGAAAAAGCTTATCCGGATCTTAAAAAACTTTATGACAGAGGAATCGAAAATGGGGTAAAAGATCTTCAGATCCTGAACAGAGATGAAGTACTTTCGATGGAGCCAAATGTTTCCGATAAAGTCTATGCGGCTTTATATGCACCAACAGCCGGAATTGTATGTCCGTTTCATATGACGATTGCTTTTGCAGAAAACGCATATACAAATGGTGTGTCATTCCATTTTAATACGGAAGTGCAGCAAATTGAACGAGAGGCAAAAGGATGGAAAATCACAACCGGTAAGGGAGAATACAATGCGAAGTGTATTGTCAATGCAGCCGGTGTATATGCGGATAAGATCCACAATATGGTAAGTGAAAAGAAACTTCATATCACCCCGAGAAAAGGAGAATATTGTCTTCTGGACAAAAGTGCCGGTAATCATGTAGGAAGGACGATTTTTACTCTTCCCGGTAAATTTGGAAAAGGCGTTCTAGTGACACCGACGGTTCATGGAAATCTTCTGATCGGACCGACGGCAGTGGATATTGAAAATAAAGAAGGTATAAATACAACACGGGACGGACTACTGCAGGTTCTTGAAAAATCTGCAGACAGTGTAAAAAATATTCCAACACGGCAGGTGATTACTTCATTTGCCGGTCTGCGTGCACACGAAGACGGAGATGATTTTGTTATCGGTGAAACAGAAAATGATTTTATAGACTGTGCCGGAATTGAATCACCGGGACTTTCCAGTGCACCGGCGATAGGTGAAGTTATTGGAAACCTTGTACAGAAAAAATATGATCTGAAAGAAAAAACAGATTTTATTTCCACGAGAACAGGAATGCCTGATCTGAATGCAATGACGATTGAAGAACGAAACGAGCTGATTCAACAGAATCCTGCATATGGAAATATTATCTGCCGTTGTGAGATGGTGACAGAGGGAGAAATTATAGATGCGATCAGAAGACCATTGGGAGGCAAATCACTGGACGGAGTCAAAAGACGGACGCGTGCCGGCATGGGACGCTGCCAGTCAGGATTCTGTGCACCTAAGGTTATGGAAATTCTGGCTCGTGAGCTTGAAAAATCAATGGAAGAAATTACGAAATCCGGCGGGAATTCCAGAATTATAGAAGGAATTAATAAGGATGTATTTTGAGGAGGAAAACAAAATGAAAAATTATGATATTGTGATCATCGGCGGAGGTCCGGCAGGACTTTCTGCAGCTGTGGCAGCCAGAAAAAACGGAACAGAAAGTATCCTGATTCTTGAGCGTGATGATAAGCTTGGTGGGATTCTGAACCAGTGTATTCATAATGGATTTGGCCTGCATACGTTTCAGGAAGAACTGACAGGTCCGGAATATGCCGGAAGATTTATCGCACAGACAGAGAAACTTCGGATAGAATACAAATTACATACTATGGTTATGGATATCAGCGCAGACAAAGTCGTAACAGCAATGAACCAGGAAGAAGGAATGTTTCAGATTCAGGCAAAAGCCGTAATTCTTGCAATGGGCTGCCGTGAACGTTCAAGAGGAGCACTGAACATACCAGGCTATCGTCCGGCAGGGATTTTTTCAGCAGGAACGGCACAACGTCTGGTAAACATTGAAGGGTATCTTCCGGGGCGAAAAGTTGTGATCTTAGGTTCCGGTGACATCGGTCTGATTATGGCAAGGAGAATGACGCTGGAAGGGGCAGACGTGCAGGTGGTTGCAGAGCTGATGCCTTATTCCGGAGGCCTGAAACGAAACATTGTGCAGTGTCTGGATGATTTTGGGATTCCGTTGAAATTAAGCCATACGGTAATTGATATTAAAGGTAAAGAACGTGTGGAAGGAATCA
Source organism: Ruminococcus sp. AF17-22AC (assembly GCF_003460065.1). Lineage (NCBI taxonomy): Bacteria > Bacillati > Bacillota > Clostridia > Eubacteriales > Oscillospiraceae > Ruminococcus > Ruminococcus sp. AF17-22AC. Next base: position 184,602 of record NZ_QRXT01000001.1, read on the forward strand.
CTCTTGCCGAAGTCAATGCAGAGGGCAGACCGATTCCGGGTACGGAAGAAGAATATGAGTGTGATACATTACTTCTTTCTGTCGGGCTGATTCCAGAAAATGAATTATCACGCGGCATGGGTATAGAAATGAATCCTGTGACATCCGGTCCGAAAGTCAATGAAAGTCTGGAGACAAATATAGAGGGTGTTTTTGCATGCGGAAACGTGCTTCATGTACATGACCTGGTTGACTTTGTATCGGAAGAAGCGGCTATGGCTGGACGAAATGCCTCACTTTATGTACAGAATGCATGCAGAAGCCAGGAAAATACAAAAAATCTGACAGAAAAAGAAATCATTCTGTTTTCGGAAAAGGGGGTACGTTATACGGTTCCGTCTGTAATACGTCCGGATCATATGCCGGAAGAACTGACTGTTCGATTCCGCGTCGGAGGTGTATACAAAAACTGCTATATAAGCTGCTATCTCGATGGAGAAAGAATCCTTCACCGCAAACGTCCGGTCGTAGCTCCGGGGGAGATGGAGCAGATCAAACTTACCAGAGAACAGATAATGAAGAATCTTTTATTGCAGAAAATTACATTAAAAATCGAGGAGGAATAGATATGGAAATCAGAAATCTGACATGCATCGGCTGCCCGATGGGATGTCCTCTTACTGTGAAACTTGAGGACACAGAAGTCATAAGTATAGAAGGAAATAGCTGCAAAAGAGGTGCCGTATATGGAAAAAAAGAGGTTACGAATCCGACCAGAATCGTGACAACGACCGTTCGTGTAAGTGGTGGAACGGAACCTGTGGTGTCTGTTAAAACAAAAGAAGATATTCCGAAAGATAAAATTTTTGCCTGTGTTCGTGCAATGAAGGAAATTACTGTACCGGCTCCTGTACATATCGGAGATGTGATTCTGCGTGATGTCGCACACACAGGGGTGGATATGATTGCAACAAAAAATGTAGAGATTTAAAGATATTGTTTTTCTTTCAAAACACACAGGAAAACCCCATGTAAATTTTATTGACAACTTTTCTCGAACATACTATTATTAAAATAGTATGTTTTCCTGAAGGATCCACGCGGATATGGTATATCCCATTCAGGAAAGGATATAGTCAGACAAAGGAGAAACACAATATCATGACAATATCCATGATAGGAATTGATCACGACAGAGCACCCGTAGATATTCGGGCTCTGTTTGCGTTTACAAAGAAAAATGCGGGAGAAGCAATGGAAAGACTTAAAGAGACGGCAGGAATTTATGGCTGTATCATTTTGTCGACCTGCAACCGACTTGAAATATGGACCAGTCACGAAGAAGAACAGGAAATTTCCATGTATGAGTGTCTGTGCCGTCTGAAGGGGATACAGGATACTTCTTACGAAAAATATTTTATCACACGTAAAGATAAAGAAGCTGTAGAGCATCTTTTTTATCTTGCCGGAGGACTGAAATCTCAGATTCTCGGTGAAGATCAGATTCTAACGCAGATTAAGGATGCTCTAAATCTTGCACGTGAGCATTTTACAACAGACAGTGTGCTGGAAGTACTGTTTCGTATGGCTGTAACCGCTGGAAAAAAGATCAAGACAGAAGCTCCTCTTGCACATGGGAATCCTTCTGTTATTCATCAGGCAGTCAGCCATTTGAAAGAACAGGGTTATGATATGTATGGCAAAACATGTATGGTCATCGGAAATGGTGAAATGGGAAAAGTTGCCGCACAGACGCTTCGCGATGCCGGAGCCAATGTAACAGTCACAGTCCGCCAGTATCGAAGCGGACTTGTCAGTATTCCGATTGGATGCAGCCGTATTCATTATGGAGAGCGAATGAGATTTTTGCCGAACTGTGACGTTGTAGTAAGTGCTACAGCCAGTCCGAACTTTACTCTGAGGGATGAACTTTTTCAGGATGTTGTATTGGAAAAACCGCTCCTGCTTCTTGATCTTGCAGTTCCGAGGGACATTGATCCGTCTCTTGGCAGCAGGGACGGAATTACGCTTTATGATATGGACAGCTTCCGTACAGAAAGACTTTCGCCGGAGGCACATGAGAGTCTTATAAAAGCAGCTTCGATCGTAGAAGAACAGATGGCAGAATTTTTTCAGTGGCTGGATGGCCGTGACGTTATTCCGAGAATTCAGGAAATCCGTGCGGAAGCAGTGCAGGATCTGAATCTGCGTATCGAAAAAATTCTCAAAAAAACACCGATGCAGGAAGAAGACAGGGCAAGTCTTCTTGAGGCAGTAGACACCGCAGCTGGAAAAGTTGTTAATAAAATGATTTTCGGTCTTAGGGACAGTCTGAATCAGGAAGCTTTTCTGGAATGTGTTGCAGGATTGGAGAAGGTATATGAAGACTAAACGATATTTTCCAATGTTTATTGATCTGTCAGACAAAAAAATCGTCGTTGTAGGCGGTGGCAATATTGCGACCAGAAGAGTACGGACACTTTTGCAGTTTACAAGAAATATTACTGCAATTGCACCGAAGTGTACGATGGAACTGCAGGAACTCGGAAAGACAGGATATGTTCATCTGATCACACGCACGGTCAAACGTTCGGATTTTGACATGGCATATATGGTGATCGCAGCAACAAATGACTGGAAACTGAATGATGAGATTTACCGTGTCTGTAAGGAAGAGGGCATCTATGTAAATGTTGCCGACGATAAGAGTAAATGCGATTTCTATTTCCCGGGTATTTATATGAAGGATGAAGTGGTTGTCGGAATTACAGCAAGTGGGCTGGATCACAGCCGCGCAAAAAAAGTCCGTATCGCAATTCAGGAAGCAATGGAGGCATCAGATGGTGAAGACAGAAGTGCAGAATAAAGTGATCATTGGAAGCAGGGAGAGCCGTCTGGCAGTTTTGCAGAGTGAGATGGTGCGCGATTACATAAAAACACAGCATCCGGAGCTGGATGTTGAGATTCTGACAATGAAAACGACAGGTGATAAAATTTTAGACCGGACACTTGATAAGGTCGGAGGCAAGGGCCTCTTTGTAAAAGAACTGGATAAAGCACTGCTGGAGGGCAGAACCATGTTGTCGGTTCACAGCCTGAAAGATATGCCGATGGAAGTTCCTGGAGAACTTCCTCTTCTTGCGTTTTCAAAGAGAGAAGATCCGAGGGATGTTCTGGTGTTCCCGGAGGGAGTCGGTGAACTGGATCCTACGAAACCGCTGGGATGTTCAAGCCTTCGGCGTACGCTTCAGCTTAAAGAACTATATCCGGAAATGGAAGTAAAAAGTATTCGTGGAAATCTTCAGACCCGTTTACAGAAACTGGACAATGGAGAATATTCCGGTCTGATTCTTGCTGCAGCAGGCCTGAAACGCCTTGGCTTAGGAAATCGAATCTGCCGGTATTTTTCAGAGGATGAGATTCTTCCGGCTGCAGGTCAGGGAATTCTCGCGGTACAGGGAAGACAGGATCTGACATATGATTATCTGGAAGGCTATCGAGATGAAAAAGCATGGATTGCAGGCAGCGCAGAGCGTGCTTTTGTAAAATATCTGAACGGAGGCTGTTCTTCGCCGGTTGCCGCTTTTGGTGTGGTAGAGGGAGATGAACTCTTTCTTCGCGGACTCTATTACAGGGAATGTGACGGTCGTTATTTTAAAGACAGCATCCGGGGACCGAAATCAGAGGCAGAAAAACTGGGCAGAGATCTTGCCAAACGGATGCAGGATATGTATGACAATATTAAAACAGGAGGGACTTCATTATGAAAAAGGGAAAAGTATGGCTTGTTGGAGCCGGACCTGGAGATATCGGTCTATTTACTTTGAAGGGAATGGAAGTCCTTAAAGCAGCAGATGTTGTTGTTTATGACAGTCTTGTAGGTCAGGGTGTTCTGGCAAAAATTCCGACAGAGGCAAGATTAATAAATGTAGGAAAACGTGCAGATAAACATACGATGCCACAGGAAGGTATTAATCAGTTGCTTCTGGAGGAAGCCCTGAAGGGAAACCGTGTTGTCCGCCTCAAAGGTGGTGATCCGTTCCTTTTTGGACGTGGCGGAGAAGAACTGGAACTTCTGACAGAGAATGAAATTCCTTATGAGATCGTTCCGGGCGTCACTTCTTCTATTGCGGTTCCGGCATACAACGGAATTCCGGTTACACACCGGGATTTCTGTTCTTCGGTACATATCATTACCGGTCACCGGCGAGCAGGCAAAAAATATGACATTGATTTTAAAGCGCTGACAGATACGAAGGGAACGCTGGTTTTTCTTATGGGAATTGCAGCACTTGCAGATATCTGTCAGGGACTGCTTGATGCAGGAATGGATCCGGATATGCCGGCGGCAGTTCTCCAGAAGGGAACGACAGCTGATCAGAAGCGCGTTGTAGCAACCGTTTCCACTCTGAAAGAAGAGGTAGAAAGGCAGGGGATCGAGACACCGGCAATTATTGTAGTCGGTAAAGTATGTAAGCTTGCAGCGGAGTTCGGATGGTATGAAAAGCTTTCTCTTGCCGGATGTAAAGTGCTTGTAACCAGACCGAAGGGACGCAGTTCCCGTACCGCAGATGAACTTCGTAGAAGAGGAGCAGAAGTGCTTGAACTGCCGTCTATCAGAACTGTTGCACTGGATGAGCAGACGGAGCTCTGGCAGGCATTTGACAGAATGGATACTTATCAGTGGATTGTTTTTACAAGTCCGACAGGTGCAGAGATTTTCTTTGAAGAATTAAAAAACGCGCACAAAGATATCCGTAGTCTGGCAGGAATACATATTGCGGCAATCGGTCAGGGAACTGCGAAAGTATTGGAAGAAAGAGGTATTCTCGTAGATCTGATTCCGGAAATTTATGATGGCGATTCACTGGGGGAAGCCCTTGCGGCAAAACTTACAGGCGGAGAGAAAATCCTCCTCCCAAGAGCAAGAAAAGGAAATGAAAATCTTGTAAAGATTCTTAGAACTCATGGTGCCAGGGTGGATGATATTGCAACATATGATACCGTCTATGAAAAAAGCCGTCTGATCAATATCGGAGAAGAAATCCGTACAGGTTCTATCGACTGTGTGGTATTTACAAGTGCATCAACTGTAAAAGGATTTGTCGAAAGTACAGCACTTGCAGATTATTCGGGTGTTGTGGCAGCATGTATCGGCAAACAGACAAAAGCTGCAGCTGATGCATATGGCATGCAGACATTTGTGGCAGAAAAAGCAACAATTGAGGCTTTGATCGAGCTCGTTGTGAAGATAAAAAACAAATAACATTTTTAAGATAAGAAAGAGGTGCAGCAACAATGGATCTTATTCAGAGACCAAGAAGACTTCGCGGAAGTGAAACACTCCGTAAAATGGTGAGAGAGACCAGAATTGACAAATCTTCTCTGATCTATCCGCTTTTTGTAAAAGAGGGTACAGGTGTTGAGGAAGAAATTCCGTCTATGGAGGGACAGTACCGCTACAGCGTAGATCGTCTTCCATATGAACTGGAACGTCTTCAGAAGGCCGGTGTAGGTAATATTATGCTTTTCGGAATTCCGGACCACAAAGATGAATTGGGAAGTGGTGCTTATGATGAAAACGGAATTGTACAGAAAGCTTTAAGAGAAGCCAAAAAACACTTCCCGGATCTTTACTATATTACAGATGTGTGCATGTGCGAATATACTTCGCATGGACACTGCGGTGTTCTCTGCGGTCATGAAGTAGAGAATGATGCAACACTTGAATTACTTGCAAAAACAGCACTTTCTCATGTAGAAGCCGGTGCAGATATGGTGGCTCCTTCTGATATGATGGACGGCCGTGTACGTGCAATCCGTGAATGTCTGGACAAGGCAGGGCATAAAGAAACTCCGATCATGTCTTATGCAGTCAAATATGCATCTGCATTTTATGGTCCATTCCGTGATGCGGCAGGTTCTGCTCCATCTTTTGGTGACCGTAAGAGTTATCAGATGGATTTCCATAACCGCCGTGAGGGAATGAAAGAAGCACTGACAGATATCGAAGAGGGCGCAGACATTATTATGATTAAACCTGCAATGTCTTATCTGGATATGGTTTCGGAAGTTTACCATGCAACAAATGTTCCGATTGCTACTTACAGTGTAAGTGGTGAATATGCAATGGTCAAAGCAGCCGCTAAGATGGGATGGATTGAAGAAGACAGAATTGTCTGTGAGATGGCTGCAAGTGCCTATCGTGCAGGAGCTTCTATTTATCTGACTTACTATGCAAAAGAGCTTGCCCGCTTTATCGATGAAGGGAGAATCGGCTAATGGGAAGATCAGAAGAATTATATGAACGTGCAGTAAAAAAAATTCCGGGCGGCGTCAACAGTCCGGTCAGAGCGTATGGTGCAATCGGAATGGCTCCGAGATTTATCAAACATGCAGATGGCTGTCACATTTATGATGTAGATGGCAATGAATACGTAGATTATATCGATTCCTGGGGGCCTATGATCCTCGGACATAATTTTCCACAGATCAGGGAAGCAGTAGTTGAAGCCTGCGCAGACGGTCTGAGCTTTGGATGTGCTACAGAGATAGAAGTAGAGATGGCGGAATTTATCTGTGAACATCTTCCGCATGTTGAGATGGTGCGTATGGTCAATTCCGGCACAGAGGCTGTCATGAGTGCAATTCGTGCGGCCAGGGGCTATACGGGGCGTGATAAGATCATTAAATTTGCCGGCTGTTATCATGGACACAGTGATGCACTTCTGGTAAGCGCCGGATCCGGTGTTATGACAAGTGGAGTACCGGACAGTGCCGGTGTACCGAAAGGCTGCACACAGGATACGATGACTGCAGTTTATAATGATCTGGACAGCGTAAAAGCACTTCTGGAACAGGCACCGGGACAGGTGGCGGCGGTGATTGTGGAACCTGTTGCAGCCAATATGGGTGTGGTTCCGCCAAAGAAAGGTTTTCTGGAAGGTCTTCGCAGTCTCTGTACCGAGCACGGAACATTACTGATCTTTGATGAAGTTATTACAGGATTCCGTCTTGCATTTGGCGGAGCAGCAGAATATTTTGATGTGATACCGGATATGGTTACTTATGGTAAAATTATTGGTGCAGGTATGCCGGTTGGTGCATACGGCGGCAAAAAAGAAATCATGGAGATGGTTTCTCCGGCAGGCCCGGTTTACCAGGCAGGTACATTGAGTGGTAATCCGATTGCAATGGCTGCAGGTCTGACACAGCTGAAATATCTGTATGAACATCAGGAAGTTTATAAGGAACTGGAAGAAAAGGGCGAAAAACTTTATGGTGGAATCGAACAGATTCTTAAAGAATATAAAAAGCCATACCATGTAAATCATGTTTCATCTTTAGGAAGCCTTTTCTTTACAGAAAATGAAGTGGTCGATTATACAAGTGCAAAAACATCCGATACAAAGGCATTTGCAGATTATTTTCTTGCAATGCTGAAATCAGGAATTCATCTGGCACCGTCTCAGTTTGAGGCAATGTTCCTTTCCACAGCGCATACAGATGCTGTGATTGAAAACACACTTTCTAAAGTACGAGAGTACTTTATGAAGTAAAGTATGTAAGAAAATACACATTCAACGTAGAATGTCAACTTGTTCTTATAAATGGAATGTGCTATAATTAGGACACCAAATGCGGATAGAGCTTTCGCACATATTCATCGAATTTTAGGAGGCAGTATAATGGGGAACAAGAAATATGTGGCTTATGTGGGAACATATACCCATGGCAACAGCAAAGGCATTCAGGTCTATGATGTAGATGTAGAGAACGGCAAACTGATCGAGCGAGGCGAAGTGAAGGTCAGCAATGCATCACACACAGCAGTTTCCAAAAACGGTAAGTTCCTGTATTCCATAGAGGATGAGGGTGTTGCGGTATTCCAGCGTGACGAGCATGGAGACCTCACCCGTATCAACAGTGTGGGAATTGATGGAATGAGAGGCTGTTTTCTTGCCACAGACGTAGACGGCAGATATTTGTATGTAGCAGGATATCATGATGGTAAGGTGACTGTTGTACATACGCATAAAGATGGAAGTCTTGGACGTATTATGGACGGCGTGTTCCATAAAGGACTTGGAAGTGTCGCTGAGCGTAACTTCCGTCCACATGTAAACTGCGTACGACCGACACCGGACAATAAATATCTCTGCGCAGTTGACAATGGTATTGATCAGGTCAAAATCTATCGTATCAATAAGAGACGTCACAAGCTTGAACTGGTTGATATTCTTCGTTGTCCGAGAGAGAGTGGACCGAGGATCATCCGTTTCAGTGCGGATGGCAAATATGCGTACATTTTGTTTGAATTGAGCAACGAGATTAAGGTATACAGGTATGATGGCAGCGGAGTCAATCCGGAATTTGAGCTTTTACAGAGTGTTTCCACGCTGAGTAAAAAGCATGATAAAGATGCGATTCATAATGCAGCTTCCGGTCTGGCTCTTGCACCAGATGGCAAGCATCTGTTCTGTACAACAGCAGGAGAAAATACAGTTTCTATGTATGAGATTGATGCGGAAACAGGACTTCTCGAAAAGAAGTTTACACTGCCAATCAGTGGAGATTATCCGAAGGATCTTGTGATCTTTCCGGATAACCAGCATATTGCTGTCGCAAATCATGCAAGCAATACTATCACTACTTTCAAAGTTGACTATGACAATAACATCATCGTTATGAATGATAAACCCCATAAAGTTGAGACTCCAAACAGCATTCATATGTGGCCTGTACCTCAGGATTTTGAAGCTGTCAAGCCGTTATCTGATGAGGAAGATGATGAGCAGTAATAGTTTGTGCTAAAATATCGATAATTTAAAAAGATCCCTCAGTTTTAAGCTGTGGGATCTTTTTATGGCTATTTTGAGTAAAATTCCTGAATTTTATCAAGTCTTGAAGTCATATTAGCAAATAATGCATCTGTAATGGTGAGGGCACACATGGATTCGACAACAACAACTGCTCTCGGGACAATGACAGGATCATGTCTGCCATGTATTTCAAGGGAAATCTGTTCACCCTGGCTGGTGACCGTCGGCTGAGGCTGACTGATTGAAGGTGTTGGCTTGATGTAGGCGCGAAGGATGATCTCGCTGCCGTCACTGATTCCGCCCATAATACCACCGGCATGATTGGAAGTTTTAGTTATCACGTTGTCTTTGATTAAAAATCCGTCGTTATCTTCTGAACCTTTCATATGAGCAACCTGAATACCATCACCAATCTCAACAGCTTTGACTGCACCGACAGACATGACTGCCTGAGAGAGCATGGCATCAAGCTTTTCAAAAACAGGATTTCCGAGACCGGCAGGGACACCGCCGATGCGGCATTCGATCACACCACCCGCGCTGTCCTGATTTTTCATACATTCCTCAAGATAAGTACCTGCCTTGGCAGCAGCATCTGCATCCGGCATATAGAATGCATTGTTGTTTATTTCTTCAGGGTTATATTCTTTAATAGAGACCGGTCCGATAGATTTCGTGTAGGTGCAGAACGAAATACCCAATGATGCAAGGAGTCTGGATGCAACTGCACCGGAAGCAACACGTCCGATCGTTTCACGGCCTGAAGATCGTCCACCGCCACGGTAATCACGGAAGCCATATTTCGCATCAAAGGTATAATCTGCATGTCCCGGACGATAAGAATAAGCAATATTACCGTAGTCACGGGAGCGCTGGTCAGTGTTTCGCACCATCAGGGAAATCGGAGTTCCGGTTGTTTTTCCTTCGAAGACACCGGAGAGGATTTCTACGAGATCGCCCTCCTTACGTGCGGTTGTATAGCGGCTTTGTCCTGGTTTGCGTCTGTCCAGAAATTTCTGGATATCTTCTTCTGAGAGAGAAAGCCCCGCAGGACAGCCGTCAATGACTGCACCCAGAGCTTTTCCGTGGGATTCGCCCCATGTAGTTACGGTGAAATGTGAGCCGAAGCTGGATTTATTCATAAGTATTGAGTCCTCCCTTATTAACTGTAGTTAATCTTAACATATTAAATATAGAAAGTCTACAATTTGCACTATGTCACTTTAACGTATAAATTGAATGAAATTTTTGTAAATACAATTCAGTTGGAATTGACAAAAATTATACGGCATTTTATAATTGACCATATGACCCAAAAAGAGAGTGGAAGGGGAGTGTAATCGTGGTTAGAATGTTTCGGACATCAGACGGTGCCATTCATGAAATTCAGGAACCGCAGGATGGATGTTGGATTGCCCTTACAAATCCTACAGCAACAGAAATATTTGAAATATCTGAACAGTTCCAGATCGAAGTTGATGATCTGAGGGCTCCTTTGGATGAAGAAGAACGGTCACGTATTGAGGTGGAGGATACTTACACTCTGATTCTGGTTGATGTTCCTATGATCGAAGAGCGAAATGATAAAGACTGGTATGGTACGATCCCACTTGGTATTATTGTTACTGATAAAATGATCTTTACGGTATGCCTGGAGGATACACAGGTTCTGACACGTTTTATGGAGGGCCGTGTACGTAATTTCTTCACTTATATGAAGACACGTTTTATTCTGCAGATTCTTTACCGCAATGCCAGTATGTACCTGCGTTATCTGCGTATCATAGACAAAAAGAGTGAACAGGTGGAGGAGAAGCTCCATTTTTCACCACGAAATCAGGAACTGATAGAGTTACTTGAACTGGAGAAATCACTGGTATACTTTACGACTTCTCTGCGTTCGAATGAGGCTGTACTCGAGAAACTGATCAAGGTTGAAAGTATTAAGAAATATCCCGAAGATACGGAACTACTTGAAGATGTCATTATCGAGAACACACAGGCGATCGAGATGGCAAATATCTACAGTGGTATCCTGCGTAGTATGATGGATGCTTTTGCATCTGTTATCTCGAATAATCTGAACGATGTGATGAAGATACTGTCGGTGATCACGATTGTCATGAGTATTCCGACGATTATTTTCAGTGCCTATGGAATGAATCTTGCTCCGTCAGGTATGCCTTTTTCAAGCACAACACTGGGATTTGCAATCGTAATTCTGATTTCTATCGGTGCGAGTATTGTTGCGGCAATGTTCCTGTCCAAGAAAAAGTATTTTTGATTTATTTGGCAACAAATACAATTCATCTTTCCGGACTGTATAAATCAACAGAAAAAGGAGAAAAGTGTCTTATGAATTGGATCGATAAAATGGAACGTAAATTCAGGGGAAGAGGAATTCCGAACCTGACAGTCTATGTGATTATCTGTTATGTGGTTGGGTATCTGCTGAGTTATATGAATCCTTCGATGCTCAGTATGATGAGCCTTGATGTATCCAAGATTCTTCAGGGGCAGATCTGGAGACTTGTGACCTGGGTCATCTATCCGCCGAGTACCGGTAATTTCTTTTTGTTTGTAATTTCTATTTTGTTTTTCTATTATCCGGTAGGTACGTCACTGGAACGTACATGGGGCAGTTTTCGTTATACCCTGTATATTTTTTCAGGACTTTTGTTTGTGCTGATCGCAGCATTTATTACCTATTTCATTACAGGTGGTTTTGTAGTGATCGATGGTATGACCTATATGATTGGTGGAGGCGTGTTTACGACTTATTATGTCAGTCTTTCCGTCTTCCTGGCATATGCGATGAGTTATCCGGATATGCAGATTTTGTTATGGTTTGTGATTCCGATCAAGATGAAATGGATGGCAGGTGTGTACGGCGCAATTATTCTGTACAACATGATCTCCTATATCCGTGTCGGATTGTGGGTGATGGCAGTGCCGATACTTGCATCACTGCTTAACTTTATTCTGTTTTTCTTCAGCACAAGGAATATGCAGCGTTATAACCCGAAAGAAGTGCATCGCCGCAGAGAATTTAAGAAAGCCATGGCACAGAGTCGGGTGAATCCGGCAACAGGAGGAATTACAAAACACAAATGTGCAATTTGTGGACGCACAGAAAAGGATGATCCGAATCTGGAATTCCGTTTCTGTTCAAAATGTAATGGCAATTATGAATATTGTCAGGATCATCTGTTTACACATCAGCATGTGAAATAATGCTATACGAGGAGATAAATATTATGAAAAAAAAGCCGTTTGTAACACTGGAAAAACTGCAGGAAATCACTGAGAAATTCCCTACACCTTTTCACCTTTATGATGAGAAGGGAATCCGTGAAAACGCCAAAGCATTAAAAGAAGCCTTTGCATGGAATAAAGGATTTAAAGAATTCTTCGCAGTTAAAGCAACACCGAATCCATATCTGATCCAGATTCTTCAGGAGTACGGATGTGGATGTGACTGTTCCTCTATGACTGAACTGATGCTTTCCAAAGCAATCGGCTGCAAAAAAGGTGATATCATGTTTTCATCCAATGATACACCGGAGGCAGAGTTCCGCTATGCAAATGAGATCGGTGGGATCATCAACCTTGATGATATCACACATATTGAAGCTGTAGAGAAAGCTGTCGGTTATATTCCGAAGACGATCAGCTGTCGTTATAATCCAGGCGGACTGTTTAAAATCAGTAACGACATTATGGATAATCCGGGTGATGCCAAATATGGTATGACAACAGATCAGATCTTTGAGGCGTTCCGTACACTGAAAGCAAAAGGCGCCGAAGAATTCGGTATCCATGCTTTTCTTGCAAGCAATACAGTAACAAATGAATATTATCCTATGCTTGCAAAAGTTATGTTTGAACTTGCTGTAAAACTTCAGAAAGAAACCGGAGCCCATATCGGATTCATCAATCTTTCAGGAGGTATTGGTATTCCTTACAGACCAGAGCAGACACCAAATGATATTCGCGTGATCGGAGAAGGTGTACGTAAGGTATATGAAGAAGTTCTGGTTCCGGCAGGAATGGGCGATGTTGCAATTTATACTGAGCTTGGCCGCTTCATGATGGGACCGTATGGATGCCTTGTTACAAAAGCAATCCATGAGAAACATACACACAAAGAATACATCGGTGTAGATGCGTGTGCAGTTAACCTTATGCGTCCTGCAATGTATGGTGCATACCATCACATCACTGTTATGGGTAAAGAAGACAAGCCGTGCGATCATCTGTATGATATTACCGGTTCCCTTTGCGAAAACAATGATAAGTTTGCGATTGACCGCTATCTTCCGGAGATTGGGATGGGAGATCTGCTTGTAATTCATGACACCGGTGCACATGGGTTTGCTATGGGATATAATTACAATGGTAAGCTGAAATCCGCAGAGATTCTTCTTCACGAAGATGGAAGCTTTGATATGATCCGTCGTGCAGAAACACCAAGAGATTATTTCGCAACATTTGACTGCTTCCCGATCTATGAAAAAATGCTTGAAGATGAAGACAAATTATAAAAATAATTTGCAATTATTACATTAAAATGCTTGCAGTGAACTGAAAATTGTGGTAATATAATTTTCGGTTCATTTGCCGCTGTGGCGGAATTGGCAGACGCACTTGACTCAAAATCAAGCGGGAAACCGTGCCGGTTCGAGTCCGGCCAGCGGCATAAGGGTTCTCTGGTTTACAGAGAATCCTTTTTTGTATTTAATTGAACAGGATATATACAGAGCTTTATGAAAAGTTTATAATATTTCATTTTATTTCACAGAAAGAACATTGAATATGTACCATAAAAATGGTATGGTACATGACATAAATGATTTTGGAGGAAACATATAAATGAAGTTTAATCGCAAAAAGCCAGAAAAGATACCAATGTATGTCTATTACATTATTGCAGGTATTATTATTATTATTTTGAATATGCTTGTGGTTCCGGCTGTACAGGAAAGAAGTGTGCAGAAGACCGATTATTCTACTTTTATTGAAAATGTGGAGAAAGGCAACGTCACCAAAGCAACTGTAGAAGAAAGTTATATTTATTATGAAATGAAAGCTGACGATACAGATGGAACTGTTTTATGCAAGACAGTCAAGATGGATGATGCTGATCTGGTCAATCGTCTGCTGGATGCGGGTGTAACTATGGATGAAGTTCTTCCGGAAAGTCCATCAATCCTTATGACACTTCTTTTGAGCTATATCGTTCCGATCGTAATCTTTATCTTTATCGGACGCTGGCTGAGTAAGAAGATGATGTCCTCTATGGGCGGAGGCCCTGGTGGGGCAATGTCTTTCGGAAAGAGCAATGCAAAGGTTTATGTAAAATCCTCCACAGGAATTAAATTTTCCGATGTTGCCGGAGAAGACGAGGCGAAGGAGCTTCTTACTGAAATCGTAGATTATCTGCACAATCCTCAGAAATATACAGAGATTGGTGCGTCTATGCCGAAGGGAGCTCTGCTTGTGGGGCCACCTGGTACAGGTAAGACACTTCTTGCAAAAGCAGTTGCAGGTGAGGCGGAAGTTCCGTTTTTCTCAATCTCCGGTTCTGAATTCGTAGAAATGTTTGTCGGTATGGGTGCTGCGAAAGTACGAGATCTTTTCAAACAGGCAAATGAGAAGGCTCCGTGTATTGTATTTATTGATGAAATTGATACAATTGGTAAGAAACGTGACGGTGCCGGTTTTACAGGCGGAAATGACGAGAGAGAGCAGACCCTGAACCAGCTCCTTACAGAAATGGATGGATTTGATGGATCTAAGGGTGTTGTAATCCTGGCAGCAACCAACCGTCCGGATTCACTTGATCCGGCACTTCTCCGTCCGGGACGTTTTGACCGCCGTATTCCGGTAGAACTTCCGGATCTGCAGGGTAGAGAAGAGATTCTGAAAGTTCATGCAAAGAAAATTAAAATTGCAGATACTGTTCGATTTGATGATATTGCAAAGGCAGCTGCCGGAGCTTCTGGTGCGGAACTTGCCAATATTGTCAATGAAGCAGCACTTCGTGCAGTTCGCGACGGACGTAAATTTGCTACGCAGGCAGACTTTGAAGAAAGCATTGAAGTAGTTATTGCAGGATACCAGAAGAAAAATCGTGTTCTTTCTAATAAAGAGAAACTGATCGTATCCTATCATGAAATTGGACATGCACTTGTCGCAGCCAAACAGACAGAATCTGCTCCTGTTCACAAAATTACAATTATTCCACGTACATCGGGTGCGCTGGGCTACACGATGCAGGTTGATGATAATGAGCATTACCTGATGTCAAAAGAAGAACTGGAAAATAAGATTGCTACTTTTACAGGCGGGCGTGCAGCGGAAGAACTTATCTTTCATTCTATTACAACAGGTGCTTCCAATGATATTGAACAGGCAACCAAGATTGCAAGAGCAATGATTTCACGCTACGGCATGAGTGATGATTTTGATATGGTTGCCATGGAAAATATCAGCAACCAGTATCTAGGCGGAGATTCCAGCCTTGCCTGCTCTTTTGAGACGCAGACACTTCTCGATAAGAAAGTTGTAGAGCTTGTAAAGAGACAGCATGAGAAAGCGCTGCAGATCCTTCAGGACAATATCGGCAAACTTCATGAGCTGGCAAAATATCTGTATGAGCATGAGACGATCACAGGTGATGAATTTATGAAAATACTCGAGGCACCGGAAGAAACTCCGGCTGCTGTAACAGAAGAATAGCAGGACCTTATATATGAAAGAGGTGCTTCCGACGAAACGGTCGTTGTGAAGTACCTCTTTTTGTGCTATACTACAAAGAAGTGAAAACAGGGACAGGAGGAAGAAAGAATGCCGGATATTGAATGCAGAACCGCTGAGAGCATGGTGACCAAATACATCAATCATAGCTTAAGCGTCGATGAACTTGAAGAATTTCTGGATCATATCAGTCATTGTTCGTCCTGTTATGATGAACTTGAGACATATTTTATTGTGCATGAAGCAATACAGCAGCTGGATGAGCCGGAAGATGGTTCTGTACTTGATTTTCGTAAACTTCTGGATCAGGATATCCGAAAATCACGCAGATATATCCGTAAGAAACGGTGGTTTCATTTCCTGACAGGTCTTTTGCTGGCAGTATTTGCGATTCTGTTGCTTATTTTTATTATATTTTTTATCATGGATATAGCGCATTTCCTATAAATAGATACAGGGGGAACACATTTTGAGTGACAAAATTTTACTGATTGATGGACATAGTATTCTGAATCGCGCATTTTACGGACTTCCGGATCTGACAAACTCCGAAGGCAGACATACAGGCGCGGTTTATGGATTCCTTAACATTCTTTTTCGTATCCTTGAGGAGGAGAAGCCAAAATATCTGACGGTTGCTTTTGATCTTCACGAGCCTACATTCCGTCACAAAATTTACAATGCATACAAAGGGACCCGTAAACCGATGCCGGAAGAATTAAGGGAACAGGTGCCGCTGATCAAAGATGTGCTTACGGCAATGGGCATCAAGATTGTTTACAAACCGGGATTTGAGGCGGATGATCTTCTAGGAACACTGGCTGTACGAAGTGAAAAAGCTGGCATGGATGTAACGATTCTGTCCGGTGACCGTGACCTTCTCCAGCTTGCAACAGAAAAAGTCCTGATTCGCCTTCCGAAGACTTCGAGAGGAAAGACAACCATCGAGAACTTCCATACACAGGAAGTTATTGAAAAATATCAGGTAACACCACCGCAGATCATTGAGTTAAAAGCCCTGATGGGAGATTCTGCTGACAATATTCCGGGCATCCCTGGAGTTGGTGAAAAGACAGCAACAAAGATGGTCGTAGAGTTTGGTTCAATAGAAAACGCCTATGCGCATCTGGAGGAAGTGAAGCCGAATAAAGCAAAAGAATCACTGCGTGAACATTATGATATGGCTGTTTTAAGTAAAACACTTGCGACAATCAATACAGATAGTCCGATAGATTATTCTTATGAAGAAGCAGAACTGAAGAACCTCTATACGCCAGAGGCATATCAGCTCTGCAAACGACTTGAATTCAAAAATCTTCTTTCAAAATTTGATACAGCGGTTGTGCCGGAAAATCCAATCGAACAGAACTTCTTTGTCTGCAATGACCTTTCCGGTGCAGATGCATTATTTAAAAAAGCAGCCGGTAAGGCATATGTCGGAATTTCGCTTCTTGCAGATAAAGAAAGTGTTTATGGCCTTGGGATTGCCCTTGAAAAAGAAGAAATATACTATATGCCAGTGGAGGGACTGCTTACCGGGGATTTTCTGTGCGCATCCCTGAAAGATCTGGCAAAAACAACAGTTCTTTGTGCGCTGGATATCAAACAGTTTTTGAAACGTGTGCCGCTCGAAGATGAAACGCAGGTCTTTGACATCGGAATCGGAGCATATCTTCTGAATCCGCTGAAATCCACATACACATACGATGATGTTGCGAAGGAATATCTGGACGGAATACTTCTTCCTACACGGGAGGATCTGCTGGGTAAAGATTCCCTTAAAAAGGTGTGGGAGGGTTCGTCGGACGGTTTGATGCCATATGGCTGTTATATGGCATACACCGCGCTTACTGCACGTATTCCACTCGAAATCTCGATGAAAGACAGTGGTATGTGGCAGGTTTATCGGGAGATTGAACTTCCATTGATTTTTACGCTGGATTCTATGGAGAAATATGGAATCTGCGTAAAAGGTGAAGAATTAAAAACATATGGAAAAAAACTTCAGGTGCGTATTGAAGAACTGGAAAAACAGATTTATGAGGAGGCCGGTGAAAAATTTAATATCAATTCTCCGAAGCAGCTCGGAACGATACTTTTTGAAAAAATGGGACTTCCCGGAGGCAGAAAAACAAAGACCGGTTATTCCACAGCAGCCGATATCCTTGAGAAACTGGCACCAGAGCATCCGATCGTCAAAGATATTCTGGAATATCGACAGCTTGCAAAACTGAAATCTACTTATGCAGATGGTCTTGCGGCAGTCATTGAGCCGGATGGAAGAATCCATTCCACATTTAATCAGACGATTACAGCCACCGGACGAATTAGCAGTACGGAACCGAACCTTCAGAACATTCCGGTACGTATGGAACTCGGTCGTCTGATCCGTAAAGTTTTTGTACCGGAGGACGGATACGTATTTCTGGATGCCGATTACTCACAGATCGAACTCCGGGTACTTGCACATATGTCCGGAGATGAGACTCTGATTCAGGCATACAGGGAGGCGCAGGACATTCACCGTCTGACTGCGTCGCAGGTATTTCATGTTCCGTTTGAAGAAGTAACGTCTCTTCAGCGACGGAATGCAAAAGCGGTAAACTTCGGAATTGTGTATGGAATCAGCTCTTTCGGACTCAGCCAGGACTTAAGCATTACCCGAAAAGAAGCAGCAGAGTATATTGAAAAGTATTTTGAGACATATCCGAAAATAAAAAGTTTTCTGGATGGTCTTGTTGCCGAAGGAAAAGAAAAAGGATATGTGACGACCATGTTCGGACGGAGACGTCCGATACCGGAACTGAAGTCCGGCAATTTTATGCAGCGTTCTTTCGGTGAACGTGTAGCTATGAATTCTCCGATACAGGGAACTGCAGCGGATATTATTAAAATTGCGATGAACCGAGTCTATAAGAGAATCAGGCAGGAAGGGCTGAAATCGCGGCTGGTGCTTCAGGTGCATGACGAACTGCTGATTGAGACAAAGAAAGACGAGCTGGAGATTGTGTCCCGAATTCTGGAAGAAGAAATGAAAGGTGCGGCAAATCTTTCTGTAGAACTTGAAGTAGACATGCATGAAGGCAGCAACTGGTACGAGGCAAAATAAGATGAAAATTCTGGGAATTACAGGCGGTGTCGGCGCCGGCAAAAGCACAGTGCTTGATTTTCTGAAAGAAAAATATCATGCATATGTGATTCAGGCGGATCTGGTCGGACATCTTGTTATGGAGCCTGATGGGATCTGTTATGACAGTGTGGTTGCATTATTTGGAAAACGAGTCATAAAAAATGACAAAACCATTGACCGGAAGATGGTTTCCGATGTAGTATTTGGCAGTGAGGTAATGCGTCAGAGTCTGGATGCGATTATTCATCCGGCTGTTCGCCAATTTATATTGAACCAGATTGAACAGCAAAGGGAAGCCGGCTGTTCTCTGGTCGTAGTAGAGGCAGCGCTTCTTCTGGAAGAAAAGTATGATGCTTTCTGCGATCAGGTCTGGTATGTACATACGGATCAGGAGACACGTATAGAACGTCTTATGAGCAGCAGAGGTTACACGAGAGAAAAAGCTCTGAGCATCATAAAGAGACAGGCTTCCGAGGCGTTTTTCCGGCAGAATACGGATTATATGATTACAAATAACGGTCTGCCAGAGGAAACATGGCGCCAGATAGAAGAAGGGATTAAGAAATTATGAGATTTTGCAGTATTGCGAGTGGAAGTAGCGGAAACTGTATTTACGTAGGCTCAGAGAATACGCATGTACTGGTTGATACCGGAATCAGTGGCAAAAAGATGGAAGCCGGTTTAAACAGTCTTGATCTTACCGGACGTGATCTGGACGGAATCCTGATCACACATGAACATTCCGATCATATCAAAGGGCTGGGTGTTATATCAAGAAAATACGGAATTCCGATCTATACGACAGGAGGCACTGTGGATGCCATGGTCCGTACCAATGCACTTGGCAAGATTCCGGGCGAGATTTTTCATGAAATCAAAGAGGATGAATCGTTTGAAATCGGAGATCTTACGGTAAAACCTTTTTCTATTCCACACGATGCAGCACAGCCGGTCGGTTATAGACTGGAATGTGAAGGGCGTTCTGTGGGAATTGCGACCGACCTTGGAAAATATAACGATTATATCATTGAAAACCTTCAGAATCTGGATGCGCTTCTTCTGGAAGCAAATCATGATATCCGGATGCTGCAGGTAGGCAGATATCCATATTATCTGAAACAACGTATCCTTGGAGAACGGGGACATCTTTCCAATGAAAACGCAGGCAGACTGTTATGCAGACTGCTTCATGACAACATGAAATCGATTTTTCTGGGGCATCTAAGCAGAGAAAATAATTATGAAGAGCTTGCGTACGAGACTGTTTGTTCAGAGGTAACACTGGGAGACAACCCTTATAAATCAAAAGATTTCAGAATTCAGGTAGCGAAACGGGATTTGATTTCCGATGTAGTTACCGTATAAAAGAAAGGATAAAAGTCATGAAAAAAACAATCATTACAGTAGTAGGAAATGACACAGTAGGCATCATCGCAAAGGTATGTACGTATCTTGCAGACAACAATGTAAATATCCTGGATATTTCTCAGACTATCGTACAGGGATATTTTAACATGATGATGGTCGCAGATACCAGCAAATCAGAAAAAGACGCAGCAGCTCTTTCAAAGGAACTTTCTGAAATCGGTGATAAGATCGGCGTAGTGATCCGCTGTCAGCACGAAGATATCTTTAATGTAATGCATCGTATTTAATCGTATCATACAGAAAAGGAGAGTTGACATGATCAATATTTTTGAGGTTAATGAGACAAATAAGATGATCGAGCAGGAAAATCTGGATGTGCGTACCATCACAATGGGAATCAGCCTTCTGGATTGTATTGACAGTGATCTAGATATCATGAATGAAAAGATATACAACAAAATCACAACCAAAGCAAAAGATCTGGTTGCTACAGGAGACAAGATTGCAGCAGAATTTGGTATTCCTGTTGTGAATAAACGTGTTTCCGTGACACCGATCGCTTTAATCGGCGGTGTGGCATGCCATACGACAGAAGATTTTGTATCTATAGCTAAGACGCTGGATCGTGCAGCAAAAACAATCGGTGTGAACTTTATAGGTGGGTATTCTGCTCTGGTATGTAAGGGTATGACACCGGCAGAAGAACTCCTGATTCGTTCTATTCCACAGGCACTTGCAGTGACAGAACGTGTATGCAGCTCCGTTAATGTAGGTTCCACAAAGACTGGTATCAATATGGATGCGGTAAAACTAATGGGTGAGATTGTTCTTGAAACTGCAGAAGCATCCAAAGAGCAGGATTCTCTTGGCTGTGCGAAGCTTGTAGTATTCTGTAATGCACCGGATGATAACCCGTTTATGGCAGGTGCTTTCCATGGTGTGACAGAAGCAGACTGCATTATTAATGTCGGTGTCAGCGGCCCTGGTGTAGTCAAAACAGCACTGGAATCTGTTCGCGGTGCTGATTTCCAGACCTTATGTGAAATGATCAAGCGTACAGCATTTAAAGTAACGCGCGTGGGACAGCTTGTTGCACAGGAAGCGTCAAGGCGTTTGAATGTACCGTTCGGAATTGTGGACCTTTCTCTTGCACCGACACCGGCAATTGGCGACAGTGTGGCAGAAATTCTCGAAGAGATTGGTCTTGAGAGAGTAGGAGCACCTGGAACGACCGCAGCACTTGCACTCTTGAATGACCAGGTCAAAAAAGGCGGTGTTATGGCAGCACAGGCAGTAGGCGGTCTGAGCGGTGCATTTATTCCGGTCAGCGAGGATCAGGGAATGATTGATTCTGTAAATCTAGGTGCACTGACACTAGAAAAACTCGAAGCAATGACCTGTGTCTGCTCTGTAGGTCTTGATATGATTGCAATTCCGGGTGATACAAAGGCATCTACAATTGCGGGTATCATTGCTGATGAATCTGTGATTGGTATGATCAATCAGAAGACAACAGCAGTACGTGTAATCCCTGTTATCGGTAAAGGAGTAGGAGAGACAGTAGAGTTTGGCGGACTTCTCGGATATGCTCCGATCATGCCGGTTAACAAGTTCTCCTGTGATGCGTTTGTAGAGCGCGGTGGACGCATCCCGGCACCGATCCACAGCTTCAAGAACTGATGCGAAACAAGAAAATGTCTGATTTTTACTGGACGATGTTATAATAACGAATCCCCTGAAGGAGATATTTCCGGAAATCCCGGAGAATCCTCTGTCAGGGGATTTTTTGTGCAAAATTATTGAAAATCCTTTATTTAACATAATAAATATGATATAACATTATATATGTTATAATACAATTTCTGAGTTATAAATATATATGGGAGAATAACAGAATGGAATATCTGGAGAAAATGCTTGGTGTGTCAGTGAAATATCATCGTTGGAAAGGTGAATTGGAGTTACCATATTACATTACCGAACGATATGAAATGCGGCTTGTGGAACTTGATAAAATGAAATGTATTTTCCTATGGCCCAAAGATAAACTAAGTCAGATTGGCTCTTTGAAGAAGCAGCTTCGTCGTATCCAAATGGAAGAAGCACTGCCTGTAGTTTTCATTATGGATATGATAGACGCATACAGAAGGACTGCATTCATAAAAGCACATATTTCATTTATAGTGCCGGACAGTCAGATTTATCTTCCGTTTATGGGTACCTGTCTTGAAGAAAAGTATCGAATGGAAATACAAAGTACGGAAACGTTACAGCCGTCCACACAACTACTGCTCTTCTACTGGTACTATGCTAAAGAAAACTGTATCTATATGCATGGTGCAGTAAAAGCGCTGGGGTGTTCTGCAATGACGATAACACGTGCTTTTCGCCAGCTTGAAAAGACCGGGTGTTTTGAAACAGGAAAGACCGGTGTACAGAAATATCTGAAGGGAAAGAGTTCACCGGATGAGATTTTATATAAACTGGAACCGTATCTGATTTCACCGCTGGCAGACATAATTTATCTTGATAAAGATGTTATAAAAGGCGGCATAATAGCAGACACAGAAGAAGGAAAAGGTTATCCATCCTATGCAGTAAATAAAAAGGACTTTCATTATACAGGCGGCCACGAACTTTTGAATGCAGAAACACAGTCGGAAATTCAGCTCTGGAAATACGATCCGGCAATACTTGCAGTCAATGGTCATGTGGATCCTCTGTCACTGGCACTCAGTCTGAAAAAACCTTTGTTCAGTTTTATAAAAAATGATTGACATTCACAATTTCCTGTGGTAAAGTAGAAAACAGCAAAACCGATGAGAAAGAAGAGTAAATAATCCTGAATCATTTCAGAGAGCAGGTAGTGGTGGAATCCTGTATGAGGCAGATTATTGAATGGCCTTTCGAGGGCAGCCCGAAATGATGATCATAAGAGTAGGCGCTGACGGGAACCGAACCCGTTATCAATCAGGAGTGTATGTTTGTACATGAGAAAGTGGACGATACGTCAATTTGAGTGGTACCGCGATAATAAGAAATTATTACCGTCTCAAGCATAGCTTGGGACGGTTCTTTTTTTCTCATGGCACATAAAATGTAGAAAGAGAGAGGAAAAAGACTATGAAAAAAAGAATGTTAGTAATCGCAGCAGCAGTAGCAACCAGTATGATGATGGCTTCCCCGGTAATGGCAGATGATTTTAAAGTAGGCATCTGCAATTATGTAGATGATGCTTCCCTGAATCAGATCGTAGACAATATTCAGTCCCGTCTGGAAGAGATCGGAGAAGAAAAAGGTATTACTTTTGATGTATCTTATGATAACTGCAATGCAGATGCCAGTGTTATGGAACAGATCATTTCCGATTTCCAGGCTGACAATGTAGACCTGATGGTTGGTGTAGCTACACCGGTAGCAATGCGTATGCAGTCTGCAACAGAAGGAACAGATACACCGGTCGTATTTTCCGCTGTTTCCGATCCGGTTGGTTCCGGCTTGGTAGATTCTCTGGAAGCACCGGGAGCAAACATTACCGGAACAAGTGATTATCTGGATACTTCTTCGATTATGAAACTGATCCAGGCACAGAACCCGGATGTAAAGAAAGTCGGACTTCTTTATGATGTCGGACAGGATTCTTCCACAACAGCGATTCAGGAAGCAAAGGATTATCTTGATGAAGAAGGTATCGAATACGTAGAGCGTACCGGAACAACAACAGATGAAGTTCAGCTTGCAGCAGAAGCACTCATCGCCGATGGCGTGGATGCAGTTTTCACACCAACAGATAATACCATTATGACAGCAGAGCTTTCTATCTATGAAAAATTCATTGAAGCAGGCATCCCTCACTACACAGGAGCTGATTCTTTCGCACTGAACGGTGCATTTGTAGGATATGGTGTTGATTATGCAAACCTTGGACAGAAAACAGCTGATATGATCGCAGACATTCTTGTAGATGGAGCAAAACCATCCGAAACAGCTGTAGAAACATTCGACAATGGTACTGCAACTGTAAACACAGAAACATGTGAAGCACTTGGTCTTGATTTTGATACTGTTAAGACAGCATTCAAACCACTCTGCACACAGGTAAATGAGATCACCACTGCAGAGAGCTTTGATGATGTAGAAGCAAAATAAGGTTGTTATAACTAATAAAACCAATTGGAGGAAATCACCGTGACGATTGCAACAATGCTCTCTCTTGGAGAGACTGCCCTGAAACTCGGACTGATCTGTTCGCTGACAGTTCTTGCCTTGTTTCTCAGTTATTCTATGTTAAATGTCTGCGACCTTTCTACAGATGGATGCTTTACCTTTGGCGCCGCTGTGGGAGCGGTAGTAGCTGTTAGCGGACATCCGTTTCTGTCCATTGTAGCAGCAATGGCTGCCGGAGTTCTTTCTGGTTTTGTAACTGCAATCCTGCAGACAAAACTCGGTGTGGACAGTCTGCTTGCCGGAATTATTGTAAATACTGCTTTGTATTCCGTAAATATTGCAGTCATGGGCGGCTCGTCCCTGATCAATATGAACCGTACAACGACGGTATTCAGTATGATGAAAGATACACTTTCAGAAACTCCGTTAAAAGGCAGAGAAGATATCATCATTGCAGCAATCGCGGTGATCCTCGTAATTATATTTCTTGTATTTTTTCTGAAAACAAGACTCGGTCTTGCGATCAGAGCAACAGGAAATAACTCTGATATGGTAAAATCTTCTTCCATCAACCCGGTATTTACAACAGTCATCGGTCTGTGCGTTGCAAATGCTTTTACCGCACTTTCCGGATGCCTTCTGTCTCAGTCGCAGAAATCCGTTGATATCAATATCGGACAGGGTATGGTCACCATCGCACTGGCATCCCTTCTGATTGGAGGTACACTTCTCGGACATGGCGGCATCTTTGCAAGAGCAGTGGGAATGGTACTTGGTTCCTTTATTTTCCGCCTTGTATATACGATCGCGCTCCGGTTTAATATGCCGGCATTTATGCTGAAACTTGTATCTTCTGTTATTGTTGTTCTTGCAATTTCCGGTCCATATCTGAAAAAACAGTGGCCGCAGATCCGACGCAGGATGACACACCAAAAAGGAGGCAGATGATCCATGTTAAAAATCAGCCATATTTCAAAAACATTTAATCCGGGCACTGTAAATGAAAAAAAGGCTCTGGAAGATTTTTCGCTTGAATTAAAAAAAGGTGATTTTGCCACGATCATCGGTTCTAACGGTGCCGGTAAATCTACATTTTTTAATGCGGTCTGCGGGGATTTCCTTACAGATTCCGGCTCGATTATTCTGGATGGAGAAGATATTACATTTACTCCGCAGCATGTACGTGCCAAAAGTATCGGACGCCTGTATCAGGATCCGATGAGGGGAACTGCTCCGGGAATGACGATTGAAGAAAATCTTGCGCTTGCAGCCGGCAGAGGTGTCTGGCTTTCCCATACGACCAAACAGGAAAAAGAGCGTTTCCGTGAAGAATTAAAGAAACTGGATATCGGACTGGAAGAACGCATGAGTCATCCGGTCGGACTTCTTTCCGGTGGTCAGCGACAGGCGCTGACACTTCTTATGGCAACAATGAATCCGCCGAAACTGCTTCTTCTGGATGAGCATACTGCAGCACTTGATCCGGGAACGGCAGAGAAAGTCCTGTCTCTGACCAGACGTATAGTAGAAGAACATCAGCTTACCTGTCTGATGATCACGCACAATATGCAGTCCGCAATTGATCTTGGAAACAGAATTTTAATGATGGATTCCGGTAAGATAGTTCTGGATATCGGTGGCGAAGAGAAAAAGAACATGACAGTTGAGGGACTTCTTAAGAAGTTCAGAAGCGGAGCCGGAAAGGCTCTTGATAATGACAGAATCCTGCTGTCAGAATAATATCAAATAGCAGAACAGCCATCATCGAGAGGGAAGAGATAATATTTCCAAGTCGATGACGGCTGTTTTTGTTTTACATATTTAGTTATAAAATAACTATCTGTTTCTGATATTCGTGAATGAATTTCTGCCCGTTCTTTTTGCAGAGAAGCTTTTCGTAAAGGTTGGATGCTGCTGTTGTCTCGCTCAGGAGGCGTTTCCCTGTCTCATCGAGGAGTGCATCCGAATCGGCAAGTTTTGTAAGCACTGGAAGGGTACTGTTCTTTTTGATTTCTTTCAGAAGTGGACTGCTTTCTTTGCGAAATCCGAGTACGCGTGAATAAGGAACTGACAGAGGAGCTTCGAGTATCTGTAAGATTGAGTGAAGCAGTGCGCGCTGAATGCGTGTCTGGGTAAGCTCTTTTGTTTTCAGAAGAGAAGCGGCCTGTGTGAAACCGGAGATTTCATTTCGACAGTTTATTATGCGCTCTGCAAGATCTCCCGAAACATCCAGATATTGTGAAAGAGATTCTGCGTCTGTATACATGATTCGATAGATAAGAAGATCGTCCAGAACCTCTTCACTCAGGTATCCATTATTTCGCAGAGAAGAAACAAAGAATGCGGAAGCCTCATCCGGAACCTGTGCAGAAATCTGTGCAATTGTTTCCTGCGTGAGAGTGGAAGTTAAAAGTTCACGAATAGCAGAAGCAGAGGCGAAGGGGAGATTTTTGCCGGAAATGTCAGCAGATACGGCATGAGCAGAAGAAGCAACGGTAAGCGTATCGTGATACCCCATCCCCTGGCGTTTCAATGTAACTGGTTTTATATTACTTTTCAGCCGATTTAAAGCCTTACAATATTCAATTCCGAGAATGTTGTTGGGTGAATTTAAAATTTGTGTGATCTGATTCAAAAGCGGAGTCAGAATGCCGTCGAAAGTATCTCCTTCGAAGTTATGAGGGTTTTTGAAATATTCCACCAGTGCCTGACTGCGTGCTGACGGGAAAGAGCAGCCAGCGCTTAAAAATTTTTTCAGAAACAGACGGTATTCTTTGGGCTCACTGACAAGAACAGCAGCCAGTTCCCGCAAAGCAGAAACTTTCCCATATTCACTACCGAAACAGAGATGGTCTATAACACGTAGTCCATCCAGCATAGAGACAGCACCCATAGCAAAGGCTTCCGCACTGGCTGTGCTCACCGATACCGGCAATTCAAGCACGAGATCCGCGCCACATCGAAGTGCCATTTCTGCCCGAGCATGTTTTGAGAGAAGCGCCGGTGTACCTCTCTGTACATAATCGCCACTCATGGCAACGACCACATAATCTGAATGTAGCTCTTTTTTGCAGTAATCTATCTGGTATTTATGTCCTCTGTGAAAAGGGTTATATTCTGCTATGATTCCAGTTACTTTCATATTGCCTTCCTACTTCTTTTTGTATATTTTTGCTGATTTCGATATTGTAACACAGTGTTGGAAGCGTGACAATATTATCACTAAAATACGGAACGCAGAATTTTTCGTCATTCTGTCAGGATTGCACGTCAAAAAATACCACTCTTTGGAAGAATCTCCTTGTCAACTACTTGAAATGCGCGAAAACAGGGGGTATAATGATTCTAGCTGTGAGATCATGTTTCAGACTCTCACGCGGTCATTTGACCGAAATAACGAAAGGAGCCATTTAATCATGGGATTTGTTGATTTACTCAAAGAAAGAGCAAAAAAAAGCATCAAAACTATCGTACTGCCAGAGACAGAGGATATGAGAACTATCGAGGCAACTGATAAGATTCTTAAAGAGGGAGTTGCCAAGATCATCCTCATCGGTAACGAAGAAGAAATCAATAAGAAAGCTGCTGAAGGCGGATTCGATATCTCCGGAGCAACCATCGTTGATCCAGAGACATCTGACAAAACTCAGGCATACATTGACAAATTTGTAGAACTGAGAGCTAAAAAAGGTATGACACCTGAAAAAGCAAAAGAGATCCTTCATACTCAGTACCCATACTATGGTGTAATGATGGTAAAAATGGGTGATGCAGACGGTATGGTATCCGGTGCATGCCATTCTACAGCAGACACACTTCGTCCATGTCTGCAGATTCTGAAAACAAAACCGGGAACAAAGCTTGTATCCGCTTTCTTCCTGATTGTAGTTCCGGATTGCGAATACGGTGCAAACGGTGCATTTGTATTTGCTGACTCCGGTCTGAACCAGAACCCGACTCCGGAAGAACTTTCTGCAATCGCAGCTTCTTCTGCTGAATCCTTCCAGCTTCTTGTTGAGGAAGAGCCGATCGTTGCCATGCTTTCACACTCCACAAAGGGAAGTGCAAAACATGCTGACGTAGATAAGATGGTAGAAGCTACAAGAATCGCAAAAGAAGAGCATCCGGAACTCAAACTTGACGGTGAATTCCAGCTTGACGCAGCAATCGTACCGAGCGTTGGTGCATCCAAAGCTCCGGGCAGCGAAGTTGCAGGTAAAGCAAATGTTCTGGTATTCCCTGACCTTGATGCGGGAAACATCGGATACAAACTTGCTCAGCGTCTTGGTAAAGCAGAAGCTTACGGACCTGTTACACAGGGTATTGCAAAACCGGTCAATGACCTTTCCAGAGGATGCTCTGCAGATGATATCGTTGGTGTTGTTGCAATTACAGCTGTACAGTGTCAGGCTGAAGACAAATAAGATCTACATATCTGAATCATATCGAATAGGAGAATATTAAAATGAATGTATTGGTAATTAACTGCGGAAGTTCTTCACTGAAATATCAGCTGATCAACTCTGATACAGAAGACGTTCTGGCAAAGGGTCTTTGCGAAAGAATCGGTATCGACGGAAGACTGGTTTATCAGAAAGCCGGACTTGACAAAGAAATCACAGAATGTGCTATGCCTACTCATAAAGAAGCTATCCAGTTCGTTCTGGACGCTCTTACAAATGAAAAAACAGGTGCAATCAAGAGCCTTAAAGAAGTAGATGCAATCGGACACCGTGTCGTACATGGCGGTGAGAAATTTGCAGCTTCTGCAGTAATCACAGATGAAATGATCGCAGCAGTAAAAGAGTGCAACGATCTTGCACCTCTTCACAATCCTGCAAACCTGATCGGTATTGATGTCTGCTCCGAACTGATGCCGGGTGTACCGCAGGTTGGTGTATTTGATACAGCTTTCCATCAGACAATGCCTGCAAAAGCATATCTGTACGGACTTCCGATTGAATACTATAAGAAATATAAAGTAAGAAGATACGGCTTCCACGGAACATCCCACAGCTTCGTATCCAAACGTGCTGTTGAATTCCTCGGACTTGACAAAGACAACTCCAAAGTTATCGTCTGCCACCTTGGAAACGGTTCTTCTATCAGTGCTGTAAAGAACGGTAAATGCATAGATACAACTATGGGTCTTACACCACTGGAAGGTGTTGTAATGGGAACACGTTCCGGTAACATTGACCCGGCAATCGTTGAGTTTATCGCAAAGAAAGAAAATCTTGACATCGCAGGTGTTATGAACGTCCTGAATAAGAAATCCGGTCTTCAGGGTATGTCCGGAGTCGGCAGTGACATGCGTGATATCAGAGCCGCAATCGCAGACGGAAACGAAGATGCAAAGAATGCTTATGATGTACTTTGCTATGGCATTGCTAAATTCGTTGGCGGCTATGTAGCAGCCATGAACGGCGTAGATGCAATCGTATTTACCGCTGGTATCGGTGAAAACGTAGGTGCACTTCGTAAAGACATCTGCAACTACTTCGGATATCTTGGTGTTGAGATCGATGACAAAGCAAATGATACGTTCAGCGAAGAAATCGTTATCTCTACTCCGGCTTCCAAAGTTAAGGTTGCAGTTATTCCTACCAATGAAGAACTTGCAATCTGCAGAGATACAGTAGCTTTAGTAAAATAATAAGTTATAAATGGATTAAAAAGGGCTTGTCACTGGCAGGCCCTTTTTTTCACTACTGTCAGTCATATAGTAATATGAAAATAAATCATAATCCGATTGAAAGAAATGGGGGAATTTAAGAAATGAAAGTATTAAATTTTGGTTCTCTTAATCTGGACTATGTGTACCAGGTGGAATCCATTCTGATTCCCGGAGAGACACAGGCATCAAAAAGCAGACAGACCTTTTGTGGCGGTAAAGGTCTGAACCAGTCCATTGCACTGGCAAAGGCCGGGATTCCTGTATATCATGCCGGACTGATCGGAGAAGGCGGCGAACCATTGCTTGAAGTATGTAAAGAGAACGGTGTAAATGCAGAGTTTATCAGGCAGATTCCGGGGCCATGCGGTCATACAGTCATTCAGGTTGACCGGAATGGTCAGAACTGTATCCTCCTTTTTGGAGGCTCAAACAGAAGTATGACAAAGGAATTTGTAGATTCAGTTCTGGATTCTTTTGATGAGGGTGATATCATCCTCCTTCAGAATGAAATCAATGAACTGGATTATATCATTGACCGTGCATACGAAAAGAAAATGATGATCATTCTGAATCCATCACCTTTTGACAGTGCACTTGAAAAATGTGATCTGTCGAAGATAAGTCTTTTCCTGATGAATGAGATCGAAGGATTCCAGATTACCGGAGAAAAAGAACCTGACAGAATTCTTGCGAAAGTGAAAGAACTTTATCCAAAGGCAAAAGTCGTTCTGACACTTGGGGGCGACGGTTCCGTATATCAGGATGAAACAGGAATTTATCGTCAGGGAATCTTTAAGGTAAAAGCTGTTGATACGACAGCAGCAGGCGATACCTTTACCGGATATTTTATTTCTTCTGTTATTGATGGAATGCCTGTTCAGGATGGACTTAAGCTTGCGGCAAAGGCATCGGCCATTGCAGTTTCCAGACCTGGCGCGACTGCATCCATTCCTGTACGGAGCGAAGTTGTGGAGAAATAAAATGACGGAAAAATATAGAAATAAAAATAAAAATTTCGTTGACAAACAGGTACCTTCTATGTATAATTGATAAAGTGTGAATAGGAGAGAACTATGCAGATTCATTTATCAGATATTACAGACAGTGAAGGAAAACACATACAGCTTCAGTTGGATCTTGATTTAGATAAGATTTCATTTCAGATGGGGGATTATCCGATTCTGGAGAAAACACCGATAGAACTTGGTATTACAAACACAGGTAATAAGGTTCTTGAAATGAAAGGAACCGGTGCTGTTGTTGTAGGTATTCCGTGTGACCGTTGTCTGGAACAGGTTGCTGTTAAAATTCCTTATGAGATTGATCAGAAACTTGATATGAAGAAATCTGATACCGAAAGAGTACAGGATCTGGATGAGAACGACTATCTCACTGGCATGGACCTGGATGTGGACCGGTTGGTCTATCTTGAGGTACTGATGAGCTGGCCTTTGAAAGTCCTTTGCAGAGAAGACTGTAAGGGAATCTGCAGCCGATGCGGTAAGAACCTGAACAAAGGTTCCTGCGGATGTGCTGAGGAACCAAAGGATCCCCGTATGGCAGCTATCAGTGATATATTTAGTAAATTTAAGGAGGTGTAACCTATGTCCATATGTCCAAAGAACAAATCATCTAAAGCTAGACGTGATAAAAGACGTGCAAACTGGAAAATGAGCGCTCCGAATCTGGTAAAATGCAGCAAATGTGGTGCCCTGATGATGCCTCACAGAGTTTGTAAAGAATGCGGAAGCTACAACAAGAAAGAAATCGTGAAAGTTGAAGACTAATCACAGATTATGAGAAACAGAATCCTGGTTCGGGGTTCTGTTTTTTTGTAGTCATTTATGCGTTTCAGATGCAGATTGCTTTTCAGACTTACCTCTGTTATACTTGTATAGATGAGGAATTCTTACAAATTATGGAGGGTTTATATGGAACAGAAGAATCAGATCACGGAGGGTGTGATCTGGAAACAGCTTTTGATTTTCTTTTTTCCGATTGTAATCGGAACGTTTTTTCAACAGATATATAACACGGCCGACAGTATTGTTGTCGGTCGTTTTGTAGGTAAAGAGGCACTGGCAGCTGTTGGTGGGTCTGTAAATCAGATCGTAATGCTGATTGTCGAGGTGTTTGTCGGACTGACTTCGGGAGCATCCGTTATTATGGCACAGTTTTATGGCGCCAGAGACAGGCAAAATCTTAATAAAACATTACATACAGCCTATGCATTTGCAATTGTGACAGGTGCAGTGGTCAGTATCATGGGGTTCATGATTTCACCGAATGTACTGGTTATGATGAAAACACCCTCGGAACTAATGACAGATTCCATTACCTATCTGCACATTTATTTCTGTGGTATGATTTTTAATATTATTTATAATATGGGGGCTTCGATCCTGAGAGCAGTCGGTGATTCAAAAAGACCATTATACGTACTGATCATGACCTGTGTGTTAAATATCGCGCTGGATATTCTTCTTGTCGTAATCTTTCATATGGGGGTAATGGGTGTCGCACTTGCAACGGTGACCTGTCAGGGTATCAGTGCAGCTATGGTGACATGGATTCTGATGAAGGGAAATGATCTGTTCCAACTGAGATTTCGGGAAATCCGTTTTTACAGAGTATCCCTCCGGGCAGTTCTTAGAATCGGCATTCCGGCAGCACTGGAAGCAACGATGTACACGATTGCAAACCTGATCATTCAGGTGTTTGTCAACGAACTTGGTACCGATACGGTGGCTGCCTGGGGAACCTTTGCAAAGATCGATGCAGTTTACTGGATGGTTGTCAATGCCTTTGGAATCTCGATCACAACCTTTGTCGGTCAGAATTTTGGTGCAGGGAAAGTGCGCAGGATGCGAAAGAGCGTGGGTGTATGCATGGTGATGGCATATGCAGGAGCGTTTCTGGTAAGCGGTGTCCTGTATGCACTGGCAGGTCCTCTTTACCGTCTGTTTACGACGGACGAGGGAGTTGTTCGGATTGGCGTGGATATGATGCATTTCCTGCTTCCGTCATATTTTATGTATGTTGTGATCGGTATTTTGTCCGGTGCACTCCGTGGAGCAGGACGGGTGCTGGTTCCGATGCTGCTTACATGTGGCGGTGTATGTTTGATCCGTATTATATGGATGTTCGGTGTCTTCCCGACTCATTCCGGAATCAACACGATCATGCTGAGTTATCCGGTTTCGTGGGGAATTACCGCTGTTTTGTTTATTATTTATTATTTTATGAAATTTCCAAAAAAAGAATCACAGATTTAACGGCGAGGAGAAAAAGACATGAATGTTTTAAACCTGGAACATATCAGTAAAATTTATGGAGATAAAGTGATCTTTGATGATATTTCCTGCGGAATCCATCAGGGAGACAAGATAGGAATCATCGGAATCAATGGAACAGGAAAGACAACATTTCTGCGTATCCTTGCAGGACTGGAAGAAGCAGATGACGGTCAGGTGATCATGCAGAATGGCCTGCGTATCAGTTTTCTTTCTCAGCATCCGACTTTCCCGGAAGGGGCTACGATTCTTTCCTATGTGACACAGGGTCAGAGAGAACAGAGCTGGAATCCGGAGACAGAAGCACATATGGTCCTGAATAAACTGGGAATCGAGGAGCACGAAGAAGAGATCGCACATCTTTCCGGCGGACAAAAAAAACGTGTAGCGCTGGCTGCCGTGCTTGTAAATCCCACCGATGTGCTGATCCTTGATGAGCCGACCAACCATCTGGATAATGAGATGGCGTCCTGGCTTGAAGATTATCTTAACCGCTTTAAGGGAATTGTGATCATGGTTACACATGACCGTTATTTTCTTGATCGCGTTACGAATAAGATACTGGAGATCAGCCACGGTAAACTTTACAGTTATGAAGCAAAGTATTCGGAATTTCTTGAATTAAAAGCTCAGCGTGAAGAAATGGAAATGGCTTCTGAGCGTAAAAAACAGAGTATCCTCCGTATGGAGATTGAATGGGCAAAACGTGGATGTCGCGCGAGAAGCACAAAGCAGAGAGCACGTCTTGACCGTCTGGAAGAAATGAAAAATTTGTCAGCACCTGTACGGGATTCCAATGTTGCAATCGATTCTGTCGAGACGAGAATGGGCAAAAAAACAATTGAACTGCATCATATTTCAAAAAGATTCGGTGACCGTGTATGCATCAGGGACTTTGATTATATTGTTCTGAAAAATCAGCGTCTCGGTATCATAGGGCCGAACGGCTGCGGAAAATCCACTCTTCTTAAAATCATAGCAGGAATCATTCAGCCGGACAGCGGAGAGGTTGAAATCGGTGATACTGTAAAGATCGGATATTTTTCACAGGAAATCGAAGATATGAATACTTCGCAGCGCGTTATTGATTATATCAAAGACGTTGCAGAGTTTATTCCGACAAAGGATGGACTGATCAGTGCATCAAAACTTCTTGAGCAGTTTCTGTTTGATGCTGCCATGCAGTATGCACCAATCGAGAAGCTTTCCGGTGGTGAAAAGAAGCGCCTCTATCTTTTGAAAGTACTCGCATCTGCACCAAACGTGCTGCTGCTTGACGAGATTACCAATGATATAGATATTCCTACACTGACGATTCTGGAAGATTATCTGAATTCTTTTGCAGGTATTGTGATCGCCGTATCGCATGACCGTTATTTTCTTGATAATCTTGCAGACCGTATTTTTGAGTTTGACCGAGAAGGAAATCTCACACAGTATGAAGGCGGCTACACAGATTACCTTGAAGCAAAAAAGCGCAAAGGCCTTTTTGAAGAAGCGCCGGCCACAAAATCTTCTGCCTCAAAAAATGTTTCTGCAGATTCTGCAGAAGAGAAAGAATCCGTAAAAACATGGAAACAAAATCGTCCTTCAAAACTGAAATTCAGTTACAAAGAGCAGCGTGAATTTGAAACGATTGATGATGATATTGCAGCGCTGGAGAGCAAAATTGAGAAACTGGATGCTGATATCATGGCTAATGCAACAAATTCCGGTAAGTTAAATGAACTTACACAGCAAAAAGAAGAAGCAGAGGCACAGCTTGAAGAAAAGATGGACCGCTGGGTGTATCTGAATGATCTTGCAGAACAGATTGAAGCACAGAAATAGAAAATTCTATATCTGATATATGGAATCAGCAGAATCAACCAGGAACAGGGTTGATTTTCTGCTGATTCTTTAGTATGATAAAGTTTGAGATTTTTTACAATCATTACAGAACATTTTTAAATAGATACAGAATATACAGGAGGAACAATATGGCAGAATTAGTAAAAGTTGTTGTAGATGCCATGGGCGGAGATCTTGCACCTGTGGAACCGGTCAGAGCTGCAGTGGACGCTGTGAAGGAGCGGGATGATATTCAGGTGATTCTTACAGGACAGGAGGAAGTGATCTATTCAGAACTTAAGAAATACCAGGATTATCCGACAGACAGGATTGAGGTGGTAAATGCAACAGAAGTAATCGAAACAGCAGAACCTCCGGTATTTGCAATCCGTAAGAAGAAAGATTCTTCCATCGTTGTCGGGCTGAAAATGGTCAAAGAACAAAAAGCAGATGCGTTTGTTTCGTCCGGAAGTACCGGAGCAGTTCTTGTAGGCGGGCAGGTGCTGGTGGGCAGAAGCAAAGGCGTTGAGAGACCGCCGCTTGCCCCGCTGATTCCGACCGCCAAGGGAGTCTCGCTTCTGATTGACTGTGGAGCAAATGTAGATGCAAGACCATCTCATCTGGTACAGTTTGCAAAAATGGGTTCCATCTATATGGAGCATGTTGTCGGAATCAAAAATCCACGTGTTGCGATTGTCAATAATGGTGCAGAAGAAGAAAAAGGCAATGCACTTGTCAAAGAGACCTTCCCGCTTCTTAAAGAAGCAGAGGGAATCAACTTTATCGGAAGTATTGAAGCAAGGGATATTCCAGCCGGCTATGCAGACGTTATTGTCTGCGAAGCTTTTGTCGGAAATGTCATTCTCAAACTTTATGAAGGTGTCAGCTCTGAGCTGATCCACAAAATAAAAGAAGGAATGATGAGTACCATGAAGAGCAAGATTGGAGCACTTCTGGTAAAACCTGCACTGAAACAGACTCTGAAGAGTTTTGATGCTACCGAATACGGTGGGGCTCCGCTTCTCGGACTCAAAGGACTTGTTGTCAAGACGCATGGAAGCGCGAAGGCTGTTGAGATCAAACACGCGATTTTCCAGTGTGTGCAGTTCAAACAGCAGAAGATCAACGAAAAAATTGCAGAACGTATTCAGCCGGTTCATTTTGAGGCACCGGATAAAGAATAAAAAAAGAAGGACAATAAAATGGAACAGTTGGAACAGATTATAGGATATACATTTCAGAACAAAAAACTGCTGAGACAGGCGCTGACACACAGTTCTTATGCAAATGAAAAAAAACTCGGAAAACTTGGATGTAATGAACGTCTGGAGTTTCTTGGAGATGCTGTACTTGAACTGATCAGCAGTGATTTTCTTTACAAAAAATTTCCGCAGATCCCGGAAGGTGAGCTGACAAAAAAACGTGCAAGTCTTGTGTGTGAACCAAGCCTGGCATATTGCGCAAGAGAATTTGGTCTTCCGGAATTTCTGCTTCTCGGTAAGGGAGAAAACATGACAGGAGGACGTAACCGTGATTCTATCGTTTCCGATGCGACAGAGGCGCTTCTTGGCGCAATCTACCTGGACGGTGGTTTTTCCAATGCGAAAAAATTTGTTCTGAATTTTATTCTGAATGATATTGAACATAAACAGCTTTTTTATGACAGCAAAACGATTCTTCAGGAGCTTGTACAGGAAAAGGGACTTCAGCCGATTGAATATGTACTTACAGGTGAAGAGGGACCGGATCATGATAAATGCTTTACTGTAGTCGTTCAGGTTAACGGTCAGGTTGTGGGAAATGGCACGGGTCACACTAAAAAGGCAGCAGAACAGGCAGCTGCCTATCAGGCGATTCAGGAAAAGAAATTCTGACAGCCACAAATTAAACGGGCAGGTGAGATATGTATTTAAAGAATATTGAAGTATATGGCTTCAAATCCTTTGCTCAGAAAATCAACTTTGAATTTCACAACGGAATCACCGGAATCGTCGGACCGAACGGCAGTGGCAAGAGTAATGTCGGTGATGCAGTACGATGGGTACTCGGTGAACAGAGCGCCAAGCAGCTTCGAGGCGGAAATATGCAGGATGTCATATTTTCCGGTACAGAAAACAGAAAGCCTTTAAGCTTTGCATCTGTTTCAATCACACTGGATAACAGCGATCACAAACTTCCGGTAGACTATAACGAGGTGACTGTTGCCAGAAGACTTTACCGTTCCGGTGAAAGCGAATATCTGATCAATGGAAGCGGCTGCCGTCTGAAAGACATTCAGGAGATGTTTTATGATACCGGTATCGGTAAAGAAGGTTATTCTATTATCGGACAGGGACAGATTGACAAGATCCTGAGTGGTAAGCCGGAAGAACGACGGGAGCTTTTTGACGAGGCTGCCGGAATCGTCAAATTTAAACGAAGAAAAATAACCACACTCAAGAAATTGGATGAAGAAAGACAGAATCTTGTGCGTGTGACAGATATTTTAAGTGAGCTGACCAAACAGCTCGGACCTCTGGAACGTCAGTCCGAAACAGCCAGAATTTATCTTGCAAAAAGAGACGAACTGAAAGAACTGGATATCAACCTTTTCCTTCTGGATCACCAGCGTACAGGCGAACTTCTGAATGAGCTGGAAACAAAGCTTTCGCAGGCACAGCAGGAACTTGACGAGGCGCAGTCGGCATACGAACAGACAAAGGCAGAGTATGAGCGCCTGGAACAGGAACTGGAAGAGCTGAATACAAAGCTGGATGCGCTGAAAGAGGAACAGCAGGAAAATGCACTTCTCAAACAGCAGTATGAGGGGCAGGTCAAAGTCCTTGAAGAACAGATATCATCCGGCAGACAAAACAGTGAACATTTCAGATCACGTCTGACAGTGTTAAAAGACGATCTTCAGAAGCGAAGCGAAGAAAAAGAAAAGCTGACCGAAGAAAGGGCAGCTCTTTACAATAGATTAAAAGAAACCAGAGACAATCTGAAAAAAGAGACAGAATCTCTCGAAAATATTGTCTCCAATGTAGATGAATGTACACAGGCAGTGGAAGACGGCAAAAATGAGATCATTGAGATTCTCAACAGCCGTGCGACAACCAAAGGTAAAGCACAGCGATTTGATGCCATGATGGAACAGCTTGATATCCGTAAGGCAGAAGTCAGTCAGCGTATCCTTCGTTTGAAGAGTGAAGAAGCAATTCTGGAAAGTGACCGTGAGAAAGCGCAGAAACAATATGATGCGGTGACCAATGTAATTCAGTCAACAAATGCAGAATGTGTACGTCTCGATGAAGAAATCCATCAGATTCAGGAAAAATTAAAGAAACAGAATTCTCAGATGGAAATCGGACAAACTGCATATCACAGGGAGGCATCCCGTCTGGAATCTCTCCGCAACATTACAGAGAGGTATGATGGTTACGGTAACAGTATCCGTCGCGTTATGGAGCAAAAAAGCCGTGAACCGGGTATCCGGGGCGTAGTTGCCGATATTATTCATGTACAGAAAGATTATGAAGTTGCTATCGAGACAGCACTTGGTGGCAGTATCCAGAATATTGTTACAGATAATGAACAGACTGCGAAGCGTATGATCAGCTTTTTGAAGAAGAACCGCTACGGAAGGGCAACTTTCCTTCCGCTTTCCAATATCAGTGGACGTGGTGGCCTTGCGCAGAAAGATGTCCTGCGTGAACCGGGTGTTGTCGGAACAGCAAATACGCTTGTAGAAGCAGATGCTGAGTACAGCGAACTCGTTATGTATCTTCTTGGTCGTGTGCTGGTCGTAGATAATATTGACCATGCGATTGCTATTGGTAAAAAATACCGTCACAGTCTCCGTATGGTTACAATCGAGGGTGAATCTTTAAGCCCGGGCGGTTCCATGACAGGTGGTGCGTTCAAAAATAACAGTAATCTGCTCGGAAGACGACGTGAGATTGAAGAACTGGAGAGAAGCGTCGGAATCCTCAAGAAAGAACTTGAAGAGACGCAGCGTGCGATCGGTGAAAATCGCAGCAGACGTAATGTACTTCGAGATACCATTGCTGATTTCCAGCAGCAGCTGCAACAGAAGTATGTCGAGCAGAATACCGCAAAGATGAATCTTGCCCAGATTCAGGAAAAAGAAGATGAAATTCAGAGCAGTTACCGCCGGATCGAACGCGAACAGGAGGAATTGCGACAGCAGGCAGGCGAGATCCGTCAGGATCACAGCAGCATCGCCCGTGAACTGGAAGATTCCCAGAAAGATGAAAAAGAACTTGAAGTTTTCATCGAGACAAAGCAAAAAGAATTAGAGGAATGGAAGGCAGAAGAGACAGAGAAAAATCATGTACTTGAAAAGATCCGTCTGGAAGAATCATCTCTGGAGCAGCAGAACCATTTCCTTCAGGAAAATATCAGCCGTCTGGAAAATGAGATTGAAGCATACCACAGGGAGTCCGAAGAAATCACTGAAAATCTTTCCAGAAGTGCCGAAGAAATACATAAAAAAGAGGACGGTATTGAAGAACTCAAAAAAGCTGTTACCGAATGTACAGGTAAGGAAGAGGTTCTGGATGCCAGACGTATCGAATGGCAGGAAGAAAAGGAAAAACGCAGTACCAGCCACAAGTCTTTTTTCGAAAAGAGGGATCATCTCTCTGAAAAGACATCGTTGCTTGATAAAGAGTGTTTCCGTCTGCGCAGTCAGGCAGAAAAAATTGAAGAGCAGCGGGAATCCCAGATTTCCTATATGTGGGAAGAATATGAAATCACACCGAACAATGCCCTTCAGTACCGAAAAGAGGAGCTGACAGACCGGCAGACGATCAAAAAAGATGTTCTTCGTATCAAGGATGAAATCCGTAAGCTGGGTTCCGTCAATGTCAACGCAATCGAAGATTACAAAAATCTTCTTGAACGTCATACATTTTTATCCGCGCAGTACGAAGATATTGTCAAAGCAGAAGAAACACTGGAAGGAATCATTCAGGAGCTGGACGAGGGAATGCGCAAACAGTTTACTGAAAAATTCCGTGATATTCAGAGGGAATTTGACAAGGCCTTTAAAGAATTGTTCGGTGGCGGAAAGGGAACACTGGAGCTTGCAGAGGATGAGGATATTCTTGAAGCAGGAATCCGGATCATTTCACAGCCTCCCGGAAAGAAACTTCAGAATATGATGCAGCTTTCCGGTGGAGAAAAAGCACTGACGGCAATTGCCCTTCTTTTTGCAATCCAGAACCTGAAACCATCACCGTTCTGTCTTCTTGACGAGATTGAGGCAGCGCTGGATGATTCCAACGTCGGACGTTTTGCATCTTATCTTCAGAAATTAACAAAAAATACGCAGTTTATTATTATTACACACAGACGTGGCACGATGAATGCTGCGGACCGTCTGTATGGTATCACCATGCAGGAAAAAGGTGTTTCTACCCTTGTATCGGTAGATCTGGTAGAAAATCAGCTGACAAAATAAATTCATAAATAAGGAGGCATGAGTATGTCAGAAGAAAAGAAAGGCTTTTTTAAGCGGCTGGTCAGTGGACTGACCAAAACGCGTGACAATATCGTGGCTGGCTTTGATTCCATTTTTAGCGGATATTCCAGCATTGATGAGGATTTTTACGAAGAACTGGAAGAAATCCTCATCATGGGTGATATCGGAATCAATGCCACTTCATCCATCATTGAGCATCTGAAAGAACAGGTATCCGCCCAGCATATCAAAAACCCGATGGAATGCAAGCAGCTTCTGATCAACAGTATCAAAGAGCAGATGCGGGTTGACAGTACAGAATATGAGTTTGAAAACCGCAAATCCGTAATTCTTGTGATCGGCGTAAACGGAGTCGGAAAAACCACTTCCGTCGGTAAACTCGCCGGTAAACTCAAAGACCAGGGTAAGAAAGTTATCCTTGCAGCAGCAGATACATTCCGTGCAGCAGCAGGAGAACAGCTTGCACAGTGGGCATCGCGTGCAGGAGTAGACCTGATCGGCGGTCAGGAAGGTGCTGATCCGGCATCCATCGTCTATGACGCAGTGGCGGCAGCCAAAGCACGTAATGCGGATGTACTGATATGTGATACAGCAGGACGTCTCCACAACAAGAAAAACCTGATGGAGGAACTTCGCAAAATCTACCGTATTCTTGAGAGAGAATATCCGGAAGCTTATCTTGAAACACTTGTTGTTCTGGATGGAACGACAGGTCAGAATGCGCTTGCACAGGCAAAACAGTTTGCAGAAGTTGCAAATGTAAATGGTATTATTCTTACAAAACTGGACGGGACAGCCAAAGGCGGAATTGCAGTTGCAATCCAGTCCGAGCTGGATATTCCGGTAAAATATATTGGAGTTGGAGAAACGATCGACGATCTGCAGAAATTTGATGCTGATGCATTCGTAAATGCACTGTTTGATATTGACCAGAACGAATTACACACAGAAGAGTAGACCGAGGAAATTACAGGAGGAGCAAAAATGCTTACATTAGAGAGCTTTGAAGAGGCATCAGAAATTGTAAAAAAAGTAACTCAGGAAACCAAGCTGATCAAAAGCAGCTATTTTTCAGATCTCACCGGAAACAAAGTATATCTGAAGCCAGAAAACATGCAGCGTACCGGTGCATACAAAGTACGTGGGGCATATTACAAGATCAGTACCCTGACAGAGGAAGAGCGTGCAAAAGGTCTGATCGCAGCATCAGCAGGAAACCATGCACAGGGTGTGGCTTATGCGGCACACAAATTCGGAGCAAAAGCCGTGATCGTTATGCCGACCACCACACCACTTATCAAAGTAGAACGTACAAAGAGTTACGGTGCTGAAGTTATTCTGAAAGGTGACGTTTATGATGAAGCTTGTGCCTATGCACTGGAGCTTGCAGAAAAAGAGGGATATACCTTTATCCATCCGTTTGATGATCCTGCCGTTGCAACAGGCCAGGGTACAATTGCAATGGAAATTGTACAGGAGCTTCCTCTTGTAGATTACATTCTTGTTCCAATCGGCGGAGGCGGTCTTGCAACAGGTGTTTCCACACTTGCAAAACTCCTCAATCCACATATCAAAGTTATCGGTGTGGAGCCATCCGGAGCTGCATGTATGAAAGCATCGCTTGAAAAAGGTGAGGTCGTGACACTTCCACATGTAAATACGATTGCAGATGGTACCGCTGTACAGACACCGGGAGAGCATATCTTCCCGTATCTGCAGGAAAATCTGGATGATGTGATCACCATTGATGATGATGAACTGATTGTTGCATTCCTTGATATGGTAGAAAATCATAAGATGATCGTAGAAAACTCCGGCCTTCTGACAGTTGCAGCACTCCGTCATCTGAACTTCACCGGTAAAAAGGTGGTATCTATCTTAAGTGGCGGTAACATGGATGTGATCACAATGTCCTCAGTGGTACAGCATGGACTGATTCAGAGAGACCGTATCTTTACCGTTTCCGTATTGATTCCGGACAAACCGGGTGAACTGGTGCGTGTGGCATCTATTATTGCGGAAAATCAGGGTAATGTCATCAAACTTGATCACAACCAGTTTATCAGTACTAACCGTTATGCGGCTGTGGAGCTGAAAGTAACGATGGAAGCATACGGTACAGAACATAAGAAAAAAATTGTACAGGCATTAGAAGATGCAGGATGCAGACCGAAAGTAATCCGCGCAAGCCTGTAAGTATCCCGTTATTCAGAATTCAGACAGAGGTGAATGAGTATGGCATCATTTACAATGGAAGATTATCAGAAAGCTTATAAACTCGGCAAAAAGGATTATCAGGCAAGAATGATGCGGGGGGAATTACCGACACTTCAGGTTCTTGATGATATCCTGCCTCCGAAGGGATCTTATTCTGAAGTTCCACTCGGACTTGTACAGATACCAATCGATCAGATAGTCGGAACAAAAAGTGATGGCAGGAGCAATGCTTTTGCCGGCAATTTTATGCCGATCTTAAGAGAAAACACAGAATTTGCATACAAATGGGCAACCTTAAGCCAGAGTCATATTGATAAAGGAATTCGTGAACCGATCAAAGCTTACGAATACATGAATAAATTTTATGTACAGGAAGGCAACAAACGTGTCAGCGTCCTGAAATATTTTGATGCGGTATCTGTGCCCGGATATGTGACCAGAATCCTTCCTCCGCGGACAGACCAGAAAGAAAATAAACTTTA
Source organism: Ruminococcus sp. AF17-22AC (assembly GCF_003460065.1). Classification (NCBI taxonomy): domain Bacteria; kingdom Bacillati; phylum Bacillota; class Clostridia; order Eubacteriales; family Oscillospiraceae; genus Ruminococcus; species Ruminococcus sp. AF17-22AC. The sequence continues at coordinate 227,811 of NZ_QRXT01000001.1, forward strand.
CTATGAGTTTGTGGATTTCTATGCAGTTACCCAGATCAATTATATCTGGTTTACGAAACCTGGAAGTTTTGTTAGACTTCAGGCTGCATTCGGCAAGGGGCCAAAAGATGTCTGGACAGATGATGACCGGTTGCTGTTCAGCTCTGTTTATTCGCGTTTTTCAATAGAATATGAAGCACTTGGCGGAAAGAAACTGTCTATCACGACCGGAGATGCATTTCTTGCATTCCTGACAATTTATAATTATGAAGTGATTGATCAGAAAACTACCAATGAAATGAAAGAACTGGTTGCAAAAACCTGGGAAGAATTCAAACTTCTGGAACACAATCAGAAAATTGATCTCAAGATGGATCCGTCCAGAACCGAAAAGAAATCTCTGCTGGATCGGTTGCTTCCGGCAAGTACGCCGAAGCTGAAGATTGCATTTTTGTATGCAAAGACACCGGCTACTTCTGCGTGGACCTACGCGCATGAACTTGGAAGACTGCATCTGGAACAGACTTTCCCGGAAGAAGTCACAACAGAATGCTATGAAAATCTTACACAGGATCTTGCAGAAAAAGCAATTTACGAAGCCATCCGAAAGGACTGCAACATTATTTTTACAACTACACCGGAGTTTGTAAAAGCAAGTGTGCAGGCGGCTATCGACCATCCAAATGTAAAAATTCTGAACTGTTCGCTGAATACGTCACACCGTTATATCCGTACTTATTATGCACGTATGTATGAAGCCAAGTTTCTTATGGGAGCTGTTGCCGGAGCAATGTCCGAAAACGGACAGCTTGCATACATTGCAGATTATCCGATTTTCGGTACCATTGCGAATATCAATGCATTCGCACTGGGGGCAAAGATGATAAATCCCCGTGCAAGGGTTTATCTGGAATGGTCTACATTAAAAGATGTAGATATCAGGCTTGCCATGGAAAATGTTCAGAAAAAGGGTGTTACCGTTGTTTCTGGTAAAGATATGGTTATTCCGGAAGATGCATCCCGCTATTTCGGGCTGTATCATCTGACAGAAGAGGGACCGCACAATCTGGCAATGCCGCTCTGGCACTGGGGCAAATTTTATGAGCAGCTGATCCGCACGATCATGGATGGTACATGGAAATATGATGACAACAAAGATGAGACTAAAGCAATCAATTACTGGTGGGGACTTTCTGCAGAAGTAATTGATGTGATCTATTCACAGAAACTTCCGATTGGTACACAGAAACTGCTTTCTATGTTAAAACATGCGATTGCGACGGGCGAATATCATCCGTTTTCGGGGATTCTGTATTCACAGGATGGTATGATACAGTCAGATCCGAACAAAATTCTTTCACCGGAAGAGATCATGACCATGAACTGGCTGGCGGATAATGTTGTCGGTGCGATTCCGGCATCATGGGAACTGACTGAGCAGGCACAACCGGTTACGGAACAATCTGGTGTGGAGAAACAGAAGGGATAAGCAGTTTTATGAAAATACTTGCCATAGCAGATGAAGAATCAAAATATCTGTGGGATTATTTCGAAAAGAGCAAGCTTGAGGGAATTGACCTGATCATTTCCTGCGGGGATCTGGATCCGAGGTATCTTTCCTTTCTTGCAACGTTTACTTCGGCTCCCGTTCTGTATGTACATGGAAATCATGATGACAAATATGAACGGATCCCACCGGACGGATGCATCTGCATTGACGATAAAATTTATGTTCATGAGGGTGTCCGCATCATGGGACTCGGCGGTTCCATGAGATATAAGCCCGGGCAATATCAGTATACGGAGTGGCAGATGCGGCACAGAGTATTCAAACTTCTTCCGAAGATACTCTGGAGAAGGGGATTTGATATTCTTGTCACGCATGCGCCGGCTTATCAGCTGAATGATGCCAGAGATCTTCCTCATCAGGGCTTTAAAATTTTTCGTAGCCTGATCGAAAAGTATCATCCGAAATACTTCCTTCATGGACATGTGCATATGTCTTACGGAAGACAGCACAAACGATATGACAAATATATGGATACACATGTGATTAATGCATATGACCGCTGTGTATTTGAGTTTGAAGCGGAAAATCCGGCAGACACTTTATAAAAAATAAAAAAATTCGATGTCAAGAAAAAATACTTGACACACAAATATAAATCATGTATGATAGCCAAGGTGGTTACAAATGGAAAAGTTTGTTGAACAGACATTGTTATACGATTTTTATGGAGAACTGCTTACAGAACGGCAGCAGCAGGTATATGAAAGCGTAGTTCTGGAAGATTACTCCTTAAGCGAAGTGGCTGAAGATCTCGGAATCAGTCGGCAGGGCGTACATGATATGATCAAACGATGTAATCATACGCTGGAAGATTATGAAGCAAGACTTCATCTGGTTGAGAAATTTGTAAATATCCGCAGGCAGGTACAGAAAATTCAAAAGCTTGCCTCAGGGTACGGTGCCAGTGATATTTCAGAAATCTCCAGTGAGATATTAGAGGAGTTATAAAGTATGGCATTTGAAAGCTTGACAGATAAATTACAAAATGTTTTCAAAAAGCTCCGCGGTAAGGGACGTCTTACAGAAGAGGATGTTAAAGTTGCTTTAAAAGAAGTAAAGATGGCTCTTCTGGAAGCGGATGTCAACTTCAAGGTTGTTAAGCAGTTTACGAAGGCGGTTCAGGAACGTGCGGTAGGACAGGACGTTATGAACGGTCTGAATCCCGGTCAGATGGTAATCAAGATTGTAAACGAAGAACTTGTAAGTCTGATGGGAAGTGAGACAACCGAGCTTCCGCTGAAGCAGGGAAACGAAATCACTGTTATTATGATGGCTGGTCTGCAGGGCGCCGGTAAGACAACGACCGTTGCCAAACTTGCAGGTAAATTAAAATCCAAAGGCAGAAGACCGCTTCTGGTTGCCTGTGACGTTTATCGTCCGGCTGCGATCACACAGCTTCAGGTCAATGGAGAGAAGCAGGGAGTAGAAGTCTTTTCCATGGGTGATAAACAAAACCCGGTTGATATTGCGAAAGCAGCCATCGAGCACGCAAAAGCAAATCAGCAGAATGTAGTACTTATTGATACCGCAGGACGTCTTCATGTGGATGAAAACATGATGCAGGAACTTGCAGATATCAAGGCAAATGTCAATGTAGACTGTACACTTCTGACAGTGGATGCAATGACAGGTCAGGATGCAGTAAATGTTGCAAAGACTTTTGCTGAAAAGGTTGGCATTGACGGAGTCATCCTTACCAAGATGGATGGTGATACCCGTGGCGGTGCGGCGCTTTCCATTAAAGCAGTTACAGGAAAACCGATTCTTTATGTCGGTATGGGAGAGAAGCTTTCCGATCTCGAACAGTTCTATCCGGAACGAATGGCATCCCGAATCCTCGGCATGGGAGATGTAATGAGCCTTATTGAGAAGGCTGAGGCAGCTCTTGATCAGGATCAGGCAGCTGAGATGCAGAAAAAGCTTAAAAAGATGGAGTTTGACTTCAACGATTACCTCACCAGTATGGAACAGATGAATAAAATGGGAGGTATCGGCAGTGTTTTAAATATGCTTCCGGGTGTAGGCAGTAAGATGAAAGATCTGGAAGGCATGATTGATGAAAAAGCACTCGACAGAACGAAAGCGATCATTCTTTCCATGACACCTAAAGAAAGAAGTAATCCGGGAATCCTGAATCCTTCCCGCAAAAACAGAATTGCCAGAGGCGCAGGCGTGGATATTACAGAAGTAAACCGTCTGGTCAAGCAGTTCGAACAGAGTCGAAAGCTTATGAAGCAGATGCCCGGTATGATGGGCGGTAAAATGGGTAAAAGAGGCGGCTTCAAGCTTCCTTTTTAATAAATGTAAATACAAACAAAGATATTATAATGGAGGAAAACAAAAATGGCAGTAAAAATCAGATTAAGAAGAATGGGACAGAAGAAAGCACCTTTTTATAGAATCGTAGTTGCAGATTCCCGCAGCAAACGTGACGGAAAATGCATCGCTGAAATCGGAACATATGATCCGAACATCGAGCCAAGTGCTTACAAAGTAAACGAAGAAGAAGCTAAAAAATGGCTTGCTGCAGGTGCTCAGCCTACAGACGTTGTTGCTAAGATCTTCAAAGAAGCAGGAATCGAGAAATAAGAAATACTTCCGAAGCTATTATGTTAGAAGGTATTTCTGTGAAGTCCTTTCATAGACAGTACAGGGAGGTATGTAATGAAAGAATTGGTTGAAGTAATTGCAAAGTCTCTTGTAGAACATCCGGATGAGGTGGTTGTCACCGAAAACGAAAAAGATGATGCAGTTATCATCGAACTGAAAGTAGGACCTTCCGACATGGGAAAGGTCATCGGAAGACAGGGACGTATTGCCAAGGCAATCCGTACTGTAGTAAAAGCGGCTTCTTCAAAGAGCAGCAAAAAAGTAATTGTAGACATTCTGCAATAAAAAGGATCGGAGCTGTGGAGACATAGCTCCTTTTTTAAAGGGAGTTTTTTATGGAAGATTTATTAAAAGTCGGCGTGATCACCACAACTCACGGAGTTCGCGGCGAAATCAAAGTTTTTCCTACAACAGATGACGCGGAACGTTTTCTTGAGCTGGAATATGTACTTCTGGACACCGGCAGGGAACTTCGCAGACTGGACATCAAAAATGTCCGTTTTTTTAAGAACCTTGTCATTTTAAAATTCGATGGCATTGACAACATTAATGACATCGAAAAATACAAAGGAAAAGATCTCTGGATACCGCGAGAAGAAGCACAGGAGCTGGGCGAGGATGAATACTATATTGCTGATCTTCAGGGATTGAAAGTTGTCCTCGAAGACGGAACAGAATTCGGAACGCTTCGCGATGTCATGGAGACAGGAGCAAATGATGTTTATATCATTGACTCAAATGAGCATGGAGAAGTTCTTCTTCCGGCGATCAAAGAATGTATTCTTGATGTAGATCTTGAGAAAAATACCATGACAGTACATTTGATGAAGGGGCTTTTATAAATGAATTTTCACATTTTAACACTTTTTCCGGAGATGATCGAGCAGGGGATGCATACGAGTATCATCGGGCGTGCGATTGCAGGCGGTTATCTTTCTATAAATGCTGTAAATATCCGTGATTATGCTTTTAACAAGCACCAGAAAGTAGATGATTATCCATATGGAGGCGGGGCCGGAATGCTGATGCAGGCAGAGCCGGTCTATCTTTCATATGAAGCTATCAAAGAAAAAATCGGTTATCGTCCAAGAGTCGTTTATCTGACCCCTCAGGGAAAAGTCTTTCATCAGGAGATGGCGAAAGAGCTTGCCCAAGAAAGGGATTTGGTATTTCTTTGCGGCCATTATGAGGGTATTGATGAGCGTGTACTGGATGAAATCGTTACTGACTATGTATCGATCGGTGATTATGTACTGACCGGAGGCGAGCTTCCGGCAATGGTTATGATGGATTCCATTTCCCGAATGGTGCCCGGGGTTCTGAGCAATCAGGAATCCGGTGAGACAGAGTCTTTTGCCGGTAATCTTCTCGAATACCCGCAGTACAGCCGTCCGGAAGAATGGCATGGGCAGAAGGTTCCTCCGGTGCTTCTTTCCGGACATCACGCCAATATCGAGGCATGGAGACGTGAGCAGTCGGTCATGCGAACAGCAAAGAGACGACCGGATCTTCTTAAAAAAGCAGACCTGACAAACAAAGAATGGAGTCAGGTACGTCAATGGAAAAAAGAGTGGAAAGCCGCAGAAAATGAGGCTTCAAAGGAATAAAGGAGCAGTTTATGAAAACATCAGATTTTTATTATGATCTGCCGAAAGAACTGATTGCACAGGATCCGCTGGAGGACAGAAGTTCTTCCAGACTTCTTCATCTTTCAATGGAAGACGGATCTTTTGAACATAGACATTTTACGGACATTCTCGACTATCTTAAAGAAGGAGACTGTCTGGTAATTAATGATACAAGAGTCATTCCGGCCAGATTGTACGGACATAAAGAAGAAACAGGAGCACTTATTGAGATCCTTCTTCTGAAACGCAAAGAAAATGATATCTGGGAATGTCTTGTAAAACCAGGAAAGAAAGCACGCCCGGGAGCAAAGATTACATTTGGTGATGGAATCCTGACAGGAGAGATTATCGATATTGTCGATGAGGGAAACCGTCTGATCCAGTTTCATTATGATGGGATTTTTGAAGAAATTCTCGACCAGCTCGGTGAAATGCCGCTTCCTCCGTATATCACACATAAATTAAAAGACAAAAACCGTTACCAGACTGTTTATGCAAAGAATGACGGTTCTGCGGCAGCTCCGACAGCCGGTCTTCATTTTACGAAAGAATTGATGAAGCAGGTCGAAGAAAAAGGAGTAAAGATTGCGCATGTAACTTTGCATGTCGGTCTTGGTACTTTTCGTCCGGTAAAAGTTGACGATGTAGAAAGTCATCATATGCATTCTGAATTTTATATGGTAGAAGAAGACCAGGCCAAACTGATCAACGATACCAAAAAGAACAGCGGAAGAGTAATTTCCGTAGGAACGACAAGCTGCCGTACACTGGAATCCGCAACTGATGAAAATGGTATTCTCCATGCTGGAAGTGGATGGACAGAAATTTTTATTTATCCGGGTTACAAGTTTAAAATGATCGATGGACTGATTACAAATTTCCATCTTCCGGAATCTACACTGCTTATGTTGGTTTCTGCACTTGCAGGAAAAGAATATATCATGGCAGCTTACGAAGAAGCAGTAAAAGAACGTTACCGCTTTTTCTCCTTTGGGGATGCCATGCTGATCCTCTAAAAACAGGACTACCCTTTTTTACTTCAATTTGCTATAATAGGCATATTGAGGAGAAAAAGGGTTTTTTTATATCTGAAATCTGATCAAAAGAATATACCATCAAAGGAGAAGGACATATGGATACACCAATTATCGCACAGTATTATAGAGAGACCGAACCGAAAAAACGTAAACAACTTCTGGATCAGGCCATTGCATCCGGAGAGGATCAGGAAGCAAATGAAATCCGCCGTGAAATCTATGAGGCACGGTACAAAAATACCACAAATGATGGCGGCATTGCTGACGGTTATCTGAAATTCTGGATGGCTCTTGAGTTTAACCGCAATGCCGGTCACAAAATATTTGGTCCGGGAAAAGCACAGAAGGAAATCCTGAAAGAACTCGATGATGTCAAATTTCGCGAAATTCGTGCCAAAAGTCCGCTTCACGAAGAGCTTCTTTACAGAGAGTGCAAGCATCTCGTGAAATTTTACATGACTCTCTGTGCGCAGGACAAAAACTACAACAGTATTCTTTGTGGGCTTATCACTATCAAAAAAGAAAGTTCCGAAGCCAAAATGAAGAGAGACATTTATGAGACAGCCATCCGTCTTCCAAAGGATCTTAATCTGGAAGAAGAGCTGGCACTTGTCACAAAAGCCGCTCATGAAGTTTATGGGCAGGAATATCCGGAAGAGAGCGGATTCCCGGAATAAATACGCTCTGTTAAGAAATACTATATGTACTATGTAAATCGGAGGCAATAATGAATTTAGACAGTTTAACGGCATATAAATTAGTTAAAAAAGAAAAGCTGAACGATATCCGTTCAACCGGTTATCTGTTTCGACATATCAAAACAGGTGCCAGAGTTATGGCAATCGAAAACGATGATGAAAACAAAGTCTTCAACATTGCATTCCGCACCCCGCCCAAAAACAGCACCGGTGTGGCTCACATTCTCGAACACAGTGTTTTGTGTGGATCGAAGGACTTTCCGCTGAAAGATCCTTTTGTAGAGCTTGTAAAAGGCTCACTGAATACGTTCTTAAATGCAATGACTTATCCGGACAAGACCTGTTATCCTGTAGCAAGCTGCAATGATCAGGATTTTCAGAATCTGATGCATGTCTATCTGGATGCGGTATTTTATCCGAATATTTACAAAAAAGAAGAAATTTTCCGTCAGGAAGGATGGAATTATCATCTTGAAAACACGGAAGGTCCGCTGACTTACAATGGCGTTGTATATAACGAAATGAAGGGTGCATTTTCTTCACCGGATGATGTTCTGGAAAGAGATATCATGAATTCTCTTTTCCCTGATATTACGTATGGCTGTGAATCAGGCGGAGACCCGGAAAATATCCCGGATCTTTCCTACGAAGAGTTCCTTGATTTTCACAGAACTTATTATCATCCGTCCAACAGTTTTATTTATCTGTATGGAAATATGGATATGACAGAAAAACTTGATTTCATTGACAAAAAATATCTTTCTGTATTTGACAGTTTACATGTTGATTCCGAAATTCAGGAGCAGAAACCATTTGATAAAATGCATGATCTTGTCATGGAATACCCTGTTGCCGAGAGCGAGAGTGAAGAAAACAATTCTTATCTTGCATACAGTGTTGTCACAGGAAATGCAATGAACAGTCTCGAATGTACTGCATTTGATGTGCTGGATTATGCACTGCTTGGAGCACCTGGCGCACCTCTTAAGAAAGCGCTTCTGGATGCAGAGATCGGATCTGATGTGTATGGTTCTTATGAAGACGGTATTCGTCAGACATACTTCGATGTCATTGCAAAAGGTGCAGATCCGTCACGCAAAGAAGAGTTCGTTTCCATTATTCGCCGTGTTCTGACAGAAATCGTTCAGAACGGTATTGATCCGAAGGCACTTGAGGCTGGCATCAACTGCATGGAATTTCGTTACAGAGAAGCAGATTTCTCTTCCTACCCGAAGGGACTGATCTACGGACTGGATATTCTGGACAACTGGCTCTATGATGATGAGCATCCATTTGCACAGGTGCAGCTGATTCCTGTGTTTGACAAACTGAAAGAATTAAAAAATCAGCGATATTTTGAAGGACTGATTCAGAAATATCTGCTTGATAATACACACGGCTCGATCCTGACACTGAACCCGTCAAGAGGTCTGACTGCCCGTAGGGCAAAGGCCCTCGAAGAGAAACTTGCTGCACATCTTGCATCACTTAATGATGAAGAAAAGGCAGAGATGGTTCAGAAGACTGTCGAGCTTGAACGATATCAGGAAACTCCGGAAGATCCGGAAACTGCAAAATGCATTCCTATGCTGAAAAGAGAAGACATCCGCAAAGAGATCACTCCATTTACAAATGAAGCGTTGGATATTGACGGAAGTCTGTTCCTTTATCATGAAGTACCTACTAACGGTATCGGCTATCTTGATCTGATGTTTGATGTGAAGGATCTTCCGGCAGAGAAAGTTCCGTATCTCGGACTTCTCAAGTCCGTTCTGGGGTATGTCGATACTGCGCATTATACTTACGGCGAACTCACAAATGAGATCAATGCAGAGACTGGTGGTATCATGTGCGGAGTAGAAGTTTTTGATCATGCAGAATCGATTGATGAGTTTCGGGCATTTTTCTCTGTACGCGGAAAGACCATGTATCCAAAGACAGATGTACTCTTTAAAATGATCCGTGAAATTCTCAATACTTCCAGCCTTGAAGATACCAGAAGACTTCATGAGATTATTTCACAGGTAAAATCAAGAGCCCAGTCGTCTCTTGTAAGTGCCGGACATTCGACCGCAGTTCTTCGTGCTGCATCCTATACTTCTCCGATGGCGGCATTTCAGGATGCGATGGCAGGAATTGCGTATTATCAGTTTATTGAAACACTGGATCGGGAATTTGAAGAACGAAAAGAAACTCTGGTTGCTGAACTTACAGAACTTATGAGAGAGCTTCTTCGTCCGGAATATCTGTGCATCAGTTATACCGGAGAGAGAGAATCTCTCAGTGATGTCCGGAAGCAGGTAAAAGCCCTTCGTCAGACACTTCATCAGGAAGCTGTGGAAATCGGCGAACAGAGCATTACATGCGAAAAGAAAAACGAAGCCTTTACAACTTCCGGTCAGGTGCAGTATGTTGCCCAGACAGGAAACTTCCGTAAAAAAGGTTTTGCATACTCCGGTGCTCTGAATATTTTAAAAGTTGCATTGAGCTATGATTATCTCTGGACAAATATCCGTGTCAAAGGCGGTGCATATGGATGCATGAGCGGCTTTAAACGCAGTGGGGAAAGTTTCTTCGTATCCTATCGTGATCCGCACCTGAAACGTACACTGGATGTATTTAAAGGCATTCCGGAATATGTACGTAACTTTAATGCAGATGAACGAGAAATGACCAAATATATCATCGGAACCATCAGCGGCAAAGATGTTCCGCGTACTCCGAAGATGCAGGGAGCAATTTCCAAAAATGCATGGTTCTGCGGTGTTACAGAAGAAATGGCACAAAAAGAAAGAGACGAGATCCTGAATGCAGATTCCGTATCCATGCAGGCACTTGCTCCACTGATTGAAGCAGTACTTTCAAATGATGCAATCTGTGTCGTGGGAAGTGAGCCGGCAATCAATAAAGAAAAAGAACTGTTTGATACTGTACTTCCACTGATCAATGGTTGAACAAAAGAGAATTTACAGGAGCTGTTAAATGAAAGAAAATTTTAAATCAGGTTTTACTGCAATCATCGGACGACCGAATGTCGGAAAATCCACACTGATGAATCATCTGATCGGACAGAAGATCGCAATTACTTCGAAGAAACCACAGACAACCCGTAACCGTATCCAGACAGTTTATACCTGCGATGACGGTCAGATCGTCTTTCTGGATACACCGGGTATTCACAAGGCCAAAAACAAACTCGGTGAATATATGGTACAGGTTGCCGAACGTACCTTAAAAGACGTTGATGTTATCCTGTGGCTGGTAGAGCCGACAACTTTTATAGGGGCAGGAGAACGTCATATTGCAGAGCAGTTACAGGGACTTCATATTCCGGTCATTCTGGTAATCAACAAAGTAGATACCGTAGACAAAGATGAAATTCTGAAGGCAATCGATACTTATCGCAAGCTTTATGATTTTGATGAGATCATTCCGTGCTCTGCACTTCGTAACCAGAATACCGAAGATATCATTCCGAGTATTCTGAAATATCTGCCGTACGGTCCGATGTTTTATGATGAGGACACTGTGACAGACCAGCCGCAGAGACAGATCGCCGCGGAAATTATCCGTGAAAAAGCACTGCATGCACTTGATGCTGAGATTCCTCACGGAATCGCCGTTGCCATTGACCGAATGAAAGAACGTCCGGGCAAAAACCGTCTGGTTGATATTGACGCGACCATCATCTGTGAACGTGATTCTCATAAAGGTATTATCATTGGCAAACAGGGTGCCATGCTGAAAAAGATCGGCAGCAATGCACGTTATGAGTTGGAGCGTATGCTGGATGCAAAAGTCAACCTGAAACTCTGGGTAAAAGTCAAAAAAGACTGGCGCGACAGCGACTTTATGATCAAAAACTTCGGTTATGACAAGAAAGAAATTTAAAAAGATTAATCTGAAAAAGGGAATCTGAAAGATGAGTGATCTTATTACCGTACAGGGTGTCGTAATCTCGGCAATGCCTGTAGGCGAATATGATAAACGTATTGTACTTCTGACCAGAGAGCGCGGCAAGATTTCCGCCTTTGCAAAAGGGGCCAGACGTCTGAACAGTCCGTTCATGGCGGCTGCGGATCCTTTTGTATTTGGTAATTTTACATTATATGAGGGGCGGACAAGCTACAATCTGAATCAGGTATCAGTTACCCATCATTTTGTAGAACTGGCGACAATGCAGCCGGGAGTCTATTATGGATATTATTTTCTGGAGCTGGCGGATTATTTCGGAAGAGAAGGAACCGACGAAAAAGAGATGATGAATCTTCTCTATGTGACAGTAAAAGCACTGATGAACCAGCAGCTGGATAACCGGCTGATACGCTGTATCTATGAGCTGCGTACGATGGTCGAGCAGGGACTTTGCCCACAGCTTTTTCAGTGCACCGGCTGCGAAAAAGAGATTTCGGACGGCGAAGACTGCTTCTTTTCGCAGGATATGCATGGAATTCTCTGCATATCCTGTGCTCTGGGAAAGAGAGATGCAAGACGTATCTCGCCATCCGCCTTATATGCCATGCGTTACATAGCTACAGCGCCGATGGGGCGGCTTTATTCTTTCCGTGTAGAACCGGAAGTGCTTCTGGAGCTCGAACAGATCATCCATCTGTATACAGCACGAAATACAGACAGAAAATTCAAAAGTCTTCAGATTCTTGAAGTCATGAAGTAAGTAAATCCAATAAAAAAGTTGAAATATATTTTAAATGCGGTATAATGTTGAGAAAACGCAACGAATAAAACAAAGAGGAGAACTATCATGGAAAAAACAATGGAGAAAATCGTTGCTCTGGCAAAAGCCAGAGGATTCGTCTATCCGGGCTCTGAAATTTACGGTGGTCTGGCAAATACCTGGGATTACGGTAATCTCGGTGTAGAATTAAAAAATAATGTAAAACGTGCATGGTGGCAGAAATTTATTCAGGAATCTCCGTACAATGTCGGCGTTGACTGTGCGATCCTGATGAACCCACAGACTTGGGTTGCTTCCGGTCATCTTGGCGGATTTTCCGATCCTCTGATGGACTGTAAAGAATGCCACGAGCGTTTCCGCGCGGACAAACTGATCGAAGATTTCTGTGCAGATCATGACATCGAGATTGAAGGCAGTGTAGATGCATGGTCTCAGGAAAAAATGATGGACTTCATCAAAGAACACGAAGTAGCGTGTCCATCCTGCGGCAAGCACAATTTCACAGACATCCGTCAGTTCAACCTGATGTTCAAGACATTCCAGGGTGTAACAGAAGATGCCAAAAATACAGTTTATTTAAGACCTGAAACAGCACAGGGTATCTTTGTCAACTTTAAGAACGTACAGAGAACATCCCGTAAAAAAATCCCGTTCGGTATCGGCCAGATCGGTAAATCTTTCCGTAACGAGATCACACCGGGTAACTTTACATTCCGTACACGTGAGTTCGAGCAGATGGAACTTGAATTCTTCTGTGAACCGGATACAGACCTCGAGTGGTTTGCATACTGGAAGAAGTTCTGCCTTGACTGGCTGAGTTCCCTTGGCCTTAAAGAAGATGAGGTTCGTTATCGTGACCATGACAAAGAAGAACTGAGCTTCTACAGCAAAGCTACTACAGACGTAGAATTCCTCTTCCCGTTTGGATGGGGCGAACTGTGGGGTATTGCCGACAGAACAGATTATGACCTGACACAGCATCAGAATGTATCCGGACAGGATCTGACATACTTCGATGACGAGAAGAAACAGAAATACATTCCATATGTTATCGAGCCGTCACTCGGTGCTGACCGTATGGTGCTTGCATTCCTCTGCAGTGCATACGATGAGGAAGTGCTTGACGCTGAGAAGAATGATGTACGTACTGTACTTCATTTCCACCCGGTACTTGCACCTGTTAAGATCGGTATCCTTCCGCTTTCCAAAAAGCTGAATGAAGGTGCAGAGAAGATTTATCAGCAGCTCAGCAAGAAATACAACTGCGAATACGATGACCGTGGAAACATCGGTAAACGTTACAGAAGACAGGATGAGATCGGTACACCGTTCTGCGTTACTTATGACTTTGAGTCTGAAAATGACGGAGCTGTTACTGTACGTGACCGTGATACCATGGAGCAGGTACGTATTAAGATTGATGAACTTGATGCATATTTCGCTGATAAGTTTACATTCTAAGTAAATAAAGATTAAACAAATATCACCCACCGGAACTGGTATCTGAAATACAAACAGGCTTCGGAAACCGTCAGTTCTAAGATGTGAATTTCATCGTTAAATGCATATACAAAAATCATAAACTCGCTTCGCTCAGACAGTATGATTTTTGTATATAATACGATTCATGCACATCTAAGAACTGGCTGGTTTCCTGCAGAGCGCTTGTATTCAGATATCAGATCGGTGGGTGTTTTACGTTTTCTTTATATGTACTTAGAAGGGGTAAAGCTTTTCTGCGAAGATATGCTGCGCCGGGCAGGCGCGGGCATCTGGATCGCGGCGGCTCCGCCCGCCGCCAATCTCTCCCCGTCAAGAAACTGTTTATGCAGGAGAGTAGTGTTGAAATTACCGTAAAAGTAAATGTATATAAAAAAATTGCTTCATAATATCACGGCCAGCAGTTATATTCTTGTGATTCTGCGAGCCTGAGATACTTCGTGAATATACTTAACAGCCAGAAATATATGTTGCCCGAAAAAACAGCATTGTCTGAGCGTAAGCGAGTTATGCTGTTTTGCCGGGCGTTTTTAGTATATCTTCTGGCTGGTTAGTATATTAGAAGTCTCTCACATGAGCATAATCACAAGAATACATACTGCGTCCGTGCCCCTGTATAGGCATTTTCTTCTTATATACACTTATCTTTATTTTGCAAATAATACATACTGCACAAATAAACTTGACTATTTATATAATACTTGTTAAAATTATACATTATATGCGACGCAAAGGAGAGAACAGTATGGCAAAAAAACGTAATATCATCGTAGGACAGTCCGGTGGTCCGACATCCGTAATCAACTCCAGCCTTGCAGGCGTATACAAAAACGCCATCGAACGTGGCTTTGATAAAGTATACGGTATGCTCCATGGTATTCAGGGACTTCTGGACGAACAATACATTGATCTTTCTACCCAGATTCATTCTGAACTTGACATTGAATTACTGAAACGGACACCATCTGCATTCCTCGGTTCCTGCCGTTTCAAACTTCCGGAGATTCACGAAGACAAATCCATCTATGAAAAGATCTTTGACATTCTGAACCGTCTGGATATTGATGCCTTTATCTATATCGGCGGCAATGATTCCATGGATACGATCAAAAAACTCTCTGATTATGCGATTCTGACTGGACAGACACAGAAATTCCTGGGTGTTCCAAAGACTATTGACAATGACCTTGCACTGACTGACCATACTCCTGGATTCGGAAGTGCAGCTAAATATATCGGCGCATCAACAAAAGAGGTCATCCGTGATGCACAGGGACTTACCTACAAAAAGAGCATGATCACGATTATGGAAATTATGGGACGCAATGCAGGATGGCTTACCGGAGCAACAGCACTTGCCCGCACAGAAGATTGTGACGGACCAGATCTTATTTATCTTCCGGAGGTTCCGTTTGATATTGATAAGTTTCTTACCAAAGTCAAAGATCTCATTAAGAAAAAATCTTCCGTGGTTATTGCTGTTTCAGAGGGAATCCGCCTTGCTGACGGTCGGTATATATGCGAACTCGGAAGCTCGGGTGATTACGTAGATGCCTTCGGTCATAAACAGCTTGCCGGAACCGCAACATATCTGGCAAACTTCCTTGCAGCAGAATGCGGATGCAAGACGAGAGCAGTAGAACTCTCTACTTTACAGAGAAGCGCTTCTCACATGGCATCCCGAGTAGACATTGATGAGGCATTTATGGTTGGCGGTGCTGCGGTCAAAGCTGCAGATGAAGGAGATACCGGTAAGATGATTGTTATTGACCGTGTATCTGATGATCCATATATGGCCACGACAGGTATTTATGATGTGCACCGCATTGCAAACGAAGAAAAAGTCGTACCGCGCAGCTGGATGAATAAAGATGCCACCTATGTTACAAAAGACTTTGTAGATTATATCAGTCCGCTCATTCAGGGAGATTATCAGCCGATTATGGTAAATGGTCTTCCGAGACATCTTGTACTTAATCTGAAGAAGAGACGCTGATAATACAGCGTACAAATGGGGAAAGTTTTTGCATCATGCTAAAAACTTTCCCCATTTTTTGACAGTTTAACCTTGACTATTTGTACTAAAGTCTATACAATAATTATGTGCGTATAAAACATAGTTTTTATGTGAAAAGAACAATAATTAGGAGGAAAATGTAAAATGGCAAAATGGGTTTACATGTTTACAGAAGGTAACGCTAATATGAGAAACCTTCTGGGTGGTAAAGGTGCCAACCTTGCTGAAATGACAAACCTTGGTCTTCCTGTACCGCAGGGCTTTACAATCACAACAGAAGCCTGCACACAGTACTATGAAGACGGAAGACAGATCAATGACGAGATCATGGCTCAGATCATGGAAGCAATCACTAAAATGGAAGGAGTTACCGGTAAGAAATTCGGTGACAAAGAAAATCCTCTGCTTGTTTCCGTTCGTTCTGGTGCCAGAGCTTCCATGCCTGGTATGATGGATACTATCCTGAACCTTGGTTTAAATGAAGAAGTAGTTAATACTCTTGCTGAGAAATCCAACAACCCACGTTGGGCTTGGGACTGCTACAGAAGATTCATTCAGATGTACTCTGACGTAGTTATGGAAGTTGGTAAGAAATATTTCGAAGAACTGATCGACGAAATGAAAGCTAAGAGAGGCGTTAAACAGGACGTTGAACTTACAGCTGAAGATCTTAAAGAACTTGCAGAACAGTTCAAAGCTGAATATAAAGAAAAAATCGGTGCTGAATTCCCAACTGATCCTAAGGAACAGTTAATGGGTGCTATCAAAGCCGTATTCCGTTCATGGGACAACCCGCGTGCAAACGTTTATCGTCGTGACAACGATATCCCATATTCCTGGGGAACAGCTGTTAACGTACAGATGATGGCATTCGGTAACATGGGTGATGACTGTGGTACAGGTGTTGCTTTCACACGTGACCCTGCTACAGGAGCTAACGGTCTGTTCGGTGAATTCCTGACAAACGCTCAGGGTGAAGACGTTGTTGCCGGTGTTCGTACACCTATGCACATCACCGAAATGGAACAGAAATTCCCGGAAGCATTCGTACAGTTCAAACAGGTTTGCAAAACTCTGGAAGACCACTACAGAGATATGCAGGATATGGAGTTCACTGTAGAGCACGGTAAACTTTACATGCTGCAGACACGTAATGGTAAAAGAACTGCACAGGCTGCTCTGAAGATCGCTTGTGACCTCGTTGATGAGGGAATGAGAACAGAAGAAGAAGCTGTTGCAATGATCGACCCACGTAACCTTGATACTCTGCTTCATCCGCAGTTCGATGCAGCTGCTCTTAAAGCTGCTACACCGATGGGTAAAGGCCTTGGTGCTTCTCCAGGAGCTGCTTGCGGTAAAATCGTATTCACAGCAGATGATGCTGTTGAATGGGCAGAAAGAGGAGAAAAAGTCGTTCTTGTACGTCTTGAGACATCTCCGGAAGATATCACAGGTATGAAATCTGCTCAGGGTATCCTGACAGTTCGTGGTGGTATGACTTCTCACGCAGCAGTAGTTGCCCGTGGTATGGGTGAGTGCTGTGTATCCGGATGCGGTGATATCGCTATGGATGAAGAAAACAAGAAATTCACACTGGCTGGCAAAGAATTCCATGAAGGAGACTTCATCTCCATCGATGGTACAACAGGTAACATCTACGACGGAATCATCCCGACTGTAGACGCTACAATCGCTGGTGAGTTCGGCCGTATCATGGCTTGGGCTGACAAATACAGAACTATGAAAGTTCGTACAAACGCAGATACACCGGCTGATGCTAAGAAAGCAGTTGAGCTTGGTGCAGAAGGTATCGGACTTTGCCGTACAGAGCATATGTTCTTCGGTGAGGGACGTATCGATGCATTCCGTGAAATGATCTGCTCCACAACAGTAGAAGAAAGAGAAACAGCTCTTGCAAAAATTCTTCCATATCAGCAGGAAGACTTCGAAGGACTGTTCGAAGCACTGGAAGGCAACCCGGTTACTATCCGTTTCCTGGATCCGCCACTTCATGAATTCGTTCCTACTGAAGAAGCTGACATCAAGAAACTTGCAGATGCTCAGGGCAAAACCGTTGAAGAAATCAAAACTATCATTGATTCTCTCCATGAGTTCAATCCAATGATGGGTCATCGTGGATGCCGTCTTGCAGTTACTTATCCAGAAATTGCCAAGATGCAGACAACAGCAGTTATCCGTGCAGCAATCAAAGTTAAAAATGCTCATCCGGATTGGGCAATCAAACCGGAAATCATGATCCCGCTTGTTGGCGATATCAAAGAGCTTAAATATGTTAAGAAATTCGTAGTAGAAACTGCAGACGCTGAGATCAAAGCAGCTGGTTCCGACCTTCAGTATGAAGTTGGTACTATGATCGAGATTCCGAGAGCAGCTCTTACTGCTGACGATATTGCTAAAGAAGCTGACTTCTTCTGCTTCGGTACAAACGACCTTACACAGATGACATATGGCTTCTCCCGTGATGATGCAGGTAAATTCCTGAACGCTTACTACGATGCTAAGATCTTCGAGAATGACCCATTTGCTAAACTTGATCAGGTTGGCGTTGGCAAACTCATGAAGATGGCTATCGAACTGGGCAGACCGGTTAACCCGAACCTCCATGTAGGTATTTGTGGAGAGCATGGTGGAGATCCGTCTTCCGTAGAGTTCTGCCATAAGATTGGTCTGAACTATGTATCCTGCTCACCGTTCCGTGTACCGATCGCTCGTCTTGCAGCAGCACAGGCAGCTATCGCAGAAAAGAACGCTTAACAGCAGTTTATAAGGCTATTAAGTTAACCTGATATTTGTGTCCCAACGGAGTAGTACCGACCCTCACTTTACAGGAAACTGTATCGTGGGGGTCTTTTTTATAGTTTTTTCTTTGAAAACCCGTTTGTTAAAGAATTTGACAGCATATTGTTTAAAAGAGTATAATAAATTTGAAATATTTTTAGTGATTTTAGGTAATCATTTCATGGTATTCGGGAGAATTACATATGAATATAGCAGAAACATATACATATATGAAAAGAAAGTTTATACATGAGACTTCAGAAAATGCAGGGCGATATGTTTGAACGTTAATATATATTTTTTTCTGGATGGGAATATGAATATGTATATGGGGAATGGAATTCTTGAAATCAGCAGAATCGAAAGCGGACAGACAAAACTGGACGAAGCTGTCTGCAACCTTGAAGATATCATAAAAAACAGATATTATCATCCGGGATCAGGCGCTGGAAACACTTGCCAACATTATATTTACTAAAGATAAAAAATCCAGCCACACTAAAAAGAGGTTGAAAAACAAAACACAGCCTCGTATAATGGCATATGGAAATTTACGTTACAAAGTGGGGGAGTAGTTTTGAAAAATAACAAATATGAAATTGATATGTGCAATGGATCAATCATGGACAAGCTGATCTCTTTTTCATTGCCTTTGATGCTTTCCGGTATTCTGCAGCTTATGTTTAACGCAGTTGACATTATCGTTGTCGGACAGTTTACCGGAAGCCAGGCTCTGGCTGCTGTCGGATCGACTACTGCATTGATTGCAGTTTTTACCAACTTATTTATTGGTATATCACTCGGTGCAAATGTGCTTGCAGCACGTTTTTATGCTTCCGGCAAATATAAAGAAATGTCGGAGACAGTACATACCTCGATCACATTGGCACTTATTAGCGGTATCATTATGGCTTTTGTAGGACTTCTGTTTTCGAAAGTTGCTCTGGAAATTATGAGTACACCGGATAATGTCATTGACCAGTCCACCCTGTATATGAGAATATATTTTCTTGGTATGCCATTCTTTATGCTGTACAATTACGGCGCCGCCATTTTAAGAGCAGTAGGAGATACAAAAAGACCCTTGATTTTTTTGATCATCTCAGGACTTGCAAATGCAGGATTAAATTTACTTCTGGTCATTGTTTTTGATATGGGAGTTGCCGGTGTTGCGATAGGAACCGTTGTATCACAGTTTATATCCTGTGTGCTTGTTCTTCGCTGTCTGCATCATTCGGAAGGAAGTTATCAGCTCCGCTTTTCAAAACTGACCATCAAAAGCTTCTATCTGAAGCAGATTTTTCAGGTTGGTGTACCTGCCGGAATCCAGAGCACAGTTATCAATCTTTCCAATGCATTATTACAGTCCTCTGTCAATTCATTCGGTTCAACTGCAATGGCAGGATATACAGCAGCCAACAATATCTTCGGCTTTTTATATATTTCTGTAAACTCCATTACACAGTCATGCATGAGTTTCACCAGTCAGAATTACGGAGTGCGGAAGACAAAACGTATGGATAAAATTCTCATTGACTGCATAATCCTATCTTTTGTTTTTTCGTTTACACTTGGGTGTGGCGCATACTTCTTTGGAAATGAACTGTTACGATTATATACCAGTGATCCAAAGGTTATTCAGTGCGGGATTGAAATACTTGCCTATACAACAGTGCCGTATTTCTGCTGCGGACTGATGGATCTGTTTCCGGGTGCACTTCGCGGAATGGGTCATTCCGGTGTGCCTATGATCCTTTCTATCATTGGTACTGTAGGAACAAGAATTGTATGGATCTTCGGACTTTTTCCGAACCACAGATCCCTGTCATTTTTGTTTATTTCTTACCCTGTATCCTGGATTCTGACAATCCTTATGCAGGTAATCTGTTTCTATTTTGTCAGAAAAAAAGTACACAAAACGATATTATCTGCAGATAAAAAGTATCTGTAAGAAAAAGCTCCGGAGAGCTCCTGGTCATTTCAGGAACTTCCGGAGTTTCTTTTCGTTCTTAGGGGTATATGGCTGATACCGTATGGAAAGGTCCGGCCAGGTCTTTTTATTTACAATGCTCTTGTAATGTGTAAAGGTGCGGAAACCTTCTTCGCCATGATATGCTCCCATTCCGCTTTCGCCAAATCCGCCGAATCCCATTTCGGAAGTTGCAAGATGTACCAGTGTATCATTGATACAGCCACCGCCAAAATCACAGCGTTCCATCACTTTGTTTGCAAGTCTTCCTCTGGAAGTAAATACATAAACTGCCAGCGGATGTGCCATGGAATTGATTTTTTCGATTGCTTCATCGATTGAATCATAGGTAACGATCGGAAGAAGCGGACCAAAAATTTCTTCCTGCATGACTGCGTCTTCGAAGGTTACGTTATCAAGTACCGTAGGCTCAATCTGCAGCGTTTCCTCATTATAATTTCCACCGGCAGCAACTTTTTCTTTATTGATCAGTCCGAGCAGCCGACGAAAATGTTTCTCATTGATGATTTTTCCATAATCCGGATTTTTAAGTGGTTCCGTCGTATATTGCCGGTTAATCTGCCGGATGATCTGCCGTACCAGTTTGTCCCTGATTTTACGGTCGCAGTAAATATAATCCGGGGCAACGCAGGTCTGTCCACAGTTCAGAAGTTTACCAAACACGATACGTCTGGCTGCCAGTTTCAAATTGCATCGGCGGTCAACGATACATGGACTTTTTCCTCCTAATTCCAGCGTGACCGGAGTCAGGTGTACAGCGGCCTTTGTCATAACCTCTCTGCCGACATGCTGACTTCCCGTAAAAAAGATATAATCAAATCGTTCGCTCAGAAGAGCTGTATTTTCTTCACGTCCTCCTTCGACCACCGCCACATAAGAAGGATCAAAACATTCTGCAAGAATCGCTTTGACAACTGCGGTTGTGGCAGGAGAGAAGGCACTTGGTTTCAGGATTACCGTATTACCGGCGGCAATCGCGTCGATCAGAGGATCCAGAGAAAGCAGAAGCGGATAGTTCCATGGACTCATAATAAGAACTACACCGTAAGGAACCGGTTTCTTATAACTGTGCGCAGCAAACTGTGCCATCGGTGTCGGTACATCCTGTCTCTCGGCATATTCTCTTACATGATGGAGCATATGTGTAAGTTCACTTAAGACAAGTCCTGTTTCGCACATATAACTTTCGAAAGCACTTTTGCCAAGGTCTTTTTTCAATGCTTCATTAATCTCTGTCTCGTGCTGCAAAACAGCCGTTTTTAATTTACGAAGCTTCTCGATACGTTTTTTTACCGGAAAAGTATCACCGGTATGAAAAAAGTTTCTCTGATTTTCAATCAGCGTTTTAATCTCTGTCTCTGTCATGAAAATTTCCTCTTTTCGATAAGTCTTAAGATTCTTATGTGAATATATAATACAACAATACAGAATAAAAAGTCAATCGTGCCATAATTCTTCAAAAATATTGTATATTCGACAAAAGCATGGTAAACTGTCTATATCTATACAATCATCACAATAAATGGAGGAAAATTTATGATGAATCGTACCAGACAGATTTTAAAAAAGGCTGTTGTTACAGCAATGGGAGCTTCTCTGGTTGTTTCCGGCAGCAGCACCGTATTCGCAGCAGGTTCCTATCAGGAAACAGAAAAAACTGCACTTGCAAATGTAGTAAGTAAATTACCGGAAGCATGGGACGGCTATCTTGAGAATTACCAGAAAGCCTGCAAAGGAACAAAAGGCACATTTACACTGACTGTAGAAGATACTGGACGGGCACTTGCCGGTGCGCTTATGGGAGGCACCGATGTTTCCTGGCTTCAGAGTTTTACTTTTGACAGTGATATTACCATCAAAGATGGTGTGGAAGCCATTGCCAGTGGATTACTTCTGAACGACACCAAACTGTGTGATCTGAATCTCTACATGGATCTTGCAAACATGGCTGAGTATATTCAGATTCCACAGCTGTCCGAGGGATATATTACAGCACCGATTCAGAGTACAGTCACCACCACCAATGGTGTTGCAGAGAACTCTCAGGAAATCATGAGCACCTACATGAATGCACTGTCAGATCTTTCTTCTGCACTTCCGGATTCTGATACACTCGGAACACTTCTTGACCGCTACGGAAATATTATCATTGATAATATCGAAGAAGGATCTTCTGTTGAAGAGTCTGTATCTGTAGATGGCATCAGCGAAGACTGTACTGCATATGAGGGAACTGTTTCTGAAAAAGCTGTTACAGCTATGGCAGAGGGAATCCTGACTGCAGCCAAAGATGATGCTGAGATCAAAGGTTTATTTGAACAGTGGGCAGGTGCCTCCGATGGAGAAAACCAGTATCAGCAGTTTGAGGATGCTGTAGCAGATGCGCTTGACAGTATCGGATCTGCTGACGGAGAAGTTTCCGAAGATCCTGTATTTTCCTCAAAAGTATGGGTAAATGCAGACAATAGAATCGTCGGACGTGAATTTGCCGTCATAGACGGAGCAGAAACTACTCCTGTATTCACATGGAAAGCACCATCTGATGGTGATACTTCCGCATTACTTCTTGAAATTACGGCAGAGGATTCTTCCCTTACACTGACCGGAAGCGGCACAACCAGTGATGGACTTCTGAATGGAGATTATATCTTTGCAATAGACGGAACAGAGGCAGCTGATATTAACGTTGAAAACCTCGAGACCAAACCAGAAAAAGCAGGCTACTATAATGGAACATTAAATGTAACCTTCCCGGCCGCAGAAGCTGATGATACAACCACAGACGAAGAAAGCGAAGCAGCATCCAACCCGCTGGCAGGATTTGGTATGGTGATCAATCTTGAGTCTGATGCGTCTACAGATGCAAGTTCTATAGGTCTGACTGTTACAACATCCGGTGCACCGATCGCTACACTTACAATAAGCAGCGGATATGGAGATGGCGTAGATATTCCGGATCTGACTTCTCTGGATAAGACTTATGATGGTTCTGATGATGCAGCAATGACTGAATATGTAGCAAATATCAACTGGGATACTTTCCTTGCAAATATTAAGGCCGCCGGTGTTCCGGATGAGCTTGCAACACAGCTTGAGACTATCCTTACCTCAGCAGTTGAAAGCATGACCGCAACAGATGAAGATCAGGATACAAGCGCAACAGACAGCAGCGCAGATGGTGAGACAGAAGCAGCAGATGATGCAGCATAAATAAAAGAGAGCCACTTGGACTCTTATATATAAAAACAGTAAAAAGGATACCCTCAGGCAGATGCCTTGAGGATATCCTTTTTTTTGACGTCATATAAAACATATTCCGCATTACACATAACAAGTGCGGCTGCAGTTGGCAATATTGCGATCCATGCACCTTTCAGACCGATCCATGCACAGGAAAGAAAAGCAATTGCAGCTCCTCCATAAAAGCAGATCAGTACCTTTCCGAAATAGATTCCTCTTCGAAGAGATTCTGTATCTTTGCTGCACAGATATTCGGTAAATCCTGTAACACACTGACGCAGATTATTTGTGGAAAAAATACTGGAACTTGCAAAACCGTCGGCACCTTTAAAAGAACACCACTGGAAAGCAGTAGCAAAAAAAATCGGAAACAGTGCAACAAACGGATTCATTTCTGCAGGATAAAAACCAATGACCAATAATACTGCTCCATCAATCAGGATGCTGAGTCTTTTTTGATTTATTTTTGATATCTTATGGGAGATTACTACAGTTGCCGCCATAGAAACAATGTAAATCATCATTGCCAGGACACGGAAAAACCATTGCTCATCCGGATGTCCCACGGCATCCATTGCAAGAGAAAGCATATTTCCTGTCTGGGCAGAGCCAAATACATCATGACGGTTAAGGATTGCATAGCCACCCATAAAACCACCAATCAACGTCATAGTAAGATGCAGATGCCTTTCAAGTGTCGCTTCATCCATTTAAATCATTCCTTTTCTTAAATTCACTGGATTTATTATAATCTTGCATATATATATTGTAAAATTAATATTTTATCTATATAATATAAATTACTTTTATATATGGAGGAATTTTATGAATTACACAGACATACATACCTTTCTTACCATTGCATCCAGCCCGTCCCTTTCTAAAGCGGCTGAGAGCCTGTTTGTATCACAGCCTGCCCTCAGCCATCGTTTGTCTGCGCTGGAAGAAGAGCTCGGAACAGAACTGATCATACGTAAAAAAGGATCACGTACACTGGAGCTTACCGAAGCCGGACAACGCTTTGTCCCAATTGCACGCAAGTGGGAGCAGTTATGGATTGAGACGGGAAAAATCAAATTCGAACAGCCCTCGACACAGCTTCGAGTCGTGAATGTTGACAGTATGAACTTTTATTTTATGCCACAGGTCATTGGAAATTTCCTTGAGGAACATCCAAAATGCAGTCTGCATATCAATACTATGCAGTCGAATCTCTCTTATAAAGCAGTCGAAAATAAAGATGCAGATCTCGGTCTGATCACAAATCCGCATTTTTTTAAGAAAGTACAGACAATCCCTCTTTTTGAAGAACAGCTTGTCTTTGTCTGCGGAGGAGATGCGCCATATCAGGACGGTCTTCTTCCTTCACAGCTTGACAGTGCGGATGAAATCTATATTCCATGGAGCAATACTTTCCTTATGTGGCACGATTACTGGTTTGGTAATGACCCCGAAGTAAAAGTTATGCTGGACAATATAGCACTGCTCAGACAGCTTCTGGATCTGAAAAATACATGGGCGATCATGCCGGCAACTCTCGGCCGAAAACTTGCCGAAAAAGAAAACTGCCGGATCGTTTCCATTGAAAACGGTCCGGAGTATCGTACTTGCTATGCAATTATGAATGACCAGAGAAGTGAACATCCACTGATTGACGATTTCCTGAATGAATTATTGAAGACGGTAGGTAATATCCCGGAAATCCGACTTCTCGATCTTACATTTCGTCGTAAGAATCCGTGAGATCCTCATCGCCCGAATAATCTTCGGATGAATCTTCAGAGTCAGTACCTTCTGAAACTTCGCAGGTATCGTTCCCTTCAGAATTTTCCGTAGATCCGCTTCCGATCCAGGAACTGCGTTCCTGAATCTTCTGCAGGATACGGTCTGCTTCCTCGCCGCTGGCCGGTGTCGGCTGGTAATTATTGTATCCAGAATCGGATGAAATAGAACACGGAATGATATTTGTAACATTGTCAGCTTTTACACCATTTGAATCAATTGTAAAGGTCTGCTGAAAGATCATTGTATCCATATCACTCGGATAGGCATTTCCGCCGAAACAGAAATTGCCGAGACTGTAAACAATGTTTTTGCCTTTGTATTCCTCGATTCCCTGAAGGACATGAGGATGGTGGCCACATACAAGATCGGCCCCGAGATCAATGGCGAGATGTCCGAGTGTAGTCTGATTACTGTCCGGAACTTCTTCTTTTTCGTTTCCCCAGTGGAAGATAACGATGATCAGCTGTGCACCATCTTTTTTGACTTTTTCAATATTTTGTTTCAACTGTTCCTCTCTGCCGAGATGATCATTAAGTTCATAAATACCGACCATACCGACTTTGATACCATTTACCTCAGTGACCGCGGTTTCATCATAGCCAAAATGAATGATACCTGCTGCGTCCAGAGCACTTAAAGTATCATCAAAACTCTGGTCTCCATAATCATGACTGTGGTTATTTGCAGTATTGACTGCTTCAACAGAGCCGGCAGTAAGAATATCAGCATAAGACGCAGGCGCTTTAAATGCAAACTGCTTATCTTCACGATCCTCAGAATCCGTAAGTGTACCTTCAAAGTTTGCAATCGTAAGGTTATCCGCCTCAAAAATATTTTTTACATTTGCAAAGAAATAGTCCGGACCATTGTTATCGTAATATGCATTCAGACTTGTATCATAATCAAATTCTTCATCCGTGCCAAGTGTGCAGTCACCGACAACACTGATTGTAAGTGATACCGGATCCATAGCAGGTTCCGGTGTAACAGTAATCTTTTCTTCAGTCTGTACCTGACCAGACGAAGCCGGTTTCGCTTTACCAGAAGCGCAGCTTCTGATCAGAAGGATCAGTAACACAATAACCAGAATGGCAGCGACACCGAAAATTCTGTATCGAAGCTGTTGTTGTCTGTAATATTGCGATTTTTTTAATATTTTACTCTTTTTGTGCACCGCTTTGTTATGAACCGGACGCTTTTTATGGACAGACTGTTTCATATATTTTCCCCTTCTCCCCTGTAACATATTTTCTCAAAAAATGTCAATATTTGTCATTTAAAGAAAGTATAAGAACTTTGGGGGCTTCCGTCAATAACTTTTCAGAAACTAATAAAGGAGATTTTTTTATGACAACTTTATATATTGGAAACCACACTTCATCTTCAAAAGGATACACTGCCATGGCGAAACAGATGATTGCAAATGGTGGAAATACATTTGCATTTTTTACAAGAAATCCTCGCGGAGGAAAGGCAAAAGCCATCGACGAAAAAGACATACATAAGTTTCTCGAACTTGCAGAATCCTATCACTTCGGAAAAATTGTTGCACATGCGCCATACACATTAAATGCCTGCGCTGCAAAAGAAAATATCCGGGATTTTGCAAGAGAGACATTTGCGGATGATCTTCGAAGAATGGAATACATCCCGGGAAATTATTATAACTTTCATCCGGGCAGTCATGTAGGACAGGGAGCAGAGACCGGAATTCAGAAGATAGCTGAAATCCTCAATGATGTGTTTACCGAAGGACAGACCACTACAGTTCTGCTTGAGACCATGTCTGGCAAGGGCAGTGAAGTAGGGCGGAATTTTGAAGAGCTCAGAGAAATTATTGATCTTGTACATATGAATGATAAAATAGGAGTCTGTCTGGATACCTGTCATGTATGGGATGGCGGCTATGATATTGTGAATGATCTGGATGGTGTTCTTGATGAATTTGATCATATCATCGGACTGGATAAATTAAAAGCTATTCATCTAAACGACAGTCTTAATGACCTTGGAAGCCACAAAGACCGCCATGCACGGATAGGAGAGGGTAAAATCGGTCTGGATGCTCTTGTGCGTGTGATTCGTCATCCAAAATTAAAAGAGATTCCTTTTATCCTTGAAACGCCAAACGATGACGAAGGATGGACAAAAGAAATCTCTTTATTAAGAGAAGCTTACTCAAAATAATTTTTACAAAGATACCTCATTCTTTAATTCCATGTTTGTCCTGAAGGCCTCTGCATTCTTCAGTGTTGTTTCTGCAATATTGGTCAGTGCTTCCTCTGTAAAAAATCCCTGATGAGAAGTCAGTGCAACATTCGGGAAAGAGAGAAGTCTCTGCACTGTAGAGGTCTTCAGGATATATTCCGACATGTCTTCGTAAACAAAATCTGATTCTTCCTCATACACATCCAGCCCGACCGCAAAAAACTTGTGATCACGAATGCCGGCAATCAGATCTTCTGTACAGATCAGGCCTCCCCTGGAAGTGTTTACAAGAATGACTCCCTCTTTCATATGAGAAATAGATTCCCGGTTAACTATATGATGTGTCTCCGGTGTGAGAGGACAATGCAGACTGATCAGGTCACTGGACGAAAAAAGCTGTCCCAGAGAAACATAGGGAAGTCCTGTTTTTTCATTTGGGAACGGATCATATGCCAGAACTTTCATACCAAATCCCTGACATATCCGTGCCATTGCAAGACCGATTTTTCCTGTACCGACGATCCCGGCTGTTTTCCCGTAAAGATTGATTCCCATAAGACCATTCAATGAAAAATTATTTTCACGACATTTAATATATGCTTTATGCGTATGGCGGTTTGCCGTCAGGACAAGTGCCATTGCATGCTCTGCAACGGCTTCTGGTGAATACCCCGGTACGCGCAGCACAGGAATTCCACATTCTTTTGCCTTTGCAAGATCAACATTATTATATCCGGCACAGCGCATCAGAATCAGACGGACTCCCTGATGACGTAGTTCTTCGATTACATCTGCGCTGAGGTCTGCATTTACGAAAGCGCAGATTCCGTCATATCCAGCGGCAAGGGAAGTGGTTTCTTTATATAAGTTGGATTCAATAAATACAAATTCAATATCCGGATATTCCGGCCTCAGTTTGTCAAAAAACTGTTGATCATAATCTTTTGCACCGTAAAATAAAATTTTCATAGATACCTCCTGTACTTTAATACAATAGAAACCGATATTTGAGTTATTTTTAGGATGTCTTCTGAGGCAGGAGAGTATACATTTTCGAAACATAAAAAAACTGTCATCACATTTTCATGCAATGACAGGCTTTATTCTCATTTTATTATTTGCCTAAGCTGTAAAGATCATTATAAAATTCCGGATATGATATATTTACACAGTCTCCATTCAGGATATCCATGGTACCATCACAGATCGTACCTGCAACCGCAAAGGACATTGCCACGCGATGATCCAGATGAGAATCGATAGCTGCGCCATGCATTGGTTTGCCTCCATGGATGATCATCCCGTCCTCAGTGCCTTCAATGTCAGCACCCATACGTTTCAAATTGTCAACCATAACTGTAATACGATCAGATTCTTTAACCTTCAATTCCTGTGCATCACGGATGACCGTTGTACCATCTGCAAACGCGGCCATAACTGCGATCATCGGAATCTCGTCGATCAGAGTCGGGATGATTCCGCCTTCAATCGTTGTTCCCTTCAGATTGCTTGTGCGGATAAGAAGATCCGCTGTCGGCTCACCCTCAGTACTCTCATTAAGGAGTGTGATATCTGCCCCCATATCCATGCAGACCTTCAAAATACCAGCTCTTGTCGGGTT
This sequence comes from Ruminococcus sp. AF17-22AC, assembly GCF_003460065.1. Lineage (NCBI taxonomy): Bacteria > Bacillati > Bacillota > Clostridia > Eubacteriales > Oscillospiraceae > Ruminococcus > Ruminococcus sp. AF17-22AC. The sequence continues at coordinate 257,189 of NZ_QRXT01000001.1, forward strand.
AATGCCGACATTTTTCAGAAGAATCTCACTGCCCGGAGTAAGAAGTCCTGCTGCAATGAAATAAGCAGCGGAGGAAATATCTCCAGGTACCTGAATCTCGCGGCCGTTCAGTGCCGGTTCCGGTACGATGGAAGCAGTAGTTCCTTCGGAAGTAACTTTTGCACCGAAATAGTTCAGCATGATTTCTGTATGGTTACGGGAAAGAAACGGCTCCGTAACACTTGTAATACTATCTGCATACATACCGGCAAGAAGTACACAGGACTTTACCTGCGCAGAAGCGACCGGAGAATCATAGTGGATTCCGTGAAGCGTTTTTCCATCAATAACAAGCGGTGCACAGCCATTATCCCGTTTACTTGTGATATCTGCTCCCATAGAAGTAAGAGGTGTCATGATTCTTTTCATTGGCCGGGTGCGAATAGAATCGTCGCCATCCAGTTCTGAAGTAAAATTCTGTCCGGCAAGAATACCTGAGATCAGGCGGGTTGTTGTACCACTGTTGCCCACATCCAGAATACCATCCGGAGCAGAGAGACCGTGAAGGCCCTTACCGTGTACCAGAATCTCAGAAGCATTTCGTTCGATATCAATACCCATTTTGCGAAAACATGCAATTGTCGACAGACAGTCGGCACCTTCCAGAAAATGTGAAATACGAGTAGTTCCTTTTGCAAGAGAGCCAAACATAACTGCACGGTGGGAGATGGATTTATCCCCCGGTACCATCAGCATACCTCTTAAATTGGTCTGTTTTTTGATTTCCATATAATTACCTACCGTTCATATACAATGTAATTACGTTTTTTGAGAAGTGCACAGCCTTTCTGCATCGCACCCTGTTCGTAGAATTCGATTTTCAGGACACCTTGTTCAAATTCACGGTTATGAATGATGCCGATATTTTTGATACTGATGCCTTCCATAGCAAGGATTGTTGCAATCGTTGCGATGCCACCAGCTTCATCTACAATGTCAATATACAGCACATAGGTCTTGTTGATCAGACCTGAGGATGTTGCATCGATTGAATCACGATAATCTCTGGAACGTGCAAACATATCGTAAAGATTTTCAGCTTCCTGATTATCGATAGAACAACGGATCTGAATCAGCATACGGATATACTCATCAAGCACTGTGGAAATATTTTCGTGATTTTCCACGCAGATCTGTTCCCACATAACCGGGGAAGAAGAAGCGATTCTTGTAATATCTCGGAAACCTCCGGCAGCGATCGTTTTCATATATTCTGCTTCATTATCCAACGTATTGACCAGATTAACGAGAGAAGAAGCAATAATATGCGGAAGATGGCTGACACCTGCAGTAATAAAATCATGTTCTTCTGCAGTAAGGACCATCGGAATGGAACCAAGCGAATCAATCAGTTCTGAAAATTTCGTCAGTTTTTCCAGCGGGACTTCACCGCCCGGAGTCAGTATGTAATATGCATTCTCAAGCAGATGGTCAGAAGAATGTTCAAATCCGGACTGTTCAGAACCTGCCATCGGATGACCACCTATGAAGCAGTGTTCCATGCCAAGCTCCTCAACTGCTTTGTGGATCGGTCCTTTTACGCTGCCGGCATCAGTGATGATGCAGTCATCAGAAATCACATCCTTTAAGTATTTCAGATATTCTATATTGTATTCTACCGGTGCGCAGAGGAAAATATAATCGCAGGTACGGTATCGCTCATCCTTTTCTTCCAGTACAGCGTCGATGGCATTACAGCTGAGTGCTGCAGCCAGAGTTTCTTTGTGTTTTGCGTATGCCAGAATATGATAATCTGGATGAAATTTGCGGATCGTTTTTGCGATAGATCCTCCGATAAGGCCAAGCCCGATAAAACCAATGGTTTTCATGATGTTTTGTATCCTTTCCCAAGTCACATTAATAAAAACTATGTTCTTATTTTAAAAGAATATACTATAAATGTCAAATAAAGCGATAAAATCGGTAAATTCGTTAAAATTATACACAATTCGAATAAAAAATGTTGTTAAAATTATATAAAATACTTGAAAAGTGCAAGAATTTTTAGTAAAATATGAACATATTAGACAAACAGGGAGGTATTACATATGGACGTTTATAGAACTGACCGAATCCGCAATGTGGTTCTTTTAGGTCATGGGGGATCCGGAAAGACCACATTAGCAGAGGCAATGGCTTATCTGGCAGGAATGACTAACCGCCTTGGCAGAGTAGAGGATGGAAATACCGTTAGTGATTTTGATAAAGAAGAGATCAAAAGACATTTTTCTGTTTCAACTACTTTGATTCCGGTACCATGGGATAAAGTAAAAGTCAATGTACTTGACACACCGGGATATTTTGATTTTGTGGGGGAAGTAGAAGAGGCTGTCAGCGCAGCAGATGCGGCAATCATCGTTGTTTCCGGTAAAGCCGGTGTACAGGTAGGTACTCAGAAAGCATGGAACCTCTGTGAAAAATATAAACTTCCGCGTATGTTCTTCGTAACAGACATGGATGTGGATGACGTCAGCTATCGAAAAGTAGTGGAAGAACTGACCGAACTTTATGGCAAAAAGATCGCACCGCTTCATTTCCCGATCCGTGAAGACGGTAAATTTGTCGGTTACGTAAATGTTGTCAAACAGGCAGGTCGTAAATATATTGACAAAGCAGGCAAGGAACCATGTGATGTTCCGGAGTACCTGGATGAATATCTGGAAAAATACCATGATATCCTTATGGAATCTGTAGCAGAGACCAGCGAAGAATTTATGGATCGTTACTTCGAAGGAGATGAGTTCTCCGTAACAGAAGTTTCCGCAGCACTTGCAACAAATGTACAGGACGCAAGCATCGTTCCGGTATGCATGGGTTCCCCGATCAATCTTCGTGGTGTATCCAACCTTCTCGATGATATCTGCGGATATTTCCCGAGCCCGGACAAACGTTCCTGCAACGGTATTTCCCAGAAGACCAATGAAATTTTTGAAGCCAATTATGATTTTGCAAAAACAAAATCTGCATATGTATGGAAGACGATCGCAGATCCGTTCCTTGGCAAATATTCTCTTATTAAGGTTGCCTCCGGTGTTATCAAATCCGATGATACTCTGCTCAACGTAGAAAAGGGTGTTGAAGAACGTTTGAACAAACTATATGTGCTCGAAGGCTCCAAACCGATCGAAGTTCCGGAGCTTCATGCAGGCGATATCGGTGCAATTGCCAAACTTGCAAGCGTGCAGACAGGTGACAGCCTTGCAACTAAATCTGCACCGGTGCTTTATCCGAAAGCAGTAATCTCTACACCGTATACCTATAAGAGATATAAAGCTGTCAAGAAAGGTGACGAAGACAAGATTTCACAGTCTCTTGCAAAAATGGCAAGCGAGGATAAAACCCTCCGTGTAGTAAATGATTCAGCCAACAGACAGACACTCCTTTACGGTATGGGTGATCAGCATCTTGACATCGTAGTCAGCAAACTGAAAGAGCGCTACAAAGTAGAGATTGAACTTTCCAAACCGAAGGTTGCCTTCCGCGAAACCATCCGTAAAAACTCTGACGTAGAAGGCAAACATAAGAAGCAGTCTGGCGGACATGGACAGTATGGACATGTTAAGATGCGTTTTGAGCCGTCCGGTGATCTGGAGACTCCATATGTATTTGAACAGGTAGTAGTTGGTGGTGCTGTACCGAAGAACTACTTCCCGGCTGTTGAAAAAGGTCTGCAGGAATGCGTTCAGAAAGGACCTCTGGCTGCATATCCGGTAGTTGGTGTAAAAGCTACTCTTTATGATGGATCTTTCCATCCGGTTGATTCTTCAGAAATGGCATTTAAGATGGCAACGATCCTTGCCTTCAAGAAAGGTTTCATGGATGCATCTCCTGTACTTCTTGAGCCAATTGTTTCCATGAAGGTAATCGTTCCGGATAAATATACAGGTGATGTTATGGGTGACCTGAACAAACGTCGCGGCCGTGTACTCGGCATGAATCCGGATCACGAAGGTAATACCATCATTGAAGCCGATGTTCCGCAGCTTGAGATTTACGGATATTCTACAACGCTTCGTTCCATGACCGGCGGAAGCGGAGACTTCTCTTATGAATTTGCCCGTTATGAACAGGCTCCGAGTGATATCCAGGCAAAAGAAATCGAAGCAAGAGCAAGTAAAGTTGATGCTGCTGAATAATCTGCATCTATAACATCAAATCACATAGAAAGCCCTTCACTTTAAATTGAGGTGAAGGGCTTTCAGTATATAAAAAAGATCCATCACAGAGATAAGACGCCTCTCCAGTACCGCAACAGAAGCATTGACAAACGGAACGTATTGAATTAGAATTGATTTTTAGATAACAATGTTGGAGGAAACATAGAAATGAAATACATGTTTAAAAAGATCGAGCCCAAGTGGCAGGCAAAATGGGAAGAAAGCAAAGTCTTCGAAGCCAAAGACAACAGCGACAAGCCAAAATTCTATGGTCTTGTAGAATTCCCATATCCAAGTGGTGCCGGTATGCATGTCGGTCACATCAAAGCATACTCAAGCCTTGAGGTTATTTCACGTAAACGTCGTATGGAAGGATACAATGTACTTTTCCCGATCGGATTTGATGCATTCGGTCTTCCTACTGAGAACTATGCCGTAAAGACCGGTACACATCCACGTATCATCACTGACGAGAATATCAAGAAATTCTCCAACCAGTTAAAAAAAGTCGGATTTTCTTTTGACTGGAACCGTGTCATCGATACTACAGACGAGGATTACTACAAATGGACACAGTGGATCTTCCTCAAAATGTTCGAAAAAGGTCTTGTATTCAGAGACAGAACTCTCGTAAACTATTGCCCGCACTGTAAGGTTGTACTTTCCAATGAAGACAGCCAGGGCGGTAAATGTGATATCTGTCACAGCGAAGTTGTACAGAAATCCAAAGACGTATGGTATCTGCGTATCACTCAGTATGCTGATAAGCTTCTGGAAGGTCTGAAAGATGTTGATTATCCTGACAATGTAAAACAGCAGCAGATTCACTGGATCGGCAAATCAAAGGGTGCATTCGTAAACTTTGACATTGATGGCATTGATGAAAAACTTGAAATCTATACAACCAGACCGGATACCCTGTTCGGTGTTACTTTTATGGTAATCGCTCCGGAACATCCGATCATCGACAAATACAAAGACAAAGTCGCTAACATGGACGAGATTACTGCATATCGTAATGAATGCGCAAAAAAAACCGAGTTCGAGAGAACACAGCTTGTCAAAGACAAGACCGGTGTGCGTATTCAGGGACTGGAAGGAATCAACCCTGTCAACGGTAAGAAGATTCCGATCTACATTGCAGACTATGTAATGATGGGCTATGGTACAGGTGCAATTATGGCAGTTCCGGCACATGATCAGCGTGACTATGATTTCGCAAAGAAATTCGGTATTGATATCATCGAAGTTATCAAAGGTGGCGATATCTCCAAAGAAGCTTATACTGGTGACGGAGAAATGGTCAACTCTGAATTTCTTAACGGCTATACAAAGAAAAAGGATTCTATCGAGCGTATGCTTGAAGAACTTGAAAAGAAAGGTATCGGTAAAGCCGGTGTTCAGTACAAGATGAAAGACTGGGCATTCAACCGTCAGAGATACTGGGGCGAGCCTATTCCGCTTATCCATTGCCCGAAATGTGGTGTTGTAGCTGTTCCAGAAGAAGAACTTCCGCTTCGTTTGCCAGATGTCAAAGATTTTGAGCCGGGTGAAGATGGACAGTCACCACTTGCAAAGATTGATTCCTTCGTAAACTGCACATGCCCGAAATGTGGTGCGCCGGCAAAACGTGAAACAGATACCATGCCTCAGTGGGCAGGATCTTCCTGGTATTTCTTAAGATACACTGATCCGCACAACACACAGGCACTGGCTGATATGGACAAACTCAAATACTGGATGCCTGTTGACTGGTACAACGGTGGTATGGAACACGTTACCAGACATATGATCTATTCCAGATTCTGGCATCATTTCCTGTATGATCTCGGTGTTGTCAATACTCCGGAGCCATACGCAAAACGTTCTATCCAGGGACTGATCCTCGGACCGGACGGAGACAAGATGAGCAAATCCAAAGGAAACGTTGTCGATCCGCTTGACATTGTAGAAGAGTACGGGGCAGATACCCTTCGTACTTATGTATTATTTATGGGTGATTATGGCGCAGCAACTCCGTGGAGTGACAGCTCTGTAAAAGGCTGTAAAAAATTCCTTGATCGTGTTGCAGGTCTGACTGATATCCTTTCCGAAGCACCTGTTTCCGACGAACTGGAGATGAAGATTCACCGTACCATCAAGAAAGTTTCTTCCGACATAGAAAACCTGAAATTCAATACTGCAATCGCAAGTCTCATGACTCTGATCAATGAGATCACTGCAGAAGGTCATATCGGCAAAGAAGATTTAGGCATCTTTATCAAGCTCTTAAGCCCGTTTGCTCCGCATCTCTGCGAAGAAATCTGGGAATTCCTCGGTGGTGAGGGACTGCTTGCAGTTGCTCCATGGCCGGTATACGATGAAAGCAAGACTGTTGCCAAGACTGTTGAAATCGGTGTTCAGGTTAATGGCAAAGTAAGAGGAACTATCGTAATCCCGAACGGCTGCGATAAAGAAAAAGCATTCGAGATTGCAAAAGCAGATGAGAGAATTGCATCTTTCATTGAAGGCAAAAACCTGATCAAAGAAATCTATGTTCCAAATAAGATTGTCAACTTTGTTGCCAAATAAAAAGTATCAGGATTTATAAGAGAAGTATCAAAAAAAGCCCTCCGGTTTATGACCGGAGGGCTTCTTTGATGTCTGAGATATCAGGTGCGGCCATAAGAGAGTAGTTTGTATAATAGACTACAAATCCCGGTTTGGCGCCGCCTGGTTTTTTGACGTGTTTTTTCTGAATATAATCAATCTCTACTTTAGGAGCGGTTCTGCCTTTTGAATAGTAGGCAGCAAGACGTCCGGCCTCCTCGAAGGTACGGTCCGGAAGTTCTCCGTCCGGAGTCTTCACAACAACATGGGAACCCGCCATTTTTTTGGCATGAAACCACCAGTCATTGCCGGTTGCCATTTTAAATGTCAGCTCATCATTCTGATAATTGTTTTTTCCTACAAAGATATCAAATCCATCACTGGAAATATAATGGAACGGTTTTGATTTTGTCTGCGCTTTCTGACCTTTTTTATTTGTATAGTGTTTCTTTATATAACCATACTCTGTCAGTTCTTCTTTGATCTGGGCAAGATCGCTCTCTGCACGTGCAATGTCCAGTGCATTTGATATAGATTCCAGATGCTCGATTTCAGCTTCAGTATCCGCGATCTGCTCTGTCAACGCCTCTTCGGTGCGTTTCAGCTTACCGTAACGATCAAAATATTTCTTCGCATTTTCACCCGGTGTCATTGTCTTATCCAGAGGAATTGTTATTTCTTCATTTGTATAATAATTCAGCGCTTTGAATGATTTGCATCCGTCTTCCAGCCCATAACCATACGTATTGATTAACTCTCCGTATACTTTATATTTGTCCTTTTTGGCAGTATCTTTCATTTGCTTCTGCTGGAGAACCAGTTTCTTACGGTTTCGCTCAAGAGCTGTCTGCACGATTCTTCGAAGATCAGAAGATTTCTGACGGATCCTCGTCAGAATCTCTTTCGATGCATAGTAAGTTTCCAGCATTTCTGAAACAGATTCAAATGTCTGGCTGTGATATTCCGGTCCGTACTGCGTGAGTGGAAGAACAGCATATTCTACCGGCTCATCATCTCTGTAAATAATGCTCGGAGTAAAATCTCCCTCCTGCACCTGTTCGATCAGACGGTGGAAAGTATGATAGAGATGTGTTGCTGCATTTTCGTCAAGTGACTGTGCCGCATCACTTCCGTCAATGGAAGCACGATAGCAGATTTCTTCCGCAATCAGAGGACTGATTCCGGTCAGTGTTGTATAGATTGCCTTTGCAATATTACACGGCTTTTTACATACAGATTCTTTAAACATTTCTTCCGTGATCATCAGAGGATCCTGTTTTTCCTGGGTCTGCGGAAGAAAATAATCTCTCCCCGGAAGAACTTCCCGGACGGAACTCATATGCGAAGACACATGCTTGATGCTGTCAAGGATCATCCTGTTCTCATCACAGAAGATGATGTTGCTGTATTTCCCCATCAGTTCAACGATCAGATATTTTTTACATGGATCGCCCAATTCGTTTAAATGTTCCAGTTCAAACTCTACCACACGTTCCAGTCCCGGCTGCATGATTTTTCCGATTCTTGCACTTCCCAGATGCTTGCGGAGCAGCATACAGAAGTTTGGTGCGGTCAGGGGACTTGGTTTGTTTTTGCCTGTAAAATAGATCAACGGGAGAGAAGGACTTGCAGAAATAAATAACCTGCACTGTCCGTTTGCCCCCTTTCCGGTGATCATCAGGGCATCCGCCTCTGGTTGTGCAATTTTGTTAAAACGGCCGTTATCCAGATTTTTATGTAATTCCTGTACCATTGCAGCGATGGTGATGCCATCAAATGCCATTTTATTTCTCCTTTAGTTTGTATCAGATGCTGTGGAATCCCTTACCGATGATTTCGCTTGTATTAGAAATCAACATAAATGCACTCGGCTGGTTTTCTTTAATAAAGTTACGAAGACGTACTGCCTGAGGACGGCTGAGTACGGTAAATACGATATATTTGTCTTTTCCTGAAAAAGCTCCCTGCGCATGAACAATCGTCGCGCTTCGTTTCAGCTCATGAACAAGGAAATTGCAGATCGGTTCCGGCTCATCACAGACAACATTGAAATATTTCGAAAGATTAAATCCCTCAATAAAGTTGTCGATCATAAAAGAGCGGATCGTAAGACCGAGGAAAGAATACAGTCCTGTTTTGATATCAAAAACAAAACATCCCGCAACAGTGATCATAATATCAGTCACAAGAAGTGCCTTCCCGATATCAAAACTGCTGTATTTCTTAAGTATCATTGCAATGATGTCCGTACCGCCGCTTGATGAACCGATATTAAACAGGATCGCAGAACCAAGTGCCGGAAGTGCAATCGCAAAACAGAGCTCCAGCATGGTCTGATCTGTCAGCGGATGATCCATCGGACAGACACGTTCCAGTGTAGAAAGTGCAACTGAAAGAAGAATACTGCAATATGCTGTCTTTGCGGCAAATTTTTTACCAAGTACCACAAATCCGAGTACCAGAAGCAGCATATTTACAATGAAGGAAAAGTCACTGGCAGAAATAGATGTCTTATCTGCAACCAAAACCGCAAGACCGGTGATTCCTCCAAACGTAAAATTGTTTGTAAATTTAAAAAAGTATGTTCCGACTGCCATGATCAGCGTACTTGCAGTCAGAAGCGAAAAGTGTTTTAATTTTTCTTTCATTTTATATGTAATTCCCTTCTGAATGACTCGCTGATATTGTACCTCGTGACATGGCAATGTGTCAATGTAACCATTTAGCATAAGAAAGTGTATTCATACAAAAAAACAACTCCATGTCATAAAAAGAAATTGACTACCTTTTTAGAATGCTCTATAATAAATCTGTATGTAGAAAATGAGACTTGCAAAGAGAGAAAACTTATGATAAAAAGTATGACAGGCTTCGGCCATGCAGAAAAAGTGACAGAACAGTGCCGTATTACGGTAGAAATGAAATCTGTCAATCACAGGTACCTGGATCTGAATATTAAAATGCCACGGCGTTTCAATATGCTGGAGGGTCAGGTACGTAATCTTATGAAGCAGTATATGCAGCGCGGTAAGGTAGATGTATTCATTACTTATGAAGATTATACTTCAAATGATTACACACTCAAATACAATAAAGAACTGGCCGCAGAATATCTTTCTTATCTGAATCAGATGGCAGAAGAGTTTCATCTTGAAAATGATGTCCGCGCGACCACCTTGTCCAGATATCCTGAAGTTTTGACCATGGAAGAACAGTCTGTGGATGAAGAACAGTTATGGAAACTTCTCGAAGAACCACTTAACGAAGCCTGTGTTCGTTTTGTTGAGACACGGACCAGAGAGGGACAACATCTGAAAGAAGATCTTCTTGACAAGCTCACAGGTCTGGATGAAAAGGTAAACCGAGTAGAAGAACGCTCACCGAAAGTTGTTCAGGAATACCGTGAGAAGCTGGAACAGAAGGTACACGAGCTTCTTGAAGATTCACAGATTGACGACAATCGCATCGCAGCGGAAGTTGTTCTTTTTTCCGATAAGATCTGTAATGATGAAGAAACGGTTCGTCTGCACAGCCATATTCACGGAATGCAGAAGATTCTCGAAGAAAAAGAAGGTGTTGGACGTAAGATGGATTTTATGGCTCAGGAAATGAACCGCGAGGCCAATACGATTCTCTCCAAATCCAGTGACCTCGAAGTTTCGGACATTGCAATTGATCTGAAAACAGAAATCGAAAAGATTCGCGAACAGATTCAGAATATAGAATAACGGAGGCAGGGGAGTTTTGGCTAAACTGATCAACATCGGATTTGGAAATGTCGTAAATTCCCGCAAGATCGTTGCGGTTGTAAGTCCGGATGCTGCCCCGGTAAAACGGATGATCCAGAGCATCAAGGGTACACGGGAACTGATCGATGCAACACAGGGACGTAAGACAAAAGCAGTTATTGTAACTTCCGATGATTACCTTGTCCTTTCTGCACTACAGCCTGAAACGATTGCCAGACGTTTTGCAGAAGCATATGATTACGAAGAAAAGGAAGATGAGCATGAGTAAAGGTGTTTTAACAGTTGTTTCCGGCTTCTCGGGAGCCGGCAAAGGTACCGTTATGAAACGTCTTATACAGAAATATGATGATTATGCATTATCAATCTCTGTTACTACGAGAAACCCCCGTGAAGGAGAACGGGATGGCATCGAATACTTCTTTAAAACAAAAGAAGAAGTAGAAGCCATGATCGAGAATGATGAATTTCTCGAGTACGCCAGATATGTAGACAATTATTATGGTACTCCTCGTTTTTATGTAGAAGAAATGCTTGCCAAAGGCAAAAATGTAATTCTTGAAATTGAAATTCAGGGAGCTATGCAGATCAAAGCAAAAAATCCGGAGGCTGTTCTGGTATTTGTTACACCACCGAGTTTCGAAGAACTCCGTAATCGCCTTGTAGGACGCGGTACAGAAACTGCCGACGTGATTGAATCACGTCTCAGACGTGCATCAGAAGAAGCTGAAGGAATGCCTTCTTATGATTATATTTTGGTCAACGATCAGGTAGAGGACTGTGTAGACCGTCTTCACCAGATTATTTTAAGCGAACGTGCAAAGGCACAGCGCAATGAAGAATTCATCAACACGATCCAGCAGGAAGCGCGGATCTTTATGAAAGGAGATAAATAAGATGTTACATCCATCATATTCAGAACTTATTCAGGCAATTAACAATAACGCAGAGGAAGACGACAACACAATGATGCTGAACAGCCGTTATTCTCTGGTACTTGCAACCAGCAAGAGAGCAAGACAGCTCATTGCAGGCGCAGAACCGCTCGTACCAAACGCTGCTGACAAGAAGCCTCTTTCTGTTGCTATCGACGAACTTTACAAAGGTGAAGTTAAAATCGTAGCTGCTGAAAGCGATGAAGAAACGATTGCTCCGGCAACAGAAGAAGCATCAGAAACAGTTTCCGCACCGGAAGAAGATAACGAGTAAAGTTTGTCCAGTATTTATATCAGTTAAAAACCATGATCAGAAGGCACTTGTCTTCTGATTATGTATTGTCAGGAGATTTTATGAAAATATTATTTATATCACTGGGTTGTGACAAAAACCTTGCTGATTCTGAAGAAATGCTTGGACTGCTCACAGCAAACGGACACGAAATTGTCGATTCCGAAGAGGAAGCCGATGCCATTGTCATTAACACATGTTGTTTTATTCATGACGCCAAAGAAGAGAGCGTCAACACCATCCTTGAAATGGCAGAATATAAAAAATCCGGAATCTGTAAGGTTTTGATTGTAACAGGATGTATGGCACAACGATACAAAGAGGAAATCATACAGGAAATCCCGGAAGTTGATGCCGTACTCGGAACAACTTCCTATGGAGATATCGTCAAGGCTTTAAACGAAGTGCAGGCAGGTAATATCTTCCAGGAATTCCGCGATATCAATGAACTCCCGGAAGACTGCGGCCGCAGAGTAATCACCACGGGAGGACATTTCGGCTACCTCAAGATTGCCGAAGGCTGTGATAAGCACTGTACTTACTGCATTATCCCTTCCCTTCGTGGCAAATTCCGCAGCGTACCGGAAGAACGCCTTCTGAAACAGGCCGAATATATGGCATCTCAGGGTGTCAGGGAGCTGATTCTGGTAGCACAGGAAACCACCGTATATGGCACAGACCTTTACGGCAGAAAAACTCTGCACCTGCTTCTTAAGAAACTCTGTCAGATCAAGGGAATCCGATGGATTCGGGTGCTTTACTGCTATCCGGAGGAAATTTACGACGAGCTGATTCAGGTTATGAAAGAAGAGCCTAAGATCTGTCATTATCTGGATCTTCCGATTCAGCATGCAAGTGACAAAATTCTTCGCCGCATGGGGCGCCGTACTTCTAAACAGCAGCTTATTGATATCATCACCAAACTTCGCCACGAAATTCCGGATATTGTGCTCCGTACTTCCCTGATTACCGGCTTCCCGGGTGAAACAGAAGAAGATCATCAGGAACTTATGGAATTTGTTGATGAGATTGAATTTGACCGTCTGGGTGTATTTACGTATTCCCCGGAAGAAGGTACACCTGCCGAGACTATGGAAGGTCAGGTTCCCGAAGAAGTAAAAGAAGCACGCCGTGACGAGATCATGGAGCTTCAGCAGGAAATTTCCTTCGATAAAGGAAATGACCGTATCGGACAGGAAGTTCTGGTTATGATTGAAGGAAAAGTTTCCGGTGAAAGCGCTTATATTGGCCGTACTTATGGGGACGCCCCGAAAGTAGACGGATATATATTTGTACAGACAGGAGAATTGCTTGTTACCGGTGATTTTGCAAAAGTAACCGTTACAGGAGCTTTGGAATACGATTTGATAGGAGAGTTGACTGATGAATACACCAAATAAACTTACAGTTGCCAGAATGATTATCGTTCCGTTCCTTGTTGTTTTTCTTCTTACCGGATGGGGCGGTGATGCAAACCGTTACATCTCACTTGCATTATTTGTAGGTGCCAGCGTTACCGACTGGTTTGACGGATATCTGGCACGCAAAAATAATCTTGTTACAAATTTTGGTAAATTTATGGATCCTCTTGCGGATAAACTTCTTGTCTGCTCTGCGATGATTTGCATGATCGAACTTAACCGCCTGCCGGCATGGTTTGTAATCATCATTATCGGCCGTGAATTTATCATCAGTGGATTCCGTCTGATTGCAGCCGAAAACGGCATTGTAATTGCAGCAAACTACTGGGGCAAGTTCAAAACTGTCTCCCAGATGATCATGATCATTTTACTGATTCTTCACTTTGGCGGAATCTTCGTTATACTGGAACAGATCTTTATCTGGCTGTCACTTGCACTGACCATTATTTCACTGGTCACATATATCTGGCAGAACAAATCTGTTCTCTCCATGCAGGAGTAATACAATCAAAAATACAATGATAAAATCTGTCAGCGGATCATTCGCATAAGGTTAACGATTTTGTCAATTTTGGCTATTTCCTGCGGAGATTTTCCGGTCTTCATCACTTCGAGAACGGCAGAGATTTCATTTTGTGAAAAATTGAGTCCATTCTTCTTACCGGAGGCAGCGGCACTCATAAGAAAAGGAAGCATATCGGAAGCGGATTTTCCGCTTCCTTTTTCTGCGAGTTTCTGAAGCATATCCAGTTTTGCGGCATCAATATCTTCAAGTTTTGGATCCTTCTTCCAGTCTTCATTTCTGTTTTCGGCCATATTTTTACCTTTCTATAAATATCAGGAATCTTTTATTTCTTATATGAATTCTTTTTACTCACTGATCGTTTTTAATAATTGCAGCATTACAAGCATATCTTTGATCTGGTTAAGCTGTTGACGGCTTTTTCCGTAACTGAATTGTCGAATATCCTCCAGCATCTCCAAAGGATCTGTTTTTTCTTTCATGCTGCAGATCTGCACGTCATTCTGCGCGCCACGAAACAGTGCGAGTGTATTCTGCAATTCCGTGAGCTTGGCATACAATGCAAGAAACTGCTGACTTTTGGAGGAAGTATATGGTATTAATGCTTTCAGCATCTGAGACTGTTCACTGCATACAAGCTGATCCAGAGCTGTCTGAGAAATTACACCCTGTTCCATTTCCATCAAACGCCTCCTTTTTCGAAACTATATGCTTTTGCTTAATATTTTATGTCCGGCCACGCTGTTTTGACATATGATAAATTAGACTTCCTTTAGAAAGGCAGAATGATATGGACACTTCAAAAAATGAACGGCTTGTCATAGATGGCAATTCTTTTTATGAAATAGATCTGCAGTGTATACAAAAAAAGCAGAATCAGAAGCAAAAGCCCCAAAAAGAGCGGTCGGACCAGGAACACCAACACCAATCAAAAGGCACGCCACCGGTGAAGCCTCGATATACAATGCAAAAAAGGCAGAGGGATTAACCTCTGCCCGGCATTGGATTTCAGCAGCCACAGCCGTTGTTTCCACATCCACATCCGCCACCGCAGAGCAGGAGCAGTACAATGATGATCCAGCATGAATCATTACCGCAGCCACAGCCATTTCCACAGCCATTGTTTCCACAGAGACACATCAGGCAGATGATCCAGAGAATACAGCTACAGGAATTATCTCCGAAAAGACTGTTTCCATTACCGCATCCACATCCACAGTTATTGTTGCAACCACAGCCGTCATTTCCGCATCCACAGTTTGTAGCAGCTAAATCACTCATGGTAAAATCCTCCAGATTTTGTTCACACTTCATATTATGAAGAGAGACATCTATGTGTGACTGTCTTTTCCTTCAAATGCCAAAATCACCCTTGACAAACATTTTTTCACTTTGTATACTTTTAGAAGTATATTACATAGGCTTTGAAGGGAAGAAGTAGCATAAGGAACACACACAGAGAGTTGCCGGATGGTGAGAGGCGCGTGCAGAACTTTTGTGAATACATCCCGGAGCTTCGCACCGAATTTTTTCAGTAGGCTGCGACGGATCGGCACTCGTTATCGTGCTCAATGAGGTGGGAATCTTTTCCTGCGAATTTAGGTGGTATCACGGGACCCGGTTCTCGTCCTAAGCGGACAGGAACCGGGCTTTTTATACAGGAGGAATTGAATTATGACAGTATGGGAAGAACTTAAGGCGCGAGGCCTGATTGCCCAGGTAACAGACGAAGATGAAATCAAAGAAATGGTAAACAACGGCAAAGCTACTTTCTATATCGGCTTTGACCCTACCGCAGACAGCCTTCATGTAGGACATTTCATGGCACTCTGCCTGATGAAACGTCTTCAGATGGCAGGCAACCGCCCGATTGCACTTCTCGGCGGTGGTACAGGTATGATCGGTGACCCGTCCGGAAGAACAGATATGCGTCAGATGATGACCAAAGAAACCATCCAGCACAACATTGACTGCTTCAAGAAACAGATGTCCCGTTTCATCGATTTTTCTGACGGCAAAGCTCTGATGGTCAACAACGCTGACTGGCTTCTGAATCTGAACTATGTTGATATGCTTCGTGATGTAGGTGCGCATTTTTCAGTAAACCGTATGCTGACAGCCGAATGCTACAAACAGCGTATGGAAAGAGGTTTAAGCTTCCTTGAATTTAACTACATGATCATGCAGAGCTATGACTTCTATATGTTATATCAGAAATATGGCTGCAATATGCAGTTCGGTGGTGATGACCAGTGGAGCAATATGCTCGGTGGTACAGAACTGATTCGTCGTAAACTCGGCAAAGATGCATATGCAATGACCATCACCCTGCTTCTGAATTCTGAAGGCAAGAAGATGGGCAAGACACAGTCCGGTGCCGTATGGCTGGATCCGAATAAGACTTCTCCGTTTGATTTCTATCAGTACTGGAGGAATGTTGACGATGCAGATGTTATCAAATGTATGCGTCTTCTTACATTCCTTCCGCTTGAACAGATTGATGAGATGGCAACCTGGGAAGGCAGCCAGTTAAATAAAGCAAAAGAAATTCTTGCTTATGAACTGACCAATCTTGTACATGGTGAAGAAGAAGCCAAGAAGGCACAGGAAGGTGCGAGAGTACTGTTCTCCGGCGGAGCTGACACAGCACATATGCCCAGCACAGAGCTTACAGAAGAGGATTTCACAGAAGATGATACTATTGATCTGATCACTATGCTGATCAAAGCTGGGCTTGTTCCGACACGTTCTGAGGGACGTCGTGCGATTGAGCAGGGTGGAGTTTCCATCGATGGTGAGAAGATTACTGACATCAAACATACTGTAGCAAAAGACAGCCTTGCAGGTGATGGTGTTGTCCTCAAACGAGGCAAAAAGAAATTCAACAAAGTTTATGTTAAATAAGTATTTGCTACAAAATACTTTTAGGAGGAAATAATCATGAAGAAATACGGAGTAAACGAACTTCGTCAGATGTTCCTTGATTTTATGGAGAGTAAAGGACATCTCGTAATGAAAAGCTTCTCTCTGGTACCACAGGGAGATAAGAGCCTTCTGCTGATCAACGCAGGTATGGCTCCGCTGAAACCATATTTTACAGGTGCAGAGATTCCGCCAAGAACAAGAGTCACCACATGCCAGAAGTGCATCCGTACCGGTGACATCGAAAACGTCGGTAAAACCGCACGTCATGGTACATTCTTTGAAATGCTCGGTAACTTCTCTTTTGGTGATTACTTTAAGACTGAAGCAATCCACTGGTCCTGGGAATTCCTGACAGAAGTAGTTGGTCTCGATGCTGACAGACTGTATCCTTCTGTATACCAGGATGATGACGAAGCATTCGACATCTGGAACAAAGAAGTCGGCATCCCGGCTGAGCGAATCTTCCGTTTCGGCAAAGAAGACAATTTCTGGGAGCATGGCGCAGGTCCTTGCGGTCCATGCTCTGAGATTTATTATGACCGTGGAGAAAAATACGGATGCGGTAAACCAGGCTGTACAGTAGGCTGTGACTGTGACCGTTACATGGAAGTATGGAACAACGTATTTACCCAGTTTGAAAACGACGGAAATGGCAACTATACCACACTGAAACAGAAAAATATCGATACAGGTATGGGTCTGGAGCGCCTGGCAGTTATTGTTCAGGACGTTGATTCTATCTTTGACGTAGATACAATCTGTGCCCTTCGTAACCTTGTCTGTGAAATTTCCGGCAAAGAATACGAAAAGAATTATCAGGATGACGTATCCATCCGTCTGATCACAGACCATATCCGTTCCGCTACATTTATGATCTCCGATGGTATCATGCCAACCAATGAAGGTCGTGGATATGTACTCCGCCGTCTGATCCGCCGTGCAGCACGTCATGGACGTCTTCTGGGAATCAAGGGACCTTTCCTTGCAAAACTCAGTGAGGAAGTAATCAACGGATCCAAAGCCGGCTATCCGGAGCTGGAAGAAAAGAAAGAATTCATCTTCAAAGTCCTGACTAACGAAGAGAATCAGTTTAACAAAACAATTGATCAGGGTCTTCGCATCCTTGGTGACATGGAAGAAGAGATGAAAGCAGTCGGAGAAAAAACTCTTTCCGGTGAAAATGCATTCAAACTTTATGATACTTACGGATTCCCGCTTGATCTCACTAAAGAGATTCTTGAAGAAAAGGGATATACCATTGATGAAGATGGTTTCCAGAAAGCAATGGAAGAGCAGAGAGTCAAAGCGCGTACTTCTCGTGAAGTAACTAACTACATGGGTGCAGATGCTACTGTATATGATGAGATTGATGTCAACGTAACTACAGAATTCGAAGGATATGATCACCTTACCTACGATTCAGAGATTACTGTTCTTACCACAGAAAAAGAAATCGTTACCTCACTGATGGAAGGCCAGAAGGGAACTGTATTTGTAAAAGGAACACCATTCTATGCTACCATGGGCGGTCAGGAAGGTGACTGTGGCGTGATTGAGACTGCAAACGGCAAATTTGTAGTAGAAGATACAATCAAACTTCGCGGCGGCAAATTCGGTCATGTCGGATATATGGAATCCGGAATGCTCTCCACAGGAGAAACCGTTTCCCTTAAAGTCAATGAGCAGGCTCGTCGTGATACAGAGAAAAACCACAGCGCAACACATCTTCTTCAGAAGGCGCTCAAAACTGTCCTTGGCTCTCATGTAGAACAGAAAGGTTCTCTGGTAACACCGGACAGACTTCGTTTTGACTTTGCGCATTTTCAGGCAATGACTCCTGATGAAATTGCAGAAGCAGAAGCTCTTGTAAACAAAGAGATCCAGGCAGCTCTCCCTGTTGAGACAAACATTATGGATATCGAAGAAGCCAAAAAATCCGGTGCTATGGCACTGTTCGGTGAGAAATATGACCAGAAGGTACGTGTTGTATCCATGGGAGACTTCTCCAGAGAGCTTTGCGGTGGTACACATGTAAAAAATACAAGCTCCATCATGCTCTTCAAAATCGTATCTGAGGCTGGTGTTGCAGCCGGTGTACGTCGTATCGAAGCACTGACAGGTAACGGTGTTATCGAATACTATAAGAAACAGGAAGCCATGCTCCATGAAGCGGCCAAAGCCCTCAAGGCACAGCCGGCAGAAGTTGCAGAAAAAATTGCACATCTTCAGGCAGATGTCAAAGCTCTCCAGAGTGAAAACGAATCCCTCAAAAGTAAACTTGCTCAGGGATCTCTCGGCGATGTCATGAACCAGATCGTAGATGTCAAAGGAGTAAAACTCCTCGCATCCAGGGTAGAAGGCATCGACATGAACGGACTTCGTGATCTCGGTGATCAGCTCAAAGAAAAGATCGGAGAAGGTGTTGTTGTCCTCGCAGCTGTAAACGGAGGTAAAGTAAATCTTCTTGCAATGGCTACTGATGCAGCACAGAAAGCCGGAGCACATGCCGGTAACCTGATCAAAGGTGTTGCGGCAATCGTAGGCGGTGGCGGCGGCGGTCGTCCGAACATGGCACAGGCCGGCGGTAAAAATCCTGAAAAAGCTCAGGAAGCAATCGACGCAGCAGCCGGAATTCTGGAACAGCAGATTCACTAAAAATCATGCATTTTTCGGCAAAATAATTTTTTCCTAAATTTAGCCAAAAAATGTTGACGAATGTCACAGCTATGTTATATAATAACACTCGTGCAAGAAAAATACCCAGACAGTTGTATTTTAGCACAATCTACAACTGGAGGGAGGTTAGGTGTGAGTCTATGTCAAACGTTATCGTAAAAGAAAACGAGACTTTAGATAGCGCTCTTCGCAGATTCAAGAGAAGCTGTGCAAAAGCAGGTATCCAGCAGGAAATCCGCAAGAGAGAGCATTACGAGAAACCAAGCGTTCGTCGTAAGAAAAAATCTGAAGCCGCAAGAAAACGTAAATATAATTAATTGTGCGCAAAAATCCCTGACGACAATTCCGTCAGGGATTTTTAAGATTATCAATCGTCACCTATTTAACAATACTGTATAAGTAAACTAAAGGGAATTATATGCATCGAATTATTCATACCTTCAAGAAAATTTTACAGTTATTATTCAATCGAATTTTCTATGTTGCCGTCGCCCTGATGCTTCAGCTCGCATGGCTGATGATCACCGTCTGGAGACTGGCAGCATATTCTAAATATATTTCAAACGCGATTGCTATCATCAGTGTTTTAGTTGTGCTCTGGATCGTAAACAAAAAAATCAATCCGTCCTACAAACTCGGATGGACGATCCTGATTCTCGTTTCCCCTGTTTTCGGCGTTATGCTGTATCTTCTGTTTGGTAAATCACGAATCGCTCAGGCAATTCAGAATAAATATGCTCAGGTACAGAAAGAAAGCATTCCGTTTATGGAGTCTAAAAAAGAAACAATCAGACATCTGGAAGTTGATTCACTGTCTGCTGCAGTACAGTCCAACTACATTCTCCGATATTCCAGTTTCCCGGTACACGAAAATACTACCGCAGAGTATTTTCAGGTGGGAGATGATATGTTTCCTGTTCTTGTCCGCGAACTTGAACAGGCACGGCATTATATTTATATTGAATACTTCATCATCAACGATGGCGTGATGTGGCGTACGATCCTTGATATACTGGAACGCAAGGCATCAGAAGGAGTTGATGTCCGTCTGATTTATGACGGTTTCGGCTGTCTGACCACTTTACCATATCATTACGACCGTTTTCTGAAAGAAAAAGGCATTCAGTGTCGGATATTTAATCCATTCCGCCCTCTGCTCAATATCGTACAGAATAACCGTGATCACCGCAAGATCTGCGTCATTGATGGACATACCGGTTTTACCGGCGGAATCAACCTTGCCGATGAATATATTAATCAGAAGAAGCGTTTCGGTCACTGGAAGGATACTGCCGTCATGTTAAAGGGAGAGGCTGTCTGGAATATGACTGTCATGTTTTTGCATATGTGGAATGTGATCAACAATTCCAGCGAACCGATTGACCATGAAATACACATGCCGCACAGGTTTCATCAGGAGCCATTTGCAGGCAATGGATTTGTGCAGCCATACAGTGATACCCCTCTGGATGGAGAAATCGTAGGTGAAAATGTTTATCTGAACATCATTAACCGTGCACGTAAATATGTCTATATCTGTACCCCTTACCTGATTATTGATAATGAAATGATGACAGCGCTCTGCCTTGCTGCCAAAAGCGGCGTGGATATCCGCATTATGACACCTGGAATTCCTGATAAGAAGATGGTCTTTTTACTCACGCAGTCTTATTATGAGCAGCTTCTGGAAGCAGGCGTCCGCATCTATGAATACCAGCCTGGTTTTCTGCATGCAAAATCTTTTGTGTGTGACGATGAGATAGCAGTCGTAGGAACAATCAACCTGGATTACCGAAGTCTGTATCTCCATTTCGAAAATGGGGTATGGTTCTATAAGAACAAAGTCATTCAGGATATCCTTGATGATTTTAACCAAACTTTAAAATACTGTGATCCGATCAGCATTGACTTCTGTAAGAACAGAAATATTGTTGTCCGGGCATTTCAGAGCATCTTACGGCTTTTTGCCCCTTTACTCTGATCAGTCAGGAAATAATTGCAGAATATTTTTCATGAAGTATATTTCTCATGGAAGATGTTCTGTTTTTGTTTATTCATCCCTATATAAAAGGCATATTTTTTATAAGCTGTCCCTACAATAATAACAAGCAGAATTTTGTGAGGTCACTATGAAAAGAAAACAACTGCGGATCACAGGAATTCTATTGACTATCTGTATGATTCTGGGAACAATATTTCCCGTCTTAGCAGAAACCGAAAATACTTCCCTTGAAATTTCAGCAGCCAGCGGAATTCTGATGGAAGTCGAAACAGGCAAAATCCTTTATGAAAAGGACAGTAATACCAGAAGAAGTCCGGCGAGCGTCACAAAAGTCATGACATTACTTCTGATTTTTGAACAACTCGAATCCGGAAAATTGTCTCTGGACGATATAGTCACCACAAGCGCACATGCAAAATCTATGGGTGGATCACAGGTCTTTCTTGAAGAGGGCGAACAGCAAAACGTTGAGACCATGATCAAATGCATTGTCATTGCTTCCGGGAATGATGCCAGTGTTGCAATGGCAGAACATATTGCAGGGAGTGAGCAGAGCTTTGTGGACCGAATGAATCAGCGCGCTTTGGAACTTGGTATGAAAAACACACATTTTGCCGACTGTTGTGGTCTGACTGATTCTGATGCCCATTATACAACAGCCTATGATATTGCGCTTATGAGCCGAGAACTGATTCGAAATCATCCTCAGATTTTTGAATATTCCTCAATCTGGATGGAAAACATCACCCACGTTACTGCACAAGGAACAAAGGAATTCGGTCTTACAAATACCAATCGTCTGATCCGTACATATCCGGGATGCAAGGGGCTCAAAACAGGCAGCACCAGCAAAGCAAAATTTTGTCTTTCAGCAGTGGCAGAACGTGGCGGACTTTCCCTTCTTTCCATTGTAATGGCTGCTCCGGATTATAAAGCAAGGTTAAAAGATGCCGCATCTCTTCTGGATTACGGTTTTGCCCGCTGCAGTCTGTATATTGATGAGCAGCCGGATCCTCTCCCGGAAATTACAGTACAAAAGGGAATTTCTTCCAAAGTGTCCTTAAAGTATGCAGATACATTTCGATATGTAAGTACAGATGGAGAAAAAATAACAACGCCGGGGAAAGAGCTTAAACTTCCCGATAAGGCTGAGGCACCTCTTAGCGCCGACAGTAAAGCAGGAGAGATAATCTATCTTCATCCCCAAAACGGACAGGAACTCGGTCGAATCCCGATACTATATGCAGAATCTGTTGCACGTTTGCGCTTTTCAGACTGCCTTTTACAAACCTTTGATGCCTTCTGTCTGTAGCGGTTTCGTTACTGTGAACGAAGCGGGCTGTAACGCTGTTTCAGACAGCATCTCGTGCACGCGGAAATATTTTGACAAGATTATGGCATACGAGGTATAATAAAATCTAAATGGTTATTCAGCAGATCATCTGAAGACAGGAGCATGCAGAACAAATGAAAGAAATCAAAACTGAAAATGCTGTGGGGCATGTATTATGTCATGACATTACACAGATCATCAAAGACGAAAAGAAAGGTGTTCTCTTCAAAAAAGGCCACATCGTAAAAGAAGAAGATATTCCACTTCTTCTTTCTGTAGGAAAGGAACATCTCTATGTATGGGAAAAGCAGGAGGGTGTTCTCCATGAGAATGAAGCCGCGGAGATTTTGTACCGCATCTGCGCCGATTCCCACATGCACGGAAGTGATATCAAAGAAGGTAAAATCGAACTGATTGCAGACTGCGATGGACTTCTCAAAATTCGACGAGATGCACTTATAGCGGTCAACAGTCTCGGCGAAATGATGATTGCTTCAAGACATGGTGATTTCCCGGTAAAAAAAGGTGCCAAAATTGCCGGTACACGAATTATTCCACTTGTCATTGAAAAGGAAAAAATGGATCGGGCAGTAGAAGCGGCAGGCGAAGAGTCGATTTTTTCCCTGCTTCCTTTTCATACAAAAAAAGCCGGTATCGTTACAACCGGAAGTGAAGTACAAAAGGGTCTGATCAAAGATACTTTTACTCCGGTACTGAAAGAGAAACTCTCCGAATACAACTGCCAGATGATCGGGCAGACTCTGCCGGGTGACGACCGCCAGACGATTACTTC
The DNA here is from genome assembly GCF_003460065.1 of Ruminococcus sp. AF17-22AC. Lineage (NCBI taxonomy): Bacteria > Bacillati > Bacillota > Clostridia > Eubacteriales > Oscillospiraceae > Ruminococcus > Ruminococcus sp. AF17-22AC. The sequence goes on from NZ_QRXT01000001.1 coordinate 280,620, forward strand.
TGATATTCTTCATTTTATCGAAGCGGGCGCTGATCTGGTTCTGTGTAGTGGAGGTATGAGCGTAGATCCTGATGACCGCACCCCGGGTGCCATTAAAGATACCGGCGCTGATATCGTCACCTACGGAGCACCGGTACTTCCGGGTGCCATGTTACTGCTGGCATATTATCACAAGGATGGCAGAACCATTCCGATCATCGGACTTCCTGGCTGTGTCATGTATGCCCGCAGAACTGTTTTTGATCTGATCCTTCCACGGATCATGGCGGATGATCCCGTTCGTGCAGACGAAATCTGGGCCTATGGAGAAGGCGGCCTTTGCCTGAACTGTGATGTCTGTACTTTTCCGGCCTGTGGATTCGGTAAATAATTTTTTAACAGAGGAGATACATGAAAACATTCAGAACACGCACATATAGCATATCCTGTGCCGGACTTACCGGACATCGTAAAGTTACTTTTGCAGTCCTTGCTGATCTGCACGGGCTTGTATTTGGCAAAAATCATCAGACACTGTACAAAGCAATCATCGATGCAAACCCAGATGCCATCCTTGTCGTGGGCGACATGGTCGTTCACGGATCGACGGAAACTCTCGAAGCAGCAGCAGGGCTTTTTTTGCGTCTGTGCGAGATTGCTCCTGTTTTTTATGTGCTTGGCAATCATGAATACAAGATGTATCTTAATCCGGAAACCAGGAACTTTTATCTGAATTATGAAAAACTGCTGACCAGCGCCGGGATCTGTTTTTTGCACAACGAACATATGGCAGTTGAACTTCAGGGCAGTGACTTTGTTTTTCACGGGCTCGAACTTCCAATCGAATATTATCACAAGCCCAATTCCCCCTCCCTCAGTCTTACCACTATGGAGGAACTCATCGCTATGCCTTCGCAGCCGGGAGTTAATGTACTGCTTGCGCACAATCCCAAATACGGTAATACGTATTTTTCATGGGGTGCCGATCTGATACTATCCGGTCATTATCACGGAGGAATTCTTCGTCTTAATGAAAACCATGGACTTACCTGCCCACAGTATCTTTTTCTTCCGCCTTACTGCTGCGGTAAATTTACCAGAGGCAGTCAGCACATGATAGTCAGTGCCGGACTTGGAGAACACACGATTCCGGTCCGCATCCATAACCCACGGGAACTGATTCTTGTTGATCTTGTTCCTGCCCGGAAGCACACCGGGCATCCACACAAAAACAGAAAGGTACACGGAAATGGCAATTCCCGTTAAAATCAATGTATTTGAAGGACCGCTTGACCTTCTCCTTCACCTCATCGAAAAAAACAAAATTGATATATATGACATCCCGATCGTAGAAATCACCGATCAGTATATGGAGTATCTGCACTCCATGGAAAAAGAAGACCTTGGCACCATGAGTGAATTTATGGTCATGGCAGCAACCCTGCTTGACATCAAATGCAAAATGCTCCTTCCGAAGGAAATCAATGATGAGGGAGAAGAGGAAGATCCGCGAGAAGAACTTGTCCAGAAGCTTCTTGAATATAAGATGTACAAGTACATGTCCTATGAACTTAAAGATTATATGGACAATGCAGCCGGTGTGTTTTTCAGAACTCCCGATCTTCCGGATGAAGTACTGAAATACAAAGAACCAGTGGATCCTTCAGAGCTTCTTGAAGGTCTGACCCTCCAAAAACTGAACAGCATTTATCAGTCTATCCTGAAACGACAGGAGGCTAAAATAGACCCGATCCGAAGCAAATTCGGCACCATTGAAAAGGAAGAAGTCAGTCTTTCAGACAAAATGCTCTCCATGAAAACTTACGCCGCACAGCATCGTAAATTTAGTTTTCGCCAGCTTCTGACCAAACAGTCTTCCCGTGTGCAGGTGATTGTAACCTTCCTGTCCATTCTGGAACTTATGAAAATGGGATATATTCATATTCGTCAGGAAGAACTTTTTGATGATATTCAGGTAGATGTCGTACAGGAGCCGGATACCTGGATGCATCTGACAGAATTTGCCGACGAATAAGAAGAAATTGAGGATAAATATATGGAAATAAAGAAATTGGAAGCCGCGATCGAGGCCATCTTATTTACCATGGGAAATTCCGTTGAACTTGCACAGATTGCAGACGCGATCCAGCAGGACAAAGAAACAACACGGAAAATCCTGCAGAATATGATGGACCGTTACCAACAGGAGGATCGTGGCATTCAGATCATAGAACTTGAGCAGTCTTACCAGATGTGCAGCAAAAAAGAATACTATGAGTGTCTGATACGTCTTGCAATGCACCCCAAAAAGCCCGCACTTACTGACGTCATGCTGGAGACACTGTCTATTATTGCATATAAACAGCCTGTTACAAAAGCTGAAATCGAAAAGATCCGAGGCGTAAAATGTGACCATGCGATCAACAAACTGGTCGAATACGAACTTGTCAAAGAACTTGGACGTCTGGATGCTCCGGGGCGTCCGATCCTTTTTGGTACCACTGAAGAGTTTTTACGTTGCTTCGGAGTACAGGGCCTTGAGGAACTGCCTTCTGTAGATCCGGTACGCCTGGAAGATTTTAAGGCAGAAGCTGAAGAGGAGATTCAGCTTCGTCTGGATGTCTGAACCTTCACAGGCAAATTACTTTATAAAACCGACAAACCCATAAAAAAGAAAGGATGTATCCTATGCCCACTACCTATGCCCATGATTTATTCGGTCAGAAAGCATATGCCTTTCTGAATCCTGAAATCAAACAGGTCATCCGAAAAAACAAAAATCTTTTTCGAATTGGCCTGCACGGACCGGATATTCTTTTTTATGACATTCCAAATGCCAGAGTTACCGGTACCGGAATTGCTATGCACCGCGAAGCAGCAGCTCCTTTTTTCGAAAGAGGCATGACGATTGTACGACAGAAAAAAGACGAAAAACTGTTGGCATATCTTCTTGGCTTTGCATGCCACTATCTGCTCGACAGTACCTGTCATCCATACGTATATGAAATGGCAGAAAAAAAAGTGATCTCACATACGCTCCTTGAAAAGGAATTTGACCGCACCCTGATGCTTGAAACCGGCAAAAATCCTTATCGTTATTATCCGTCATGTGGTGTTATACCACATATCACCTATGCATGCGTGATTCACAGGGCAATTCCGAAGATCCGTACCCGTGAGATCCATACTTCTCTGAAACTCATGAAACTGATCACCAACTGCCTTGTTTATGATAATCACGGCAGAAGGAAAAACTTTCTTACCTTTTTGTCTCGCATTGCAGGCAAAAAGCTTTCTGCTGAAATGATGGAATACTTTATGGAAAAAGATCCCATTCCCGGAAGTGCTGTACCGGTCCATAAATTACACACACTGTTTGATAAGGCACTTCTTGCCGCATCGGAAGAGCTTACTGAACTGTATCAGCTTTCCATACACGATCAGCCACTGTCAGACCGCTGGCATCATACTTATAACGGATAACAGTCTCCGGGAATAAAGTCTGCCTGTCTGCATAAAATAGTCCATATAAGTGAGGTGGACTATGAAATTCAGATGCAGTGTGTTTATCTATGTAATTCTTATATGTAATCTGTGTTGTCAACTTCCGGTTCATGCCGGGTCTCTGGATCATGCAATTCTGATGGTGCCACAGCTTTCGGATGATCTGTATGCACTGTCTGCCGTTCTGATGGATGCAGACTCGGGCAGGATCCTTTATGAAAAAGAGGGAGAACTGCCCCGTCCGAATGCCAGCACAACGAAAGTCCTTACCTGCATTCTTGCACTGGAAAACGGTGATGGTGATGACTACGTACAGATATCTGCCAATGCAGTTTCTCAGCCGCAGGTAAAACTCGGACTTCAAAAAGGTGAGCAGTATTATCTGGAAGACCTTTTGTATTCTCTGCTCCTTCAGAGCCACAATGATTCTGCCGTAGCAATTGCTGAACATATCGGCGGTTCCGTAGAGGGATTTTCCGACATGATGAATGCCAAAGCACGTGAGATCGGATGCATGGATACACATTTCATTACGCCCAACGGACTGGATGCCGAAGACAGTGATGGGACACATCACACAACTGCATCGGATCTTGCCCTGATCATGCGTTATGCCATCAAAAATAAGGTATTCTTAAAAATTGCACAGACAAAAGAGTATTCTTTTTCTGACCTGAGTAAAAAACGGACTTTTTCTGTTCATAATACAAATGCACTATTTTCCATGACAGACGGAGTGCTCGCCGGAAAAACCGGATTTACCGGTGATGCCGGATACTGTTATGTCTGTGCCGTTCAAAAAGATGACCGTATATTTATCATTGCACTTCTTGCCGCCGGATGGCCCGGACACAAAACTTACAAATGGCACGATACACTAAAACTTCTGGATTACGGCAAAAATAATTTTTACTACCGCAGTTTCTGGCAGGAGCCAGATCTGTCCTATATCCCGGTAAAAGGCGGCATCCCGGAGAGTGATTCCCATACAGATGATTTTTTACCGGATGGCACCATCTACATCAGAGGTCAGGTCAAAGCTACTGAAGATGAGAAACAGCAGAAGATTCTTCTGAATAATGATGACCGCCTGCAATATCAGGTACGTCTGAAAAACGAATTGCAGGCACCGGTCAGAAAAGGAGAGCAGATAGGCAGAGTTGTTTATATGCTCAACGGGCAGAAGATTGCATCTTTTCCGATACTTGCCGTACAGAACGTTGACAGAATCACGTTTTTGTATTGCGCAGAACTTGTTTTCAGAAATTTCTTTCATTAATGAACATCCGAAATCCAGAATAGAGCATCGAAAACTTCTCCTTTACCGGGAGAAGTTTTTTTGTAAATATATCGGCAGAAAAGCAAACACTGTACATTAAACGACACAGGAAGTTAAAGTTTTAACAAAAAAACATGAAAAATGTTGAAATCTACTTCAAAAAAGGTTACAATTATAATCGGCTAAAATTTTGGTTATATTTAAAATTTTATAAAATGGAGGGCAAGAAAGAATGAGTAATGCAACACAAAGCTTAGCAGGCACAAGAATCACTTCTTTGCTTGACGCAAACAGTTTTGTTGAAATCGGAAAAAGTGTAACAGCCAGAGCCACTGATTTCAATTTAACTGAAACAAAAGCGCCTTCAGACGGTGTTATCACCGGATATGGTGTAATTGACGGAAATCTTGTATATGTATACAGCCAGGATGCTTCCGTATTAAACGGAACCGTCGGCGAAATGCATGCCAGAAAGATTACCGCTCTGTATGATCTTGCAATGAAGACAGGAGCTCCTGTAATCGGTCTTGTTGACTGTGCAGGTATGCGTCTTCAGGAAGCAACTGATGCTCTTGAGGCATTTGGTTCCATTTACCTGAAACAGACACTGGCTTCCGGAATGATTCCGCAGATCACAGCAGTTTTCGGTACATGCGGTGGCGGTATGGCAATCATCCCGGCACTTACAGACTTTACATTCATCGAATCCAAGAATGGCAAAATGTTTGTAAACAGCCCGAACGCACTGGACGGCAACTACACTGAAAAATGTGATACAGCCGCAGCAGCATTCCAGAGCGAAGAGACAGGTCTTATCGACGGCACAGGTTCTGAAGAAGAAATCCTCGGACAGATCCGCCAGCTGATTGGCCTTCTTCCTTCAAACTTTGAAGACAATGATTCTTTCGTAGAATGCACAGATGATCTCAACCGTACATGCGATGACATCGCAGCATGTGCCGGAGATACATCCATTGCACTTTCCAGAATTGCTGATAATGGTATCTTTTTCGAGACAAAGAAAGATTACGGCAAAGACGTTGTTACAGGTTTCCTTCGCCTGAACGGAGCAACTGTTGGTGCAGTAGCAAACAGAACAGAAGTGTATGATGCAGAGGGCAACAAAGCCGAAGAATTCGACGGAACCATCTCTGCAAGAGGCGCAAGAAAAGCAGCCGGATTTGTAAAATTCTGTGATGCATTTGATATCCCTGTTCTGACACTTACCAATGTTACAGGATTCAAAGCAACTCTCTGCAGCGAAAAAATGATTGCAAAAGCAGTTGGTGAAATGATCCATGCATTTGCTGATGCAACCGTTCCGAAAGTAAATGTTGTGATCGGTAAAGCATATGGTACAGCATATGTAGCAATGAACAGCAAATCCGTAGGTGCAGATCTTGTATATGCATGGGACAACGCAGAAATCGGTATGATGGATGCTTCTCTCGCAGCAAAGATCATGTATCCGGGTGAAGAAGCTTCCGTTCTGAACGAAAAAACAGCTGCATACAGAGAACTTCAGTCCAATGTAGAATCCGCAGCAGCAAGAGGCTATGTTGACACAGTGATCGCTCCTGCTGATACACGTAAATACGTAATCGGAGCTTTTGAAATGCTTTTCACAAAGAGAGAAGACCGTCCATCCAAAAAACATGGCACAGTCTAAGTGAGGTGAGCATATGAATCAGATGTTTAAAAAAGCTTCCTCCGTCCTGACAGCAGTTGTATGTGCCGCATCCATTACATTTTCCGGTGCATCACTGGTTCTGGCAGACGGTGAAATTGACGATCAGACAAAAACAACTATCGAAACAACCGCTGAGGGACTGACCGAAACCATTATTCCGCTGACTGATGAGCAGATTGAAGCATACATGGAATCCGGTGACGACTTTACAGAAAATGCTATGACTGCATGGAATGGTGCAAAAGAAGAACTCGGCGATATGAAAGAGACAGGCTCTGTTGAAATTGAATATTCCAATGATGAATATACAGCAACCGTACCTGTTACTTTTGAAAAAGAAGATGCTGAATTCATTTACGTATTCGACAAGAACCTGACACCTACATCACTTTCTGTAGATGTTAAATATTCTTTTGCTACTACTATGAAAAATGCAGCGCTGAATACAGTTATGGGACTTGGAACCGTATTTGTAATTCTTATTATGCTGATTTTCCTGATCTCCCTGTTCCAGTTTATTCCGGGATCCGGAGCACAGGAAGCGAAAGCAAAGAAAAAAGCGGCAGAAGAGGCAGCAGCAGCTCCGACACCGGCTACGGTTGCAGCAGATCCTGTACAGGAAGCTGACAATTCAGAACTGATTGCCGTGATCGCAGCAGCTATCGCAGCATCCGAAGGAACTTCAACAGACGGATTTGTTGTTCGTTCCATCCGCAAAATTAACCGCAAAAAAAGGTAATTGACAATTAGGAGGATTTAAAATGAAAAGTTATACAATCACTGTAAACGGAACAGCATATGAAGTTACTGTAGAAGAAACAGGCAGCGTTTCCGCTCCGGCAGCAGCACCAGTTGCAGCTCCTAAGGCCGCTCCGGCAGCAGCACCAAAAGCAGCAGCTCCGGCAGCAGGTGCAGGCGCAGTCAAAGTTACCGCTTCCGTACCGGGCAAAGTTCTCAAAATCGTAGCATCTGCCGGCCAGGCAGTAAAAGCCGGTGACAATATCATCATTCTGGAATCCATGAAAATGGAAATCCCGGTTGTTGCTCCACAGGATGGTACAGTAGCCAGCATCGATACATCCGAAGGTGCATCCGTAGAAAACGGAGATACTCTGGCTACAATGAACTAGGACGGGAGGTAATCAAATGTCTTATGTAACAGAAACCTTGTCCAACCTGATCCATCAGACAGCATTCTTCAACCTTACATGGGGAAACTACCTGATGATTGCGGTGGCGTGTGTATTCTTATTCCTTGCTATCAAGAAAGGATTTGAACCGCTTCTTCTGGTTCCAATCGCTTTTGGTATGCTTCTGGTAAACATCTACCCGGACATTATGGCAAATCCGGAAGACATGTCCAACGGTGTTGGTGGTCTTCTGCATTACTTCTACCTGCTTGATGAGTGGAGTATCCTTCCATCCCTGATCTTCATGGGTGTTGGTGCGATGACAGACTTCGGTCCGCTGATTGCCAATCCGAAGAGTTTCCTTCTCGGAGCAGCTGCACAGCTTGGTATCTATGTTGCTTACTTCCTTGCAATCTTCCTTGGATTCAACGGAAAAGCAGCAGCGGCAATTTCCATTATCGGCGGTGCAGATGGTCCTACCTCCATTTTCCTTGCCGGAAAACTCGGACAAACCACATTAATGGGACCGATCGCGGTGGCGGCATACTCTTATATGTCACTGGTTCCAATCATTCAGCCACCGATCATGAAACTCTGTACTACAGAGAAAGAACGTAAAATCAAAATGGATCAGCTTCGTCCGGTAAGCAAACTGGAAAAAATTCTTTTCCCGATCGTAATCACTATCGTCGTATGCTTACTTCTTCCTACAACAGCTCCGCTGGTAGGTATGCTGATGCTCGGTAACCTGTTCCGTGAATCAGGTGTTGTTAAACAGCTTACAGAGACTGCATCCAATGCCCTGATGTACATCGTAGTTATCCTGCTTGGTACATCTGTAGGCGCTTCCACAAGTGCAGAAGCATTCCTTAATGTTGATACTCTGAAAATCGTTGTTCTCGGGCTTGTAGCATTCGCATTCGGTACGTTCGGTGGATGTATGCTTGGTAAACTGATGTGCAAACTCTCCGGTGGAAAGATCAATCCTCTGATTGGTTCCGCAGGTGTATCTGCCGTTCCTATGGCAGCACGAGTTTCTCAGAAGGTCGGTGCAGAAGCAGATCCTACAAACTTCCTGCTGATGCATGCGATGGGACCAAACGTAGCCGGTGTAATCGGTACAGCCGTTGCAGCCGGAACATTCATGGCAATCTTTGGAGTTTAATTTGATGAACTGAATGAAGACGAGCCTTTGGCGAAGTCTGAATTTATTGATTCAAACTTCCGTATAAAAAATACAAGGAGAAAACATAATGGCTGAATTAGAAAAAAAACCTGTAAAAATTGTGGAAACTGTTCTCCGTGATGCGCATCAGTCTCTGATCGCAACTAGACTTACCACAGAACAGATGCTCCCAATCGTTGATAAAATGGATAAAGTCGGCTACCATGCAGTAGAGTGCTGGGGTGGAGCTACTTTCGATGCTTCCCTTCGTTTCCTCAAAGAAGACCCATGGGAAAGACTTCGTAAATTACGTGACGGCTTCAAAAACACCAAACTTCAGATGCTGTTCCGTGGACAGAATATCCTTGGATATCGTCCATACGCAGACGATGTAGTAGAGTACTTCGTACAGAAATCTGCTGCAAACGGAATCGACATCATCCGTATTTTTGACTGCCTTAACGATATGCGTAACCTTCAGACAGCTGTCAAAGCTGCCAACAAAGAAAAAGCACATGCACAGGTTGCTCTTTCTTATACATTAGGTGATGCATACACACTTGATTACTGGGTAAACATCGCAAAACGTATCGAAGAGATGGGTGCAGATTCTATCTGTATCAAAGATATGGCAGGTCTTCTGCTTCCATACAAAGCAACTGAGCTTGTTGGAGCACTCAAAGATGCTGTCAGCATTCCGATTGATCTTCATACACATTACACATCCGGTGTTGCTTCCATGACATACCTGAAAGCAGTAGAAGCAGGCGTTGATATCATCGATACAGCAATGTCTCCATTTGCTCTCGGTACATCACAGCCGGCAACAGAAGTTATGGTTGAGACCTTCAAAGGCACACCATACGACACAGGATTTGATCAGAAACTCCTCGCTGAGATTGCTGATTACTTCCGTCCGATCCGTGATGATGCACTTGACAGCGGACTTCTCAATCCGAAGAACCTTGGTGTAAACATCAAGACTCTTTTGTATCAGGTACCAGGCGGAATGCTTTCCAACCTGACATCTCAGCTGAAAGAACAGCACGCAGAAGACAAATTCTACGATGTTCTGGAAGAAGTTCCGAAGGTACGTAAAGACCTCGGTGAGCCACCGCTCGTTACTCCGTCTTCCCAGATTGTTGGTACACAGGCTGTATTCAACGTACTCATGGGCGAGAGATACAAAATGGTTACAAAAGAGACAAAAGACATTCTCTTAGGAAAATACGGTGCAACTGTTAAGCCATTCAATCCGGAAGTACAGAAAAAATGCATCGGTGATGCTGAACCGATCACATGCCGTCCGGCTGATCTTATTGACAATGAGTTGGACAAACTCGAAAAAGAAGTTGCTCCTTACAAAGAGCAGGATGAGGACGTATTATCCTATGCACTGTTCCCACAGGTAGCTACGGATTTCTTCAAGTATCGTCAGGCACAGGAGAAAAAAGTAGACGAAAAAGCAGCAGATACAAAGAACGGAGCATATCCGGTATAAAACAAAGGTACAGGCCCGTCAGATTATCTGACGGGTCTGTTTTGCAGAAAGGGCATTTATGAACAAAGTAATCATTGTAGGTGGCGGCGCAGCCGGAATGCTGGCTTCCATCATATCAGCAAAAAACGGCTGTGCAGTTACTCTATTCGAAAAAAACGAAAAGCTCGGAAAGAAAGTATATATTACAGGTAAGGGAAGATGTAATGTTACAAATAACTGTGATCCCGAAGAATTACTTCAGGCTGTTATGAGTAATCCAAAATTTCTTTACAGTGCATTTTATTCTTTTACCAGTCAGGATATGATGCAATTACTGGAAGATGCCGGGGTTTCCCTTAAGACAGAGCGGGGCAACCGTGTTTTTCCGGTATCTGACCATTCTTCGGATATTATTCATGGACTGGAACAGTTGATGAAAAAATACAGTGTACAGATCCATCTTCGAAGCGAAGTTAAAAATCTTCTTACAGAAAATGGAATAGTAACCGGAATACAGCTTACGGATAATAAAGTATATACTGCCGATGCAGTGATCGTTGCAACCGGAGGTCTATCTTATCCGACTACCGGCTCGACCGGAGACGGATATCGTTTTGCTGTTGAAACAGGACATACAGTTACAGAATGTATGCCGTCTCTTGTACCACTCACCACAAAAGAAGCATATATTCCTCTGATGAAAGGCCTTTCTCTGCGAAATGTAGAACTTACTATCAAACGTGACAAAAAGACAGTTTATCAGGATTTTGGTGAAATGATGTTCACTCATTTCGGAATTACCGGACCGCTTGTTCTGTCAGCCAGTGCCAAAATCGGTAAATTTCTCCAAAAAGGAGAGGAACTGAGTGCTTATCTGGACCTCAAACCGGCATTATCACACGAACAGCTTGACGATCGCATTCTCCGCGAGTTTTCTTCTGCACAGAATAAACAGTTCAAAAATGTGATCGGTGTACTTTTCCCATCGTCACTCACACCTGTGATCATCGGACTCGGTCCGATTCCGGAAGATAAAGTCATTCACGACATTTCAAGAGAAGAGCGCTTGGCCTTCGGTGCCCTGATAAAAGCTTTTCCATTTACCATTACCGGTCTTGGCGGCTTTTCGGAAGCGGTCATCACCCGTGGCGGAGTATCTGTCAGAGAGATCCAGCCCGGAACTATGGAATCAAAAAAAATAAAAAACCTGTATTTTATCGGAGAAGTGCTTGATCTTGATGCTGTGACCGGCGGTTATAATCTTCAGATTGCATGGTCAACCGCATATCTCGCAGCAACAGATGTATGCAGGAATAAACAGGAGGATACACAATGATCTACAATATTGCAATTGACGGACCGGCAGGTGCCGGCAAAAGTACGATTGCCCGACGTGTGGCAAAAGAACTATCATTTATTTATGTAGATACAGGAGCCATGTATCGAGCCATGGCACTTTATCTTCTGCGCAAAGAAGTCAATAGAGACGACACAGAGCAGATCGGAAACATCTGTCAGGACGCAGAAATTTCTATCGAATATCAGAATGGAGAGCAGATCGTGCTTCTGAACGGAGAGAATGTAAATTCATACCTGCGTACAGAAGAAGTCGGAAATATGGCATCTGTAAGTTCTGCAGTTCCGCGTGTACGCGAAAAACTGCTCAGTTTGCAGCGCAAACTTGCAAAAGATATGAGTGTTGTTATGGATGGCCGCGATATCGGTACAACGATTCTTCCGGACGCAGATGTAAAGATCTATCTGACCGCAAGTTCCCTTACCCGTGCCAAGAGACGTTATCTCGAACTTCAGGAAAAAGGAACTGTCTGTAATCTGGATGACATTCAGAAAGATATCGAAGAAAGAGATCAGCGTGATATGAGCCGTGAGATTTCCCCTCTGCGCCAGGCCGAAGATGCTGTGCTTGTAGATTCTTCCAATCTTACAATCCAGCAGGTCGTAGACCGTATCCTTCAGATTTTCAGATCAAAAACAACAGGAGAAGATTCTCATGAAAGTTAAAGTTGCCAGAACTGCCGGTTTCTGTTTCGGTGTCAAAAGAGCAGTAGATAAAGTATATCAGCTTATCGAGCAGGGTATACAGCCGATCTATACACTCGGTCCGATCATCCACAACGAAGAAGTCGTATCTGATCTTGCCGCAAGAGGTGTTCAGGTAATCGAAGAAAAGGACCTTGATACTCTTTCCGAAGGAACAGTTGTGATTCGTTCCCACGGTGTAGGCAGGGAAGTTTACGATAAACTGGAAACAAATCATCTGGACTATGTTGATGTTACCTGTCCTTTCGTACTCAAGATACACCGAATTGTCGAAAAGCAGAGCCAGGTCGGAAAACACATCGTTATTTTCGGTGATCCGGGTCACCCCGAAGTCAAGGGAATCTGCGGCTGGTGTGAGGGCGCATACACCGTTCTGAAAAACAAAGAGGACACAGAGCAGTTTCTTCCACCGGAAGGCAAAGAAATCTGTGTTGTTTCACAGACGACATTTAATTACAACAAATTTCAAGAATTAGTTGAAATTCTATGCAAAAAGAGGTATGATAATAGTGTTTTAAATATGGGCGATATTTTAAACACTATTTGTAATGCTACTGAAGAACGGCAGAAAGAAGCGCAAAACATAGCCGGAGAGGTAGACACTATGCTTGTCATTGGTGGCAGACATAGTTCCAATACTCAAAAGCTGTTTGAAATATGCAAAGAGGAATGTGGAAATACTTACTATATACAAACACCTGTAGACTTGGATTCTGAAATGTTCCATCGCAGTAGTTATGTAGGTATCACAGCAGGGGCATCCACCCCAAAGAAAATTATTGAGGAGGTTCAAGAACATGTCAGAATTGAGTTTTGAACAGATGCTGGAGGATTCCGTAAAAACAATCAGAAATGGAGAGATCGTACAGGGTACAGTCATTGATGTTAAAGATGATGAGATCATCCTGAATATCGGTTATAAAGCAGACGGTATTATCACTAAGAGTGAATATTCCAATGATGCTTCACTTGTACTCACAGATGCAGTTCATGTTGGTGACAGCATGGAAGCAAAAGTACTGAAAGTCAATGACGGTGAAGGACAGGTTATCCTGACTTACAAGAGACTCGCTGCAGAAAAAGGCAACAAACGTCTGGAAGCTGCTTTCGAATCACAGGAAGTACTGAAAGCACCTGTAACACAGGTACTGGATGGCGGACTTTGTGTAAATGTAGAAGAAGCAAGAGTATTCATTCCTGCAAGTCTTGTTTCCGACACATACGAAAAAGACCTTTCTAAATATGCAGATAAAGAAATCGAATTCGTTATCACAGAATTCAATCCAAGAAGACGCCGTATCATCGGTAACCGTAAACAGCTTCTTCTTGCAGAAAAAGCAGAAAAACAGAAAGAACTTATGGAGAAAATCCATGTTGGTGATACTGTAACCGGTACTGTAAAGAATGTTACAGATTTTGGTGCTTTCATCGATCTTGGTGGAGCAGACGGACTTCTTCATATCTCCGAAATGTCCTGGGGCAGAGTTGAAAACCCGAAGAAGGTCTTCAATGTAGGTGATGAAGTAAAAGTGCTCATCAAAGAAATCAATGGTGACAAGATTGCACTTTCCATGAAATTCCCGGAAGAGAATCCATGGCTTTCCGCAGCTGAAGATTTTGCTGTAGGTAATGTTGTTACTGGTAAAGTTGCTCGTATGACAGATTTCGGTGCTTTTGTTGAACTTGCACCTGGAATCGATGCACTTCTTCATGTATCTCAGATTTCCAGAGAACATGTTGCAAAACCATCTGATGTACTTTCCATCGGACAGGAAATTCAGGCTAAAGTTGTTGACTTCAACAGCGAAGACAAGAAGATCAGCCTTAGCATGAAAGCTCTGGAAGCTCCGACTGAAGAAGCTACAGAAGAATAATTTTAGAATTTTGAAGCCCCGGCAGAATTGCCGGGGCTTTTTCACATTGCAGATTAAGGAGACGCCGGAGGCGTGTCCTCTGATTATTTATTAAAATTATCAAGAAAAAACGAGAGCGTGTGTGTCAGATAGTGCATTTGTTTTGCTGGATCGTTTAAAAAACTTTCGTCACATCGGAACCAGGTATAGCAAGTCTGTGGTGTTGCTGCAAAGCGAAGACTTTTATCCATATATTTGCTGATGGATTTTGGCATTGCCGTATCTTCGCCCGGAATATATTCATAATCTTTATAATTCCGATAATACTGACGCAGTTTTCCGTGATTCAGATGTACAAGGATTTTTGCCTCCTGCTCAGATACCGTCAAATAAAAGGAAGTATTTCCGCATGAAACACTTATCGGAACTGCCACAGGAAGTTCCAGCGTCATTTTCAGTTCCTGATCGATTACTTCACAATGCTTCGGATGATATTCACCATCATAAAGCTTCCGAAAGGAGAGCAGCGGAAAGATTTTTCCAATCCCCAAAAGATCTTCTTCATTATGTCCCATAACTTCCTCAGCGATTTTCGACTGCCTTTTTTTTATGAAATTCCTGTAAAGACGGATACATTGGCCTCCATCTACGTATTTTCTGTTATGAATTCCTACAATTTTTTCCAGGTCTGGCTGTTTCATTCTGGTCAGTTTGAGTAAACTCTGACATGGTTTTAACAACTGATAGATATCTACAGATGGTTTTTCTACAAACGGAGAGTCCATTTTGTATTTCCGATAGCGTTCTTCCAGAAAAGGCTGGTCAAAACGATTTCCATTATACTGTATCGTATACCCCACATTTTCCAAAAATACAGAAAATTCCTGTAAAACAGCAGCTTCTTCCTCTTCATTTTCAGCCATCCACTGGTAAAGCATCCACTGATTTTTCTCATAATGGACCGCACCGATCAGATAAACAGAAGCAGTATATCTTGATAGTCCTGTTGCCTCAATATCGTAAAAAATCGCATTATTGTCTGATAATTCATTTTTGACATTCGACAAATAATTAACGGTATCAGGAGCTGGAAATCCTTGTAAAATAGGTATTTTTTTAACAATCATAGTCTTTTATCCCTTTCGTGATTGTATTTAATTATACACAATATTTTGAAAATTCGATAGTGAATTTTTCTCCAAAAAGATGTATAGTATAGTCAGAGTTACTGTTAATATGAACAAAACTGACAGTGACCGGACATGAAAAAGAAAAAGAATATAAGCAGAACTGATGCTTATAAAATAAGGAGGAAAAATATATGGGAAAACTGACCTTTAGGGGCGGAATCCATCCTTACGAAGGTAAGGAACTATCCAAAGACCATCCGATTGAGAAGTATCTCCCAAAGGGTGATCTGGTCTATCCACTTTCTCAGCACATTGGTGCTCCATCGGTTCCATGTGTAAAAAAGGGTGACACAGTTCTTGCCGGACAGAAAATTGCGGATGCAGGCGGATTTGTTTCTGTACCGCTGCATGCATCTGTATCCGGTACCGTAAAAGGCATTGAGAAGCATCTGAATGCTACCGGATCTATGGTCGACTGCATCGTAATCGAAAACGACCAGCAGTATCAGGAAGTTGAGTACCAGGAGACTCGTCTGGAAGATCTGACAAAGGAAGAAATCCTGAACCGTATCAAAGAAGGCGGTGTTGTAGGTATGGGTGGTGCCGGCTTCCCGACACACGTTAAACTTGCACCGAAGGATCCTTCCAAGATCGAATATATTCTTGTAAACGGAGCAGAGTGCGAACCTTATATCACCAGCGACTATCGCCGTATGATCGAAGAACCGGAAAAAGTCGTAAAAGGACTTCAGGTTATCCTGACTCTTTTTGATTCCGCAAAAGGTTATATCTGTATCGAAGACAACAAACCGGACTGCATCGCAAAAATGAAAGAACTGGTCAAAGACATCGACCGTATCGAAGTAAAAGAAGTCATGACCAAATACCCACAGGGTGGTGAGCGTACCCTGATCTATGCAGCAACAGGACGTGAGATCAACTCCAGCATGCTTCCTGCCGATGTAGGATGCGTAGTAGACAATGTTGAAACTGTAATCTCCGTATATAAGGCTGTTATTCTCGGAAGGCCGGTCAACAGCCGTGTTGTTACCATGTCCGGTGATGGCATCAAAGAGCCAAAGAACCTTCTCGTTCTTTCCGGCACCGATATGTCCGAACTGGTAGATGCTGCCGGTGGACTGAAAGCAAAAATTGCAAAAGCAATTTCCGGTGGTCCTATGATGGGATTTGCTTTATATGACCTTCATGTACCATGTACAAAAACAACTTCTGCATTCCTGTTCCTTGAACATGATGCTGTATCCGAAGCACAGGAAATCCAGACAGCCTGCATCAACTGCGGACGCTGTGTAAGTGTCTGTCCCGGCCACGTTCTTCCAGCCCGTCTTGCCAAACTGGCAGAGCGTGGTGATATGGCAGGTTTTGAAGCAATGGATGGTATGGAATGCTGCGAATGCGGCTGCTGCAGTTATATCTGTCCGGCAAAGAGACCGCTGACCCAGAGCATCAAATCCATGCGTAAAATGGTTCTTGCCAGCCGTAGGAAGAAATAAGGGGGAGGAAAAGAAATGGAACAAATGTATAACGTATCATCTAATCCCCATGTCAGGGACAAAATGACAACCAGCCGAATCATGCAGCTCGTTGTGATTGCGCTGCTTCCAACCACACTGTTTGGTATCTGGAACTTCGGCTTCCGTGCACTTCTTGTTGTACTTGTGACGGTTGCATCCAGCGTTTTCTTTGAATGGCTGTATAACCGTCTGATGCATAAAAAGAACACCATCAACGATTTCAGTGCAGTAGTAACAGGCCTTCTGCTTGCACTCAACATGCCACCGCAGATTCCGCTGTGGATGCCGGTACTTGGCAGTGCTTTTGCAATCATCGTAGTAAAACAGCTTTTCGGCGGTCTCGGTCAGAATTTCATGAACCCGGCACTTGCTGCAAGATGTTTCCTGATGATTTCTTTTGCAGGCAAAATGACCAATTTCGCAGTGGACAAGCTCAGCGGATACCACTGTATCGATACCGTTACAGGTGCGACCGCACTTGCCGAACTCAAAAACAGCGGATTTACAGCAGATTCTATTCCTGTCAAAAATCTGTTTATTGGTAATGTTCACGGAACAATTGGTGAAACTTCTGCAATTGCGATCCTGATCGGTGCAGTGATCCTTCTTGCTTTTAAAGTAATCGATTTTAAAGTACCGCTTACATACATCGGAAGCTTTGCTGTATTTGTAATCCTTTACATGCTCGGCTCCGGAATGGGTTTTGACATAAATTACCTGCTCAGCCATCTTTTCGGAGGCGGTCTGATGCTCGGTGCATGGTTCATGGCAACTGATTATGTCACCACACCGATCACGCCAAAGGGCCAGCTCGTATATGGCTGCTGCCTTGGTATTGTAACTGCCGTTTTCCGTCTCTTCGGCGGTTCCGCAGAAGGTGTTTCCTATGCGATCATTTTCTGCAACCTTCTGGTTCCGATCATTGAAAAAGCAACTAAGCCGGTTGCCTTTGGAAAAGGAGGTAAAAAAGCATGAATACAATCTTAAAAAACACCATTTCCATTACCGTGATCACTCTGGTTGCAGGTCTTGCCCTTGGTGTCGTACAGGACATCACAGCCGGACCGATTGCGGCTCAGGCCGAAAAATCCAAAGAGGAAGCTTACAAGACTGTTTTCGAAGATGCTTCCGGTTTCAGCGAATATTCTCTTGATGACAAAGGTCAGGCAGAAGATCTTGTTGGATATCTTAATGATAACGGATTCTCTGCTCAGACGATCGATGAGATCATGGTAGCAGAAGATGCTTCCGGCGAAACTCTCGGATATGCATTTACAATTACTGACTCTGAAGGCTACGGCGGTGACATTCAGTTCGCAATGGGTGTTCAGAATGATGGAACACTGAATGGAATTTCCATCTTATCCATCAGTGAAACCGCCGGTCTTGGTATGAAAGCTACCACAGATGATTTCAAGAATCAGTTTAAAGACAAAAACGTAGAAAAATTCACCTACACAAAAACAGGCGCTTCTTCTGATGACGAGATTGATGCCATCAGCGGCGCAACCATTACAACAAATGCCATGACAAACGGTGTGAACGCCGGTCTTTGTGCATTTCGGTATGTGGAAGGAGGAGCAGAGTCATGAAAGCAAACACACCTGCCGAACGTCTTGTAAACGGTATTATTAAAGAAAATCCTACTTTTGTGCTGGTATTGGGCATGTGTCCTACACTGGCTGTTACAACATCTGCAATCAACGGTATCGGAATGGGACTTACCACTACGGTAGTTCTGGCAATGTCCAACCTGATGATCTCTCTTCTTAGAAAATTCATTCCGGACGGCGTACGTATGCCTGCATTTATCGTTGTCGTAGCATCTTTTGTTACCATCGTACAGATGCTCCTGCAGGGCTTTATTCCGAGTCTGTATTCCGCACTCGGTATTTACATCCCGCTGATCGTAGTAAACTGTATCATCCTTGGCCGTGCCGAAGCATATGCTTCCAAAAATCCTCCGATCCCATCGCTCTTTGATGGTATTGGAATGGGTCTCGGATTCACCTTAAGTATCACCTGTATCGGTGCAGTCCGCGAACTTCTCGGCGCAGGCCAGCTCTTCGGACAGCAGATTCTTCCGCTTGCCGCTGACGGCAAAATGGGATATGAGCCGATCACAATTTTTATCCTTGCTCCTGGCGCATTCTTCGTACTTGCCATGCTTGCTGCACTTCAGAACAAATTCAAAGTCGGTGCAGCAAAACGCGGAATTGATCCAAGTGAAGGATGTGGCTGCTGTTCAGGCTGTGATTCCTGCAACAATACCATGTGTAAAGGAGGCAAACAGGCATGAAAGAATTATTGATTATCCTTGTCAGCTCTGCCATTGTCCATAACGTAGTACTGAGCCAGTTCCTTGGTCTCTGTCCTTTCTTTGGTGTTTCCAAAAAGACCGAGACTGCAGTCGGAATGGGTGGAGCCCTTGTATTCGTTATTACATTGTCTTCCTTCGTTACCGGACTGATCTACAAATTCATCCTTGTTCCTTCAGGTATGGAGTATTTGCAGACAATCGTATTTATCCTGATCATTGCCGCACTGGTTCAGTTTGTAGAGATGTTCCTCAAAAAATGTGTTCCATCTCTTTATAAGGCACTTGGTGTATACCTTCCTCTGATTACAACAAACTGTGCAGTTCTTGGTGTTGCACTTACAAACGTACAGGACGAATACAATATTCTTCAGGGTACCATCAACGGATTTGCCACCGCTGTAGGTTTTACGATTTCCATTACACTCATGGCCGGTATCCGCGAAAAAATTCAGTATAATGATATTCCGGAAGCTTTCAAAGGATTCCCTACTGTACTTCTTACAGCAGGTCTGATGGCGATTGCATTCTTCGGATTTTCAGGATTAATTTAAGGAGGCATCGTTATGAATATTGGAGCAATTATTACCGCAACCGTAGTTGTTGCAGCCGTCGGCCTCTTTATCGGTATTTTCCTGAGCGTTGCCGGCAAGAAATTTGCTGTTGAAACAGATGAACGTGAAGTTGCAGTTCGTGAAGCCCTTCCGGGAAACAACTGCGGTGGCTGCGGATATCCCGGCTGTGACGGTCTGGCAGCTGCAATCGCAAAAGGCGAAGCACCTGTCAATGCCTGTCCGGTAGGCGGAGAAGCAGTCGGCAAAGTGATTGCAGGAATCATGGGACAGGAAGTTGTAGAATCCACCCGTATGGCTGCATTTGTAAAATGTACCGGTAGCTGCGAAAAGACAAACGACAATTACACTTATACCGGTGTAGAAGACTGTGAAATGATGGCATTTATCCCAGGCGGCGGATCCAAAGCCTGCAATTACGGTTGTATGGGATTCGGAAGCTGTGTAAAAGCCTGTCCGTTTGATGCGATCCATATCGTAAATGGTGTTGCAGTCGTTAACCGAGAAGCCTGCAAAGCCTGTGGTAAATGTATTGCCAAATGTCCGCATCACCTGATCGAACTTGTGCCATACGAACAGCAGACATTCGTAGGATGCAGTTCCCATGCAAAGGGCAAAGCAGTAACTACCGCCTGTGAGATCGGATGTATCGGATGTAAAAAATGTGAGAAGACCTGTCCAAACGGTGCGATCACTGTTACTGACTTCTGTGCACATATTGATTATGACAAATGTACAAATTGCGGTGCATGTAAAGAAGCATGCCCAAGACACGTTATTCTTTAAATACAGTTTGGATGATCCGGCGGAGGAGTTTTCCCTTCGCCGGATTTTTGCATGCTGGCGCGTCCACCGATTTATTCGAATAGATGTTTGCTTTTTACAGTTTCCTATGTTATCATTGGAAGAGTAAGTTTTACGGATTTTATAAATCACAGGAGAGACAGCATGATTTCATTTATTCGCGGTCTTGTAGCCGATACCACCGAAAATTCTGTTATTCTGGAAGCCGGCGGAATTGGATATGAGATTTTTATGACAGGTTCATCTATCGAACAGGCCTCACGTTCAGAGGGGGAAGTTAAGATTCATACATATTTTCATGTAAGAGAGGATGCCATGCAGTTATATGGTTTTCTTTCCAGAGATGATCTGGAAATGTTCCGGCTGCTTCTGAACGTCAACGGTATCGGCCCTAAGGCAGCTCTCGGAGTACTTGCCGGGCTCACTGCAGATGAACTTCGTTTTGCTGTCCTTTCCGATGACATTAAGACAATTTCCCGGGCACCTGGCATTGGTAAGAAAACCGCCCAGAAACTGATTCTGGAACTGAAGGACAAGCTGAAACTTGAAGATGCTTTCGAGAAAAAGCTTGCCCACGAACAGGAAGCTACGAACCTTTCCGGTTCTGTCCTTCATGATGGCAGACAAGAAGCAGTAGAAGCTCTGGTTGCTCTCGGTTACAGCAGTACAGAAGCTATGAAAGCCGTCCGTAAAGTCACGGATGTCTCACCTGACGACGTAGAAGGTCTTTTGAAAGCCGCCCTGAAACTCTTCTGATTGGAGTAAAGATTAGCAATGGATAAAAGAATGATCACCACCGATGTGACCGAAGAAGATCTTCCTCTAGAGGGAAATCTTCGACCTCAGACACTAGATGAATACATCGGTCAGGAAAAAACTAAAAAAACACTTAAAATTTATATAGAAGCAGCAAAACAACGGCACGATGCGCTGGATCATGTACTGTTTTACGGTCCTCCCGGACTTGGTAAAACCACCTTATCCGGCATCATTGCCAATGAGATGGGTACACACATGAAGGTCACTTCCGGTCCTGCAATCGAAAAGCCCGGTGAAATGGCAGCTATTCTAAACAACCTTCAGGAAGGTGACATTTTGTTTGTCGATGAAATTCACCGTCTGAACCGCCAGGTAGAAGAAGTTCTTTACCCTGCGATGGAGGACTTTGCAATTGATATTATGATCGGCAAGGGCGCTTCTGCCAGATCCATCCGTCTCGATCTCCCGAAATTTACGCTGGTCGGTGCCACGACAAGGGCCGGTTTGTTATCAGCGCCTCTGCGTGACCGTTTTGGTGTCATGCATCATCTGGAATTTTATGATCAAAAAGAGCTACAGACGATCATACTTCGTTCTGCGGAGGTTCTCGGAGTGGAAATTGATACACGGGGAGCTGCCGAAATCGCCAAACGCTCCAGAGGTACCCCTCGTCTTGCAAATCGCCTTCTCAAGAGAGTGCGTGATTTCGCACAGGTAAAATACGATGGACGGATCACTTACGAAGTAGCTGTATTTGCACTCGATCTTCTGGAAGTAGATCAATACGGTCTCGACAAGATTGACCGCCGCATTCTGCAAACTCTGATCGTCAATTTTCAGGGTGGCCCTGTCGGTCTGGAGACACTGGCAGCCGCCATCGGAGAGGATGCCGGAACTCTGGAAGATGTGTATGAACCGTATCTTTTGCAGAATGGATTTCTGAACCGTACGCCGCGTGGCCGTACCGCGTCTGCACTGGCTTACGAGCATCTCGGATTTGAGAAACCCGTTCAGGATTAATACAGAATACATTTTTGAAAACAATTCGTAAAAATTCCTATACATTTCTACAAAATTCGATTATAATGGTTGGAAGAAACTACAAATTTACGGGAGGCTTGTTATGGCAGTCAAAAATACGGCGCAGGTAGTAATCGGAGGCAAGATCTTCACTCTGGGAGGTTACGAATCTGAGGAGTATTTCCAGAAAGTTGCATCTTATATAAATAATAAAATGGCAGAATTAAGCGAAATGCCGGGATATTCCCGTCAGTCCGCCGAAACAAAACATACATTACTGAGTCTGAATGTCACAGATGACTATTTCAAAGCAAAAAAACAGGCTGAGATCTTCGAACAGGATCTCCAGCAGAAAGATCAGGAAATGTACGAACTGAAGCACGAACTCATCGCGCTTCGCATGAAGATCGAAGAAACAGAGAAAAAGCAGCAGGAAGCCCAGCATCAGAAAGAGCTTCTCGAAGATAAAGTCAAGGATCTGAATGAGGAAATTGACAAATTGCTTAAGTAAAGCAGGAAGGGGATTGCTTCGGTAGTCCTCTTTATTTGTTTAAATCCATTTTTTAGAAAAGGATGATATATTTTGAATATAACACACGAAATCGAACTTCTTGCACCGGCAGGTTCTTATGAAGCTTTTGAAGCAGCCCTTGGCGCAGGTGCCGATGCCGTTTATGTTGGTGGCCCTGACTTCGGTGCAAGAGCATATGCGCGCAATTTTACACAGGAAGAGCTGATCCGTGCAATTCATACGTCTCACATTCATGGAAAAAAGCTTTATCTGACTGTAAATACACTTCTCAAAAACAGAGAGCTCAAAGAACGTTTATATGATTCCCTTCGCCCTTTATACGAAGAAGGACTTGATGCGGTCATTGTACAGGATTTTGGCGTATTTCAGTTTATCCGAAATAATTTTCCAGAGCTTCATCTTCATGCCAGTACACAGATGACTGTGACCGGCCCTGAGGGAATGAAATTCCTGGAAAACCAGGGTGCTACCCGTGTGGTTGCTGCCAGAGAACTGTCTCTTGAAGAACTTTCTGCCATGCATCAGGCAAGCTCTATTGAAATCGAAGCATTTATTCATGGTGCACTTTGTTACAGCTTTTCAGGACAATGTCTTATGAGCAGTATGCTTGGTGGCCGAAGTGGAAACCGTGGGCGCTGTGCACAGCCGTGCCGCCTTCCTTACCAGGTACGTACCCCTGACGCCCGTCATTACAAAACACAAAAAGATTTTTGTCCTCTAAGTCTCAAAGATATGTGTACCCTTGATCTTTTACCCGAGATCATAAATGCGGGTGTTACCTCTCTAAAGATTGAAGGCCGTATGAAACAGCCGGGATATACAGCTGCTGTCACCGGAATGTATCGGAAATATCTGGATATACTGCTTAATAATAGCGAACCATATCATATAACAGATCAGGATCGTCAGTATCTCCTTGATATTTTCAGCCGCGGAGGCTCCTGTCAGGGATATTACAGACAGTCAAACGGGCCTTCTATGATGGCATTTACAAACGACAAAAAATCAAATGGGATTCCTGAAGCACTTCCTTCACGTAAAGAACCTGTCAGCGGAACTTTGATCCTGTATCCGGGTGCTCCGGCGATGCTCGATATTTCCTGCCGTGACGCTCATATCACCGCAACTGCTGAAGAAGTACAGTTCGCCAAAGATCAGCCTATGGCCGAGACACGAATCAGGCAGCAGATGGAAAAGCTCGGAAACACACCATTTATCTGGAATTCTCTGAATATTGAGATGGGAGAGCAGATTTTTGTTCCGATCCGTGTACTGAATGAACTTCGAAGAAATGCAATACAGCTTCTCGAAGAAAGACTTTACAGCAGGCAGAAGCGTATTGTTTCCGGTCAGATCCGATACAGTACAGCTAAGAATGCTGTTCCTTCCGAACAAACACTTAGGTTCCGGGTTTCCTGCGAAACCAGAGAGCAGGCAGCAGCACTCTGCAAAAATCCTGAGATATACGGACTGTATGTATATTATGATGCACTGAAAGAATTGATAAATTCCGACATATATAAAGAAAAAGAGCTGTATCTTTCACTTCCTTATATCACCAGAGGCAGCGCACCAAAAGGACTTTTTGATAGCTGTCGTTTATGGCTTTCTGATGGCAGATTGAAAGGCTTTCTTGTACGGAATCTCGAGACTTACGGAATGCTCAGAGAACTTGGATTGCAAAAATACTGCATTCTGGACGCTTCCATGTATACATGGAATGATGAGGCAATTTCATTCTGGGAAAACGAAAATATTCTCAGAAATACACTCCCTTATGAGCTCAACGAGAAAGAACTTCTTCACCGTAACAATATCGGCAGCGAAATGATTCTATATGGCAGTATTCCTCTGATGCTTTCCGCACAGTGTGTACGCAAGAACACGCAGGGCTGTGACTGCAACGAACAGTCCATGGTTTTGAAAGATCGTTACGATAAGGAATTCTGCAGCATCTGTGTCTGTCACCCATGGAAAACCGGAACTACAGCAAAAGAAAAGCATTGTTATAATATCCTTTATAACAGCCTTCCACTTGGACTTCTGCAGGAAGCAGATAAGGTGCGAAATCTCGGAATTCGTAATTTCCGTCTGAATTTTACTACAGAAGCACCAGCTCAGGCAGCTAAAATCCTTCAGGAATTTCTGGATGTCTACCTTCATCATAAGATTCCGGCAGAGAGAAATTATACAAAAGGACATTTTAAAAGAGGAGCCGAATAGGGCATATGATTAATGTAATAGTAGAACTTTCCAAATATATCATCCTGACGTTGATGATCATTTATACTTTTCACTGTTTTTATACAGTACGCCAGTCTGATGAGGAAGAGCGTAATGAACTTTTACGCCAGCAGCTTCTGTTGATCTTTTTCATTGATTTTACTGCATTTCTGATAATCTATCTGAAAACCTTTAACTTTCAGGTTGTCGAATTTTATGCGGAGATGCTGTTGTTTTTTGCTGCAATCCAGATTTTGTATCGTCTCTTTTACAAAAAAGCATCCATACTTCTTCTGAACAATATGTGTATGCTTTTAAGCGTCGGTTTTATCATGCTGTGCAGACTGGATATCTCCGCAGCACAGAAACAGCTTCTTATCGCAGCCGGAGCCAGTGGCATTGCACTGATCATTCCCGTAATGATCCGCAAGATGCGTTTCTTACGTAAGCTGACATGGGTCTATGCCGGTATTGGTATTGTCCTGCTTGGCGCAGTTTTCGCTCTTGCAAGGACAAGCTACGGTGCGAAGCTGTCTCTTATGGGTGTACAGCCCTCCGAAGCGATTAAAATCACTTTTGTATTTTTCATGGCATCCTTTTTATCAAGAGATACCAGTTTCCGTGCCATTGTGCAGGTGACAGTCGTTGCTGCACTTCACGTCGGGATTCTTGTACTTTCCAAAGACCTTGGAAGTGCCGTGATCTTTTTTGCCGCATACCTTATTATGGTTTATGTTGCCACAAGAAATGTCGGCTACCTCGGACTTGGTATTGTCGGAGGTTCCGGTGCATCTGTTGTTGCTTATCATCTTTTCGGACATGTCCGTCAGAGAGTAAGCGCCTGGAAAGACCCGATGGCTGTTTATCAGAACGAAGGTTACCAGATCGTACAGTCACTTTTTGCAATCGGCACCGGCGGATGGTTTGGCATGGGACTCTGTCAGGGATCACCGGAATCTATCCCAGTCGTCAAAAACGATTTTATTTTCAGTGCGATCTGTGAGGAACTTGGAGGCATTTTTGCCATCTGCCTGATCCTTGTATGTATGAGTTTTTTCCTTATGATCGTAAATATTGCACTACGTATCATCAATCCTTTTTACAAACTGATTGCGCTGGGACTTGGTACTGAATATGCATTTCAGGTTTTCCTTACGATCGGCGGTGCAACCAAATTTATCCCTATGACCGGTGTAACGCTCCCTCTCGTAAGCTACGGCGGAAGTTCATTATTGTGTACAATACTGATGCTTGCGATTATTCAGGGACTTTATATTTTAAGAGAAGACGAGGACGAGGAATTTGAGAAACGAAGACAAGAGGCAATACAGAGAATCAGAGAGAGAGAGGAAATTGGAAGAACGCGCCAGATCTAAAAGACGCCGTGCCAGAAATCGAAGCTATACCTGTGTGTCTGTATTTTTCATGGCTATTTTTATGGGGTTGATCGCTTATCTTATTTATTTCAACGCCATAAAAAGTGATGACTTTATCAACAGCCCGTATAACACACGTCAGGATACCTTTTCTGACCGGGTAGTCCGTGGCAGTATTCTATCTTCCGACGGGGAAGTACTTGCCCAGACAAACGTCTCTGAAGATGGAACAGAAGAGCGTTCTTATCCTTATGGAAATACATTTGCACACGTAGTCGGATATGACACCAACGGAAAAAGCGGTCTTGAATCCGAAGCAAACTTTCAGCTGCTTTCTTCGCACGAATTTTTCCTGAATCAGATCCGTAATGAATTTATGGGAACCAAAAATACCGGTGACAGCGTAGTATCTACTCTGAGTGCTGACCTTCAGACCACTGCATATAATTCTCTCGGTGACAGAAGAGGGGCCGTTGTTGCACTTGAGCCATCTACCGGCAAGATACTTGCAATGGTCAGCAAACCGGATTTCGATCCCAACACCATTTCCGAAAACTGGGACAGTCTTGTAAATGACGAAACCAACAGCAGTCTGCTCAACAGAGCCACCATGGGGCAGTATCCTCCTGGATCGACTTTTAAAGTAGTCACTGCACTTGATTATTTCCGCACACACGGAAGTTTTAACGGATTTTCTTTTGACTGTCAGGGAAGCATCACAAAAGAAGGACATACTATCCAGTGTTACAATGGAAACGTGCATGGTACCGAAGATTTTTATACGGCATTTGCCAATTCCTGCAACTGTGCCTTTGCTGAGATCGGTACAGAACTCGGCGGCGCATCTCTGTTAAAAACAAGCGAAGATCTTCTTTTTAATAAAAAACTGCCACTTAATTCTTATCGTAAGAGCAGTTTCTCACTGGACGGAAGTTCTGGCATTCCATTGATCATGCAGACTGCCATCGGTCAGGGAAACACTCTTGTTTCTCCAATGCATATGTCACTCATCACAAGTGCTATCGCAAACAATGGTGTCCTCATGAAGCCATATCTGATTGATAAAATCGTCAATGCAAACGGAGACACTATCCAAACAACTGAGCCAACTACGTACAAACGTCTGATGACAAGCAACGAGGCTGCAATCCTCGGTAAACTGATGAAAGGTGTTGTAGAAAGCGGCACCGCTTCCGCCTTAAATGGCAGGGGGTATACAGTAGCCGGTAAGACTGGTTCTGCAGAATATGACGAAAATGGCTCCAGTCATTCCTGGTTTATCGGATATTCTAACGTTGATGATCCTGATCTTGTTGTTGCTGTAATCGTTGAGGGTGGTGGTACCGGAAGCGAAGCAGCCGTACCGATCGCAGCAGATCTTTTTGACGCTTATCATTTTGATCAGCAATAATTGATAAACAGTTGCCAGTCGACCAAAAAAGAGTTATACTATATGCAGTTCAAGATATGAAACTCACACGCATTACAGGAGGAAATTGCAAAATGATAGAAGCAACAAGCTGTGGCGGTGTGGTAATTTATCGAGGTAAGATACTGGCACTTTATAAATCTTATAAGAACCGTTATGAAGGTTGGGTGCTCCCAAAAGGAACCGTAGAACCGGGCGAGACACACATTGAAACTGCCTTACGCGAGGTACATGAAGAAGCAGGAGTAAGGGCTACTGTCGTAAAATATATCGGCAAAAGCCACTATAATTTTACTGTACCTGAAGATATCGTTACAAAAGAAGTACATTGGTATCTGATGACGGCTGATAATTATCATAGCAGACCTCAGAGAGAAGAATTTTTTGTAGATTCCGGATATTACAAATTCCATGAAATCTATCATCTTCTCCGTTTCTCCAACGAGAAACAGATTGTAGAAAAAGCATATCAGGAATATCTGGAAATGCGGAGTCAGGGACTCTGGGGGAAACAGCGCAGAGTATAACTGCTCTGCATAAAATGTATCCATAACAGGGTTGCAGCATTCGCAGCCCTGTTTATTTTTCGTTTAAATTTTATAAAAGGGGGCATCCTTTTATAAACACTATTTTCTGCACAGAAGGAGCCAGGAACCAGTATGCTGAAATGGCACAAAAACTATTATATCGGACCGGGAATCAAAAATATTTCCCGTATCCGCCGCCGTCTGGAACACGGAAAGCCTGTCCCGGGCATTTATCTGATCACATTATCAGAGAATCCCTGCAATCTTCTCGAAATACTTCCTGCACTGACCCTCATTCAGGAAAGCGCAGCAGATATGTGTCCGGAAATTGTAGGTATTGCCAAAGGAAAAGAGGACGCAATGGATCTTGTTACAGAAATGATTCAGACAATTTTCTCTGAAACCGGCGGATTTGAAATAAAAGAATATTGGAAAAACAGGTGACTTTATGCTACATATTCTGTGGATACTGATAAAATTCATATTGGTGCTTCTTGCAATTCTGCTGGGGCTTGTCGTATTGGCACTTCTTCTTATACTGTTTTGTCCGGTACGCTATCAGGCCAGCGCAGCCAAAGAAGAGGGTTCATTTTTCGATGCATCTGCAAGTGCAAGAATCAGCTGGCTTTTCGGAGGAATTTCATTCCGGCTTGATTACAAAGATCGAACCGCCGGATATGAACTGCGAATATTGGGAATCCCATTATTGAGATTATTGAACTATTTTAGAAACCGTAAGAAGAAAAAGCAGCAAACATCTGATACCTCTAAACCTCAAATACAAACACTTACGCAAAAAGATGTCATAAATGCAGAAACACATAAATCATTATCAGATTCTCAATCTCTCGCAGACACTTCTCGTACCGAGGATTCTGTCTCCAGAGAAGAATCCCACACATATTCTTCGACAGACGAAACTTTAGACGAAACAATCTCCGAAGATCAGCAGCGTCTGATCCGGAAGATTGAAAATCTGTGTTACAGTCTGGGATATAAGCTTCGTGCATTTTTTGAATCACTCAGAAGATTTTGGCAAAAGTTATGCGGAATACCAAAAAACATCGAAAATTTCACATTAACAATCAAAAATATCTGTGATAAAATAAATATGTTTCGAGATTTTCTCGAACATCCACGGGTCAAAGCAGCGATCACTCTCGTAAAGGATCATTTCATAAAGCTGCTCCGTCATGTATTTCCGACAAAAATAAAGGGGAATCTTACTTTTGGAAGCACAGATCCCTCCATCACAGGAAGCGTACTGGCAGTTCTCGGTATGACCATTCCACTTCACAAAAACTGTATTGCCGTAACTCCTGTATTTGAAGATAAAAATATACTCAAAGGAAATATCAGCCTGAAAGGACGGATCTATGGAGTATTCCTCATAAAGACCGCTCTGGAGCTGTATTTTAATAAGAATATCAAATATGTCATCAGACGATGGAAACATAAACATAAGGAGGACTGATTATGTCAGGCGAAAACAATTTCAAAGATACTGTAAACTCTCTTTTTAAAGGACTGGATGCATTCATCTCCGCAAAAACCGTAGTGGGCGAGGCAATTCATGTAGGTGACACTATCATCCTTCCACTGGTAGATGTTTCTTTTGGTGTAGGTGCCGGTGCATTCGAAGGAGACAAAAAGAGCAACGGCGGCGGCGGAATGACCGGAAAGCTGACACCAAGTGCCGTACTTGTAATCCAGAACGGTTCCACAAAGCTTGTAAATGTCAAAAATCAGGATGGACTTACCAAAGTTCTGGATATGGTTCCGGATTTTGTAGACCGTTTTGCAAGTGGATTCGGCAAAGATGATACAACTGCGGACAGCAGTACCAAGGCCGGGAGCGAAGAAGCATAAACCATATACAGAAATCTGTATTCCCGAAAGTTTTCCTGCATATAATATTATAAGCTCTTAAGATGAGGTTCGGATTGTGGGAAGACTTTTGGGTCTGATGCTTTTTTGCATTGGAATCGGTATGGTGATCGGTATGCTGATTTCTGAAAATGTGATCATTGTTATTTCCGCCGGACTTTGCCTTCTGTGCGGATACCATATGTTTTGCAGATGAGGGCCGGAGAGCAGATGATGATTCTCCGGTTTTTGCAACGAATAAAGGCACGGGATCAATCTTCCCGTGCCTTACTTATCGTTCATAATCATGAAATCTTATGCTCTTTCTACTTTTCCGGATCTCAGACAAGAAGTACATACATACATCTTCTGTGCACCGCCAGTAGCGGTTTTAACTCTAACGGATTTCACGTTAGATTTCCACATTTTATTAGATCTTCTATGTGAATGACTTACATTATTTCCGAAATAAGCACCTTTTTCACAAACTGCGCATTTAGCCATGATAGCACCTCCTTGACGCTTTTTTTCAACAGGTCTTATTTTAACAGATGAATTTACCTTTTGCAAGTAAAAAATAGAAATTCTCAAAATTAATATTCCTTTTTGTACAAAAAAAGGTTATAATACATGCATACTAAAAAATTGGAGGTACCTATATGAGTGGACGTATAGATTCCGGATTGGGGCAGATCGTCATTGATACAGACGTAATTGCCACCTATGCAGGAAGTGTAGCAGTGGAATGTTTCGGTATTATCGGAATGGCCGCAGTCAGCGTAAAGGATGGCCTTGTCAAACTGCTTCGCAAAGACAGCCTGAAACATGGTATCAGTGTAACTATCACCGACGAAAACAAGATCCGTCTGAATTTCCATGTTATTGTTGCTTATGGCGTAAATATCAGTACAATTGCAGACAATCTTGTCAGCAACGTCAAATATAAAGTTGAAGATTTCACTGGCATGGAAATCGAAAAAATCAACATCTATGTGGAGGGCGTTCGCGCCATAGATTAAGAAATCAGAGGAGGAACTTGTGGTGAACATGAAAACCATAGATGCCAAAGTACTTTCCAGAATGTTTCTGGCCGGTGCCAAAAATCTGGAAGCAAAAAAAGAATGGATTAATGAATTAAACGTATTCCCTGTTCCTGACGGGGATACCGGTACAAATATGACAATGACGATCATGTCAGCAGCCGCTGAAGTCGGCGCCCTGACAGATCCGGATATGGAAACACTTGCAAAGGCAATTTCTTCCGGCTCCTTACGTGGTGCAAGAGGAAACTCCGGTGTTATTCTTTCCCAGCTTCTTCGTGGATTTACAAGAAGCGTAAGAAAGTCTAAAGAACTGGATGCACTTTCCATTGCAGCCGCCATGGAAAAAGCAGTTGAGACTGCCTACAAAGCAGTTATGAAACCAAAAGAGGGAACTATCCTGACTGTTGCAAAAGAAGCTGCTCTCAAAGCATCCGAGATTGCACCGGAAGCAGAAGAACTTGAGCCGTTTTTTCATGAAGTATTCGAGCACGCAGAATATACTCTTTCCCGTACACCGGAAATGCTCCCTGTACTGAAAGAAGCAGGTGTTGTAGACTCCGGCGGACAGGGTCTTCTGGAAGTTCTGCGAGGAGCAATCGATGGTTTCCTCGGCAAAGAAATCGATTATTCCGATTTCGAAAAACCGGGTGCAGCCGCAGTCACAAAGATCTCTCAGCAGGCAGAAGCCGATATCAAATTCGGTTACTGCACTGAGTTTATCATTCTTCTGGACAAACCGATGCCGATCGAAGAAGAGCGTTCTTTCAAGGAATTCCTTACTTCCATCGGAGATTCCATCGTTCTTGTTGCAGATGATGAAATTGTAAAAGTACATGTGCATACAAATCATCCGGGACAGGCATTTGAACGTGCACTGACATACGGAGCACTTTCCCGCATGAAAATCGATAATATGCGTGAAGAGCATCAGGAAAAACTGATCAAAGACGCAGAAAAGCTTGCCAGACAGCAGACCGAAGAAGAGAAGAAGCAGACACCGCCGAAAGAGACCGGATTTATTGCTGTTTCCGCAGGTGCCGGTCTTACTGATATCTTCCGTGAACTCGGTGTTGATTACCTGATTGAAGGCGGTCAGACTATGAATCCGAGTACTGAGGACATGCTGAATGCCATTGATAAAGTAAATGCAAAGACCATTTACATTTTACCAAACAACAAAAACATCATTCTTGCAGCAAATCAGGCTCGTGACCTGACAGAAGACAAAAAGATCATTGTCATCCCGACCAAAACAATTCCTCAAGGTGTAACTGCTCTGATCAGCTTCGTCCCTGAAAAAACAGATGATGAAAACACAGCCGAGATGACAGATGCGATTACCCGTGTTCAGACAGGCCAGATCACTTATGCCGTTCGTGATACCCGAATCGATGCCAAAGAAATCCACGAAGGAGATATCATGGGTATCGGCGACAAAGGAATCCTTGCTGTAGGCAGTGGCAAAGAAAACGTTGCAGTTGCTACCGTAGATGCCATGATGACCGATGATGCTGAAGTAATCAGTATTTATTACGGTGCAGATGCTTCTGAAGAAAAAGCAGAAGAACTTGCTTCCACACTGGAAGAGAAGTATCCTGACTGTGAAGTTGAAGTCAACAACGGCGGTCAGCCAATTTACTATTACATTATTTCTGTAGAGTAGGAAAATGAGACAGAGTTTACAGACCTTAAAAGGTGTCGGAGAAAAAACGGAAAAACTTTTTTTTAAACTCGGTATCTATGATACCGAAGATCTCCTTCACTATTATCCAAGAAATTATGACGCATTTGAAGCGCCGGTGGATATCGCAGACCTTGAAGAGGGGACGGTGAAAGCCGTCTCTGCTGCGGTATGTTCCGGCGTTTATGTTCGTTCAACGGGCGGAAAACAGATCATCACCGCAACAGTTGCCGACCAGAGTGGAAAACTTTCCGTCATATGGTTCAACATGCCATACTTGAGAACAATTCTCAAAAAAGGCAGTACTTTCGTATTACGTGGACGGGTCATCAAAAAACAAAACCGGATTCAGATGGAACATCCGGAAGTTTTTACCCCGGCAGCATACGAAGAGATTCTGCACAGCCTGCAGCCAATCTACGGCCTGACAAGCGGACTTTCCAACAAAACCATTACCAAAACAATCCGGCAGCTTCTTGAAAATCTTCCTATGTACAGTGAATTTCTTTCGGAAGATATCCGACAGCGTTACCAGCTTGCAGACATTAATTATGCACTGCGCACTATTCATTTCCCGCTCAGCATGGAAGAACTGCTTGTTTCCAGAAAGCGTCTTGTTTTTGATGAATTTCTGCTGTTCATCCTGTCCATCCAGATGATGAAAGAAAAAAATGAAGAAACTCCCAATTATTTTCCGATTCAGAAAACCTGGATTACCGAACAAATCATTGAAAACCTTCCTTATTCTCTGACAAACGCCCAGCTAAATACCTGGTATGAGATTGAACGTGATATGTCCGGACAGGCACTTATGTCGCGTCTGGTACAGGGCGATGTAGGAAGCGGAAAAACGATCATCGCTTTTCTTGCCATGATTCTTTCCTGCGAAAACGGTTATCAGTCTGCATTGATGGTTCCGACAGAAGTCCTTGCAAAACAACATTATGAAAGTTTTATGAGATTATTAAAACAGCAGGGGCTTGATTTTTGTACAGTACTGCTCACAGGTTCCAATACTGCAAAAGAAAAGCGTGAAATTTATGCAAAAATTGCTTCGGGCGAAGCACAGATCATCATCGGTACACACGCACTGATTCAGGAAAAAGTAATCTACAAAAATCTTTCACTTGTCATCACTGATGAGCAGCACCGCTTCGGTGTCAAGCAGCGCGAATCGCTTGCTGAACGCGGAAACCCGCCCAATGTTCTCGTCATGAGTGCAACACCGATTCCAAGAACTCTGGCAATCATTTTGTACGGAGATCTCGATATCTCTGTGATCGACGAGCTTCCTGCCAAAAGACTTCCGATCAAAAACTGTGTTGTAGATATTTCTTATCGCCCAAAGGCATATTCCTTTATCCAAAGACAGGTGCAGGAGGGAAGACAGGTATATATCATCTGTCCGATGGTAGAAGAGAGTGAGGGACTCGACGCAGAAAATGTCCTGGATTATACTGCAAAAATCAAATCTGTCTTTCCGTCAGATATTCAGATAGAATATCTTCACGGCAAAATGAAAGCCTCCGAGAAAAATCAGATCATGGAGCGTTTCGCGGCCAACAAGATACAGATTCTGGTTTCAACTACCGTTGTTGAAGTCGGTGTTAACGTGCCGAATGCTACAGTCATGATGGTTGAAAATGCAGAGCGTTTCGGTCTTGCACAGCTTCACCAGCTCCGCGGACGTGTCGGCCGTGGAGAACATCAGTCATATTGTATTTTTGTACAGGGAAATAAAGAAGACACAACCTCAAAACGACTGGAAATTCTTAATAAATCCAACGATGGATTTTATATCGCCGGTGAAGATTTAAAACTCCGCGGACCGGGAGATCTGTTTGGCATCCGCCAGAGCGGTGTGATGGAATTTCGCATCGGGGACATTTATAATGATTCCTCCATTCTGAAATCTGCCAGTGAGGCAGCTTCAGAAATCCTTTCACTGGATCCTGACCTGACGCTTCCGCAGAATCAGCTTCTGAAAGAACAGTTGCAAATTCTGACAAATCGTAGTATTCTAGTACCGTAAAAACATAATCATCTTGTAAGGAGGCTATTATGGCTACAAGAACCACAACAAAAAAAGCAGAACTCAAGACATCTACTGCGAAACCGGCTACTGAAAAAGAGGCTCCTGCAAAAAAGACAACTACTGCAAAAGCTGCAGTTAAAGCAACTGTTAAAAAAGCAACTACCAGAAAGACTACTGTCAGAAAAACTGCTTCCAAAAAAGCTGTTTCTTTAAATACCGAAGTATATGTACAGTGGCTTGGTAAAGAAGTATCCGAAAAAGATATTGTAGACAGCATCAAAAAAATCTGGACAGAAGAAATGGGCAAAAAAGAAGCCGATCTTACAGATCTTAAGATTTATATCAAACCAGAAGACAATGGTGCACATTACGTAATCAACAACGATATTACCGGCTTCATCGGTTTATAATTTTATGACTTCAATATTATTTTTTCAATCAGGTTCAGATGATCTTTATGGTCATCTGAATTTTTTATTTCCAGTTAAACCAGTAAGTTCCAGTTTATTTTTCTGTATCCTTCATATACTAGCACTGTAACATCCAATTAAACGAAAACCAAGGAGGAAATAATCATGACAAAAAATACTTCTTCTAACAGAGCAGTTGTACCAGAAGCAAAAGGCGCTCTTGATCGTTTTAAATTTGAGGTTGCAAACGAACTGGGAGTACCGCTTACAGATGGATATAACGGAAACCTGACTTCCAAACAGAACGGAAGCGTCGGCGGCTATATGGTCAACCCCATATTCACGGAACGAAGCACTACATTTTACAGAGCTTTACGCAGCTTTCCGGGACACAAAGAGCCCGTAAAATACACATATTTCTTTGCTTTTTGATTAATTACTAAAGAGTAAATTTTAAGGAGCGAAACCGCAGTAATAATGATTGAGGAACGAAGCATGAAAGCATTAGGAGATAGTCATACCGCATATGATGTAATGAGAGAATACATGATTATAGGAGCAGAACTGGACGGAAAATATCAGATACCGATGTTAGATAGATACACAGGACATCCGGGAGAAGATACGATTGATTTCAAGGATAGTTTCAGCTTGAAGATTAAGAATCACCGCAAGCTGACGGTGAATTTCTACATCCACGACTACGAATTTGAAAAAATTTGGAATAATCCAGATAGATACCTGGAACATTTAAAATGTTTCCATAGCGTGATCGGCCCTGACTTTTCTATTGCAGTGGGAGAGAATGGAATGCCATTTGCAATGAATATCTATCAGAAGTACCGTAATCATGCATTGTCTCATTATCTCAGCATGAACGGAATTAAAGTTATTCCGAACGTAAACATACCGCCAGAGTATTGCTATGACTGGGCTTTTGATGGTGTGCCAAAAAGAAGCACCATAGCATGTTGCACCAATGGAAGAATTAAATCCAGAGTATCCAGAGAAGAATTCTGTATAGGCTTTAAAGAAATGGAAAGGCGCATAGAACCGCTTCGAGTTATCGTTGTAGGGAAAATACCACCTGAACTCAATACGGACGTGGAAATCATCAATTTCAAGACCAGAAGTCAGAAGATCAAGGATAAGGAGGGAAAATATGGGGTATAGTACTGGAAACTCATTAAGAAAGAAATCGAAGACCAGAAAACAGGAAGAACGAGAACAGAGGATGAAAAGTGGAACCGCAATAAAGAAGAAAAGAAGCACTGGTAAAGTAGATCATCTAAATAAATTGAAATAATTTTACATTTTACACAGTCCCAGAATAGATGCTATAAAAATATTTGTACAAAATTACAAATAAATAAAAATTATAAAATGACCCGTATCCATGGAAAAATGATTTTTTTCGTTCAAAATCCATGCTTCGGGTCTTTTTGAATGTCTATGAAAATTAGCACTCGTCAGGCTTCATAGTAAAGTGATTATGCATCAAGGAATATACCCGCGGCAAAACATGCCGCCATCCGATATACACGATCATACTAGAAACATTGTAATTAATTGCATAATTGCGCCTAAAATCAATTCTAGCGTCATAAACCTATACTTTATCGAGTGACGATATAAAACGGCTTAAAAGTCAAAATACAGCGTTAAAACATTATGAAGCAGTAAACCGGTATATAATACAATAACCCGATGCCATTATAAAACCCGTAAACATGCCTAAAATCAATTTTGCATTTACAGTTGATAAATTACACATTTAAGCATACAAACAGCCGTAAAACGCCAAATAGACGCTTGCAAGGATAACGAAACCGGCAACAGCTGCATAAACTGGACAGAATCTAAGTCGGCAGTTATCCACATTGACATATATAATCATAATACGCCTGTTATATTTTGCCGTCAATCATTTTGGTTGATTGCATAAAACTGCCTAGAAACGATTTTACAGCCGTATGCGGTAAAATGTGCTACAAGCCAGTTAAAAGCCGTTAAAAGCCGTATAAAAGGCACTACAGCAGGAAGCCCGGCACAGGTCACGAACCAACGCCGCCCGAAGCGGATACAAGGAAGGGGAAAAAAGAGCAGCGTTTTACTGCTCTAAATAATTTATATTTGTCGCGCTTTTCTCCTTACTACAAGTCGAATTTTCACTTGATTTTTTGCGCACCATGGTGTATGATACACATATCAGCTAGCAACAGTTGCTGGTTCTCGTGCGAACCATGATTTCACCGAGAGTCGCCCCGATCAATGGCGGGACGTTGAGTTAAAATACATTTTTATATGGTTGCTAAGTGAGCAAGGAAGGGGAAGCGTGATAAAAAATCACGCTTTTTCTTTGGCTTTTTTTAGAATCTCACGGTAAATTCTTGCGCCTCCGTCCCATTCGTTTCTATCGGCTAAATATTCCTCGGCGGTTTCTTCCCGGACTTCGCCCGAATTTTCGAAATATGCAATTTTCCCCGTACTTTTTTGAACAACTTCAGTTGCTGACAAGGTGTAGAAGGGGCTGCAACTTTCGCGGAATTTTTCGGCACGCTCCATTAAGTCTATCATTTTTTCGAGTTGCGGAATTGAAAATGCTTTCAAATCCTCATCGGTAAGTACGTTTTTCACGTACCACTGAATATTTTTCACAGCTTCTGATTTTTTGAATAATAGTTCTTCTTTTCTCATGTTTTTTGTCCTCCGTTTTTTTGTTATTATACCAGCTTTTCAACTGATATAAAAGGCGTTGCCGGGAATCGAACCCGGCGGAAACCATTACGCCTAATTTAAACAAGCATTTATTTTCTTTTTCAGATGTGGGAACGCTTCACAAATTTCTTGCACGCTGTCCGCGTAATAATCACCAAC
Organism: Ruminococcus sp. AF17-22AC; assembly: GCF_003460065.1. Taxonomy (NCBI): domain Bacteria; kingdom Bacillati; phylum Bacillota; class Clostridia; order Eubacteriales; family Oscillospiraceae; genus Ruminococcus; species Ruminococcus sp. AF17-22AC. The sequence goes on from NZ_QRXT01000001.1 coordinate 318,897, forward strand.
TATTTTACCAAAAATTCTTATATTACCAGAATAAAAACAGCCAAGATCGTTAAATTGAATATCCAGCCCGGTTGCCTGTTCCTTTTTGTCGTTGTACCACATATCAATTTTAATCATTTTCAACCCTCCTGTTTTAACATGCCTTTTTAGCTGTACATACTTCCACACTTTCGCATCCGCAGCACGGTGTATTTTTATTGCAAAAGCAACTGTCTAATATGCTCTCAATATTTCTGTCCCATTCATCATAGTTAATATAACTATGATCGTAGTACCATTTATTTTTTTCAAGTTCGTTTTTTCGCTCCGGGAACAGTTCTGCAAGAGATACAGTTATCCGGTTAACTTTTTCACGATCTGCCATGTTTACACCTCCACCGGGAATATTATTCTAATTTTGTATCAACGTAAATATTGAGCATATATCGAAAACAGTTCAATTCGTCGACTAAGAAACCGCCGTCATTAATATGAAATATTGCGTGTTCTCCATACTCTTCATTGATGTCCTGAACGAAGTTGTAGAACTCCTCAAACCGTTCCAGGCGGTCAAAGTCTAAAATATACCATTTATGATCTGCCGGAAGAGTTTTTATAAAGTCTTCCGCGTTGCTTGGATAACTGAAAGCCCCAGCAACGTTGATCTTGCTTTTTTGGTCGTCCTGTGTGGAACGGTCAATCATTGTAAAGACCGCCCAATTAAGATATTTTAAATATTTGTTATTCATATCAACACCCCCATTAGAAAGTTAAGTCTTTCTTTCTCTTTACATCTTCCACAGTGCACGGAAATTTTGCCATCATAGCGTAAGCTTTTCCGTTATCTTCTGGCACTTCATAACCTTTATTGCGCAGCAGATTGGCGGCAGTGGTCAAGAAGTGGTTATCATATCCATAACAGATATCAGAGATAACAACTTCTTCCTCGTTAACTACGGCCTTTACAACGTGGTAAGTATTGCCAAAAGATTTCTGAAACCATCTTTTGGCGCTGATTTCTAATGTATTAATTTTTTTCATTGCTTTTTACCTTTGCCCCTGTTATAATAGGGCTACCTTTCTTTTTTTGATTGGTGCCCGGTTTGGTTTGGAAGTCTGCCGGGCTTTTTTATTTTTCTGTAAATGGAACTAGAATTTTTCAATTAATCGAATCGGCTTTCCTATGTCCTCATTGGCTTGAGTGGTTCGGGGCGTTCGGTTGTTTGTTTCTTTTGTTCCTTTCGTTGATATTATAATAGCATATATAACGCACATATACAAGATGTAATATTAACCAAATAACGCACATATATAGCAAGGCAAATTGTATATATTGTATAACGCACATATATGTATTGACAATATAACGCACATACATTATAATAGAAGAAAAACAGGAACGGGAGGCAATTGAATTATGGCAACAGAAGCACAGCGAAAAGCGATTAGAACTTATGAAAAAAATAACTATAGACTTAATATAGTATTCCCAAAAGACACTAAAAAACGAATTGAAAATTTGCATCTTAACAAAAGTAATAGCGCATTTATCAGGGATACGGTTCTTGCAGAGCTAGACAGACTTGAAAAAATATTGAAATAACGCACATATATGTATTGACAATATAACGCACATATGTACTACAATAACACTTGCAAATAGGCGCAAAAATAAGCCCCTTGGATTTTACCATAGGGCTTTTATAATGCTTTTTGTGGCGGTTTTTGGAGAGATAGCGCATAATATACGCCCATTAACAGCCAACCGCCGAAGCTGTTATAATATAACTAACACAACAAATCGCATTTTGTCAAGAAATTTTTTTATTTTTTCTGCTTGACTTTTTCCAGATCGTTGCGCTATACTCACACCAACGACGGCCGCGGGGAACTCATGGAGGGATAGTTTGAGCAGCTGACGCGAAAAAAATAACGATAATTTGCAGCCAGATCATGCCGGATCAGATGCCGGAAGGTCTGGCTTTTTGTGTGCCTAATAGAACTATATATATTATATATTAATAGATTATCAGTACACTACTGTATGTTAATATCTTTTATATCCCTCCATAGATTCCATAAGGTTAGAGTTGATTAATAATAATATTATATATAATTATATACAGTATATAGAGATATAGTATAATAATATATATAGATATAGTATATGGCGTTATATGAGATTGACTAAAAATTTTAAATAAATAGTTGACAGAACAACAACTTGTATGTTAATACTGTTAATAGACACGAAAACGAAATATATTTTTTAACGCATTTTGCACAGGATAACAGGAGCCGGAACAATGGCTCACATGTTTTTCTGTGCTTTTTTATTTGCAATATTTTTATAGATTAACGTTGTAAAGTGAGGTGATACAGTGAAAGATAATGCTATAAAAACAGAAAAGGAAACAGAAGTATATTTAAGCAATATTAATATATATGCTGATGAATATATTAATACAGTGTTATGTGTATCACCTGATAGTGAGAACTACAGAAAAGAAGTAGCTGACAGTTTTGTTGATATGATTTTTTATATCGCTGATCACATACAGAAACCTAGTAACGATGATATAGAATTATTAGATCATATGTTTAGCGTGTTTGTAAGGTTGTGCAGTAAGTATCATGTTTTGCCAACTCTGGAAGTATTTAGCTTTCTGGTAGGAATTAACCGTTCAACGTTTAGCGATTGGATGCGTGGGGATTATAGAACTGCCACAGCACATAGCAACACGGTGAAAAAATGGTTCGATATTTGCAAAAACTGTACGCTTAATAGATTGCATAACCAGCCCGGAACAAATGCAAACTTAATTTTCGTAGCAAAAGCTGCTTACGGCATGGCAGAGACGGCACCAATTCCAGCAGGACAGCAACAGGGCATACCACAGCAGACAGCGCAGCAGATCGCAGACAAGTACAAGGATGTTCTGGAGCTTCCAGAGATGGAAAAGCCGGAGTTATAACAGCGTGGAACGTACACAAGATTGTTGAAATGTACGCAGATGGCGAACAAACAGACCGAAAAGCGGTAGACATGGCAGTATTTAGTAAATATGCACATATATAACAGTTGAATTTGTGCATGATGTATAGCAGTCTATTTAAAAAACAAGTGTTTATTAAATAGATGTAATATTCTGAAAATTGATACGCATTATAATTCCCTTGATTACCGCCGAAGGTATCCGAAAAACAGCGTTAAGACCGGGACAACGGGAACCCATGGGGCAAAGGGTTGCCCGGTCAGCGTCACCAGAGACAGACCCGGGAGGGGGGTGTATATGGATGCCCCGAACGGCCTAATGAGTGCCCCGACCGCCCCAAAATTTAAAAAACGCCCTTTTAACAACAATCCCTCAACATGGCAGAGATAGTGATTGCAACATAACAAGCCGTAAGCCTTAACGATTGATAATCACTGACATCCGCAGAAAGGAAGGCACAAGATGGAAAAAATAGTAAACAACGATGGTTATCTTCGGTCAGGCTTAATGGATATTGCCAGACAACTACTGAATGTCTGTAGTGAAACTGGAGTTTCCAATATTCAGATAGTCACATCTCCTTGGAAAGAGGGTAAAGGCATTACTCTTTTAGCGAAAACTGATGACAAACCGATTCTTTCAGTAAAGATGGATACTGCCTATGAAAAATAATAATCCTCAAGGCGAATCCATCCGCATCCGGTTGCCGTACCAGCTAGAACGAAAACTCATAGCTGAGAAAAACCGAACCGGCAAGAGTGTATCACAGGTCACTCGTGAAGCATTGGAACAATATTTTCGAAAGAGGTAGACAGATGTCTTTGCTTGAAAAATTTTTCAAAAATAAAAAAGGCTTTCAGGAAAAACTTGAGATGCATCCGCTTGAAAAACCTTTAATGCATGACAAGGTATATGAGTATCATCACAAGAAAGCTGTTCTGGAGGACGGAAGACTGTACGATACAGAATCGGCAAAAAAGGTTTTTACGGACGAATCAAGCTTGAAATATATCTCGTTTGGAGTAAGCACGCAAAGGGTTTATTTCTTAACTCCGAATAGGCATTGGTTCTCAGCTGAAGAGAGAATCGAAACTGAAAGTGGAATAACTGATGTTGGCGAATGCCGTATACAGGTTACTAAAACAATTTTTGTGTATAGCAATCTTCGAATGGAAAAAACACACAGAGTCAAAGATCTGATTGGCAAAAACGATTATGAATTATACAAGAAATATTTTGGGGAGGCAGAGGAAGCATGAATAGTAACAAGAAAGTTTATTATGTATACACTGAGAATGGAAAAGCAGTTATTACAGAGGAAGCACCGGACTTCGATAAAGTTCACGATTACATGCTAGTGAAAGCGGATGGAATCGAGCTTTTTATGGGAGTACATAAAAACCAGGACGATTTAATGCTCCCAGATGAACCGATTGATGTAGCGACTATGTTGATTGATGCCGAAGCAAGTGTTGATTTAGTGGATAAAGGACCATTAACTTGCCCGAAATACGACCCAAATCAGCTCAGAGAGATTGCAGAACATCTTCTGGCATATTGCAAAGCACAGGAAAGGGGATTCAAAGATGCCTGTTGTAAGAATTGTGAACCCTAAACCGTATGATTGGAGAGGGACGCAGTATTTTATTGATGGGAATAAAGTCCCAAGAGTAAAGTCTGTTGATTTCCATGTTGCTGTTGACGAGGTTCCGACATTTGTATTCGAGATGGTGGCGGAGCCGGATATTGAAATGGAGTGTCTGGCACAAATTAGTTTCACTTCTCAATCAATTACTGATGCAATTTCAGTTTTAAGGCACGAATTGCTCCAACATGGGGAAATTTACCACGGATTCAAAGCAAGCCTAAAATCGGCTTTAATTGCTTATAATTCATGCGGCTTGCCATTTGAGCCGGAAGAAGAAATCGCAGAGAAGATACTTAATTTTATGATTGGAGAGGAAAAATGAGATTACCATTAACGATCATTGCTGTAGCAATCAACATAATAGTGTTCACAACGTTGGCTGCATTCCTCATGACGCAAATTAACGAGCAGAAAATACCGATGTTTTCTATTTTCTTCTTTACAATGATGGAATTAGGAATCATTCTGAATACCATATTAATCTGCACAGCGAGGTAAAAATATGCTTTTAGCATTTCCTACGAGGATTATTCCGTTTTTTATCATAGAACGGGTTAAACCTATAATTAAACCGGAAGGATACGCTTACCCGATTGTGGAGCGGTACGCAAGCAAATATTCTTTACATCCGATTTAGTGTAAAAAAATTTCTGTAGTCGATTATATTAAATTCGATTTCCTCCACATATATTGTTTGCATTACAGAAATAGTAATTATATCACACACAATTCTTTCTCCTGCTTTTGTGATGGTGCGGAGTGGGAGAAAGATTTTAGGGCTATCACCAAAAAGGTAAGGTAACGGACTTTGATTCCGCCATGTGTGGGTTCGAATCCCACTAGCCCCGTTTGCTAGGTTGCGCATGTACCTGGCAATGGTTTATTTCACATAGACCCTCCGATACCCATCTAGCTCAACGGAGCTGTCTAAAGGGGCTTCAAACGTCCCGGATGGGATTCCCGTATAGGTGACAGCAAAACCAAAATAGGGAGCCTTTGTTGCGACTGGTGGCAAAGAATCGCAACAGTAGAAAATATAGCTTTGAGGTGCTGGTAATATTTTCTACTCAGGAAATTTAGTTCAGTGGTTAGAACGCCCGGCTCATAACCGGGAAGTCCTGAGTTCGAATCTCAGAATTTCCATTTCTTCCGTATGCTACCCATCCGTTTTATGGGAAGAAAAAACTTTCGGATGAGCGTATGTGAATCAGAATGAGCAAAGATATGTAACGGCATAGGCTTGTGTTTGATCTGATTTCCCGTCCGATAAATGTTTCTTAGTTTCAATAAGCCATCACAAGCGCGCATTGATGGCAAGGGAGTTTTCAAGAAACATAAAGTCAAAAGGCATAATAATATCCGAAACAACTTCGTGGGGCTGGCACGGCATAAAACAGCCTAGTGGAAAGCATAACACGATAAACATATTGCTAACCCGGGGTGTCCGGGTTATGTGGAATGTACGCTAGTGGCAAACTGACAGAGTTGCGCTCTGGTCTCCGGTTCGATTCCGGGCGTTCCGCTTTTGGGAGAATATGTTATAGTCTGATAATTTCAATGAAATGGAGTGACATTTTGAAAACTGCAAAAGTAGACTTATTGTCAAAAGATCAGTTAGAAGATATTGTAAAATCTTCTAGGACACTACAGGAAGTATTGAAAAAGATTGGATATAGCTCAGTCAGCGGAGCAAATAGAAAAACTGTTCAAAAGAGAATTGACAAATATCAAATTTCAACAAATCATTTTACAAAAGGCGTTGGAATCGGAACTAAAAGAACTGAAGAAAATGTTTTTTGCAACAGAGTCTATCAGCTTTGATGTGATTGAGAGGTAATGCATAGACAACCTAAAAGAGGATATCAAAGAACTGAGAAAAATTATAAAAGAAATGAGAGGTGAATAATATGGCAGATGCATTAAATGTAAAGAAAATCAGCGCATTCACTAACAACACGGCACCGGCAGATACAGATTTTTTCTTGACAGCTACGGGAAATGTGGCAAAGAAAACAACCGTTGCGCAGGTAAAAGGGCTTTTCGGTGTATCTTCAGGATTGAAATTATTAGAAGCCACAATGGTCAAATTCAAAGTTCCATCTACTACAAGCGGAGCGTCTACAGGCACCATAACTACGGCATTTAATGTTGCTGATGGAGCAACTGTATTCGTTCCGGTGTATCTGGCAAGTGGATGGCTTACACCTGCAAGCTGTTCGGCTGTTGCTGGCAAACTCAATGTAAGTTTTATTAATACTACAGCTGCAACACACAGCACCGATGCAACATTTATTGTCTTGCAGTTCAGTGAATTTTAAGAAGGAGTGATGATATTATGGCAGAAATCAAAGGTATTGACGTATCATCTTTTCAAGGGAAACCTGATTGGACGAAAGTTAAAAATTCTGGAATCAAGTTTGCGATATTGAGAATTCATCAGAAATCTGGAATTGATACGTCTTTTGAACATAATTACAAAGGTTGTAAATCCAATGGAATTCTTATTGGTGGATACAAGTACAGCTACGCTTTGACACCGGCACAAGCGATTGACGAAGCTGAGGACGTACTTTCCGTTCTTGGTGGTCGTGGACTTGATTTTCCAGTATTCTATGACCTCGAATGGAGTCAACAGAGAAGCTTTGGAAAACAGGCTATCGAGAATATTGCAGTAGCATTTCTGACCAGAATTAAAAAAGCCGGTTATAAAGTTGGCATCTATTGCAATCTTGATTGGTACAATAACGTTCTGTCAGATGCTTTGAAGCAGTATGATTGTTGGATCGCTCGTTACCCGGCTAACGACAACGGTTCTGTACAGGAAAGATTACGTCCGAATGTTGGTGTAGGCTGGCAGTATTCCAGTAAGGGAAAAGTCTCAGGAATCAGTGGAAATGTTGATATGGATGTGTTCTATACAGATTATCGGACGGAACAGAAAGGAGAAGTAACAGTGGCAAAAACAAAATTACAAAAATTCACAGAACTCGGTGATTATTACGCAAACAATGGCAGCAATAAACCGTATCTGGAAAAACGGACAAACGCTTATCTTGATGATTTCCAGAAAAATGCCGGATATAACAATTACACCAAATTTGCCCGTGATGTAGATAATTGGGGACAGCCGGGATGTCAGGGGCAACCATGGTGCGCGGAATACCAGTTCTGGAAGTTGGTAAAAGTTCTCGGAATCACTAAAGCATTAAAAATCATGGGCGGTGGATTCTACAATTGCCAGAGCATTACAAGACACGCTAAAGCCAATGGAACATGGCACAGCACACCAAAAGACGGAGCTTTGATTATTTTCCGCAATGGTTCACATGTTGGAAGCGTACGGAGTTTCGACTTCTCGAAGGTTCATACCAATGAAGGAAATACTTCTAGCGCAGCGGGCGTAGTAGCAAATGGTGGAGCTGTTCGCAATAAATCCTATGCTATCAGCGATCCGGCAATTGACGGTTATGTTTGGATTGACTGGGGAGAAGAGAAAACTGTCGTAGAAACATGGAAAGCAATAGGCACAGCCACATCAACAGTAGACGATTTATATGTTCGTGAGACACCGAACGGATATGTTCTCGGACAGATCAACAAGGGAAATCGCGTAGAAATTAACGGTGAGAAATCCGGTATGTGGACGAAGGTCAAAGTTGCAGGAATCGGCATCGGATGGGCGGCAACTAAGTATTTGCAAGTTGACAGAGCTAAAAGTAAACCGACTACAATCACCAATAAGCAGAACAAGACGCAACGTCTCTTTGTTGGAAAAGTAACGGCAACATCTACGGATGTTCGCACGTGGGCCGGTGGCAACTATCCGTCTATTAAGAAATGGCCTAAGCTTGTGAGAGGCAACCTTGTTGACGTGATGAATTTCACTCAGAAAGCAACAAACGGTGCTTCATGGCACTATGTCCGCATTGCAGGCAAGTACTACGGATTTGTGGCTGCAAAAGATATTTGCAAAGTGTAACAAGTGTGATATAATAAATATACCATAATTCAACTCCTCCCCAGAGTTTAAGCATGGACTCAAAAAAAGAGATGGTCTGTTTCTTCCTTGACAGACCATCTCTTTTGCTTCACTTAATAATGTATTCCCAATATTGATTTTTAATATCCGCATATCCGTTCTTACGAATCAACACTTTATCCCCGGAAAACATCGTAAAATCAGAATCCAGCTTTTGCACATAATCCATGTTTACAACAAATGACTTATGGCAACGCAAAAACCGTTTATCAAGGTAAGGCTCAACCGACTTTAAAGTTGCATACATACTGTGCATAATCCCGTTCGTGCAATGAACAAAAACTTGCTTATCCCGTGCTTCGAGGTACTCGATTTTGTTCAATGGAATCCTTATAATGCAATCTCTGTGTCTGATTGTGAGCATCTTGTGTTTCATATCACTCAAGGTATTGTCAATCATAGAAAACATTCTTCCGTGTTCATTTCCCTTGATGATATAATGCGTAAATTCAACATCCAACGCATCAAAAACAAAATCCTTGTGAGCTGTCCAGAAAGCAATTTTGCCCTTATATCCACACTCTCGGAGTTCTTTGGCAATATCCACGCCATTTTCGTTTTTAAGTATTACATCCAAGACAATCATATCAAACCATTTTCCGTCCTTAACATCATCTATCAAGGGTTCCCCACTGAAATAACCGTCTATCGTATAATTCCGGTCACCGTTTTGCTTCAAAAACGGTTCAATCCGATGCTTAAAATACTCAACCTGTAGTTCACAATCGTCACAAATAGCAATTTTCATAGTAATCACCTTCCGTTTATCGCCTACGCTTCAACTTTCATCAGATTATCCTCATCTAATCAATTAATTATGGTAATATAGTAGCACTGAAACGGAAATGTGTAAATAGTTCAGCAGAAGTTCGAAAAAAATCGAAATCTTAATACGTTGGTACAGCCTGCCAGATTACTCTGGGGAGGAGATGTGATCGTGAATGCAGGTTTTGCCATAAAAAGAGCCGGGGAGTAAAATCCTCGGCTCGTTGCTGTTTATCCTTTGAAAATACGACCGCAACTTTTACATTGGTATTTTGTGGAGAACAATCCTTTACTAACGATCTGAACATTAGCACTACGACAAGTAAGAGCAGGGCATTTTATCTTTTGAGTCACTTTATCTATTTTCTTTCTTTTCCTCATTTAACATCCCTCACGTTTTCGATATATTTTGGCATAAACCACGCTGAATTGTGACCGCTCCAATAGTCGATACCATAATCAATAATTTCCCCATAAAGTGTCAAGTAAGTCCCTGGAACATAGTCTGTATTTTTGAAATCATAATCATTGGAGTATAGAATACCCACGTCATTGCCGCTTCCGTAGCTGTCGGTATCTTTTGAATAAATGCCAACAAGACTGCAATTACTGCTAAGATTATACTTTTCAGTCTTGTCGGAGATCATTAAATCATAAGGGTCTATTGTTGCAGTGCCTTCAACGTAAAGATCTATTTTGACAAACTGACCTTCCAGACTTTTCTTTGAGAAAGTAATATCTTCATACCACATTTCGGTACATTTTTTCTTGTATTCTTCCTCTGATAAAGAATTCATGTCTGTTTCTTCTTGAGTCATTTCAGCGTCTGCATAGACTTCTATGGGGCAAGCGCATAAAATTCCTGACAGCATTGCAACTATAAGTTTTCTTCTCATGGTGCATTCCTCCTTGGTAAAATTTGCATATATTATACCGCAAGAATCGACAATAGCATAGTCAAAACCGAAATATTTTTCATATTTTTATCCATTAAAAATGCAGTTTTATCGTTTTGCCCGATTAATTTGCACAAAAAGTGGTATAACTAAGTACATAAATTATAGACTAAAGAGGTATATATTATGAGGAAGATTGAGAGATTGCTGATCACAGCAGGAGTAATCTTCTTTGCAAGCTACATCATTCACTTGCCGATGTGCAATCAAGATTATTTACGTAAAAGCTTCATCCGCTTGGCAGAGGATATGTGCAAGCATTCAACTTTAAGCCAGAGCATAAAAGAGATTCTAAGAACGAACGATATTGTAGAAATCACAGAAAATCCGGTAAAAACGAACTTTATATTTGTGAAAGTAAAGGTCATATTTGAAATCACAAATATTCCAGTCTATCTCTGGCAGTTTGCAAGGGCGAATATTAATCCATGTGTCCTGTTTCATTGGATCTGCGGAAAATATGATAAAAATAAATGTTCGAATGCATATTTTCTACTGTCCAGACATATACTGTAGTAAAGTTTCATTCGGGAGGGTTATTTATGGATTATAAGAAAGAAATTATAAAAATAATAGATGAAATTGAAAGTCAAAAGATTCTGCGATACATTTATATTATTATAGCTGATATTTACAACGATTTACGGAGGTAGGACATATGAACAAAGATTTATTATATTCCGAAGAAGAGCAAAAGAAAATAATCGCAAAAATGGAAGACCCATCAAATAAAACGGGTCTTCCACCGGCATCGCTTATATACGCATTAATCGACATGGTTGGAGTTCAGACAAATATGATTCAATCATTACAGGAATCTATTCAACGGTTGGAGACAAAAATCCAATAGGTCTTTTTGGACGATCATTTTCTTTCGGAACTGACATGAGTAAAAAGTTCAGCTGACTAATGTGCTGAATAAGTGTTGACATCTTTCCATTAACATATCCTTTAAAAATCATAAGTACGGACTTCTCGTATCCGATTTCAGTAACATGCATAGTAACTGACTGACCAAAATTGGTAAGTAGAAGTCCTACTTCATGTTCAGAATCAAGTTTTGATTCAAATTCTTTGATATATTTGCAAAGAATCTCGAACTGTGTGTCTGAATATGAATATGTTAAAGGGATTGGCTCAATATTATCAATTTGTTTCATAGCAGTTTCGTAAATGGTTTTAGTATCTAACATAGCGTACCTCACTCGCTTAAAAGATTAATCAATTCAACAATATGTTTCTTTTTGGCATCGGACAACCCGAAGTATTTCCTTAATGCATCGGAAAGTTCGGTGTCTTTTCTTATCTGTGCAATCAAATGTGCAGATTCATCGGAAAAATCTTGTTCCGGCTCTTTCCCTGTCATCAGATAATCTACGGATACGTGGAAGAAATCTGCGATTTTTCGCAAATTTTCAGCATTAGGAGTGCTTTTGTCCAGTTTGCTTGCGTATCCCTTTGCGAAACCACATTCAGTTTCTAACGCATTTAATGAAGTTTTCTGTTCTTTACAAAGTATTTTAACTCTTTCTCGTAATGTCATTTTTTGTTTCCTTTCGATACTGAAAAAAACGCAAAAATAATACTTGACATTCTGAAAATATCGCTTATAATGTAACTATCGACACTGAAGATATCGCAACAAAATAAGGACATAAAGAATGCCCAAGTTTATTTTTTATGATTTTGTGTGGTAGCTTGATTATAGAATATATTCAGAGGTATGTCAACAATGTTGTGATATTTTCAGTAAAAATATGAGAGGAGGTATCGAATGATGATTTACGACAGGGTGAAAGCCTTGGCAAAAAAGCGAAATGTTTCCATTCGCAAAATCGAAATAGATTGCGGATTTTCGCAAGGTAGTGTTTGTAAATGGAATGAAGTTTCTCCATCTGCCGAAAAAGTGAAAAAGGTCGCTGATTATTTAAAAACTTCGGTAGATGAAATTTTGAAATCCGATTAACAAGAAAAGGAGATATATGAACGAATTACAGATTTTTAATTCAGAAGAGTTCGGGGACATCCGAACAGCAGAAATTGACGGTAAACCGTACTTTGTTGGCACTGATGTTGCCAAAGCTCTTGGATACAGTAATCCAAGAAAAGCCATTCTTGACCATTGCAAGGGAGTAACAAAACGTGACACCCCTACATCTAGTGGCGTTCAGTCAATGTCATATATAAATGAGGGGGATTTGTACCGTTTGATTATGAAGTCGAAGCTTCCGTCAGCAGAGAAATTTGAATCATGGGTTATGGATGAAGTCCTTCCGGCAATCCGTAAGACAGGTTCTTATCAGAAGCCAATGACCGTAGCAGAGCAAATTCAGTTGCTGGCTCTTGGCAATCAAGACCATGAGGAGCGAATCGAGAAACTTGAGAATACCATGACTATTGATTACGGTCAGCAGAAGTACATCAGTGACCTAGTTTCCAAGGTGGTGATCGAGGTTCTGGGTGGAAAGAAATCCAATGCTTATGATGAGATTGGAAAGAAAGTATTTGCAGAATGCAACAGGGATGTAAAGACTTACTTCGATGTAAATGCCAGAAATAACATTCCGAAATTGAGATACCAGGAAGCAGTCGAATACATCAAAGGATGGACACCGTGTACCAACACAAAGATGATGATTCGCGACTGCAATGCCCAGATGACAATGTAGGAGAGAGATATGGAAGAAACTAATGCATTACTCAAGCAGATTTTGGAAGAACTTAAAGCCATTCGAAAAGAGATTGTACCTACAAGAACAAAAAAAGTAACGCACACAGCAAATATCTCCGGGAAGACAATTACCGAATGCGTTACAAGCGGAGTTAGTTCTGCGATTCAGAAATCCATTCGTGATATTGACGAAGCAGATTCATAGCGATTGAAGTAGACAATCACATCGAAAAAGAAGATATGGCTGCAATTCTTGGAATTGAGTTCAAAGAAAGGAAAAATAAAAATGCTGTGTTATAAAGGGTTCGATAAAGATTTGAAATGTCAAGATTTCCAGTACGAAACCGGGAAAAAATATTCAGAAGAAAGTGCTGAAATTTGCGAAAAAGGATTTCATGCGTGTGAATTTCCATTAGATGTATTTAGATATTATGCACCGTCAGATTCAAGATACTGTGAAGTAGATTTGGATGCAAACGATCAAAAATCAAATGATAGCAAGAGAGTTGGAAAAAGTATTTCGATCAAAGCTGAGATCGGGATTGCTGGAATCGTAAAAGCCGGTGTTGAATATATCAAGAACCAAGTTGATTGGAACAATGATAAAAAAACCAACACCGGAGACTGTTCAGCGGCAACCAACACCGGAGACTGTTCAGCGGCAACCAACACCGGAAACCGTTCAGCGGCAACCAGCACCGGAAACCGTTCAGCGGCAACCAACACCGGAGACCGTTCAGCGGCAACCAACACCGGATACCGTTCAGCGGCAACCAACACCGGATACCGTTCAGCGGCAACCAACACCGGATACCGTTCAGCGGCAACCAACACCGGATACCGTTCAGCGGCAACCAACACCGGATACCGTTCAGCGGCAACCAACACCGGATACCGTTCAGCGGCAACCAACACCGGATACCGTTCAGCGGCAACCAACACCGGATACCGTTCAGCGGCAACCAACACCGGATACCGTTCAGCGGCAACCAACACCGGATACCGTTCAGCGGCAACCAACACCGGATACCGTTCAGCGGCAACCAACACCGGATACCGTTCAGCGGCAACCAACACCGGATACCGTTCAGCGGCAACCAACACCGGATACCGTTCAGCGGCAACCAACACCGGATACCGTTCAGCGGCAACCAACACCGGATACCGTTCAGCGGCAACCAACACCGGATACCGTTCAGCGGCAACCAACACCGGATACCGTTCAGCGGCAACCAACACCGGATACCGTTCAGCGGCAACCAACACCGGATACCGTTCAGCGGCAACCAACACCGGATACCGTTCAGCGGCAACCAACACCGGATACCGTTCAGCGGCAACCAACACCGGATACCGTTCAGCGGCAACCAACACCGGATACCGTTCAGCGGCAACCAACACCGGATACCGTTCAGCGGCAACCAACACCGGATACCGTTCAGCGGCAACCAACACCGGATACCGTTCAGCGGCAACCAACACCGGATACCGTTCAGCGGCAACCAACACCGGAAACTGTTCAGCGGCAACCAACACCGGATACCGTTCAGCGGCAACCAACACCGGATACCGTTCAGCGGCAACCAACACCGGAAACTGTTCAGCGGCAACCAACACCGGAAACTGTTCAGCGGCAACCAACACCGGATACCGTTCAGCGGCAACCAACACCGGATACCGTTCAGCGGCAACCGTAGAAGGAAAAGAGAGTGTTGCAATGGCAATTGGATACGGTTCCAAAGCAAAAGGGTCTATTGGATGCTTTATTGTACTTGCTGAATGGAAGAAATTTGAAGACGAAACATACCATATTGTAGACGTGAAGTCCGCAAAAGTAGACGGGACAAAGATAAAACCAGATACATTTTATAAACTTGTAAACGGAGAATTTGTTGCAGAAGAGTAGTTTGGCTCCACGGGTACGGCAAATACCACGCAGAGCCACGTATCTAACTTAATTGGGTAAGTTAAATACAGGTAAAGTATAACACACCTTCCTGTATTTGAAAAGAAAATTTATACCAGGAGGGCATTTTTTATGTCTAAAATCACAAAACACACCGAAAACGTAACTAAAAACCAGAGCCTTGCAAGCGAAATCATCGCAGATCAGGCGGCAAAAACAAAACGTCTGAAAGTCGCAGTTGTAGCGCTGTCAGTAGCTTTACTTGCAACAGCAGCAACAAAAAGAAAGAAGTGAGGGATATGAGGAAAAGAATGTATTTTATCGGAGTAATGGCACAGGTTGGAACATTTTCCACGATTGCATTATTACTCTGGTGGATGACGAAAATGGATGTACTTAAACTGTTCTGCATAAGTGCGGTGGTGTCTTCAATGATATCCCTCCCTATTTTAATGCAGATAGAAAGGTGGGTAAACGGAGTTGAATAAACTTTTAGAAAACAATCAGGCAACACTGATTGGGACAATTGAATCCAAGTTTGAATTTAGCCATGAAATATATGGAGAAAAGTTTTACACAATGCAGGTATCGGCAAAACGACTGAGCGATACAAAGGATATTCTTCCAGTTATGGTATCCGAAAGGCTTATTGATGTAACACAGGACTATACCGGAGAAATGGTTGAAGTTTACGGACAGTTCCGTTCTTACAACAAGCACGATGACAAACACAGTAAATTAATTCTCTTTGTTTTCGCAAGAGAAATTAAATTTGCAGAGGAAGGTACATATCACACCAATAATATTCTTTTGGACGGATTTATCTGTAAACCGCCAGTATACAGAAAGACACCAAACGGAAGAGAAATCGCAGATATCCTTCTTGCAGTAAACCGCCCACATGGAATATCTGACTACATACCGTGCATTTGCTGGGGAAGAGATGCCAGATATATTAGCGGTTGCGAAGTTGGAGATAACATTCTTTTGCAAGGAAGAATACAGAGCCGAGAATACACAAAAAAAGTTGAAACTGAGGTTGAAAAAAGAACGGCTTATGAAGTTTCAGCATATTGGTTGGAGGATAAAACAGCATGAAAACAGTAGAATTGAAACAGATTAATATTGAAAACTACAAGAAGTTTGAGTCTGCGGAGTATCAGTTTGCACCACGAACAATGGTGTCCGGCAGGAACCGTCAGGGTAAAACAACATTGATGGACGCATATTTTGATGCGCTGACCGGAAAGCTTGCAGACGGTACATCTCCGAATAATGTCAGAAGAAAAGAAGACGGAGAAGAAGTTGAGGGTGTCGTATCCAGAGAACTCACACTTCTGATTGATGGAGAAGAAACCGTGATCCGTAAGGAAACGAAGAAGGGTAAATCTTCCAGCACCACAAAATATCAGGTTGATGGGTTTGATTACAACCAGACAAAATACAAAGATTTCTTAAAAAGAATTGCAGACCCAGAAACCATTATGATGTGCAGCAATGCCAGAGTATTCCTGAATGAACTTCGAAAATCAACAGCAAGTGCCAGAGCAACGCTTGAAAAGATGGCAGGGTTCAATGCGGATAAAGTATTGCAGGACAATCCAGAAGTTTCGGAAATCATCAAGAATCATTCTGTCGAGGAAGTTGTGAAAAAACTCAACAAAGACAGAAAAGATATCCAGAAGAAAATTGACGTCAAAAAGGTTGAGATTGATACCTTAAAGGAACAAGGAATACCAGACGCAGCAGTTCTTGAAGAAAAGAGAGAACAAGTTTTAAATCATTTGATCGTGCTGAGGCAGAAAGAACAACAGCTGAGTGATTCTGGAAAAGCATACGATGAACTTTCCTATGAAATTGTAGGTCTTAAGAAGTCCAGATATGCGATTATTTCAAATGCAGCAGAAGCATTACAGGAAGAAAAGAGAAAAATCGTTTCCTTGTTAAATGACAGGCGATTTAAGCAGAAACAGGAAGAAGACAATCTCCGTGTTCTGGAAAATTTCCTTACTACTGCCGAAAAACCGGAACGTATTCAGCAGAGAATTACGGTTTTACAGGAGAAATACAAACAGACGTATGCGTCTACATTTGATGAAACAGCTTTAAATGCCATACAGAACGAAAAATTTGACCCTGAATCAGCTATTTGCCCGACCTGTGGACAGCATTTGCCAGAAGAACAGGTTGAACGTCTTAAAACTGAATTTGAACAGAAGAAACAGGAAAGAATCCATGCAGAACTTGCGAAAAAAGAGCAGTTTAAAGCAGACAAACAGCAGAAACTTAAAGACATTACAGAAGAAGGCAATTCCGAAGTAGCCAGAAGAAAAGAAGTTGAGGAAAAGCGCAAAGACATCGAATCGCAGATTGAACAGACAAAGAAAAATATTTCTGCTCTGGCATCTGAGATTGCGCAGAAAAATCAGGAATTAGAGAAGCTTCCGGCAGAGCCAGATATGTCTGGAAACGAAGAGTATCAGGCAGTTGTAGCAGAAATCCAGAAGAAACAGGAACAGCTTGACGGACTGACTAATAATTCTGAGGAAAATGCAGCAGTTCAGGCAGAAAGAATGTCTGCTGAAAAGGAACTTACAGGAATCGAAACAAAAATCGAGATGGCAAAACAGGGAGTTCAGAAACAGGCAGAAACGCTCGAACAACTAAATACGGACAGAAAGAAATTAGGTCAGGAAGATTCCGATATTCAGCAGAAACTTGACATGTTGAAAGAATTTTCCATCAAAAAGAATCAGAAGCTTGCGGAAGCTATCAATCCACATTTCAAGCACTTTCAGTTTCAATTTTTGGACTATACGCAGGACGGTGAGCCGGTGGAAACTTGCAAGATGATTTGTGATGGAATCGGATATTTTGATGGATTAAATCACTCTGATCAGATTCTTTGCAACATTGACCTCGTGACTGGTTTGCAGGAATTGAACGGCTTGAATTTGCCGATTTGGGTTGATGATGTTGAAAGTGTGAATGCTGACAGAATACCAGATACAGGCAGACAAATGATTCTACTTAAAGTTTCCGACGATGAATTAAAAGTGGAGGGAATTTAATATGGCGACAACTACATATAACATTCCAGAAGCAATCAAAGCACAGGACTGGTACTGCAAAACAAAGATATTACCACGTTTTGCACCGGGCAATGGTATCTGTTGGTCTTGCCACCAGAATATCTATTCTGAGGAAGGACGGACACGGTACGGAAAAGAAACACACGGGTATTCCGTTGAAAGTGCAGCAGGGCAGTTAATTACAGTGTGCCCATTCTGTAGTAGAAGTTATTGTGATTAAAACGCAATAGGATTAGCATAGTCAGCTTTGAAACGGCAAAGCGAAGCAATGACAAGCGAGGCAAGGGATATGCATAGAACAGATATGAAATGCCACGGCATAAAAGCACACTGCTGAGAATCGCAAAGGAGAAGTGTAGAAACGCACAGAAAAGCCAAGGCGAGGTTAAGCGACGCAAGGTTTGGAAAGGAAAAGGAATAGCGTAGAATTGAATTGCAGCGGAGGAGCATGGTCTTGACAAGCAAAGCATTAAGCAAAATATAAAAATCGGAGGAATACGAGATGAAAGAAATGAAAGTCAGATTAACATTTTTAGAGGAAGTTCTGGGAACAGCAAATGCGGAAAAAGATATTCATGAGAAGTTTATTGCATCAAAAGCACCAGATGCACCTTCCAGAGAACAGGAAGTTGAAGCTTTAGGAGTTGAAGAAGTTATTGAAAAAGGTCGAACAGTATTTCCGAAAGATGATAACGGCAATCCGTTCCTTTGGGACTACCAGATCAGAGGATTCTTTAAGTCAGCTGCACAGGCCGGTTCCTATATCGGAGGAGCAAAGAAACTTGCAGCTTATAAGAAAAAAATTGACTTACTGGTATTTGTAAACGAACGCAAAATTCCTTTTATTCTTCCAGAAGGTACAGAACTTTCTGATTGTCAGAGACCACTGAGAGCGCAGACAGCACAGGGCGAACGAATTTCGTTGGCAGATAGCGAAACAGTTCCGGCAGGTTCGACAGTAGAGTTCACAATCAGAGTACTGGATGATTCACTGATGAAATATGTAATCGACTGGCTTGATTATGGTGCATTCAATGGCATTGGTCAGTGGCGAAACTCAGGCAAAGGCCGTTTCAAATGGACTGAAATCACAAAATAAGTTACGGCATGGCTGAATGTAGTTATGATAGGCAAAGCAAAGGCGCAGAATTGCTGGGTAATGATTTGCTTCGGCGAAGCGTAGCAAAGTAATGTATCGGAGTGGTACTGAGAGGTGCAGAAGGGCAAAGTTATGGAATTGAAAAGAGTTGATACGTTTTGGCAAAGTAAAGAGAGGTTTCGCATAGTGAGGTAGCGGAAAAGCGCAGCAGAGCAATGTGATGTAAAGAAATGTAAAGCATTGGCGAAGTAGGGCAGGGCAAAGATACGTATAGGCGAAGCACGGAATAGAAAAGTAAAGTATAGCAAAGGCACAGAGTAGAGAAGATGAGCAAAGGATAGGCAGAGCGTAGCTCGGTTATGATTTGTTTTGGTGAAGTGTAGAACTGAACAGAAATGCAAACAAAAACGAGTTGATTAATATAAGAAAAGGAGAATTAAAATGGCAGAAAACACACAGGTAGCAAATTTTAACACACAGCTTTCCTACTACACAAATCGTTATGTCGATTTAATGGAAAGAGATTTGACTTCAAGAGGAATGGAATTTGATTCCTACTCAAAAGATTGCGTAGTAGCGGCAATGGGATCTATTTTCCAGATGGTGCATGAGAGCGGTGTGAGTTTTGAAGCAATCAACGGTTCTAATCTTAAATTTATCCTGAGTAAAGTCGCAGCATTAAAGCTGAACGCAAATGCACAGCCGAGAGAATGCTATTTCCAGATCAGAAACGTAAACGTAGCAGCGAAAGGGCAGAAACCTCAGTGGGAGAAGAAAATCGAATTTGCGATTGAGGGAGATGGAAATGACGCACTTGTGAGTAGATATGGTGTCAATGTATCTAAAGTGTTCCCGTATTGGAAAGTCAGAGAGGGAGATAAGTATATCCCACCAAGACACAGAGGCGTGGAAATCACACCGCCAGAATGGGAAGAATCCGGTGTGGGCAAAGTAGTTCGCGTCGTATATCCGATTCAGTACAAGGACGGACATATTGAATATCTTTCTTGTGAAAGAGCAGATGTACTGAAAAATCTTGCAGCACATATCAAGAATAATCTTCAGAATGAAACTTTTGGCATCTGTGCAGATAGATATAAAGCTACAGATGCACAGAAAGCTCAGATTGAAGCAAAGAAAAAAGAAGTTATGAAAAAAGTTGCTGAAATCGGAGAGCTGGAAGCAATTATTGATTGTGAAGAATTAAGACCGTATATTTCACCGTCTTATTACGAAACACAGTCGAGAGAATCTATGATTGTTCGTAAAATGCGTAACAACATTATGAAGTCCATTCCCAAAAAATGGGATAATCCGGTGCAGGCTTATGAATATAACACAATGGATGCTACGTATAGAGAAGTACAGGAAGAAATCGAACAGAATGCCAACAAAGAGGAATTCATCCCAGAACCAATGGCAATTGAAGAACAGCCGAAGCAGCCAACAGTCGCAGAAGTTGTACAGCCAGCTGAGAAAGAACCAGTCCCGGCAGCAGTTAAAGAGCCAGAGATTCCGGATTTTATGAAACAGGAGGAAATGTGATATGAACAATAAAGAAATTTTAAAGAAAGCCAAGGAACTGGTTGAACTTCTGGAAAAGCAGGAAGAAACTGACAAGGTTTTACTGTCAACACTGAAACGTGGAGATGTTTTTCAGACCACTGGAAAGCGTAAATACAAGGTTCTGGAACAGTATGGAGATACAACGAAAATTATTTCACTTGATCTGGTGAAAGAAAATGTAAAATTTGGTGATACCTCAGATTACAAAACATCAAAAGTAAAGAAACTGTGTGACACTGAAATTCTGAAAGACTTCGAAAAAGAATTCGGGGCAGAAAATATCGAAACACACACAGCAGATATTATCACTGCGGATGGACAGAAATTGGGGACTGTTGATTGTAAAATTCGACCGATTACGTTTGATGAAGTACGCAGATATACAGATATCACACCGAATCCATGTTTAAACGATTGGTATTGGACATTATCGCCATGGTCAACGAAAGAACGTGGATGTGAGAAAGCCTTTGCCGTTGTTTCCCCTTCGGGCATTATCGGCAACGGCAATTGCAACTACGGGTATGGTGTTCGCCCAGTTTGTATCTTAAAATCTAATATCTTTGTATCTAAGGCGGAGGAATGATTATGAAGAAAAATCTGAAATATTTTGAAGATGAATTATCCCGATTAAGTAAAGAGTTCACGGAATTCAAGAAAAAGCACATCGGTAAGCCGGAAATCGGAAAAGCTATTGAACTTGCAGGTATGGAATGGCTGATTCTTGATAAGACAGAAAAAGGATATTTTGCCATTTTGAATGGATTTGATGGAAAAGAAAGAACATTTGATTCAGATTCAAATAACTGGATTTTGAGTAAACTGAGAAATGAGTTAAATACTCGTTTTCTTAAAAAAATTACGGACGAGTTTGGAGAAGATGCAGTTATTGAGTTTGATCGAGATTTGCTTTCTTTGGACGGCCAGACAGAATACGGACATTGCGAAGATAAGATTTCACTTTTGACTGTGGATGAGTACCGGAAATATCGTAAATTACTGCCGAACATGCCGAAATGGTGGTGGTTGATTACGCCATGGAGTACACCAGTAAATGATTACAGTACAACAAGTACCGTTGTTTCCCCTTCGGGCTATTTCAGCCGCCTCAATTGCAGCAGCAACGAACTTGGTGTTCGCCCAGCTTGTATCTTTTCTTCTTCAATCTTTGAATCAGGAAATGATAATTGATGGCGAATGAAGATTTAAAGGTAATGCCATAGTATGGATTTAGAAATTGAAAGGAGAATGAAGTGAGATTAATTAGTCAAAGCGGAGAATTTGATGTTCCTTATGAAATCGCAGCATTAAGTAGAACAGAAAATATCATAAGAGTATATGTGCCAATAGTTGGTGAAAAAGGAACAGTCATGGCTCGTTATTCGACAAATGAAAAAGCCAAAAAAGCTATGAAAGCGTTGCACAAAGTGTATGCAGGAATGTTTCTTGCACAAAACGTTGAAATGAGCGATGACGATTGCGAAGAATGCATAAAAATGGCTGCAAGAGGTTTTGGAATCATCAAAACAATGGTTAACAGCCCAGATATGAAATTCGAACCGGCAAACATCGTGTTCAGATTCCCGGAGGAGGATGGAGTATGAGAGAAATAAAAGAAATAGACTTAAACCAAAACGTCAAAATTGATATTACTTTAAAAGAATTGGACGTCATTAGAGTATGTTTAGCGGTGGCGAACGATTCTGAAATAGAGTCAGTTTTTGAAAGTGGCAATATAAAATATGAATCTCAAGAAAAATATACATTGATAAAGGATTGCCGAAATATTTTAGAAAGTTATGGGGTTCTAAGAAAGAGTGATGAAGCATGAAGAGAGTAGACAGCAAGAAGGACTGGGAACATGTAATAACCATTGAACTTACGTTGAGGGAACTCAAATTAATGCGAGATAGCATGTGCAAAGTAAGTTATGCGGAATTAGAGAGTCTAAATAGAGGAAAAGACATACCATATGCCTATTCCGATTTAGAGAAAGCCATAGATGAAGTTGAAAATATCTTAGAAGCATAAATGCAATGCACAGAAAGCGAGGTGATGCCATTTGTTCATGCGAGTAATTTCAACAGGAAGT
Source organism: Ruminococcus sp. AF17-22AC (assembly GCF_003460065.1). Taxonomy (NCBI): domain Bacteria; kingdom Bacillati; phylum Bacillota; class Clostridia; order Eubacteriales; family Oscillospiraceae; genus Ruminococcus; species Ruminococcus sp. AF17-22AC. Next base: position 341,706 of record NZ_QRXT01000001.1, read on the forward strand.
ACTAAAGGAAATTGTTACGCTTTGCAGTCAAGTACAGGCGAGATTGTTCTCCTTGACTGCGGATGTAACTACAAGAAAATCCTTAGAGGGATTGACTACCAGATAAGCAATGTTGAAGCTGTACTTCTTTCACATGAACACGGTTAAGGCGATCACACCGAAGCATTCAAGGAAATAATGAATGCAGGCATTCAGATTTACACCAACGACGAGACAGTTGAGGACATGAACATCCAAACAGGTGAACTGATGAAAGGTGTTCCAGAAAGATACCCATTTAGAGTTGTTTCGTTTATCGTGACTCCATTTGAGCTGCCGCATACGACATATGATAAAGAGGCAAAAATACTTATCCCGTGTCCGAATTACGGCTATCTGGTACAGCATGAAGAAATGGGAAAGCTTCTGTATATGACCGATTTTGAATATTGCAACTATAGTTTCCACAGAATGCAAGTTGAGCATATGGTAATTGAGTGTAACTACTGTGAAGAATTGGTGGACAAAACAGAAGCTAACTACAGCCATAGATTAAAAGGGCATTGCTCTTTATCAACTTGTAAGCAATTCATTAAGGAAAATTTCACAGAATCGCTTCGAACGGTAACACTGGTACATTTGAGCGGTCAAACGTCAGATTCCCGTAAAATACAGAAAGAAATACAGGAAGTCGCAGGAAGTAATGTTCTGGTTCAGATTGGACGGGCTGGACTGGAAGTTGATTTGAATTTGTGCCCGTTCTGAAAGGAGAAATTTCATGGAAATGACAGACTGTAGCAAATGCAGATTCCGTAATTGTTGTACGTTAGCATGGGATTACGGTTCACTTTACTGCAATGATTATGAGGAGGAAGATATATGAAAAAATGGTCAGAAAAATCTCTTGCCGCAGAGGGATATAAACTTATGAATGCCGAAATCACATGTGTATCATTGAATTTCAGAGACCACGGAGTACTTACACTTGACTTATCTCTTTCCGGTGGTGGATGGGGATGCGTATACGGCGGATATGTACTTGGAAAGGGTTATCTCGGAGCAAGAGAATTTAAAGGTTCTGCATCTGGGCTTGAAGCAATCATGCGAAGTATGGACATAGTTGGAGTCGAGGATTTGATTAATCTCAAAGGAAAACATGTTAGGGTTGCTATGGAAACTGTGATATTTGTAGAAGAGAATACCATAAATTGTACATTCCGTTAAGAATTGCAGAGAAGCAAAAAGAACTAGGATTACCGGTCACACGAAATAAGGAGGACACAAAATGTTAATCAGAAGTCAGAACAAAAAGTATCTTGTAAGCACTAACAATATCACCTTTTATGTAATGGATAGCGAAGTTATCTGCTTTGGTATATCTGGTATTGAAGATAGCGACTATATAATTCTTGGACATTACGAAACGGAAGCAAAAGCCATGAAAGTACTGGATATGATTCAGGAAGTCTATGAAGAATACAAAATTACTTGTACTTTTTTGACAGGATTTACAGGACATCGAGCAATTGTAGAGTCAAACGATATTCGCGTCAATGGTTTCGAAGAACTTATAAAAAGTTTTAAAAAGAATATGGTCTTTCAGATGCCAGAAGATTTGGAGGTAGAAGTATGAGGTACAGAAAAAAACCAGTTGTAATTGACGCAGTGCAGTGGACTGGTGCAAATCATCGAGAAATGTTCGATTTCCTGACGGACTATCAGTGTGTAGATCAGTACATGTCGGCAGAAGGTAAGAATTTCTATATTGACCATTGGAAGGTTCAGGGCGGATTGGTTATTAAGACACTAGAGGGTGAACATTTGGCGAATATTGGTGATTATATCATCCGCGGCGTTCACGGTGAATTTTATCCGTGTAAACCAAATATATTCAGAGAAACTTATGAGGAGGTGGAAGCATGAGCGATAAACATAAAATATACGATTACATAAAAAGGACAATAAACCCTTATGGAAGACCTTTCGAGGGAACAGCTTACGAGTTGGGACTTAAAATCATGGATTATATCGAAAATATGGATGACGAGAAAGAAAATGGTTGGATTCCGGTCAGCGAGAGATTACCGGAAAATGAAAAAGAATATCTTGTAACACTTGAAAAAGTCTATGGAACACCTGATACATTTTTGGGAATTGCGAATTATTTAAAATTTGGTGATGCCGGATACTGGAATGAAAAGAAATATGGGTATCTTGAATGGGATAAATATTCAGATGGATATGGAGGAACAATGATGTATAAAGTTATTGCCTGGATGCCACTTCCAGAACTATATAAGGAGGATTAAATATGATTGAATATATCAATAAAGACGTCAAAGAAATTGGAGATGCCCTGAACACGTTGGTTCAAAAATGCGTAGAAGCAGGGGGCAGAGAGCTTGAATGCACTATGTGTTACGATGGCGATCTGGAGCTTGATTGTTATTTTACTTTCAAGGTGCACGAGGAGGATGAGCCATGATTACATTTTTATTAGGATTCGCCCTTGGAATCATAGTCGGAGTGGTTGGTATTGTATGCGTAGCAATCATGTACGACAAGCACCACCCAGACAAATAGAAAGGAGAACGACATGCTGACAAGGAATAAAAAGCTGAAAGACTACGGTATTCCAGCAGAGGACATTGAAAAACTGAATACGATGCTGAAAGACTTCCCGGTAGAGTACGGATACCTGCTTTCCGGTGCTGCCTTGTCAGCTTGTCCGAAAAACACGGTGATAGCGGATATGGTTATCGAGAATATCCTACACCGGAAAAGTTACAGGAAAATCAGCAAAGAAAAATACATTCCAATGAACCCGAAGGACTTCTACGGATACAGACGCAAGACCGTCGCTGTACTGTATGAGAGAATGCGGTTATTGGGAGTGTGGGAGGATGAATAAATGCGTTTAATTGATGCAGACAAAATAATTGACTCTCTTGGAAATTCGGATATGGATTTTGCAATAGGTGCAGTTATTGACGAACAGCCGACAGCTTTTGATGTGGACAAGGTTATCAACGAATTGAAAAGAGATAAATTCATCGAATCCGAATGTATCTTATCTGATGTACATCAAGGATACAATGCTGGACTGAGCAGGGCGGTAGAAATCGTGAAAGGCGGTGGAGTTGAATGAGCAAATGGCATGTAAGTGTCGGAATGAGCTTATCAATTGATTATGACGATATTGAAGCCGATACAAAAGAAGAAGCTGAGAAAATAGCAAAAAGTAAAGCATTGGAAGACATTGATTACAACAATTGTGATTGTGATACTGGCTATCCAATAGTGTATTGTTGTCTTAAGGAGGAATTATGAGTAAATCAGTATTAGTGATAAATACGCCAAAATATTGTGCTTTATGCGTTTTACGCAGTGGAGTGTCTCACCCGTTCTGTAGAGTAAACAATAGAGATATTACAGATTTGAGTATTAGACCTGAATGGTGTCCATTGAAGCCATTGCCAGATAAAATGAAATTAACAGGAGTGTACGGAAGAGAGTATTTTCAAAGCAATGGGAAGATGCCTAGTTACAAGATTGGTTGGAACCAGTGTATTGATGAGATTACAGGAGGAGAATGATGCATGGCAATAAATATAAGCGAAACTGTGAAAAAGTGTAGTGTTTGTGGCAAATGGAAAATCACAGCGTATGAACCGGATTATCCGATACTTAATGATAGCCGTTTTAGGTATCCGAAAGCAATTTTTATTTGCGAAGAATGCGCGAAAAAGCGCGAAGAAAAGAATATATTTTTGTGAGGTGAAATAGATGATTGATTTAAGAAACACATGTGTTCTGGTTAGAACAAAAGAAGAAAATGAAATGCTTCTCAAAGAAGCTGAGAAACAGGAATTTCATTGGTATAGAAAAGACCATTGCGAGCCATTACAAACACAATATTTTCCAGACATTTTAAAATTTTATGAATATGATATAACTTATGCGGCAAGTGTCAGATCAGACTTTGCTTTCTATGAGGCATCAGAACTTCTCGGGACAAAAGAAATGACAGTAAGAGAGTTTATTGAGCGGATTGCAGATGTTTGTAAATGCATCGAATCTGGCGGTGGAGAAGTTGAAAGAGGTGAAGTAAATGGAGAGATTAACGGAAAGATATGATATTACGCCAGACGGAGAATCAGATGCCTGGGTTAAACAGCACGATTACATTTCAGCGGCGCAAAAGCTTTGCGATTATGAAGATTTAGAAGAACAGGGCTTGCTTGTGAGATTGCCGTGTAAGATTGGAGACACGGTTTATAGAGTGAATGCCGGAGCCAAGCAACCGATTATTCCAATGACTGTTTCAGAAATTCATTTTCTCTGTTACAAAAATGAACGTGCTGTAAGGTTTGACGCAATAGGTAAAGAAGATATGGGAGAAAGTTGCTACCGTTTAGAAGATATTGGAAGAATAGTATTTCTCACACGTGAGGAAGCTGAGAAGAAGTTGGAGGAGATGAAGAATGAATAAATGTTGCGCTAGTCAAGACGGTATATCTAGAAACACTATTCTATTCGGAACTAAATGTGACGGGTACAAAGAAAGATGCACACTGAGGCCGGCTTATAGCACTCTTGAACGAACAGTGAAAAATTATCAGCATAGTTTAAGAAAAATGTTTGGAGCGGAGGATTAACAAAATGGAAAAAGCAAGTATTCCTGTTGAAGTCGAAAAGGAAATTGTAACGGAATTAGAACAGATTTTTAGAATCGTAGATGACAAGCCATATTTTGAATTAAAATATAAGAAAGTTGGCGAGGATTATTACCACGTAGGATATAGTTCGTTCGATTTTCATAATGTTCTAAAATGGAAAGAAGATTGTTTTGAATTAGTGAAGGAGGAATATTGTGGATGAGAGAGAAGCTATTGAAAGATTAACAGATCATTTTAGAATACATTATGATGATAGACCGACTCCATATCTCGATAAAGCAGTTGCAATAGCAATGAATGCATTACATAAGCAGATTCCAAAGAAGCCTAAAAATATAAAGACTATCCTTGACTTTTCAGGCAGATATTATACGACAAAAGGTGATTGTCCGGTTTGTAATAGAGAGGGACTTTATAAGTCGGATTTTTACTGCAATAAGTGTGGTCAGAAATTAGATTGGGGTGAAGAAGATGACAAATGACATTGACGAAAGCGTTATTGCTAGAAGCGTTGACCATTACGGAGCAGAAATTTAGGCAACCGTCTGTATGGAAGAATGTGCGGAACTGATACAAGCAATCAGTAAGGAAAAACGTGGAAAAATCGACCGTGATAATATGACAGAAGAAATTGCAGATGTGTTGATCTGCATCGAAATGCTAAAGCAAATGTATATGATTTCCGAAGATAAAATTAATAAGTGGATTGAGAAGAAACAAGCGAGAGAAGCAGAAAGGATGGAAAAGAATGAATAAGAAAGAAATCGCAGAAATTAAGAAACAGTTTACTCCAGCCAATTGCACAATCACACGCATTTGTGGTTGTTATGTAGACGCAGAAAAGAATAAGAAAACCAAAATTAAAGAAGCATTCCTGTCTCTTCCAGAGGAAGAAATGTTTAAGTATTTTGACATTTTCAAGAAAACCATTTCTGGCAGACTTGGAAAAAACCTTATAAACCTTGATTTTCCATTATCACAGGAAAAAGAGGGTGGAACACAGGAATTTCTTATGCGGATCAGAGCAAGTAAGCTTAAAAATGATGAACTTTTGGACGAATTCTACGACAAAATCATTGAAAATTATGATTACGGTGAGAATTATTATATAATCCTGATCCACGCTGTTTATGACATTCCTGGTAAATCTTCCGATGGTCAGGAAATGTTTGATGCATCCGATGAGATCTACGACCACATTCTCTGCAGCATTTGTCCAGTAAATCTTTCAAAGGCTGGGCTTAGCTATGATGTGGCTGAAAATAACATCAAAGACAGAATTCGTGATTGGGTAGTCTCAAGACCAGAAACAGGATTCTTATTTCCTGTATTCAATGACAGAAGCACTGATATTCATGGAACCTTGTATTTCAACAAAAACATAAAGAATATTCATCCCGACTTCATTGAAAATGTTCTTGGCACGCCAATTCCCCGTATACCCGGCAACGAGATCAATGTCTTTTCAGATTTTATCATGGACAATTTCGAAGGAAATACAACATTCAATTTCGCGGAAAGTCTGGTTGAATCTTTGCAGGAAGTAAGAGAACAGAAGAAAGACAGCCCGGAGATGGTAACCGTGTCATGTGATGAAATGGAACAGATTTTTGGATATTGCGGAGTTCCAGACGAGAAGTTGTCGGATTTTAAAGAAAACTGGGAAATGTATTTCAGCAATGAGCCTGTTACTCTTGACAATATTCATAATTCAAAAACTGCAAAAATTGTAACACCAGATGCAACAATCTGCATCCAGCCAGATAAAATTGCTCTGATTGAACTGAAAGAAATAAACGGCATTCCATCTCTTGTAATTCCGGTAAATGGAGAAGTGAAAATCAATGGAATTGAAGTTGAATTAAAATAAACACTTTTGAAAAACCAGGAATTGGAGAAAGGAATTTTAGAATTGGCACAGAAACGAATGTTTACGATGAAAATTGTTGACAGTGACGCATTTTTGGATATGCCGGCAACAACGCAATGCTTATATTTCCATTTGAATATGAGGGCTGACGATGATGGATTTATTGGAAACCCAAAAAGGATAATGAAAATCACAGGAGCAAGCGAAGATGATCTGCGATTATTGATTGCAAAAAGGTTTGTTCTTACGTTTGAAGACGGTGTAATAGTAATCAAACACTGGCGAATGCATAACACATTGTCAAGAGATCGGTATGTTGAAACGTCATATACAGACGAAAAGAAAATGTTGCTTTTAAAGGATAACGGTAGTTACTCTTTGACGGGTGGGAATCCGATTGATGATACTCGGCTGATAGAACGTTCTGGACGGCAGACGCAACAAAGGCGCAACAAAGACGCAACAAAGACGCACTCAGATAAAGGTTTAAATATAGATAAAGATATAGATAAAGAGAAAGATAATAAATTAATAGTATCTTTAGATACTATATGTCAGACTGATGTCCGACGTGTCATCGAGGAATGGAACAAATTACAGGAAGTTGGCATCAATCCGATACGTGATATCAAACCATCATCAAAAAGATATCAGTTACTCAAAGGGCGAATCCGCGAATACGGAATTGATGAAGTTCTTAATGCAATCAACAACGTCCGTAACAGTGATTTTCTTCGAGGAGAGAATAACAGAGGTTGGATGATAACATTTGACTGGTTTGTTAAACCAAATAATTTCCTTAAGACGTTGGAAGGAAACTACAACAAGGAGGGGCAACATGGAACCACTAGAACAGCTCAAAGACATGTCAAACCGCTTATCCCATTTGAACAATGCGGAGGAAGCAAAATCTCAGACACTCCATTTGCAGACTGATTGTCCTGATTGTGGCGGTTCTGGTTGGATATGGTCAAGGGATGATAATGGCATTCCATATTGCGAAGAATGCCATTGCGGAATCAGAAAGAAGATGATTTTGCAGAACCAGCTGCAATTTGCTGAAATGCCGGATATGTACAAGGAATGCAGATTTTCAAATATGAAAAGCAGCGTGTATCAACTTCCAGAAAGTAAGGAAATATTCATACAGGCGGCAAAAGCTGTTAAATATTGGCTCGAAAATATCCAACAGATGCAGAAACAGGGAATTGGGCTGTACATATATTCAAATACTAAAGGCTCTGGAAAGACAAGGCTTGTATGCAGCATGGCAAATGAGATGATAGAAAAGCATCAGAAATCGGTAAAATTTACAACATCCCTAAAAATTCTCGATGAGATAAAGTCAACATGGGGAGAACGAGGAAAAAACGCAGAGAATAAGCTAATTAGTGATTTGACCTATGCGGATATTCTAATTATTGACGATTTTGGTGCGGAATCTGGGAAAGATTGGATTAATGAAAAATTCTACGGAATCATCAATGGTCGGTATGTGGACAAGAAAACCACAATTTTCACCAGTAATTATCCTATTTCCCGATTGAAATATGATGACCGCATTACGAACAGAATTTTAGAGCGATCATTGGAAATCCCTTTTCCTGAAGAATCAGTCAGGGAACACATAGCGGACGCAATGAAACAGGAACTTATCAAAAAGATTCAAGGCGGTGAAAATGGAAAACAAGCGTAAACCGTGGAAAAAATTGACACCACAAGAAATTCAGAATTTGACTAATCGTCAGTGCATAGATTGTAGGTTCTATCCGAAATCAAACGGTACATCAGGGAAAATGCAACCGTGCGATTATATTTTTGTGGTCGGCCATAGTCGAGGATGTGACCCAAGAGATTGCATAAAAGAAGGCAAATTTGAATATGCAGCAACAAAGAAAAGGAGAAAAGTATGGAGGGCAAAGACGAAAAGTTAGATATCACGCCAGAACTGGTGCTTATATGTAGGAAAGTAATACGACAATACGCAAAGCAAATTGGTAGGCATGATTGCCACAAATGCATCATATATACAGAATGCGAGCATGACTTTGCCAGATGCCCGGAATTATGGAAGGACATCAGCCTATGAGAAGAATCAGCGAAATGTACAAGCGTTCGGGCGGTACGAACTATGAACATCAATGCTTTGAATGCGCGATGTTTAAAAACGTCAAAAGATGCAAATGCTTAAATTACGAATTGGATACTGACTGGAATCCAAATTGGACAGCCTGCAAATTTTTTACAAAAGATGAAATAGAAGAAATACAAGGACAGATGAATATTTTTGATTTTGTGAATTAGGAGGGATGTCATGTGACCGATAAGATAGTCATGCTGATTATAAATAAGAGATTATATGATGAAGGTATAATAAGTCGAGAAGTATATACAAAAATCATCACGCAAATAAATAAATGTTAAAAAGCATTGAGCGAAATCATTGTATGGAGTATAATATAAATGGTTTCGCTCCTTTTTGAAGGAGAATCGAAATGAACATATACCATACAAGAGAAAGGCTAAGAACCCGTTCTATTTATGATTTGAATTTACGAGTTGCTTTTTACGCTCGTGTAAGTACAGATTCCGAAGACCAGCAGGTATCCATTGAACACCAAACCCAGTATTATAAAGAATTCATTAAAAGCAATAGAAACTGGAAGTTTGCTAAAGGATATATTGATAATGGCATATCTGGCATACAAACCAAACATCGTGAGCAGTTCAAAGAAATGCTTGAAGATGCAAAGAACGGGAAATTTGATATGCTTATCACAAAAGAGATCACGCGTTTTGCCAGAAATACACTTGACAGTATCCAGTATACCAGGCAAATGCTTTCTTGGGGCGTATGCGTGTGGTTTCAGAATGACAACATCAACACCATTGATGAAGACAGCGAACTTCGATTGACGATCATGGCTGGCGTCGCACAAGATGAAGTCCGAAAGCTTTCTAACCGTGTTAAATTTGGACACAAGCAATCTATTAAAAACGGGGTTGTCCTTGGGAACTCTAGGATTTACGGGTACGACAAAAAAGACGGAAAACTCACGATAAATGAATCTGAAGCTCAAATGGTTAGAATGATTTTTGAAGACTATGCATCCGGTGAATGGACAACGCCTCAATTAGAAAAAAAATTATACAACATGGGCTATCGCAATTACAAAGGCGGTAAAATCGACAGGAATGTTATTCGCCACATTATAAGAAACCCAAAGTATAAAGGATATTATGCCGGTGGTAAAGTTAAGATTGTTGATATGTTCACCAAAAAGCAGGAGTTTCTTCCAGAATCAGAATGGGTGATGTTTAAAGACGACGGAAGCCATGTTCCACAAATCGTTGACGAAGAAGTGTGGAAAAAAGCAAACGAATATATTGATGCACGTGGCGAGATTGTAAAAACCCGTAGAACATCTATCAAAAAGAGTGAAAATGTGTTCACAGGGATGCTTATTTGCGGAAATGACGGCGCATCATATTGGCTTAAACAAAGAACACTTCGAGGAAAAGAAGATGTTAAATGGGTTTGCAGTAAGAAAATAAAAGAAGGTGCTGCAAGCTGTGATTCTTTTTACATTGATGACAGAGAACTTCGAGAAGTTATTGCGAAATTAATTCGTGAATCTTCTGGTGATATTGAACAAATTGCCGAAAAGTTCATTAAAATATATCATTCATCCATGAACCAGGCAGATGCATCAACTGAAATTAAAAGACTCGAAAAGCAAATAAATGTCGCTGAACGCAAAAGTGATAAGCTACTGGAATACAATCTGGACGGAGCTATTAGTGATGCTGTATTCATTGAAAAGAGCCAAAAACTAGAAGCTCAAATTGAAGAATACAAGAAGCAAATCGAAAAACTGTCAACCATACAGGATGATATTGTTCCGATAGAAAACCAAATCAGAGCAATTGCACATTCCATAAAACAGCTTGATGGAATCAGCCCGGACGACATAACCAAGACAGTTGTAGACAGTTTTTTGAAAAAAATAGTTGTTAATCCAATAGGCGAAAAAGAAGCAAAGCTGGTATTTTATTTGAAAGATGGAATTACGACAGAAATGTCATTTGTTAGTGGAAAAAGTATGCGTTGTTCGGTGAACTTATTTAAAAAGATGATCGAACAGCAGGAACGCCAGATGTCCGGAAGTTCCCAGAACGAACAGTACTGAGCATTCTGATCAATAACCTAAACTCCTGAATTATTCAGGATAAAGACAGTGCAGCTCCAAAATCTGTAATCAGATTCCGGACTGCACTGTTTTTTTGTATAAATTTTCAAGAAATAATTGCCAATTTTTTGTTGACTTGTTATAATATATGAGAATAGCTATATTATAACTAAAAAACCAGTAATGTATTGGTGAAAATGGAGAGATGAACGATGAATTTAGGAATCATTGCACACAACAGTAAAAAAGTACTTATCGAAGATTTCTGTATCGCATACAAGAATATACTCGCCAAGCATGAGGTTTATGCCACAGGAACTACCGGTCGTCGAATTGAAGAAGCCACAAACCTTCATGTGCATAAGTTTCTTGCAGGAAGCATTGGCGGAGACAAACAGTTTATGGAAATGGTAGAGCGTCAGGATCTTGATATGGTCATTCTTTTTTATAATCCTGTTATGATGGATCCAAAAGAACCTGATATTCAGGCTATAGTCATGCGCTGTGACCAGTATAATATCCCGGTTGCTACCAATATCGCAACCGCTGAACTTCTGATTCTCGGACTTGCCCGTGGTGATCTGGATTGGAGACTGAATTTAAAATGAGAGTAATAGCAGGAACAGCCAGACGGCTTAATCTCAAAACCGTACCTGGCATGGAAACACGACCGACAACTGACCGTATAAAAGAAACACTGTTCAATATTCTGCAGCCTGAAATGCCTGACTGCCGCTTTCTTGATCTTTTCAGCGGAAGCGGAGGAATTGGCATTGAAGCATTAAGCCGTGGCGCTGCATATGCTGTATTCGTAGAAAAGAATCCAAGGGCCTGCAACTGTATCCGTGACAATCTTTCATTTACAAAGCTTGCCGAACATGGTAAACTTCTGAACATGGATGTTTTACAGGCACTTCGTTCCCTTGAGGGCGGAGGAGCCTTTGACTGTATTTTTATGGATCCGCCATATAATCACGATCTGGAACGTCAGGTTCTTGAATACCTGACAGACAGCTCACTTGCTGATGAACACACACTGATCATCACAGAAGCTGATCTGCATACGGATTTTTCCTATGTGACCGATCTCGGATATGAACTGGCACGCTCTAAAGAATACAAGACAAACAAACATGTATTTTTGTATAAAAGAAAGTGAGATCACACATGGTAACAGCAGTATACCCCGGAAGTTTTGATCCGGCGACCTATGGTCATCTGGATGTCATCCGGCGTGCAAGCGTCTCTTTCGACAGAGTAGTAGTCGGAGTTTTGTATAATTCTTCAAAAAGTCCGTTGTTTTCTGTGGAAGAACGTGTTAATATATTGGAAAAGGCGACAAAAGACATACCAAATGTAATCATTAAACCATTTGACGGTCTTTCTGTTAATTTCGCAAGAGAGAATCACGCACAGGTAATCGTGCGTGGTTTGCGTGCTGTCACGGACTTTGAGTATGAACTCCAGATGGCACAGACAAATCGAGTTCTTGCTCCTGATGTAGATACTGTATTCCTCACTACTAGTCTGGAATATGCTTATGTCAGTTCCACCATTATGAAGGAAGTCGCCCGCTTCGGAGGAGATTTGTCAAAATTTGCGCCGCCGGAGATCACCACGACATTACGCACGAAACTTCAGCAGGTAAACGAGAAAAATTAAAGAGAATGGAGAATATACTATGAGCAGCAGAATCGAACAGATTATTGATGAAATTGACGAGTTTATAGAGAGCTGTAAATTCCAGCCTTTATCCGCAACAAAGATCATTGTAAACAAAGAAGAGATCGAAGAGCTCTTAAGAGAGCTTCGTCTGAAAACGCCGGACGAGATCAAACGTTATCAGAAGATCATCAGCAATAAGGATGCCATTCTGGAAGATGCACAGTCCAAAGCAGACGGTATCATCGCGGATGCACAGGCAAAGGCCCAGGAACTTGTCACACAGCATGAGATCATGCAGAAAGCATACGCACAGGCAAACGATACCATCAATGCAGCCAACAAGCAGGCACAGGAAATCCTTGATTCCGCCACTCAGGATGCAAACAGTATTCGTCTGAGCGCCATCACTTATACAGATGATATGATGGCAAACATCGGTTCTGTACTGACTCAGACTCTTGAAGATGCCGGCGGCAAATACAAAGGATTTATTGATTCTCTTCAGAGCTGCCTTGATGTTGTAAACCACAACCGTCAGGAACTGGCTCCGCAGACTGCACAGGCTGCAGCCATGACAGGATCTTATCATGAGGATCTTAGTAAGGCACCGGAAGAAGACAGTCTTTTAGACGATCTTGGTGACGAATAAGAATAAAGCCACAGCAATTACACCATTCAGAAGTTTTGCCACAATATAGAATTTTACGGACAGTTCTTTTGTCACAAGACTTCTGGTCTGGGCAGTTATACAGATTCCGCCACATGCAGTAAGGAAAACTGCCAGCATACCTTTTGTTATGTCCGGCAGTACCAGCAATTGCAGACGATATAGACCGGTAGTCAGTTCCAGTATTCCGGTCAGCAAATATCCCGGAACACTATGTGGTATATACCAGCGGCTGATGCAGGCGGACCAAATTGAAAACATAAGAATGTATCCACCCAGCCGGGTAATTGTTTCAAACCCATTCATAATGGAGACATCCAGAAAAGCTCCTGGTGAGCTTATGACGGGTGTCTCTTTTTTCGTAAATGTTTCTTCACGGAAATAGTTTTTCTTTCTGAAAACTATAAAACGAAAAAACTGTGCTGTCATCCATTCAGACACAAGAAGAATCAACAGCATTCTGCAAAATGGAACACTGCCATTCAGACAGATCTGACACAGATATGTACGAACAAATACCGGGCTTGGCTGATTCACAAAGGTAAGTAGATATTCTGCTTCATTTTTGGTAATCTCTCCATTTTCATAAAGATCCGATGTTGTTTTTGCCCCCATAGGATAACCACACAGCATTCCGACCAGAACTGCATATGCACCGGCAGGAGAAATACCCAAAACAATTTTCCATAGTTTTTTAAGCGGTGCCAGTAACCGACTAATCTGGTCTGTCTGCACCAGTATTCCGGTAAGGATAAGAAAAGGCAGGAGTGTCGGAATCATGACATTCAGCCACAGATTCAAGCCTTCTCTGGCTGCTTTAAGCGCTTCCGCCGGATACACAAGTATAAAACCAATCTGCATGACGCAGAATATTGTAAAAAAAAGTCTTTTCATATTCATATTTTTTATATGCTTTGCTTTACTTTATGCCACATATCAGACAGATATGTCGATAAAATATAACAAATAATGATTGTTATCATTTATTTCATGGAGGAAATCAATATGAGAGTATTAGAAAATTGCGAACCGAAAAAAGTCTTTTATTATTTTGAGGAAATCTGCAAGATCCCGCATGGTTCCAGAAACACCAGACAGATCAGTGATTATCTTGTAGATTTTGCAAAAGAGCATGGCTTCAAATATGTTCAGGATGAACTGAACAACGTCGTTATCTACAAACCCGCGACCCCAGGATACGAAAATGCTCCGACCGTTATCCTTCAGGGACATATGGATATGGTCTGCGAAAAAAGACCTGATGTAGAGCATGACTTTACAAAAGACGGTCTGAACCTTTCTGTCAAAGACGGATACGTATCTGCAAACGGAACCACTCTCGGCGGTGATGATGGCATTGCAGTTGCTTACTCCCTTGCACTTCTTGACAGCACAGACATCCCTCACCCAGCATTGGAGGTTCTGGTTACTGTAGATGAAGAGATCGGTCTTCTCGGAGCTTTCGGACTGGATTGCAGCGTACTCAGCGGCAAACGCATGATCAATATGGATTCTGAAGCAGAAGGAAGTCTCTGGATCAGCTGTGCCGGAGGTCTTTCCGCAGTCAGCCACATTCCGGTTCAGCGCGTTGCAGCAGAGGGTGAAAAACTTCAGATAAAAGTCTGTGGACTTATGGGCGGACATTCCGGTTCTGAAATTGATAAAAAACGCGCAAATGCCAACATTGTTATGGGAAGATTTCTCTATGCTCTCAAACAGGACACCGATTATGAAATCATTTCTTATGAAGGTGGTCAGAAAGACAATGCCATCACAAGAGAAGCCGTATGTGAAATCCTTGTTGCCAGAGAAGATATCGAAGCAGTAAAAGCCTGTGCCGCCAAAGCAGAAAAAGGGATACGTGAAGAATACGCAGGTACTGATAGCAACATCACTGTCCAGATTACAGAAGAAGGATATGCAGAAACTGATGTGCTTCATCCGACCAGCCGTGAAAAAGTATTATTCTACCTTGTACAGATTCCGTTTGGCATACAGAAAATGAGCGGCAACATTGAAGGTTTAGTGGAAACATCTACAAACATCGGTATCGTCAAGCTGTCCGACGATGAATTCTTCGCCAGTTCCAGTGTCAGAAGCTCCGTAGAAGCAGCCCGAGATGCTCTTTCTGATAAAATCCAGTATCTGACCGAATTCCTCGGTGGAGAATTTGAAATTCAGGGTGCTTACCCGGCATGGGAATACCGCAAAGATTCCCCTCTCCGTGACAAAATGGTATCTGTTTACGAGGAAATGTACGGACAGAAACCGGAAGTTGTTGCCATCCATGCAGGTCTCGAATGCGGTCTTTTCTACAAAAAGATTGAAGGTCTTGACTGTGTATCTCTCGGACCAAACATGAAAGGCATCCACACCTCTGAAGAGGTTCTCGACATTGCCTCCACAGAACGTGTATGGAACTACATTGTCAAAGTTCTGGAACAGTTAAAAGACTGATTTTGAAGCAGCTTTTTAAATCAGATCATCTATCTGCCCTGCAAAAAGATCCCTCACTTCGATGGGATCTTTTTGCATATATTATGAAAAGACCTACGAAAAAGGATTATTTCTGTATGAAATCATCCCGTCTGTTTTTCCTCCTCATTTTATTTATTATTAACTGCTTCATCCTGGTCTGGCTGATTCAAGACAGAAGCCATGCCTCAGGTCTGACAGCAACAACCTGTAATTCTGATGAATTCCGGGAACAGTTTCTGCCTCCATCTCTCTACAAAGAGCTGTCTGAAACATCTGATTTCGGTCATCCATTTGCCGAACTTCTCACCACAACCATGCTTGATGGAGATTTCCACCCCAAAAACGTCTCTGCAAATGCAGCGCCTTATCTGAAATACAAAAGAGAAGAATTTCTTCTTCTGAAAAAATGCTATGAAATGATCTGGTCGGATCTGGAATACTTTCCTGTTGCAGATACAGCAGTCTTTTTTGAAAACAGCTGGCTGACACCACGCAGCTACGGAGGAGAACGCAGGCACGAAGGTACCGATATTTTTGCTTCGCGCAACATTTCGAACTATTATCCAATCATCAGCATCACCGATGGCATCATCGAACAGAAAGGCTGGCTTCCTCTCGGCGGTTACCGAATTGGAATCCGTTCTGAATCCGGTGCCTTTTTTTATTATGCGCACCTTGCCTCTTATGAACCGGATCTCACAGTCGGTGATACTGTTTCTGCCGGAGACATACTTGGATTTATGGGAAATACCGGCTACGGAGAAGAGGGAACCGTCGGAAAATTCCCGGTTCATCTGCATCTGGGAATTTATATTCCCACCTTATACACTGACGAGATGAGTGTAAATCCCTACCACATCCTGGACATTCTTCGAAAAAACACAAGAAAGTATACATATTCTTAACATAATATCTGCAATCTGTGTTATAATGTACGAGAAGTTTTGTCTTCCGGTACTATGGAACATTTCTTCAATGCAACAACTCGTCAAGGAGCGATTTATATGGAAATACAGTTATGGAGAAGTATTTTATGTCCATATGAGCTTGCCGTCAGAGAACTGATGGTAAAATTTGAACATATTATAGATGAACATAAGCAAAACGACCTGTATTCTCCGATAGAGCAGGTCAGCGGTCGTGTAAAAAGTCTTCCAAGCATTCTGGAAAAAATGCAGCGCAAGCATATCCCGATGGATAAAATGGAAGAAGAAATAGAAGACATCGCCGGAATCCGTATCATATGTCAGTTCGAAGAAGATATTGATACTGTTGCCGCGATTATCCGAGACCGCAGCGATATGGTGATAAAAAGTGAAAAAAATTACCTCAAACACATCAAACAGAGCGGATACCGAAGTTATCATCTGATTATTTATTATACTGTAGATACGATCAGCGGTCCGAAGAGACTTCAGGCAGAAATCCAGATTCGTACTATGGCAATGAATTTCTGGGCAACGATTGAACATTCCCTGCAATACAAATACAAAGGTGAAATGCCTTTGCATGTAGCAGAACGACTCAGCAATGCAGCCGACGCTATCATTGCACTGGATCATGAAATGTCCTCTGTCCGCAATGAGATCATGGATGCGCAGAATTCTTCTCAGATGCAGTCCAATCTTGTCAAAGATATCCTTCTCAGCATCGAAAATCTTTACAAGATTTCCAACAAACGGGAAGTCGAAAAAATTCAGGACGAATTTTTACGTGTCTTCCGCACGAAGGATCTGCAGCAGCTTGCACGTTTTCACCGTCAGCTTGATATTATTGCCGAGGGCTATCGTGCACAGTCCGTATCATTTTAGGAGTAACGCATGCAGGATTTTTTACCAATAAACAAAAAAGATATGCAGAAAAGAGGATGGGACTGCGTGGACTTTGTCTACGTTACCGGTGATGCCTACATCGACCATCCTTCTTTTGGTTCCGCGATCATCAGCCGGCTGCTGGAGAGCAGAGGATATCGGGTCGGAATCATTGCACAGCCTGACTGGCGCAAAAAAGAAAGTATTCAGGTATTTGGTGAGCCACGTCTCGGATTTCTTGTTACGGCCGGAAATATGGACTCGATGGTAAACCATTATACCGTATCACGTAAACACCGTCAGAAAGATGCATATTCGCCGGGAGGACAGATGGGGCTCCGACCGGATATGCCAACGGTTGTTTACAGCAATCTTATCCGCCAGACCTACAAACATACACCGATCATTCTCGGCGGCATCGAGGCAAGTCTTCGTCGTCTGGCACATTATGACTACTGGAGTAACCGTGTGCGCCGCAGCGTCCTTATGGATTCCGGTGCCGATCTGATTTCATATGGAATGGGAGAGCATTCCATCATCCAGATTGCAGAAGCTCTTCAGAGCGGAATTCCGGTCGAGGAAATCACCTATATTCCGGGGACCGTCTTCAAAAGCAAAGAACTTTCCCGTGTTTATGATCCGATTGTACTTCCATCTTTTGAAGCCGTCACTGCAGACAAAAAAACATATGCCGAAAGTTTCAATATACAGTATCGCAATACAGATCCGTTCACTGCACATCCGCTTGCAGAAGATTATGGTAACAGAGGATATGTCATACAGAATCCGCCGGCGCTTCCTCTGACACAGCAGGAGATGGACGATGTCTACGATCTTCCGTATCGTGAGACATGGCATCCGGTCTATGATTCCATGGGCGGCATTCCTGCTCTGGAAGAAATCAAATTCAGTCTCACAAGCAACCGTGGTTGTTTTGGCGGCTGTAGTTTCTGTGCGCTGACTTTTCATCAGGGAAGGATTCTGCAGACCAGGAGTCATGAATCTATACTCAGAGAAGCCATAAAAATGACACAGGATCCGGATTTCAAAGGTTATATTCATGATGTCGGCGGACCTACCGCAGATTTCCGTCAGCCTTCGTGTCAGAAACAGCTGACCAAGGGTGTCTGCCCGAACAGGCAGTGTCTGTTTCCTGAGCCCTGCAAAAACCTCAGAGCGGATCATTCAGACTACGTTTCTCTGCTTCGGAAGCTGCGTGAAATTCCAGGTGTCAAAAAAGTATTTATCCGTTCAGGCGTCCGGTTTGATTATGTAGTTGCAGACAAAAGTCCTGTTTTTTTGAAAGAACTTGTAAAGCACCATATCAGCGGTCAGCTCCGCGTTGCACCGGAACATGTTTCCAATCAGGTACTTCATTACATGGGCAAACCGAACCATCAGGTCTATGAAGCTTTCATCAAAGCTTATGACAAAGAAAATCAGGCTACCGGCAAAAAACAGTACGCGGTACCTTATTTTATGTCATCCCATCCGGGGTGTACGCTCAAAGACGCGGTTAAACTTGCTGAATATGTACGTGATCTCGGTTTCACACCGGAACAGGTACAGGATTTTTATCCGACACCATCTACGCTGTCTACCTGTATGTATTATACCGGCATTGATCCGCGAGACGGAACACCAGTCTATGTGCCAAGGGATCCTCACGAAAAAGCAATTCAGCGTGCACTGATGCAGTACAAAAATCCCGCCAACCGCAAGCTGGTCCTTGAAGGACTCAAAAAAGCAGGTCGGATGGATCTGGTTGGCTTTGGACCGAAATGCCTGATCCGTCCGGAGCGAGACAGCAAAGACAACAACCAGCGTACAGAGCGTACTTCCACTGGTCATAAAGCATCCTCCGGAAAAAGGACCGGTCGAACGATCCGTAATACCCACAAGAAAAAGACTCGAAAATAACAAAAGGAGCGTTTCATGAGCAAAATAAATATATTTTCCAACAGAAGCAAGGGCGATTTCGGATACCTTTCCTCAGAGAAAAAAAGGCGTATTCTCATCACATCCATTTTGTTTGCTGTACCATTGTTGATTTTTTTCACTGCATTATTATATTTTCATACAAGACTGACGATCTGGACTGTCGTAGCAGTTGTCGGCTGTCTGCCTGCATGTAAATCACTGGTCAGCCTGATCATGATCTTTCGTGCCAGACCACTGGATGCTTCTGTTTATAAAAAAATCAGCCAGCATGCTGGAAAGCTTACCATGTCCTACGAAATGTACATGACCTTTTATGAAAAAAGTGCTTCCATCGACGCATTTGCAATCTGCGGAAATGTTGTCGTCGGCTACAGCAGCGATCCCAAAATCAATCTTGCATTTATGGAACAGGAAGCGCAGAAGATTCTCCGCGGAAACGGTTTCAAAGTCAATGTAAAGATATTTACCAGACTGGAGCAGTTTCTGGAACGTCTTGATTCTATGAATGAACATAAAGAATCTCTGGAAGAGGGCATCAAATTCCGTCCGGATGAAAAATACCCGGATCTGTCAAGAGATGAGCTGATCAAACACACCATCCTTGCGATCTGCCTGTAAAGGAGCTATATGAAAGAATTTCAGATTACAGATAATGAAGCGGGGCAGCGCTTTGACAAATATCTTGCAAAACTGCTGGGAAATGCACCCAAAAGTTTCTTTTATAAGATGCTCCGCAAGAAAAACATCACCTTAAACGGCAAAAAAGCAAGTGGAAACGAAAAGCTTCAGACCGGAGATCAGATAAAACTTTTTTTAGGTGATGACACTTTTGCAAAATTCAGCCAGCAGAAACAGACTGCGAGAGCAGTGACAGATCTTGATATTCTCTACGAAGACAGTGATATTCTTTTAATCAACAAACCTGTCGGCATGCTTTCTCAGCCTGATGATACAAAAGAACCATCACTCGTAGAATATCTGATCGGATACCTTTTAAATAATGGTTCAATTACAGAAGAAGGACTGCGTACTTTTCATCCATCTGTATGCAACCGCCTGGACAAAAATACAAGCGGTATCGTCGCAGCAGGAAAGTCCCTCGCCGGACTTCAGGAATTGTCCTCCCTGTTTCACGACCGCACGATCCATAAGGATTATCTCTGCATTGTCAAAGGTATCCTGACCGAAAAGGAACAAATCCGCGGATATCTTTACAAAGACACAAAGCTTAATAAAGTAACTATATCAAAAACAAAAATAAAAGATTCCCAGCCCATAGAAACACGCTATGAACCGCTGGGGCATACAAGTCATATGACGCTTCTGCGTGTGCGTCTGATCACCGGACGGACACATCAGATCCGCGCCCATCTTGCCTCCGAGGGACATCCCCTTGCCGGCGATATGAAATACGGTCAAAAAGAATTTAACCGTTATTTCCATGAAAAATATCATCTGAATCATCAGCTGCTTCATGCACACCGGCTGACTTTCCCTGAGCTTACCGGAAAGTTCGCCACATTGTCCGGCAAATGTTTCCTTGCACCTTTGCCAAAGCAGTTTTTAACCATATTAAAAGAAGAACACTTAGAGGAGAGTTATTATGAAAATCTGGAATGAAATCTGGGATTATATAAAAATGATCATTATTGTTGTTGTCGTTGTTCTTGTGGTAAACAACGTAGTTCTTATCAATGCAAAGATTCCTTCTGAATCTATGGAAAACACGATCATGACCGGTGACCGTATCTTCGGATTTCGTATGGCATACGGACTTAACTTTGATCTTTTCGGCAAACATATTTCACACCAGACAAAAGACCCGGAACGTTTTGATATCATCATCTTCAAGTTCCCGGATGACGAAAGCCAGCTGTTTATCAAACGTCTGATCGGACTCCCGGGCGAGACTGTTGAAATCCGTGACGGAAAAGTCTACATAAACGGTTCCGATGAACCTCTGGATGACAGCTTTGTACCAGAAGTACCGACCGGAAATTATGGTCCGTACACAGTGCCGGAAAACAGTTACTTCATGCTCGGAGACAACCGTGAATATTCCAGAGATTCCAGATTCTGGAAGAACACCTTTGTTTCCTTTGATGAGATCGTAGGAAAAGCAATCGTTCGCTATTATCCATCCATCAAGCTTCTGAAATAAGAGGAATATATATGGCAACATGGAACAGCAGAGGCCTCCGGGGTTCTACCCTGGAGGATCTCATCAATCGTACAAACGAACAATACGCCGAGAAAAAGCTTGCCCTGATCCAGAAGATTCCCACACCGATCACACCGGTCCGCATGGACAAAGAAAACCGGCATATCACACTTGCTTACTTTGAACAGAGAAGTACCGTCGATTACATCGGTGCTGTACAGGGAATTCCTGTCTGCTTCGATGCCAAAGAATGCAGTGTTGATACATTCCCATTAAGCAATATCCACCCACACCAGGTCGAGTTTATGAATGCATTCGAACAGCAGGGGGGCATTGCTTTTTTTCTTATCTTTTTCAGTCATGCTGATTTATTTTATTACCTGCCATTACGTGATCTGATAATTTTCTGGAACCGCATGAAAGAGGGCGGGCGCAAAAGTTTTCGACGTGAAGAATTAAATAACAGTTATTATCTTCAGAAGAAAAATGGATTCCTGATTCCGTATCTTGATGGAATCCAGACAGATTTGAAATTGCGGGATTGACAATTTCTGCTTTTCCTATTATAATTTCCTTGTTTTATATAGTAGCATGGTAGCACGTTAAAGTGTTTCTCATATAATGAGGAGGAAACGATTATGCAGCGAATTTTTCACACGCCGGAAGGTGTACGCGATATTTACAACGGAGAGTGCAGTCAGAAGCATCATCTTCAGACAGGAATCCGCACAGTATTTGATTCCTATGGATATGAGGAGATTGAAACTCCTTCTTTTGAATATTTTGAAGTTTTCAGCAGAGAGGTTGGAACGATTCCATCCAAGGATCTTTATAAATTTTTTGACCGTGAAGGAAACACTCTGGTATTACGTCCGGACTTTACCCCGTCTGTTTCCAGAGCCTGCGCCACTTATTTCAATCCAGAGCAGGAAGTTGTCACACTGTCCTATACAGGAAACACTTTCATTAATAACTCCAGTTATCAGGGACGTCTGAAAGAAACGACACAGATGGGTGTCGAGCGTATCGGTGATGATTCTGCCGAAGCAGATGCGGAACTTCTTGCCATGACTGTAGAATGTCTTCTTAAATCCGGTCTGAAAGAATTTCAGGTCAGTGTCGGACAGGTGGATTACTTCAAATCACTTCTGCAGGACGCAGGATTGGATACCGAAGCAGAAGAAAATCTCCGTTCTCTGATTTCTCAGAAGAATTACTTTGGCGTAGAAGATCTTGTCCACAGCCAGAATATCCCGACAAATCTGGAAAAAGCTTTCCTGGAACTGCCTCATCTCTTTGGCTCTGCAGAAGTTCTCGCAAAAGCACGCAGTCTGACAGACAATATCTGTGCGATCAAAGCCGTAGAACGTCTGGAAGAGATTTATGAGATTCTTAAAATCTACGGATACGAAAGATATATCAGTTTTGATTTTGGTATGCTCAGCAAACTGCAGTATTATACCGGAATCATTTTTCAGGCATACACCTATGGAACCGGTGAACCGGTCGTAAAAGGCGGCCGCTACAATGAACTTCTGAAACATTTCGGAAAGCCTGCTGCCTCCATCGGTTTCGGACTTGCTGTAGATAATCTGCTCATGGCATTGTCCAGACAGAAGATCAGCCTTCCGAAAAAGACAGCGCCAGTCATCCTGACTTATACTGAGGCAAACCGCTGTGAAGCCATCCGGGAAGCTCAGGAACTCAGAAGCAAGGGTACATCCGTTGCCCTGCGCCGCGAAAAGGAGGACTGCTGATATGAGATATCTTACTGTTGCACTTACAAAAGGACGACTTGCCCAGAAAACCCTGGACATGTTTGAAAAAATCGGTATCACCTGTGAGGAGATGCGTGATAAAGATACGCGTAAACTTATTTTCGTCAACGAAGAACTGAAATTACGTTTTTTCCTTGCAAAAGGTCCTGACGTACCTACCTATGTTGAGTACGGTGCCGCTGATATCGGCGTTACCGGCAAAGACATCATCCTTGAAGAAGGACGCAAAATGTATGAAGTCATGGATCTCGGTTTCGGAAAATGCCGTATGTGCGTCTGCGGACCGGAAAGCGCCCGTGAACTTCTGCAGAATAATCAGCTGATCCGCGTAGCAACCAAATATCCGAATATTGCAAAAGATTATTTCTATAACAAAAAACATCAGACCGTAGAAATCATCAAACTGAACGGTTCCATCGAACTTGCTCCGATTGTCGGACTGTCCGAAGTGATCGTCGACATTGTAGAAACAGGAAGCACACTCCGTGAAAACGGATTGAATGTTCTCGAAGAAGTCTGCCCGCTTTCTGCAAGAATGGTTGTCAAT
Source organism: Ruminococcus sp. AF17-22AC (assembly GCF_003460065.1). Taxonomy (NCBI): domain Bacteria; kingdom Bacillati; phylum Bacillota; class Clostridia; order Eubacteriales; family Oscillospiraceae; genus Ruminococcus; species Ruminococcus sp. AF17-22AC. Next base: position 365,472 of record NZ_QRXT01000001.1, read on the forward strand.
CAAGTCAGCATGAAAATGGAAGATGAACGAATCCGCAATCTGATCCGTGATCTTCGAAATGTAATTGATAAATAAAAACAGAAGGGATGAGCACAATGCGTACAGTAGCACTTACAAAAGAAAGCACAAAAGATATTCTGGAAAGTCTCCTGAAACGAAGCCCAAATAACTACGGCAAATTCGAATCTGCCGTTGATGAGATTCTTCACAAAGTAAAAACAGAAGGTGATTCCGCCCTTTTTGCCTATACTAAAGAATTTGACAAAACTGAAATTACCGCAGATACGATCAAAGTCACCGAAGAAGAGATCAAAGAAGCTTATGAAGCTGTGGATCCGGTGCTGATCGATGTCATCCGTAAAGCACTTGTCAATATCAGAAGCTATCACGAAAAGCAGAGACAGAACAGCTGGTTTACCAGCGAAACAAACGGAACCATGCTCGGTCAGAAAGTAACTGCCCTTGAAAGAGTCGGTGTATATGTACCGGGTGGCAAGGCAGTATATCCTTCCTCCGTTCTTATGAACATCGTACCTGCCAAAGTTGCAGGTGTTGACCAGATCGTTATGACCACCCCTCCGGGAAAAGACGGTAAAGTAAATCCGTCCACACTTGTTGCCGCAAAAGAAGCCGGTGCTGATGAAATCTACAAAGTCGGCGGTGCACAGGCGATCGGTGCTCTTGCCTACGGTACAGAAAGTATCCCGAAAGTTGACAAGATCGTAGGACCTGGCAATATTTTTGTTGCTCTCGCCAAAAAAGCCGTATATGGATATGTCAGCATTGATTCCATTGCAGGACCAAGTGAGATTCTTGTTCTTGCCGATGAAACTGCTAATCCGAGATATGTAGCTGCAGACCTTCTTTCTCAGGCAGAACACGACGAACTTGCTTCCGCAATCCTGATTACCACAAGCAAAGAATTTGCGGCAAAAGTCAGCGAAGAAGTTGATGGTTTTGTCAAAGTTCTTTCCCGAAAAGAGATCATCCAGAAGTCTCTCGACAATTTTGGCTATATCCTGATTGCCGAAGACATGGACGAGGCAATTGATGCAGCAAATGCCATTGCTTCTGAACATATGGAGATCGTGACTGCAAATCCGTTTGAAGTTATGATGAAAGTACGTAATGCAGGTGCCATCTTTATCGGAGAAAACAGTTCTGAACCTCTCGGTGATTATTTTGCAGGACCAAACCACGTCCTTCCGACAAACGGAACAGCAAAATTTTTCTCCGCACTTTCCGTAGACGATTTTGTCAAGAAGTCAAGCATCGTATATTATTCAAGAGAGGCACTGCGTAAGATTCACAAAGATATCGAACAGTTTGCTACATCCGAACAGCTGACCGCACACGCAAATTCCATTGCGGTACGGTTCGAAGACGAAGAACAGTAGGAGGAGAAGCCATGGCAAGAGAAGCTTCTGTAGAACGAAACACCAAAGAAACTGAAATCAAATTAAAACTAAATCTCGACGGAACCGGTTACTCAGATATTGAGACCGGTGTCGGATTTTTTGATCATATGCTGGATGGTTTTACCCGCCACGGACTTTTTGACCTGGCCATACGGGTACACGGTGACCTCCAGGTAGACGATCATCACACGATCGAAGATACCGGTATTGTGCTTGGTTCCGCGATCAAAGAGACCATTGGGGACAAAAAAGGCATCCGCCGCTACGGAAGCTGTATTCTGCCTATGGATGAAGTTCTGGTGCTGTGTGCTATTGATTTATCCGGACGCCCTTATTTTTCATGGGATGCAGAATTTACATCTGAAAAAATCGGAGATATGTCCACCGAAATGGTAAAAGAATTTTTCTATGCCATTTCTTATTCCTGTGGAATGAATCTGCATATCAAAGTTCTTACCGGTGGCAACAGTCACCATGTCGCAGAAGCAATGTTCAAAAGCTTTGCAAAAGCTCTGGATCAGGCGGTTTCTTTTGATCCGCGTATTACAGACGTACTTTCTACTAAGGGAAGTCTTGCATAAGGAGGAAATTCAGCCATGGCAGATAAATTATTGATTCCCTGTCTGTATCTGCAGTCAGGAAAAGCAGTCACCGGTTTTGGTCAGAGAAATCTGTTCGGTGACGGAAACATAGAAAATCTTGTCCGTTTTTACCGAGACAATGGCGCTGATGAACTTCTCATTTTTGATATTTCTTCCGGAGACACAGAGCATGAACAGGCCATCTCCAACATTAAGAGCATCTGTTCTGCTGCCGAAATTCCTGTTATGGCAGCAGGTAATATCAATCGCATGGAAGATGTCAAAAAACTTCTTTATGCCGGCTGTGCAAAGGTCGTCCTGAATTTTTCAAAAGCCAATAATATTTCGCTTCTTGAAGAAGTATCCAGACGTTTCGGCAAAGAAAAAATGGCAGTCTGTATTTCTTCTACGGAAGAATTCACCGCAAACCAGGCATTGATCGAGTCATTTGCAGATGAAGTCCTTGCACTTGATACCATTCAAGATGAAATTCATGCATGTTCCTCTATCAAAATCATCCTTCATACAGAAGTAAGCAAGACTGCCGCACTTAAATCTCTGCTTCAGAAGAATTCTGTGTATGCTTTAAGCGGTGCCTATATCAGCTCTCTTGATATTTCTCTTCAGGATTTCAAGACAGACTGTAAAGCAGACGGAATTCCTGTTGTTACCTTTGAGAGTGCCATTGCATGGGCTGATTTTAAACTGAACAGTGACGGACTGATTCCGGTAGTCGTTCAGGATTATAAAACTGATCAGGTACTTATGGTCGCATATATGAATGAAGAAGCTTTTAATAATACACTCAAAACAGGAAAAATGACATACTGGAGCCGCAGCCGCCAGGAGCTCTGGCTTAAGGGACTTACGTCCGGCCATTTCCAATATGTCAAGTCACTTGCTCTTGATTGTGACAACGACACGATCCTTGCAAAAGTAGATCAGATCGGAGCGGCCTGCCATACCGGCAGCAGAAGCTGTTTCTTCAAACCTCTGGTTCAGAAGGAATCCAACGACACCAATCCGCTTCATGTATTCCAGGATGTATATGATGTCATCGCCGACCGCAAACTTCATCCGAAGGAAGGCTCCTATACCAACTATCTCTTCGACAAGGGCATTGACAAGATACTCAAAAAAGTTGGCGAAGAGTGCACAGAGATCATCATTGCTGCCAAGAACCCGGACAAAGAAGAAATCAAATACGAGATTTCTGATTTTCTGTACCACGCCATGGTCCTCATGGTCGAAAAAGGAGTCACCTGGGAAGAGATCACCAACGAACTTGCCAGAAGGTAGGTAATTGCCAATGAACAATTTTGACTATCATCTGCTCGCCAATTTTCAGGATTTTTTTATCCGACACAGAGGAGTGTATATTTATCTGATCATCATAAATCTTGTTACGTTCGCTGTGTTTGGAATTGATAAGTTTAATGCGATACATCATCGTTCAAGAATACGGGTTTCTACACTTTTCAGACTTTCTCTGATCGGCGGCTCCATCGGCGGACTGGCTGCCATGTACCTGTTTCGCCATAAAACACAAAAGCTTAATTTTACATTGGGTATCCCCCTCATCCTTTTTGTACAGATAATTATATTGTTTTTTGCAGCAAACACCGGATGGTAGATCTGACCTTATTGCATCTGGCAAATTGTTCCTTTATGTGATAAAATAAAGCAAAAACAACGAGGGAGGATTAATGATGACCTATACAGAAAAAAAGCGTTCCATGTTTCTTGGCTTACCATGGACTTTTACCTCTTATACCGTTACAGATGAGATCATAACAATAAACAACGGATTATTGAGAAAAGAGGAGAATGACTGTTACCTTTATAAAGTAATTGATGTACGTCTGGAGAGTACTCTGCTGGAGCGTATGCTGGGACTCGGAACCATTCATTGCTTTACAGGCGATGTTACAGACCCGGATCTCAAACTGTGCCATATCAAACATTCCAAAGAAATCAAGGACTTTATCCTGAAACAGTCCGAGGAAGAGCGGATGAAAAGAAAAACATTAAACATGCAGCATCTGGACGGCAATCCAGCCATGAGCCAAATGGCAGAGACCGACAGCTGCAGATAAAATCTCACTCAAAAGGGCAGGTCTGCTACAGGTCTGTCCTTTTTGCTTACAATTGATTGCTTTTTATCTGCTGAGAAATATTTTCGAAAACCGTCAGATACTTACCAACGGGTATATAGCAAATAAAAGATACATAAATTTTATAAAATCATAAAGGATAATCATCAAATATGATTTCACTCACCCTTTGTATGATCGTAAAAAATGAAGAAGCTGTGCTGGAAAGGATATTAAACCCTGTTTCGGAGATTGTGGATGAAATTCTGATTGCAGATACCGGTTCTTCGGACAGAACGAAAGAGATTGCCGGACAATATACCTCTCAGGTATTTGATTTTCCCTGGTGTGATGATTTTTCTGCTGCAAGGAATTTTCTTGTAGAAAAAGTACGCACGGATTACTGGATGTGGCTGGATGCGGACGATGTTATGGATGAAAAGAATCTGGAGAAACTTAAACTGCTGAAAGCATCCCTTGATAAAAAAGTCGATGTAGTGATGATGGAATATGCTGCTTGTTTTGACAGCACTGGAAAGGTGACATTCTCTTACTACAGGGAAAGAATTCTTAAAACTTCAGAAAATTTCCGGTGGAGCGGAAAAGTTCATGAGGCGATAACGCCAACGGGGAACATTTTTTATTCAGATATAAAAATCCAACATCGAAAATGCACTCAGAGAGATCCGGATAGGAATCTTCGAATTTATCAAAAAATGCTGGCTGAGGAGGAAAAGCTGGAACCACGACACCAATTGTATTATGGACGAGAATTGTTTTATCATCAAAAGTATCAGGAAACCGCAGATGTACTCGAAGCTTTTCTGGAAGAGCCGGGTACATGGATTGAGAATCGCATAGATGCCTGTATGATTCTCGGACAGTGTTATAACAAACTAAAAAAAAACGATGCTGCACTCGAAGCTTTTCTGTACAGTCTGACGCTGGATATTCCCAGAGCTGAAATCTGCTGCGAGATTGGAAAAATCTTTCTGGAAAGAAAGTGGTACAGACAGGCCGCTTACTGGTACGGTCAGGCACTTACCGCTCCTTCTGAAAAAAAGAAGGGTGGTTTTTTTATGGCAGAATGTCATGGCTTTGTACCATATATGCAGCTTTGTGTCTGCTATGACAGAATGGGATGTCATGAGCAGGCTTTCTTTTTTCACAAAAAAGCAAGCAAAGAAAAACCGGATGATCCGGGAGTAAAATATAATACGAATTATTTCAGAGAAAAGTATGGATTGGAATGATAAAAAAATTATAGCATTCCTGCTGTAAGCAGTAACAATAGCATTATCCTGTGTGCACAGTTAGATTCTGTTGCTCATATACTGTATGGAAAGTTATTTGCAGTATGAGGTGAATATAGTATGTTGTTGAGACGCCGCAAACAGAATGAGCTGGAGATGCAGCAGGACAGACATGATGATGTATCCTGTACATCGTGTTTTGGAAATAACAATCACTGCGAATGTAACAGAGGCTGTCCGGGGCCGACAGGACCAAGAGGATGCCCGGGAGTACCTGGTCCTATAGGCCCACAGGGACCGCAGGGCGAACCTGGAATTCAGGGATATACCGGTGCTACTGGACCTACCGGTGCTACCGGACCTGCCGGAGAGCAGGGAGCTACTGGTTCAACTGGAGCAACCGGGGCTACTGGACCTGCCGGAGAGCAGGGAGCTACTGGTTCAACCGGCGCTACGGGGGCTACTGGAGCTACGGGGGCTACCGGACCTGCTGGAATAGTGACACCGGCAACTGCCGTGGGGGATGCCAACAATCTGGACGACATTGTAGAGGACTTTAATGCACTGCTTGCAAATCTAAGAGATGCCGGCATACTTGAACGTTGATTTTCCTTTATCTGTCACACTAATTATTGCTTGAATTCCCCATGCAAACCATATATAATAGGAATACTGTGAAGAAATATCATTATGTCGCGGGATACTACTTGTGAACAGTGGCAGATATCTCTTCATGTAACCTGTTATATATGAACCTTTGAAAGGAAAAATATGAGAAAACTAGCATTACGCGATGAAATACTCCTGCAGATCGACAAGGCCGCCCGTTACATCGGCGGTGAAGTCAATGCAGTTATGAAAAACAAAGAGGACGTGGATATCCGGTTTGCGATGGCATTCCCGGATGTCTATGAAATCGGTATGTCAAACCTCGGCATGATGATTTTATATGATATGTTTAACAAAAGAGACGACGTATGGTGCGAGCGTCTTTTTTCTCCGTGGACAGATCTTGACAAAATCATGAGAGAAGAACATATTCCTCTGTTCACTCTGGAATCTCAGGACCCGGTAAAAGATTTTGATTTTCTCGGCATTACTCTCGGATATGAGATGTGTTATACAAATGTCCTTCAGCTTCTGGATCTCAGCGGAATCGCACTTTTGTCAGCTGACCGCGAAGAAAATGATCCCGTCATAATCGGTGGTGGTGCCTGTGCATACAATCCGGAACCTCTGGCAGAATTCTTTGACCTCTTTTATATTGGAGAAGGCGAAACCGTTTATGATGCGCTTTTTGATGCATATAAAGCAAACAAAAAAGCCGGTGGCAGCAGATCGGATTTTCTTCTGAAAGCTGCACAGATTCCTGGAATCTACGTGCCATCACTTTATGAAGTCACCTATAAAGAAGACGGTACGATCGAATCTTTTCATCCGACATGCGAAGGTGTACCGGAAAAAGTAGAAAAACAGCTGATCATTGACATGGATAAGGATTACAACAATCTGGAGGCTCCGGTCGTTCCTCATATCAAGGCAACACAGGACCGTGTCACTCTGGAGATTCAGAGAGGATGTATCCGTGGATGCCGTTTCTGCCAGGCAGGTATGATCTACCGTCCAACAAGAGAGCGTGATGTGGAAAAACTGAAAAAAGCTGCAAGAACCATGCTTCAGAAAACAGGACACGAGGAAATTTCCTTAAGTTCTCTAAGTTCCAGTGATTACAGTCATCTGAAAGAAATCGTAAATTTTCTGATTGATGAATTCCGTGATGAGGCAGTCAATATTTCCCTGCCGTCACTCCGAATTGATGCATTTGCACTGGATGTCATGAGTAAGGTACAGGATGTCAAAAAAAGCAGTCTTACTTTTGCACCGGAAGCAGGTTCCCAGAGGCTTCGTAACGTTATCAACAAAGGACTTACGGAAGAAGATATCCTTCACGGTGCCGGAGAAGCCTTCAAAGGCGGATGGAATCAGGTAAAACTTTATTTTATGCTCGGTCTTCCTACAGAAACAGAAGATGATATGAAGGGGATTGCACATCTTGCTCAGAAGATTGCAGAAACTTACTACGAAACCGTTCCAAAGGAACAGCGCAAAGGGAAAGTCCAGATCAATGTCAGTACCTCATTCTTTGTACCGAAGCCTTTCACTCCATTCCAGTGGGCTCCTATGTTCCGTGAAGAAGATTTCATCGAAAAGGCAAAAATTGTCAAAAATGAAATCCGCTCTCAGTTAAATCAGAGAAGCATACGCTACAACTGGCACGAGCCGGACGTTACTGTACTCGAAGGTTTTCTCGCAAGAGGTGACAGACGCTGCTCCAAAGTTATTCTTAAAGCATACGAAAAGGGTGCTCTTTACGATGCCTGGTCCGAAAGTTTCCACTACGATATCTGGAAAGAAGCTTTCAAAGAGACAGGTGTTGACATCGAATTTTATACACTGCGTGAACGCAGCACAGATGAAATCCTTCCATGGGACTTCATTGATGCAGGTGTGACCAAAAAATTCCTGATTCGTGAATGGGAGCAGGCCAAAGCAGAAACTGTAACGCCAAACTGTCGCCAGAAATGTTCCGGCTGTGGTGTTCTCAAATACAAAGGAGGTGTGTGCTGTGAAAGTAAGAATTAAATTTGCCAAAACCGGACATATGAAATTCGTCGGTCATCTGGACACCATGCGTTATTTCCAGAAAGCAATTCGCAGAGCAGAGCTTCCAGTCGCGTTTTCAGGTGGATACAGCCCACATATGATCATGTCCTTTGCAGCACCACTCGGTGTAGGAACTACCAGTCTCGGAGAATATTTTGATATGGAACTGACAGACACTGTTCCGACAAAGGAAATCGAGGAACGACTGAATGCTGTCATGGCAGACGGTGTTTCCGTATGTTCTGCCCGTCAGGTAGAAGACGGCAAAGCAAGCACCGCCATGGCCCTGGTAGCAGCAGCAGACTATTTTGTACAGTTTCGTGATGGAAAAGAACCTGCTGCATCCTGGAGAGAGAAACTGGACGGATTTCTTGCCCAGAAAGAGATCATCGTGACCAAGAAAACAAAGCGCAGTGAAAAGACCATAGATATCCGTCCATATATTTATGAGATGCGTCTCGATGGCGAAGGTATTTTCATGCAGCTCGCTTCCGCAAGTTCCAACTACACCAAACCGGAACTTGTCATGGATACATTCCTTCGATGGATGGGCGAGGAGCCGCTTCCGTTCGCATATATGATCGAACGCCGCGAAATCTATGCCAACAAAGGCGATGAAGAACATCTGAAACTTGTTTCTATGGAAGCATTAGGTGAGAAAGTTGAATAAGCTTGTAATTACAGAAATGTATCTTCGCGAAGTTCTGTGTACTGTCTGCGCAGTTGTAAAAGATCAGAAAGTCATTGAACTTCGTCTGGAACCTTCCGGAAAGAAAAATATCTTAAATAATATTTACGTAGGACAGGTAGAAAAAATTGCAACCAACATTCAGGCAGCATTTGTCCGCCTGAATGATTCTGTCAATGGTTATCTGCCACTGAACCAATGTGAACATGCCATATTCGCAGACGGTCACAGGGAAGGACAGCCGCTTCGTCCCGGTGACCAGATTCTGGTACAAATAAACCGGGATGCCATGAAGGGCAAACTCCCGGCGCTTACCGCCAATCTGAATTTTTCCGGCAAATTTCTGGTTCTTACCACAGGCAATCGCAAAATCGGAATTTCCAACAAACTTTCCAAAGAGGAAAGCAGCAAATTGAGTAAATGGCTAGATGATGAAAGAAATATTCCTGACCGTGGATATGGACTTATCGCCCGCACAAATGCCGCCGATGCTTCCAAAGAAGAATTTTTTCATGAACTGGATATGCTTAAGAAACAGTACGAAAAGGTTGCCGTATATGGAAGAAACCGCACCTGTTTCAGCCTTCTGTATGAGTCCGAGCCTTTTTATCTTTCTGCTGTGCGCGACATTTACGGCAGAGATCTGGATGAGATTGTTACAGATATTTCGGAAATGCACACAAAAATTTCTGATTATCTGAATGAATTTCAGCCTGAAAAACTGGCAATACTTAATTTGTATCAGGACAAACTCCTTCCATTATATAAGCTGCATAGTCTGGAAAGCGCCATCGATGAAATCTGCCATGAAAAAATATGGCTGAAGAGTGGAGGTTTTCTCGTGATCCAACAGACAGAAGCATTTGTATCCATTGATGTCAACAGTGGCAAATACACCGGTAAGAAAAAAGCAGAAGAGACCTACCGCAAAATCAACCTCGAGGCAGCAGCAGAAATTGCCAGACAACTTCGCCTTCGGAACCTTTCCGGCATCATCCTGATTGATTTTATCAACATGCAGAATACCGACCACCAGGACGAACTTTTCCATGTTTTACAAAAACATCTGCGTAAGGACCCCGTCAAATGCACAGCAGTTGATATAACCCCACTTCATATCCTCGAGATGACCCGCCAGAAAGTCCGCCGCCCCGTAATCGAAGACATCCACAGCCTTTCAACCATTTAGCTTCATTTTAGCGTCCAATCTTTTGAACAACTAACACTTTCTCCATATTTAATCTTCTTCCCCATACCCGCCATTCGCTTTTCAGCGGTGGCCAAAAAGGGGGAGCGCGAGGGGGAGATTCGGCCGTTCGCAACTCCGAGATCCTCCCCCTCGCAATCTCTTTTCCATTTTTTCATTCTTTTTTACAAAAAAAGAAAAATCTCTCTTGACGCATTCCAAATCCCATGCTATTATATAGCAGATGCCGCACAGAGAGGTTTAAGCGCATGAGATTTTATCATAAATCCTCATCCACCATATCTGGCGAGTAAAGATTATAGGAGGTGCCACAGATGTACGCAATTATTGCAACAGGTGGTAAACAGTACAAAGTTGCCGAGGGCGACGTAATCAGAGTTGAAAAGCTCGGTGTTGAAGCTGGTGAAACCGTTACTTTTGATAACGTTCTTGCAGTTAGCAACGAAGGTTTAAAAGTTGGAGCTGATGTAGCTAATGCCAGTGTTACCGCTTCTGTAGTTGAAAACGGAAAAGCTAAAAAAGTTATCGTTTACAAATACAAAAGAAAAACTGGATATCACAAGAAAAACGGTCACAGACAGCAGTTTACAAAAGTTAAAATCGAAAAGATCAACGCTTAATCTGGTGTTTGCATGATTACAGTGACAGTCAGCAAGAAAAATAATTCCTATATCAGTTTTGTTTCTGAAGGACATGCCGATTATGCAGAAGAAGGGCAGGACATTATATGTGCCGCTGTTTCCGCTCTGGTAATCAATACCGTCAATTCTCTGGAACAGCTGACTAAGGATTCCATTAAAGCAAAAGAAAAGGACGGTTTTGTTTCTTTTACTTTTACAGCTCCGATTTCGGAGGGTGGAACACTTTTGATGAATTCATTACTTCTTGGTCTGACAGAAATTGAACATAGTTATTCAAAACGTTATTTAAAAGTAAAAGTCAGGGAGGTGTAACGACATGATGAAAATGAACCTTCAGTTATTCGCACATAAAAAAGGTGTTGGTTCTACAAAGAACGGCCGTGACTCCGAATCCAAGAGATTAGGTGCCAAAAGAGCAGACGGACAGTTTGTTAAAGCTGGAAACATCCTTTACAGACAGCGTGGAACCAAGATTCATGCAGGTGAGAACGTAGGCTGTGGTAAAGATTATACATTATTTGCACTGACAGATGGTGTAGTAAGATTCACCAGAAAAGGACGCGATAAGAAACAGGTTTCTATCGTTCCGGTAGAGGCAGAATAATCAAGTTCAGCGTGAGGCTTCAAATCGTTCAGGTTTGGAGCCTTTCTTTGAATCCAAAAATAATAAGGAGCGACATATGTTTGCAGACAGAGCAAAAATTATCATCCGTTCAGGAAAAGGCGGAGACGGACATGTAAGCTTTCGCCGGGAGCTTTATGTACCCAATGGCGGTCCTGACGGCGGCGACGGCGGACGCGGCGGCGATGTGATCTTCGAAGTAGATGAAGGCCAGAACACACTCGGCGAATACCGTCATAAACACAAATTCAAAGCACAGGATGGACAGGAAGGCGGCAAGAAACGCTGCCACGGTGCAGACGGAGATGATATCATCCTGAAAGTACCTGAAGGAACTGTCATTATGGAAGCACAGTCCCGCAAGGTTATTGCCGATATGTCCGGTGAAAACCGTCGCCAGATTGTCTTAAAAGGCGGACGTGGTGGTAAAGGAAACCAGCATTATGCAACTCCTACCATGCAGGTTCCGAAATATGCACAGCCAGGACAGCCTGCGCAGGAGCTTGAAGTGCTTCTTGAGTTAAAGGTAATTGCAGACGTAGGTCTTGTAGGTTTTCCAAATGTCGGAAAATCCACATTCCTGTCCCGTGTTACCAACGCCCAGCCCAAAATTGCCAATTATCACTTTACAACATTAAGCCCGAATCTTGGTGTTGTTGACACCGCAAACGGCGGTTTTGTTATCGCAGATATCCCGGGACTGATTGAAGGAGCTTCTGAGGGAGTCGGTCTGGGACATGAATTTCTTCGTCATATCGAACGTACCAGAGTGCTGGTACACATTGTAGATGCAGCATCTACCGAAGGCCGTGATCCGATTGATGATATTTACAAGATCAATCACGAACTCGAAGCATACAATCCGGAAATCGCAGCCAGACCTCAGCTTATTGCCGCTAATAAAGTGGACTGTATTTTTGACGGCGATGATGAAAACCCAATAGAGAAATTAAGAGCAGAATTTGAACCAAAAGGAATCAAAGTCTACCCGATCTCTGCAGTAACCGGACAGGGCATCAAAGAACTTCTCTTTGCGATCAAAGAGCTTCTTCAGAGTGTTCCTGCCGAGCGTATCGTATTCGAACAGGAATTCTTCCCTGAAGACGAATTGTTTACAGAGAACCTTCCATTTACAGTCGAAAGGCTTCCTGAAGATCCTGAAATTTTTGTTGTGGAAGGTCCGAAGATTGAAAAAATGCTTGGCTATACCAATCTGGACTCCGAAAAAGGTTTTGCTTTCTTTCAGCGTTTCCTCAAAGAAGGCGGTATTCTTGAAGAACTCGAAAAAGCAGGAATCGAAGAAGGCAATACTGTCCGCATGTACGGTTTTGACTTTGATTATTACAAATAACAGAAAGGTCGTAAAAATATGACAAGTAAACAGAGAGCATATCTGAAAAGCCTTGCGATGAAGATGGATCCGATCATGCAGCTCGGAAAGGGCAGTGTGACACCGGAAAATACCGCTTCCGTTGACGAAGCTCTTGCAGCCCGTGAACTGATCAAGATCAGCGTTCTCCAGAACTGTCTGGACGATCCTCGCCAGATGGCAGAAGTCCTTGCAGAAAGAACACATTCTGAAGTTGTTCAGGTAATCGGAAGAAAAATCGTTCTTTACCGCGAAGGTAAAAAAGACAAAAAGAAAATCATTCTTCCATAAACCGGCATATATTGTCCAAAATATATTCAGGAAGGAAGTAAAACCAGCATGGATACCAGACGAAAAAAAATCGGGATCATGGGCGGAACTTTTGATCCGATCCATATAGGCCATCTGATTCTGGGAGAAAAAACATATGAACAGCTTGGGCTGGATAAAATATGGTTTATGCCCGCTGGCAATCCGCCTCATAAACGTAACCGCGCCGGCCGTGCAACCGATGAGCAGAGAGTTGCCATGGTAGAGCGGGCGATTACCGGAAATCCCCATTTTGAGCTTTCTCTGATTGAGATGCATGACCATGGTTTATCTTACACGTATCACACACTTGAGAATCTCAGAAAGCAGAACCCTGATACCGATTACTACTTTATCATCGGTGCAGATTCCCTATACAGTTTCACCACCTGGATGAAGCCCGAGAGAATCTGTGCTGCATGTACGATCGTAGTTGCCACGAGAGACCATACACCCGTAAAAGAGCTGTCTGAAGAAATGGAACGTCTGACACAGCTTTATCATGGTCATTTTGTACGGCTGGACACCATGAATATTGATATTTCCAGTCAGCTGCTGCGCCAATGGCATCAGGAGGGCAAAAGCCTTCGTTATTATGTACCAGACGCAGTTGCCGACTATATCAATGAACACCATATTTATCATATTACGGAAGGAGCATCCGAAACGAATGGCTGATTACGATTTTATAAAAATGCAGAAAAAACTTTCCAAATATCTCGATGAAGATCGTTTTGAGCATACGCTCGGTGTTATGTTTACCTGTGCCTCGCTGGCAATGGTCCACGGATATGACCTCAAAGATGCCCAGGCTGCAGGGCTGCTCCATGACAGCGCAAAATGCATTCCAAATAAAAAGAAACTAAAAATGTGTGCAGAACACAATATCCCGGTTACTCCATTTGAAAAGGAACATCCTTTTCTTCTTCATGCCAAACTCGGAGCTTATATTGCACGTGCAAAATACGGAATCACTGATGAAGAAATTCTTTCTTCCATCACATTCCATACTACCGGTAAGCCAGAGATGAGTACCCTCGAAAAGATTGTTTATATTGCAGATTATATTGAACCGGCGAGAAATAAAGCACCGAACCTGACTGAAGTCCGTAAGCTTGCTTTCGAGGATCTGAATGAATGTATGTATGCAATTCTCCGGGATACCCTGACTTATCTTGACAAAAATCCGGATGATGTCGATTCTGCAACAAAAGATGCATTCGCCTATTATGACACCTTACATAAGGAACGGCAGGAGAGCAGATAACATCTGATTTTCTGTCTGACCGGAAAGGATGAGATAACTATGAATAAAGAACAGGAAATGGTACGTATCGCCTGCAAGGCGATCGATGACAAAAAAGCAATTGATATCAAAGTAATCGACATTCACGAAGTATCTGTAATTGCTGATTATTTCATTATCGCAAGCGGAAACAACCTGAATCAGGTACAGGCAATCGTCGATAATGTAGAAGAACAGCTCGGAAGAGCCGGTTATGAGCCCAAACAGGTAGAAGGAACCCGTGGTTCCAACTGGATCCTGATGGATTACGGCGATGTGATCATCCATGTTTTCGATGAAGAAAACCGCCTTTTCTATGATCTGGAACGAATCTGGAGAGATGGAAAAGAACTGGATAGTGCTGATTTTTTAAAATAAGTTTACAATAATAAAATTATGTAAATCAAATCAACAAAAAAGACATGCCCGCAGAGTCATACAAAGACTTACGGACATGTCTTTTGATTTTTCATATGCAAATTTCAGCAGTATGATCTGCTGATTACTGATAAAGGCGGAACACACCAAATACCTTTCCAAGTATCTGAATATCACCATGTACCAGAATCGGATCCATAGAATCATTTTCCGGCTGAAGACGATAATAGCCATCCTCTTTATAAAAAGTCTTCACTGTAGCAGAATCTTCTACCAGCGCTACGACAATATCTCCGTTAGATGCCGAAGCCTGCTGCTTTACCAGCACCTGATCACCATCAAAGATTCCTGCATTTACCATACTTTCTCCCTTAACTTTCAGCATGAAGCTCTGTGCATTCGGCATGTATTCTGCCGGCACCGGGAAATAACCTTCGATATTCTCTACTGCCAGAATCGGCTGGCCGGCCGCAACCGTACCTACAAGCGGCACATTGACAACCTCTCTGCGTACTAAATTAAAATTATCATCGATGATCTCGATTGCTCTGGGCTTTGTGGCATCTCTGCGGATATATCCATTCTTTTCCAGTGCTTCCAGATGTGAATGAACTGAAGAAGTGGATTTCAGATTAACCGCCTCACAGATCTCACGTACTGCCGGTGGAAATCCACGGTTCAGAATTTCGTTTTTTATATAATCAAGAATTTCCTGCTGTTTTTTACTGATTCGACCGTATGACATAGGTTCACCTCCAAGAAATATGAACATTATTTTTTAAAAAAAGTATAACATACCCTTTCAGAAATAGCAAACAGATATTCGGAAAATATGTTCGTTTTCCATATATATTTGTTTTCTGCCTTAATTATTTTGCCTTTTTCTTGTCAGATACCCCACAAAATGTTACAATACTTGTATTGTCTTTTTATATGATTTTTAATGAGAATTAGAAAATAAAGGAGGCATTTTTTTGCCTGTTAATAATAAACAAAACGGATCCGGTTCCGGCATCCTCAAAAAACTTAAAAACTTATTCGGCATGAATATCGGAACCATGCTGTTTGGCGTATTGTTTATTTATATGCTGTTCAGTATGATTCTTTATCTGACTTCCTCAAACATCGAATCCTATCTGGTAATTGCAGGACCACTTTCCCGAAACGAAACGTATACCGGTCTTGCTATACGTGAGGAGACCGTTCACAAAGCGGAGACCGGCGGTTATGTTAATTATTATGCCCGTGAAGGTTCCAAGATCAATGCAAACGGTGTAGTATACGGCATCAGCAGTTCCAAAAAAACAGAAGGCACGACAGAATTAAGTAATGAAGAACTTTCCAGCATCCGAAGCCAGCTCCAGAGCTTTTCAAAAGGCTTCAATGCCAGCAAATTTAACACTACCTACAGTTTTAAGTACAATCTGGAAGGCAGCATTCTTCAGTATGCCGGTGTTACCGGAGGAACTTCTTCATCAGATTCTTCCGATTCCACATCCAGTGTGGTTTCTTATGGTAATCAGACCTTAAGTAAAGCAGAGCAGGACGGCATCGTTCTTTACTCTATGGACGGATATGAGAACAAGTCTGTATCCTCACTGAGCACTGAAGATTTCGACCAGAATGCGTACCATGAAACAGACTTAAAGACGCAGAATTCAGTGTCAGCCGGTGACAGCTTGTATACACTGATCTCTAATGAAAACTGGAGTCTTATGATTCCGCTCAGTGCCAAACAGGCCGCAAAACTTGCCGACCGCAGTACTGTGCGTGTAAAATTTCTGAAAGACGATATGACACAGACCGGCGATTTCAGCATTGTCGAAATTGACGGTTCCAAATACGGTAAGATTGATTTTAACAAAGGTTTAATCCGTTATGCAGCAGATCGTTTTCTGGAAATAGAGCTGGTTACCAATACTGTGACCGGTCTTAAGATTCCACTTTCCTCCATTGTGACCAAGGAATTTTATCTGATTCCTTCCAAATATTCAACAAAAAACGAAGACAGTCAGGATATCGGTTTCATGGTGCAGGGCAAAGACAATAACGACAGTCTTTCCTTTGTCAAGGCTTCCATCTATGCCAGCATTGAGGAAGACACTGCTGATAATGCGGACAAACCTGAAGACCAGAAATCATATATTTATTATGTAGATAAGAAGTCATTTGCCGAGGGTGATGTAATCGTCAGCCAGAAGGACCAGAGTAAATACGTTGTAAGTGATGTAGGTGTACTCGAAGGTGTTTATTGCATTAATCAGGGATATGCGGTATTCCGCCGGATTGAAATCCTTGATCAGAACGAAGAATATGCCATTGCATCCAAATCCACCTCATACGGTCTTTCCCGTTATGACCATATCGTCCGAAATGCAGACAAAGTAAATGAAGAAGAGATTTTATACTAGATATATACGAATCAGGAGGCTTAATCTATTATGGTAGCAGAAAATCTTGAACAGGTAAGAAAAAACATTGAACTTGCATGCAGAAAAGCAGGGCGTGACCCGAAAGAGGTTACATTGATCTCTGTCAGCAAAACCAAGCCTGTGTCTATGCTTCAGGAAGCATATGATGCCGGTTCCAGGGATTTCGGAGAAAACAAAGTACAGGAGATCATGGATAAGGTACCGCAGCTTCCGTCTGATATCCGCTGGCACATGATCGGACATCTGCAGCGCAACAAAGTCAAATATATTGTAGATAAAGTGGCTCTTATCCATTCCGTGGATTCTCTGCGTCTTGCAGAAACGATCGAGCATGAAGCAGCCAGGCATAATGTTACTGTTCCGGTTCTTATCGAGGTAAACGTGGCGCAGGAGGAGAGTAAATTCGGTCTGAAAACCGAAGAAGTTCTTTCTCTCGTGGAATCTGTCGCAGTCTTTCCGCATATACATATAGAAGGGCTTATGACGATTGCTCCATATGTAGAAGATCCAGAAGAGAACCGCGGCATTTTCCGTCAATTAAAGAAATTAAGTGTTGACATTGCTGCCAAAAACATTAATAATGTTAATATGAGTGTTTTGAGCATGGGTATGACCGGAGATTATCAGGTAGCCGTGCAGGAAGGCGCTACAATGGTTCGCGTCGGAACCGGAATTTTCGGTGAAAGAAATTATGCAGTCTGACGCGCAGAACAATAAGATTGGAGATTAAAATGAGTGTTTTAGATAAACTTTTAGATGCTGTAAAACTGAATGATGACTACGATGAGGATGATTATTTAGATGATGATCTCCTTGACGGTGATGACGATGATTTTCTCGATGAAGACCGGGAAGACAAGCCAGTCAAGAAGTTCTTCCAGAAATTCTCCAAAAAATCCGAAGAGGATGACTATGATGATTTCGATGATGAACCGGAGACTCCTGTTTCCAAACAGTCCGCATCCAAATCCATCTCTGTTCCGAAGACAACATTCAAGCAGGACAAGCCTGCACGTACTTCTTCAAAAATCACACCTATGAGAAGCAGCCGCAAAGGCTCACAGGCAGCTAACATGGAAGTCTGTGTTATTCGCCCAACCTCTATGGAAGATACACGTGAAATTGCAGATACACTTGTTGATAACTCTACCGTAATCCTGAATCTTGAGGGAATCGATATGGAACTTGCACAGCGTATCATCGACTTTACTTCAGGAGCATGTTATTCTCTGGGTGGAAGTCTTCAGAAAGTATCCAGTTATATCTTTATTCTTGGACCATATAACGTAGATATTACCGGAGACCTTCAGAATATTCTCGGTGGTAATTCCATTCCGTCCGTAAGAGCAGGATACTAAGATCAATGAACAAAGACGAATTCTTTATCAAGAGGATCCGGGAACTGGCAAATCTCTCTTATCAGAGAGATATTGTCACCTTTTCGGATTTTCTTAATTTAAACGAACAAAATATTGTAAATGAACAAAAGAATCAGATGCCGGGCGTAATCACAGAATGCTCAGGCGGTTATGAGCAAGCAGAGCGTCAGATGGTGGCATTTCATCCTGATGCTCTTTTGTTTCCGTGGGAATACCCGATCACATGTCTAAAAATCGAACCTCTGGCAGCCAAATTTTCTGAATCACTGACACATCGTGACTTTCTGGGAGCTGTCCTCAATCTCGGTATTGAGCGTTCCGTGATCGGGGACATCCTTGTGCAGGAACACACGGCCTGGATATTCTGCCACAATAAAATTTCGGATTATATTATTGAAAATCTCACCCGGGTACGTCATACCACTATGAAAATTTCCAGAGTTGACAATCCGGAGCACTTCCCGACACCGCAGTTTGAAACGATCAGCGGTACATGTGCATCTGTTCGTCTGGACAGTCTGATCGGGCTTGCTTTTCAGAGTTCCCGCAGCAGCATGGTTTCCTTCATTGAAGGTGGTCAGGTCTTCGTAAACGGCAAACTGATTACTTCTAATGGATATGAACCCAAAGACGGTGATATTATTTCCGTCCGCAGCAAGGGACGCTTTCGCTATGAGGGGGTTTTCGGTCAGACGAAAAAAGGTCGCTACAGCATAAAATTATCACGCTACAAATAGATGAGGAGGACCATATTATGAAAACAGAACCATTACAGGTAAAGCGCAGCGGTGATTTTTATTATCCGATATATTTCGAAGAGGGATTTGGTTCCCTTGCAGATGCCATCCGTACAGAAGGGCTAGACAGTCGCAAAATGTGTATTGTTTCTGATACCAACGTTGCACCCTTGTACGCGAATTCTCTGAAATCTGCCCTTTCTTCTGTTGCCTCGTCTATTTCCCTTTTTGTTTTTGAGGCAGGCGAAAAAAGCAAGCATCTTCATACCGTACAGAATCTGTACGAAAAACTGATCGAATCTGAGCTGGATCGTAAAAGTCTGATTGTTGCACTTGGAGGCGGTGTCGTTGGTGACCTCGCAGGATTCAGTGCAGCAACTTACCTTCGCGGAATCGATTTTATTCAGGTACCAACCACACTTCTCGCTCAGGTGGACAGCAGTGTCGGAGGCAAAACCGGTGTAGATTTTAACCAGTACAAAAATATGGTCGGAGCATTTCATCAGCCACGTCTTGTCTATATGAATCTTCAGACACTGAAAAGCCTTCCTGATACGCAGTTTGCATGCGGAATGGGTGAAGTCTTAAAAACCGGGCTGATCTGTGATGGTGATTTTTATCACTTTGTGTGTGAGCATCAAAAGACCATTCAGAATCTTGATCCG
Organism: Ruminococcus sp. AF17-22AC; assembly: GCF_003460065.1. Classification (NCBI taxonomy): domain Bacteria; kingdom Bacillati; phylum Bacillota; class Clostridia; order Eubacteriales; family Oscillospiraceae; genus Ruminococcus; species Ruminococcus sp. AF17-22AC. Next base: position 385,193 of record NZ_QRXT01000001.1, read on the forward strand.
GAACTTCTTGCCCAGATGATCCGGCGTTGCTGTGAGATCAAAGCCGGCGTCGTAGAACGTGATCCGAAAGAGCAGGGTGAACGTGCTCTTTTAAACCTTGGGCATACTATCGGACATGCTGTCGAAAAGCTGATGGATTTTCAGCTTCTTCACGGACAGTGTGTTGCAATCGGTCTTGTTGCCGCAGCTTTCATCTCTATGAAGCGTGGCCTTCTTACCGAAAACGAGTATCAGCAGATCAGAACCGGCTGTGAACTTTATCGTCTTCCAGCTCATGTAAATGGTCTGGATCCGCAAAAGGTGCTTGCCGCTACCAAAAAAGACAAAAAGATGGAACAGGGCACCATCAAATTCATTCTGATGAACGGCATCGGCAAAAGCTTTATTGACCGCACCGTGACAGATGAAGAACTTCTTTCCGGTATTCAGGAGATTCTTCAATGAAAAAAAAATCCCAACAGAACAGCCAGATCTGGTATATGCTACTCTGGTTCGGAGGAATTACCATCCTGACTGTCATTGATCAGCTTACCAAACATCTGGCAGTAAAATATCTGAAGGAGACATCCGGAATCATACTAATTCCGGACGTTCTTGAATTTCAGTACGTAGAAAACCGCGGCATGGCTTTTGGATTGCTTCAGGGGCGCCAGATCCTGTTTTTAATCCTTTGCGTTGCCTTCTGCGCAGGAATTCTCTATTTATATGCCAGAATTCCTAAAAACGGCTATTACGCGCCTCTGAGCATCATTGGCGGAATTCTTTTCAGCGGCGCACTCGGCAATTTTATCGACCGCGCATTTTACGGTTATGTCACAGACTTTATTTATTTTTCTCTGATTGATTTTCCGGTATTCAATATTGCCGATATCTACGTTGTCTGTGGCGGCATTCTGCTGGCGGTGTTTGTTATTTTCCGCTACAAAGATGAAGATTTTTATTTTATTAATCATAAAGGATAACACATGGAAACATTAGAATTTAACGTAGATGCATCCGCAAACAATATACGGATCGACCGTTATCTTGCGGATCAGTGCCCGGAGCATTCCCGTTCTTATATTCAGAAACTTCTCAAAGAAGAACAGGTGCTCGTAAATGGCCGCGTCATCAAAGCCAATTATAAGACTCAGTCCGGAGATTATATCGAGTTTCATATCCCTGATCCGGAAGTTCTGGATATCCTCCCGGAAAATATTCCTCTGGATATTCTGTATGAAGATGACTATGTACTTGTCGTAAACAAACCAAAAGACATGGTCGTACATCCCAGTGCCGGACATACTTCCGGCACACTTGTCAATGCCGTTATGGCACACTGTGGAGAACATTTATCCGGTATTAACGGAGTGCTTCGCCCAGGTATTGTACACCGAATTGACAAAGATACCACCGGTGCGCTTCTGATCTGCAAAGATGATGTCGTACACCGTGACCTTGCCGAACAGCTCAAAGAACACAGCATCAAACGCCGTTATCGCGCGGTTGTGCAGGGAAACCTCAAAGAAGATGAAGGAACTGTCAATGCACCTGTCGGCCGTCATCCTACAGACCGCAAAAAAATGGCAATCAACCATAAAAACGGCAAAGAGGCAATCACACATTATAAAGTACTTGAGCGTTTTGGACAGGCAACTTATATTGAATGCCGTCTGGAAACAGGTCGTACACACCAGATCCGTGTTCATATGGCAAGCCTCGGACATCCGCTTCTCGGAGATACTGTATATGGTTCTTCCAAAAATCCTTATCACCTTCAGGGCCAGGCATTACATGCAATGATTCTTGGTTTTGTTCATCCGATAACGGGAGAATATCTGGAGTTCGAAGCTCCTTTGCCTGAATATTTTTCAAAACTTTTAGAAAAATTGAGAAAATAGTTGGATTTTCTTTGTATATATTGTATAATGTCAATATGATTCTTGCAGAAGGGAGTGTCTATTATGAACAATACTAGTTCAATTATTACAATCGGTCGTGAATATGGAAGTGGTGGCAGACAGATCGGACAGGAGATTGCCAATTATTTCGGCATTAAATATTATGATAAAGAACTGTTGGAGCATGCAGCAAATGACAGCGGTATCTGTAAAGAACTTTTTGAGCATCACGATGAGAAACCAACAAACAGTTTTCTTTATTCACTCGTGATGGACACCTATTCATTTGGTTATTCCTCCGCAGGTTTTTCAGATATGCCTATGAATCACAAGATTTTCCTTGCACAGTTTGATGCTATCAAGAAGCTTGCAGGAGAAGGTCCGTGTGTAATGGTTGGCCGTTGTGCTGATTATGCTCTTGCTGACTGGAAAGACTGTTTCAGTGTTTTCGTACACGCAGATTTTGACTGGCGAATCAACCGGATTGCCGCCAAATACAATAAAACACCTAAGGAAGCACGCGATATCATCACCAAAACCGACAAGAGCAGAGCAAGTTATTATAATTATTACACGAATAAAAAATGGGGATCTGCCAAGAGCTACAATCTCTGCATTGACAGCAGCAAGTACGGAATCGACAATACCGTCAAAGCGATTATCGAATCTATTAAAATTTTTGATTCAACAAAAGCATCTCGTTAAAGCTACATATTCTTGAATTTACAGCTCCGATTCATCAAACTGCATCTGGCAGGATTACTGAGTCGGAGCTTTTTTTCTTTGTCCAAACATGCTATAATAGATGTATTGTCTGAAATATTTAAGTTTAAATAAAAATAATCGGAGGAATATTTATGCGTCTGGTCATTCAGCGTGTACTTCATGCGGAGGTACAGGTAGATGGAAATACAATCGGAAAAATAGGGAAGGGACTTCTTGTTTTTGTCGGAGCCGGTCAGGACGATACAAAGGAAATTGCAGATAAATATCTTCGCAAACTTCTCGGTCTTCGTATCTTTGAAGATGAAAATGGTAAGACCAATTTATCATTGAAAGATGTAGATGGTGAATTGCTAATTGTGTCGCAGTTTACCCTATATGCAAACTGTAAGAAAGGAAATCGGCCAAGCTTTATCGAAGCCGGAGAACCACATATGGCGGAAGCTTTGTATGAATATATGATCGATGAAGCAAAGAAATCTGTTCCGGTTGTTGAGCATGGCGAATTTGGTGCAGACATGAAAGTGTCCCTTCTTAACGACGGACCGTTTACGATCATTTTAGATGAAAAGATTTTATAACAACGATGAATAGGATATTTTATGAATACAATAGATCTATACGACAAACCCGAGTTTTTCAAATAGATGTATAAGGAGTTTTTATTATGCCCGTAAATACCTCAAGAACCACTTACCGTGAACATACCGATACCGAAAATATCTTAAAGCTTCGGCAGGTTCTTTCGACGCTGCCTGCGTTTTGCAAAGATTATTTTCGTGCCATTGATTCTACGACAACCACAAAGACACGAATTTCTTATGCATACGACATACGAATTTTTTTTCAGTTTCTTCTTGATGAAAATCCGGCATTCAAAAATTATGCAATGACTGATTTTTCTGTGGCTGTCCTTGATCAGATCAAAGCCGTCGATCTTGAAGAATACATGGAATATCTCAAGGTATACCAGAATGGTGACAAAACCGAAACCAACGGTGAACGTGGATTAAAGCGCAAAATTTCTGCTCTGCGCAGTTTTTATGCTTATTATTATAAACGTGAAATGATCCACACAAACCCGACTGTCCTGATTGATGTCCCGAAAATCCATGACAAAAGCATTATCCGCCTGGATACAGATGAAGTTGCGTTGCTTTTGGACTATATCGAGCACTGTGGAGACAGCCTGACCGGTCAGAAACGTGTATATTACGAAAAAACAAAGGAACGTGACCTGGCAATCGTCACGCTTCTTCTCGGCACCGGAATCCGTGTATCTGAATGTGTCGGTCTTGATATTGAAGATGTAGATTTTAAAAATAATGGAATTAAAGTCACCCGAAAAGGTGGCAACGAAATGGTTGTTTATTTTGGTGAAGAAGTTGAAAAAGCTCTGAAACACTATCTGGAGATACGCGAAGGTATCACTCCTCTCGCCGGACATGAACATGCTCTCTTCTACTCTGCTCAGCGCAAACGTATGGGCGTGCAGGCAGTCGAAAACATGGTCAAAAAGTACTCCCGCCAGATCACAACTACCAAAAAAATAACGCCCCATAAACTCCGCAGTACATATGGCACAGCCCTGTATCAGGAAACCGGCGATATTTACCTTGTAGCGGACGTTCTGGGGCATAAGGATGTCAATACTACCAAGAAACATTACGCAGCCTTAGACGATGCCAGACGGCGTCAGGCAGCCACAGCAGTCAGACTTCGTGAAGATTAAAGATGAAGTACCTCGATCAAAAAAATCCAGCTCAGTCCATAGTAGGAAATAACCGCAACCAGGTCATTTACTGTGGTGATCAACGGTCCGGATGCAACTGCCGGATCGATATGGATCTTTTTGAAAAACAGAGGAATACAGGTTCCCACCGCACTTGATATCAGCATTGCCAGAAGCAGGGAAAGACCAACACAGCCGGAGACCGCATATGCAAATACCAGCGTTTTTCCCTTAAACAGCCAGATATATAGACCAATCAGTACGAAGGATAAAATACCAAGTACCCCACCGTTACAGAGGCCAATTTTCATCTCTTTCAGTACAAGTTCCAGTTTCTGTCCGCCGGTAAGTGATTCATCCATAAGGACACGGATTGTGACAGCCAGAGACTGTGTGCCGACATTTCCTGCCATATCAAGAATCAGTGACTGGAAGCACATGATAATCGGCAGATTTGTAACAACTTTTTCGAATACCCCAACAACAGAAGAAACTACCATACCCAATCCCAAAAGAATGATCAGCCATGGCATTCTTTTTTTCATACTTTCTTTCAATGGTTCCTGCAGATCTTCCTCCGCAGTCAGACCAGCCAACTTCGCATAGTCCTCTCCCATTTCATCATCAACAAGATCTACGATATTCGCCGAAGTAATAACGCCCAGAAGACGGTTATCATTATCCAGCACCGGAATCGAATCTTCGGAATAATCTTTCAGATTTTCGATACAGTCATCAATCAGTTCCGTTCCATAAACATATGGATAAGAAGTAACGATCAGTTCCTCCAGCGGATGATTCTGTCTCGCGATAATGAGGTCCTTAAGATCAATTGCTCCATAAAATTCTTCAGCATCATTGATTACAAAAATCGTTGAGATATTATCATTCTCTGCCGCCTGTGTGACCAGCTGACTCATTGCCTCTTTGACACTGATGTTTTCATGTATCACAATATAATTCGTTGTCATACGACTACCGATCTCATCGTCATCAAATGACGTGATCAGTTCAATATCGTGTCTTACTTTATCATCAAGAAGCTCAATTAAAATCTTTCTTTTGGAGCGTTCAAACTGCTGAAGTACATCTGCCAGTACATTTGTTTCCATCTTTGACAGTATTGCTGCAGCTTTTTTTACCTCCATTTCTTCCAGATACTTTACTACGGTATCTTCATCCGTATACTCAAAAATATCGGACAGCATATCCATATCCAGTACACGATAGAGCTTACAGCGTTCTACTACAGACAGTTCTTCCAGAACATCTGCAAGATCATTTTCGTGGAAATCCTGAAGTCTCTTTGCCAGAACTGCCGGAGAAACATTGCTTCTCACAACATTCAGGATTTCTTTTCCATAATCCTGTACCCTTTTTTCCATTCTGTATTTCCTCCTTTTTTCCCATAATAATCGTACAAAAAGGCATAGCCATAGAAGCTGCCATCAATAAACATGGCAACACAAAAAAAGCATGTCTTTCTGCAAAACATGTCAAATATCTGATTTGAACTTAATTGTGTTCAGGGATTTTTACAGAACAGAAAATTATCTGGAAATGAAAAATAGAATAATAACCAAATTAAAACAGAATGTAGTAACTGTACTCACAGACTGCTTTTAATTTCTGTCCTGTGTAACTACTTCGCCCGTGAGAATCACAATTATCCATTCTGTTCACCTGCCTTTACTTTAGAATTCTTTTTTGACGTACACATTATAACGTATGCCTTCTTAAAAGTCAACGCTTGATCAACCATACAATTTGCACAATATAATTGCACAAAAAGAGGATCCTGTCCCCCAACAGAATCCTCTCTGATTACCCCATCATATGTACCTTATATGGTTTAAAAAGACTAATCCCGAATTTCTTTTTTACGGTTTATAATGCTGTAATAATCTTGTCCTGTAAGGAAGCAGGAACTTCTTCTTTGTCAAGAGACATACTTACAACAAATTTTACGTTGAACTTCTCGCCAACTGCACTTAACTGCTCTAATGCATTTGTAACATCCTGTCCCTCAAGTTTCGCTGTTGTCAGGAAACTGTCAAGATAAATCTGCTCAAGATCATGATCCTGAGAAATAATACCACAAACAAATCCTACAAACTCGTCTGCATTCTTAATCGGATATCCAGATACATCGATCAGACGAACTTTATTATTTAATTCATACATATGTTTTGCACTTTTATCTAAGTAAACAATGCTGCCATTGGCTTCTTTAATTGCGCCGTTCACTTTGTCTAACAGTACTTTTGTTTTGCCCTTACCTTTCTTACCTACGATCAGTTCAACCATCCTGTTTTCCTCCTTAGACACAATATAATATTAATTTTGAACAAAAACGATAATTAATATGTTTGTATTATAGTGCATTTTATCTCAAATTTCAATAGATAAATGTAACTTTTTGTGAAATTTTAAGCCTTTACTGTAAACAGTTGAACAGTAAAGGCTTTTGTCTATTGTATCTACTGATTTATTTTTTCAAGGAGTGATGTCATCTGCTGGTAAAGAAGCTCTTTACTTGATGCTCCCATAACAATCGAAATATATGGAGAGCCATAAGAATTCTGGCTGAGTAACGCCAGGCAGTTACCCGCACTGTTTGTCGTACCGGTCTTTCCTCCAAGAACTGTAACACCTTTCGGCACATTTGCCTCGCCCGTCAGATAATGGTCCGTTGCAGTCAGTGCCACACTGTCCTCTGATCCGTCACTGTGTGTAAATGTAACAGTATAACTCGGCATCTGTGTAATCTCTGTAAATTCCGGATAATTCAATGCCTCTTTCAACATCAGATAAATATCATATGGTGTTGTATAATGGTTTTCATCCTGCAACCCATGTGGATTCGTAAAATGAGTTCCTGTACATCCAAGCTGAGCAGCATACTCATTCATCATGGAAACAAAATTCTCTGTCGTGCCACCTACGTGTGTCGCAATTGCAGATGCAGCATCATTTCCGGAATAAACAAGAAGACAATGTACCAGCTGATCCATTGTCACCTGATCACCTTCCTGAAATCCTACTACCTGAGAACCCTCCTCTAATGTAATGTTTTCCTGTGAAATTGTCACTACATCATCCATGTTGCTGTTCTTAAACGCAAGGAGTGCTGTAATGATTTTTGTGATGCTGGCCGGATATACACGCTCATATGCACTTTTGGCAAATAACACGGATTTATCTTTCAAATCCAGCAAAACGCCCTCCTGTCCATCTTCCAGCGATACAGAATCCATTGGCTGATCCCCGTCTACCACACAGAGATCCGCCGCAAATGCTGATGCTCTCTGACTGGTTCCTACAAGACTCTGATGCTGAAATTCTCTGGTAATATCATATGCCTGCGCCGGAGTGGAAATACTGCCTCCTCTGAGGACATAAAAGCCACCAAATGCACCAGCAAAAACAACTAACAGAAAAAGTACCAGTATAACCGTACTTTTTATACGTTTCCGGCGCATTTTGCGTATTCTCGGAGTTCTTCTCGGATTTCTGCGCGCCTGCAGACGTGCCGTTTCAGGAGCTTTTCTGGTCAATTGCTCCGGTCTTGCTGTTTTGCGTCGCTGTCCCTGTCCTGCTGTATTTCTTTTTTGCTGTCTTTCTGTCATAAATAATCCTCTTTCTTATCGATCGTGTTCTTGCGGATTTCTTTATTGTAGGCGCTGCTCTGAAGTCCTACATTCAATACCAGTCCCATACCAATATAAAGACTCACAAGAGACGTAAGTCCATAACTGACAAAAGGAAGCGGTGTACCGGTATTTGGTACAATTCCTGTCGCCACACAGATATTCAGGAAACTCTGGAGTGATACAATACTTGCCATACCGCAGCATATAATCTTCCCCGACAGGTCTTTTGCCCTGAGGCTCATCCGAATACATTCTACCGAAATTGCCAGCAGCAGAAGGACGATTGCACAGCATCCCATAAAACCATATTCCTCACCGGCCACAGCAAAAATAAAGTCTGTCTGATTCTCTGATACGAAGTTACCCTCATTTACAGAGGCCACTTCTTTATCTCCGGAAAGTTTTTTGCCAATCAGTTCACCCGAAGCAATTGCTGTCTTGGAGTTATTCTGCTGTTCAATATCGTCGCCGTATTCTTCGTTCTCTGGATAAAGGAAAGCCATAATACGTTTTCTCTGATAATCTTTGATCAGATTCTGATCTGGCTGAACAACGATTGATAAAAAAATAATAGAAAGCGGGATTATGATCAGAAACATTCCGCCAATGACCTTATAGCTCAATCCTGCAATATAGATCAGAATACAAAATACAGCAAGCATCATCAGTGTATTTTTCATATCCGGCTGTTCATAAATAAGAATCAGCGGGATTGCCAGAAGAATTACAGATTTTGCCAGTGTCCGAACCGTATTCAGGTCTTCCTCATGATCCATAAAAAATCGTGCAAAAAACAATATTATTATAATCTTTGACAGCTCAGTCGGCTGAAATCGAATAAAACCAAAATCGATCCATCTTGCCGCACCGTTAGCCGAATCACCAAACAGACGCACAATCAGAAGCAAAACGATATTAGCGACGTACATAATCCACTGAAAATTTGAAATCCATGAATAATCCATCAATGAAAGGATTACCATAATAATAAAACCGATAATAACTCCGGCAAGCTGCTTGGTCATCAGATCCTCTCTTGCGCTTCCGACCAGTATAATACCAAACGTACTGATTGCCAGCAAAAATATTACCAGTCTGAAATTGTAAAATCTTAATTTATATTGTTTTATCATTTTCCTGTATTCCTTTATTTTCAGACCGTACCGGTATCTTTGCATGAATGATCGGAGGTTCCTGTGTAATACAGATATTAACCCCCTTCTCATCCACTGGAATATATTTTTTTACGGTACGGATCAAATCGTTTTTCAGCATATTTATCATTTGCGGAGAGCAGTCAAGCCGTTCCGACACAAGAAGAAGTGTCATCCTCTTTCTTGCGTATTCTGCCGAGCGGCCTTTTATCTTGTTGACAGATTTCACAGGGAACACCCTCCTTTAACGAAGCTTAACGGAAACAGAATCAACTGTCTATTTATGAAAGATATCGCTTAATCTCCTGAACATACCTTTTTTCTGTTTCAGCTCCGCAAACGGTACTTCCTCCCCGAGAATTCTCCGGCAGATATTCTTATATTCTTCTTCTGCCTGAGAATTCTGTCCGGACAGCGGCTCTCCCTGATTGGCAGCCACAACAATCTGCTCATCATCAAGAATAGTTCCGATCAGATCCACAGCAAGAATTTCTGTTACATCATCCACAGACATCATATCACCCCTGGCAATCATATCTGGTCTTAAGCGGTTTATGATCAGATGGATGTCTCGAAGGTCCGATGCCTCCAGAAGTCCGATAATTCGGTCTGCATCACGAATTGCTGACACTTCCGGAGTGGTCACTACGATTGCCTTATCAGCTCCCGCTATCGCATTCCGAAATCCCTGCTCTATCCCTGCAGGGCAGTCCAAAAGAACATAATCAAAATCTTCCCTGAGTTCATCTGTCAGTTTGATCATCTGCTCCGGTGAAACAGCAGACTTATCCTTCGTCTGAGCTGACGGAAGCAAAAACAGATCCGGATAGCGTCGGTCTTTGATCAATGCCTGTTTCAGTCTGCAGCTTCCGTTGATGACATCCACCAGATTATATACAATCCTGTTTTCCAGACCGAGAATAACGTCCAGATTACGAAGTCCGATATCGGTATCTACTACGACTGTTTTTTTGTTCAGCATGGCAAGGCCTGTTCCAAGATTCGCAACTGTTGTTGTTTTACCAACGCCGCCCTTGCCGGATGTTACTACTATGACTTCTCCCATTTTTGTTCCCTCCTGAAAATATGTTCCAGACTTCTGGTATTCTCCTGCGTAGCTTTTTCTGCCATTTCCGGAAAGATCTCTTTCGGAAGACACATCAGTCATTTGATGTATTACTGGTATCACTGGAGGCATAGCCTGTCAGAATGGTATCTTCATCTGCCAGATTGTAAATATATTCTAATATATCATTTGCTGTCAGACATGCATTACCGGAAGAATAGCCGTTCGCAATTCTGACTGCAATAGAATATTCCGGTTCATTTGACTCGGATGATGTAGTATATCCGATAAAGAGACCATGGTTCGGATGATAAATATCAAGCTCTGCCGTACCTGTCTTACCGGATAATGTCACTCCCAGCCCGTTAAACTGCTCATGAGTTTCTACCACTCGACGCATACCGTCATGAATATCTTCCCATACATTACTCGGAACGTCACTCATCTCATTTGCAACTGACGGCGCATATTCTTCAATCGTTTTGCCCTGTGCATCAGTTACCTTATCAAGCAGTGACAGATCATAAACTGTTCCGGAAGTGGCAAGTGCTGTTGCATAACGGGCAAGCTGTGTTGTTGTAAACAGATGGTTACCCTGTCCAATATAAGACGGTACCGCTTTACTGTCTGAAACATGTGGTGATGCCTCAGAAATCTCGATCCCGCTCTTTTTGTCCAGATAAAACTCTGATGCATATTTCTGAAGTTTCGTAAGACTTAAGTTTTCAGAAAAATTTCCGTCTGAATTCTTGCCTGCAAGAAAGCCGACCATATTAAAAAAATAGTTACAGGACTGTTCGATTGCCCCTCTGATTTCAAGTGATCCATGTCCCTGCTTATTCCAGCACCAGATAGATGGTGTTACCAAATCGAATTCACCTGTACAGTCATAATAAGTGCCATCGTCAATAATGCCTTCCATCATACCAGTGACTGCGGACAGAAGCTTCAGAGTAGAACCAGGTGCTGTTGTCTGCTGTGTCGCCTTATTAAAGAACGGACTCGACTGATCAAGTGCAAGTTTCGTGTAATAAGATGTATCCATGTTATTACTGAGACGGTTGTTGTCATATCCCGGATAGGAAACGCATGCAAGTACCTTACCGGTCTTTGCATCTGTAACTACCGCAGATGCAGAACACGGAGTCAGTGCAAGCTGTGCCGGTTCAATCTCAAGATTGGAAATCTTATTGATCATAAAATCATATGCCGACATTGCACCGGAAGCCAGATTTTCATAACAGTTGTCTTCTTTTGACAGAACGCCCTGTTCATACAGCACCAGACAGATCTGCTGCCCGGAGATCTGATCATTCATAAGCAGATATTTATACAGAAGTTTTGAAAATCCAGTATCTGTCTTCAGATAATCTATCACATAATCCGTCAGCGCCTGATAAATTTCCTGAGAATCCAGATATTCTCCTTTTGGAGAGATTACCGAGATATTGATCCAGTTCTGGCTCGCTGCATAATTCAGATAATCTTTCAGGCTGATACTCTGGTCATTCGCCCATGCCTGATAAGTCGCATCAGAAGAATCTACAGCATTTTTGTCAATGACACCAAGTGTATCTCTCAGAACCGTATCACAGATATAACTTAAATATTCCTGTACTTCTTTACTTTCATCTTTGTAGGCTGCCGGATTTGAACTTGTCAGCCTGTTAGTTATTGTATCAAAAACTTCCTGCTGCTTTTGTTGAAATCTGGCATAAAGATTTTTTTCTGTATCGGAGGCCTTCTCGTCACTGAATTTATCAATATCAATTACACTGTTTGAAATCAGTGCATTGTAAACATCATAAATCGGAACGATGATCTGGCTGGCATCATTTACCCCTTCATAATCATATTCTTTGACTGCCTCGATCTTATTCAGAAGGATACCTGCCACACGCTGTTTCAAAATCTGATAAATAGCACTCTGCCAGTCAGAATCTACGGAAAGATAGACGTCGTTTCCGGCAACCGGTTCTACGGTTGTATTATTGTCAATCTTAAGTACTTTACCAAGGTTATCGACCGTAACTGTTTCCTGGCCGTCTTTGCCCTGTAACTGAAGTTCCATATACTGTTCGATGCCGGCTTTACCAATGATCGCATCATTGGAATAATCTGAATTTTGTTTTTTGAGACTTTCCAGCTCTTCCGCGGATGCACGTCCGGTATAACCGAGAAGAGGTCCCATGCTGTCATCATCTACATACTGACGGACAGAATCTTCCAACACATCAATACCCTGTAATTCATTCTGATTTTCCATTACAGCAGCAACTGTACTTTCACTGACATTGGTCGCAATCGTAACTGCCATGTATTTCTGGAAACTGTTTGTGCTGAGTTCATAACGCATGATTGCAATATTCAGGATTTCCTGCTTCGTAAGTTCTTTTGGAAGGCCGTATTGCTTCAACTCTGCATCTGTGTAAGCATTATCTCCATAAAGAACAATAGAAAATCCCTTATTTCCGGTAAGATAACTCATCATCTCATCCGCCGTTGCATCTGCCTCATCTTCCGTCAGATCATCGATCAAAGCATGACCGTAAATATCCGCCCGAAATCGGTTCAGTGTAAATCCTTCATCTACATCAAAACTGTAATTTCCGTCTTTATCCAGCTGAATATGGAAAGAATTCGACAGCGAATCTCCGTTGGATGCAAGGATCTTTAATACTTTATATGCAACCCCGTTCAATGTGAGGTTCTTTTCCCTTGTTGTATCATATGTTCCGTTGTCCTCAAATGTAAGAGAATACGACAGAACATTTGACGCGATGAGTTTATTATTTTTGTCATAAATATTTCCACGGGTACTCTTAAGCACACGTGTCTTAGTCGTTCTTGTCTGAAACTCATTTATATAGTTTTCTCCCTGAATGATCTGGAGATTAAATAACTGTCTGATCAGTACAAATGCCATAAGAAAAAAGACAAGAAGAAGTACAGACGTTCTCTTTAACTGAATTTTTTTGAATAGTTTTTTTATTTTAGTACCCAAATAGACTCACTTTCTTTCCTTGTTGCGCTCATGAAATGATAGTTAATATAGTGAAAAATCCGATACACGATCACAGTAAGGAACACTGTGTAAAAAACTTCCGGAACGATGATTCTTGTAAAATATGTACCCAGTCCCAGTCTTCCCCGAAGCAGAAACTGCAGTCCATATACTGCAAGATTGTAAAATGTATCCATGATCACTGTCAGCATGATCGGCACTTTAATGTCATCATCATAATAAATACGAAATGCATAACCGCTGAAAAAGCCGACATACATATAGATCAGTGCATAGAAACCAAATACAGATCCATAAAACAGATCTATCAGAAGACCGCTGAAAAAGCCTGTCCATAAGCCCACCTTACGCCCCCGCATAAGTCCCATGGAAACACAGAGAATCAGCAGCAGATTAGGTGTGATCGAACCAATAGATATCAGATGCAACACAGTCGACTGAATCATAAAACAGACAACTGTCGTCACAAGCAGCACAATCTTGCTTCTCATCACTGTTCTCCTTCCTCTATGGAATCCTGTTTATTTACGGTAATGACAAACACATCTTTGAGATGCTGAAAATCAACAGGTGTAACAAGTGTACCTGTCTTTGTCAAATTGTTGGAATCCAGTGAAATCTCACTGACATATCCGATAAAAAGTCCTTCAACATATTTCTCACTGATATTTGAAGTAACAACCCGTTCTCCTGCTGTTACTTTATCTTCTTTATCATAGAGCTGTGTAAAACGCAGTTTACCCTCATCGATCAGTTCCAGATCTCCTTCGACTACGCAGGTATCATCGGTACCGACAGTCATTGCACTTACATTGCTGCTGTCGTCAATGATCGAACGGACAGTTGCCCAGTTACTGCCGACTTCTGTGACAATACCAACCAGGCCTTTTCCGGCAATAACGTTATTGTCTACACGTATTCCGTCTTTGCTGCCCTTATTGATCATAAATGTATCATACCAGTTGCCCGGATCTTTAGAAATGATTCTTGCCGCAACCTTCGGATAATCGGAATACTCCTCATCCAGCTTGTACAGTTCCTGAAGCCGCGTAAGCTCAGACTGGTTCTGAATCAGAATATTATTCTGCTCCGTCAGTGTATCTACTGTATTCTGAAGTTCCTCATTTGCATCTACAAGATCCTGTTTGTCCTTGAATGCCTTGTGGAGATCAGTAAGCCATACACCAATCGTATTAATGCTTTTTTCAAAAGGAACTACAATTGTTCCCGCTGCCTCCTGAAACGGTACTGTCGTAATCCCGGAAGCAAGCGTAGCAACAATGGTACTTCCGCAGAAAAGCGTCATAATAACAAGCAGATGTTTACTTTTTAAATGTAGACGAAACTGAAACTTTTTTTTCAGGTTTTTCATGTATCATACCCCTAAAAGATCATAATTTACGTTGTTTTACGGGCTGAGCCCACTTCATCAGGTCACGGTCACGGATGATTTTTTCCAGACCTGTGACAGTTGCCTTTTCGTAAAGATCTGAAAGCTTAAACGAAAAGCCGGTGTAACTTGCAAGATAATTATCTATGTATGGAATCTTTGTACTGCCTCCTGTAAGAAAAATCCCCTCACGGGCAATATGGTAGGAAATCTGCGGCGGAATACGCTCAAGAAATGTCTTCATCTCTGCCGCAATATCGTTGACGCAATTCATGATTCCCGCATTGACTACATATCCGGAAATTACTTCTTCTCTCGGAAGGCCGGATATTCCGTCGATACCAACGACTTTACGCGCATCCTTGCGCTGGTCATTCAAACGTCCCATCGCAAGTTTCAAACGTTTTCCCGTACGCGTACCGATCTGAAGATTGTAACGCTTACGTATCTCATTGCAGATTGCTTCATTCATCTGTCTGCCACCGATTGGAATTTTCCTGGCAATGATGATCTTGCCGTCAGTAATGACCGAAAACTGCGTGCTCTGTGCGCCGATATTAACAATCATGCTTCCCGCATTTTTATTAAGATCCACTCCCATGGCAATCGCATCTGCGATCGGGGCTTCCACCATATATACTTTGTTCTGACGGAGCCAGTGTCCGTTCGCCACATGGTAGTATGCCCTTTTTTCGATAGCCGTCATATCAAGTGGTACCGAAAAAAACATATCGGAACCGATACCGAGAAAACGGTCAATTTTTTTCATCATACTGTACAGTGCAATTTCCTGCAGTTCCAGATTGGCAATCATACCAAAAGCCATCGGCGAATTAACTACGATATCAGCAGGTGCTTTTTCAAACATATCGTACGCTTCATTGCCCACGGCGATGATCCTGCGTCCTTTTGACGCAAGCATGTTCTTTTCCATATAACTTTTGTTTTTAAAAAAGGAATAGACTTTAATGCTGCTGCTTCCCAGATCTATTCCGTATGTTTTTCTTAAAAGCATAAAACAATCCCTTCATACCGGATATTCGTCCAACAATCCCTGTTCTCTAAAACTTACGTATCTCTGATCACCGATGATAATATGATCCAGCAGACAGATGCCAAGCATCTCACCCGCCTGACTGATCCTCTCCGTAATTTCTCTGTCGCATACACTGGGGGATGGATTTCCTCCCGGATGATTGTGAATCAATATCAGGTTGACCGCATGATAACGCAGAGCTTCCAAAAAAACTTCCCTCGGAGTGATCAGCGTCGCATTGACGGTTCCTTTAGACAGCACTGTATCACCAAGCAGATGGTTCTGATTATCCAGCATCATGCAGATCATCACTTCCTGCTCCTGATGGCGAAGCTGTTCCATATAATACGCAGCGATCGAATCCGGATTTTTAAAATCCAGCATAGACCTTGCGGCCTCACTGGCGATTCGCTTTGACAGTTCCCCAATGCATTTAAGCTGTACTGCCTTGACGACACCTATTCCATGAATCCTGCGCAGTTCAGGCAATGAACTGTGAATGATCCCCGGAAGTCCCGGATAAGAAGACTGCTCCATGTGTTTTAAAATATCATTTGCCAGAGTCAATGAATTACTTCCTCTGGTCCCTGTCCGAAGTATCACTGCCAGAAGTTCGCTGTCACTTAAAGAGCCTTCGCCTTCCCGTATGCATTTCTCATAAGGTCTCTGTGATTCCGGCATTTCTTTGATCGTATGGTTCATTTGATTTACCTGTCCGCTCTCTGTGACAGATTCCCAAAAGAATCAAAGATTATTTTAGCATAAAAAGAGGGAGATGTACACTCCCTCCTAGAAATTCTTAAATTTTTCACATATGAACTCAGCGATTTTTATCCCGTCCATAGCCGCAGAAGTAATACCTCCCGCATATCCTGCGCCTTCGCCGCAGGGGTAAATTCCCTCGATATTTGCACATCCCTGTTTGTCCCGCACAATACGCACAGGCGAGGATGTACGGCTTTCGATGCCGCTTAAAAGTGCATCCGGACGGTCGAAACCTTTTATTTTTCTGCCGAATGCAGTCACGCCTTCTTCGATGGAATCTCCAATTACTTTCGGAAGAATCGAACGTACATCTGCAAGGACATATGCCCCTTTCATCTGTGGCATAACCTCACCAAATTCCATACTTTTCCTGTGTTCTTTGAAATCTCCGAAAAGCTGTACCGGGATTCTGCCTTTTCCAAGTTCCCATGCTGCCTTTTCCAGATTCCTCTGAAAAGCAATACCACCCAGAGCCCCCTGCTCCGGAAAATCCTCCGGTGAAACAGTAACGATCAGCGCACTGTTGGCATTTTTGCTGTCACGTGCCTGATAACTCATCCCGTTGACTGCAAGCATACCCGCTTCTGAGGATGCATTGACTACATAACCTCCCGGACACATGCAGAACGAATAAATGCCTCTGCCATTCTCACAGGTATACGTCACCTTATAGCTGGCTGCTCCCAGCACTTTGTTTTCTTCTTCACCATAAAGATCCATATTGATCATCTTCTGCGGATGCTCCATACGAAGCCCTACTGCAAATGATTTCGGCTGCATAAAGATTCCACGTCTGTGCAGCATGGAAAAAGTATCACGGGCACTGTGTCCAAGTGCAAGTACACAGACTTCTGCCGGTATTTTTTCTTTGTCATTAATTTCCACAGCACAAAGCCGTCCTTTTTCCATACAAAGGTCTGTTACTTTTGATTCAAAACGGAACGCCCCGCCCATTTCTTCAATCTGATGACGCATGGTCTCAACAATCCCGATCAGCACATCCGTTCCGAGGTGCGGTTTCTGCTGATATACGATTTCCTGTGGTGCTCCCGCCTCCACAAAACGTTTCAGCACTTCATGATTACGTCCGTTCGGATCTTTTACTAGCGTATTCAGCTTTCCATCAGAAAACGTTCCTGCGCCGCCTTCTCCAAACTGTACATTGGACTCCGGATCAAGAATCCCGTCTTTCCAGAAACGATCAACCGTTTCCTTACGCTTCTGCGCTTCCTGTCCGCGCTCCAGTACCAGCGGCCGATAACCCGCTCTTGCCAGATACCATGCACAGAAAAGACCTGCCGGTCCGCTTCCGACAACTACCGGAGGATTCTTCAGAATCTCTTCGCCCGATTTCGGGAAACAATATTCTTTTTTCTCAAAGAAAGTCACATTTTTATCTCTGTTTTTGCGAAGCAGCTTCTTTTCTGCCGGAGTACTCACGTCTACTGTATAGACAAATTTTTTATCGTCTTTATGGCGGGCATCCAGTGACTGACGTACGATTTCATAAGAAAAAGTATCTTCCCCGCATTTCAGAATTCTGGCTATTTTTTTTCGTAACTGCTCCTGCCTGTGATCAACAGGAAGTTTTAACTGTGTAATACGTATCATAACTTCTCCCTCGCACTGTGTAAGCCGGCTACCGCGCCACTTGACCATGCCCACTGCAGATTATATCCACCGCACGGACCATCAATATCCAGAAGTTCTCCTGCAAAATAAAGCCCTTTATGAATATGTGATTCAAGTGTTTCTGTATTTACCTGAGTTGTGTCAACACCGCCGGAGCAAACCTGGGCCTGTTCCAGTCCAGTGCTTTCTTTGACCGTCAGTCTGTATGAAGTCAGCGTCTGAATCAGATCCTTTTGTTTGCGGAAAGCACGGATCAGTTTATCCGGCAAGAGTCCTACAAGGAGTTCCGCTGCCGACTGATACGGACAAAGTTCTCGGCGTTTATCCAGCAGTTTTGTCAGTTCTTCCGTCGTATACTCCGGGAAAAAATTAACAGAAAGTTCTGCTATTTTGCCTTCTGCCAATGCACGGACTGCATATCTGCTTAGCTGAAAGACCGGAATTCCCGAAATGCCATAATCCGTAAGCTGAAGTTCGCCCCGTTCTTTACAAAACGGCTTTCCATCCAGAAGCAGGGTCACTTCACCCTCCGTACGCACGCCTGCCCAGGCAGAAAAAGCATTTCCCCTGCAGCGCAGTCCTGTAAGAGCCGGCAGTGGTCTGATGATCCGATGTCCGAGGTTCTCCGCGATTGCATATCCGCTTCCGTCAGAACCAGGAACCTGTGATGCACTGGAACCATTCGCCAGTATCACCCTGTCGCATTCATAAATCCATCCTTCTGTCCGGACTTTCCATCTGCCGTTTTCCTTATAAATGTCCTTCACTTTTTCTCTTGTTTTGATTTTTACTTTCAGAGAATGTGCTTTTTGAACCATCAATTCCGGGATACATTTTGCCTGATTGCTTCTGGGATATACCCAACCATTGCGGTCGACAAAAGCCACACCTATCTGTCCAAAAAACTCCAGCGTATCTTCCATGGAAAACTGTTTCAGGACGCTTTGCACAATTTCCGGATGTTCTCCCCGAAAAATCTCCGGCTGCATATTTTTGTTGGTCAGATTGCAGCGGCCGTTTCCGGTCACGCAAATCTTACGGCCCGGATTTTCGTTCTGTTCAAGAACAGTTACTGTTGCACCATTCTGTGCCGCCACAACTGCTGCAGTCAGTCCGGATGCGCCGCCGCCAATCACGATCACCTGCAGATTTTCACTCATACTTTCTCCCTTTTTCCCTGATCAGGGAAGTGTCACAATCTTTGCGTCAACAAGTTTCTGTAAAGACATCAGTACACCGAGTTTTGCATGTTCCCATGTGAGTCCGCCCTGGAAATAAACTGCATATGGCGGTTTGACCGGACCGTCTGCAGAAAGTTCGATTGAAGATCCCTGCACAAAAGCACCTGCCGCCATGATTACCTGACTGTCATATCCCGGCATATCCCACGGTTCCGGATCTACATAGCTGTCTACCGGTGCCGCTGCCTGAATGCCCTTGCAGAATGCAATCAGCCCTTCCGGCGTACCCAAAGTCACTGCCTGAATGATATCCTGACGTGGTTCACTTCCGTTCGGAACAACCGGGAAACCAAGTTTTTCATAAATATTTGCTGCAAACACAGCACCCTTTAACGCGCCCTTCGTCACCATTGGCGCAAGGAAAAATCCCTGATAGAAAGAGCGATTTACACCAAGAGATGCTCCGACTTCCATGCCAAGTCCAGGACAGGTCATACGTGTTGCTGCATTTTCCACGCATTCTTTTGTTCCTGCAATATAACCACCGATCGGTGCAAGTCCGCCTCCCGGATTTTTGATCAGAGAACCAACGATCATGTCTGCACCTACATCACTCGGTTCTACTGTATCTACAAATTCTCCGTAGCAGTTGTCAACCATACAGATCACATCCGGCTTGATACTCTTGACAAAAGAGATCAGTTCTCCAATCTGTTTTACAGAATATGACGGTCTTGTCTGATAACCTTTTGAACGCTGAATTTCGACAAGTTTTGTTTTTTCATTGATAGCTGCACGAATCGCATCATAATCGAATGTTCCGTCTTCTTTCAGATCAACCTGTCTGTAGGTTACACCATATTCTGCAAGAGAACCTCTGGACGGACGGATTCCAATTACCTCTTCCAGAGTATCATATGGTTTTCCTGCCGGTGCAAGAAGTTCATCACCCGGACGGAGATTTCCAAAAAGTGCAATTGCAAGTGCATGTGTACCACAGGTAATCTGTGAACGGATCAGACAGGCTTCTGTATGGAAGGTGTCCGCATAGACTTTCTCCAGGGTATCTCTTCCAAAATCATCATATCCATAACCGGAAGAAGACTGAAAACACTCTGCGCTTACTTTATTTTTCTGCATTGCCATCAGCACTTTAAGCTGATTGTATTCTGCTGTTTTATCAAACTGCTCAAAACGTTCCTTCAGAGATTCTTCGATCTCTGCCCCAAAATCATATACCTGAGAAGAAATCCCAAGCTGTTCATAAAGTTCTTTCATACTAAACGATCTTCCTTTCCTCACAAATGTGTTTCATATATTTCAGGATTTCTTTTTCATCCCAGTCAAATTTCTCTTTATCTACCCAGATCACATCAGACTCTCTTCGGAACCAGGTAAGCTGCCGCTTCGCAAAATGTCTGGTGTCGCGTTTCAGAATGCGCACTGCTTCTTCCAGCGGATATTCTCCTTCCAGATACGCAAGGATTTCCTTATAACCAAGTCCCTGCATGGAAACCATTCCACGATGGCAGCCTTCTCGCTTAAGCTCTTCGACTTCTTTTACCAGACCTTCTTCCAGCATCTGATCCACGCGCCTGTCAATTCTCTCATATAAAATTTCACGTGGAGCATTCAGCACAAAATAGGCAAGATTATATGGGCTTACCTGTTTTTTCTGTTCTTCATTATGTTCAGAAATCGGTGTTCCGTTCTGATGATAAAATTCCAGTGCCCTGATCACACGTTTGACATTATTGGCATGAATCGACTCTGCACTCGCCGGATCGACCTCGCGAAGACGCTCATGAAGATACTCGGCACCTTTTTCTTCTGCCAGCTTTTCCAGTTCGGCACGGTAGGTATTTTCCTGCTGCGCCTCTGTAAAATCAATATCTCTTGTTACTGCCTGAATATAAAATCCAGTTCCGCCGACAAGAATCGGTACTTTTCCTTTTGCATAGATTTCTTCCATGGCAGCTTTTGCCATCTCCTGAAACTTCACAATATGAAATTCCTCTTCCGGTTCAAGTACATCCACCAGATAATGCTCCACGCCCTGCATTTCTTCCTTACGGATCTTTGCCGAGCCGATATCCATTCTTTTATATACCTGCATGGAATCCGCAGAAATAATTTCCCCGTTCACCGCCTTTGCAAGTGAAATAGACAGGCTTGTTTTTCCCACTGCCGTCGGTCCGGTAAGGACAATTAAAGGTCTTTTCATAACTGCTCCTGTATTTTTATACAATTCTTTTAAATTTCTTTTCCAGTTCTGTGCGCGTCATCGCAATGATTGTCGGACGTCCGTGCGGACAATGATACGGATTATCCAGTGTCAGAAGCTCGTCGATCAGCTTTTCCGCTTCTTCAAAAGACATCGCATGATTGCCTTTTACTGCTGCTTTGCATGCCATAGTCGCGAGTTTTGATGCAAAAATATCCAAAGCATCTCTGCTGTTATTTCCGGAAAGATTGTCAAGCATTTCCAGAAACAGATCTTCTTCTGTCAATCCATAAAGGTTCGACGGAACAGCGCTGATCCGATACTCACGGCCACCGAAATTCTCAATTTCAAAACCGAATTGTTCAAAATAGTCTTTATTTGAATTCAGTACTTCTTCTTCCTGCATACTTAAAGTAACGATCATCGGCGGACTCAGATACTGCGAATCGATGGAATGTTCACGGAACTGTTTCACCATACGCTCGTAATATACTTTTTCGTGTGCCGCGTGCTGATCGATGATATAAAAATTATCTTCAAACTGCACCAGCCAGTAAGTATCAAAAATCTGTCCAATCACGCGGATACGGCTTCTGGATTCCGGTGCAAGAAGTTTCTCTTCAAAAAGCTCCAGCTGCTGCGGAGGCGCCTGTTTCTTTTCCGGCTCTTCTGTCGGCTTTAACTCTGTCGACTTTAATTCTGTCAGCTTCTTCTCTTCATCCAGTTTCTGGTTTTCACGAAGTGTACCACTGAACATTTCTTCCTCTGCCTTAGAGAATGCAGGTCTGTATTCTGCTGCCGGTTCACGGACAAGTGTTTTGGATGGGGTACTCTGTGAAAGAGGTTTTCGTATTTCCGTTCTTGCGTTTAAGCCATCCCTTGTTTCCGGCTTTGGATTTAAACTTGCCTGTACTTCTGGCTTTCTCACCGTGTTCGGGTACATTTCTTCACGGCGTTTCGTTTCAAACGGTTCCGGTACCGCAGCACGGGTGATTTTTTCTTCTTTTGTTTCTGTTCTTGCAGGAGTACTGTCTACAGATACTTTCGGTATCATTTCCCTTCTGGTCAGTGCACTGCGTACCATATCATATACTGCATCATAAACTTCCTGTTCTCTGGCAAAGCGTACCTCTCTTTTCGCCGGGTGTACGTTGACATCGAGATCATTTCCCTCCATCTCCATGCGCAGCGAAACAAATGGAAATTTATGCTGCATCAGAAAGCCTCTGTAAGCATTTTCAATAGCCTTTGTGATGATATTGTTTTTTACATAACGGCCATTGATATAATAATTCTCAAAACTGCGGTTTCCTCTGGCGATCTCCGGTTTTCCTACAAATCCTTCTACTTTCATAAAAGAATTTTCATAGTTTACATCCAGAAGAGCTTTTGCAATTTCCCTGCCATACACGCTGTATATTACATCTTTCACACTGTAATTTCCGGATGTATGCAGTTTGACCTGTTTGTTCTGAATATATTTAAACGAAATCTCCGGGTGGGACAGGGCAAGCTGTTCCATCAGTGTATGGATATAATTTGCTTCTGTCATATCTGATTTCAGGAATTTACTCCTCGCCGGTGTATTATAAAAAAGATTTCGCACAAGAAACGTCGTTCCTTCCGGCGCACCGAGCTCTTCCAGCGCAATTTCCTTCCCACCTTCAATCACATAACGGGAACCGCTGATATCTGAAGGAGTCTTTGTGATCAGTTCTACCTGCGAAACAGCTGCAATACTGGAAAGTGCCTCCCCGCGGAAGCCCAGCGATGCAATGTGCTCCAGATCTTCGACCTTTTCAATTTTACTTGTCGCATGACGCAAAAATGCAAGCGGGATCTGCTCAGATTCCATTCCGGATCCATTATCTGTGATACGGATCAGCTTTTTTCCGCCATCTGTGATCTCCACAGTCACAGCCGTTGCGCCGGCATCTATGGCATTCTCTACCAGTTCTTTTACAACCGAAGACGGACGCTCCACTACCTCTCCGGCAGCAATCTTGTCAATTGTATTCTGATCTAAAACTGCGATTTTTTTCAAAGCACCTCACCCTGCCCTTTTACCAGCGATTTTTGATCTTGTTCTGTAAATTATATAAAATATTCATAGCTTCCATCGGTGTCAGATGTGTCATATCAAGATCACGGATTTCATCTACGATATCATTGTCCTGCACGGTGTCAAAAAGTGACATCTGTGCCATGTCTACCTGATCATACATGATTTTCTGCTTTTTCTTCGGAGCGGTCAGATCCTTAACAGCAGCTGTAATGTCTGCGTCGCTCAGTTCCTCTACCAGCTCTTTTGCGCGGCTGATAACAGAATCCGGAACACCTGCCAGCTTGGCAACCTGAATACCATAACTCTTGTCAGCACCGCCTTTGACAATCTTTCGAAGAAAAACAATATCATCGCCCTTTTCTTTGACTGCAATACAGTAATTATTCACTCCCGAAATCTTACCTTCCAGCTCGGTCAGTTCGTGATAGTGTGTCGCAAAAAGAGTCTTCGCGCCGCAAAGCTTTGTATTGCTGATATGTTCGATCACTGCCCAGGCGATGGCAAGTCCGTCAAATGTACTTGTACCACGTCCGATCTCATCGAGGATCAGAAGGCTCTTTGCAGTAGCATTACGGAGAATATTTGCAACCTCTGTCATCTCTACCATAAAAGTACTCTGACCGCTTGCAAGATCATCAGACGCACCCACACGGGTAAAGATACGATCCACGATACCGATATTTGCTTTTTCTGCCGGAACAAAGCTTCCGATCTGTGCCATCAGAACGATCAGTGCCGTCTGGCGCATGTAAGTAGATTTACCAGCCATATTCGGTCCCGTAATGACAGAAACACGCTTTTTCTGGTTGTCCAGATATGTATCGTTCGCAATGAACATGTCATTTTCAATCATCTGCTCAACGACCGGATGGCGTCCGCCTTTGATGTCAAGGACACCATTTTCGTTGATCTTTGGTTTCACGAAATTGTTGCGTTCTGCCACAAGTGCAAGTGAAGCAAATACATCGAGTGCCGCAACTGCTTTTGCAGTCTTCTGGATACGTACAACTTCCTGACCGACCTTTTCTCTTACATCTGCAAACAGTTCATATTCCAGGGCATAGAGACGGTCTTCCGCACCAAGGATCAGATCTTCCAGGTCTTTCAGTTCCTGTGTAATATAACGTTCTGCATTTGCCAGGGTCTGTTTACGGACATAGTTGTCCGGAACCTGGTCTTTGAATGAATTAGTCACTTCCAGAGAATAGCCGAATACACGATTATATTTGATCTTGAGGTTCTTGATACCGGTACGTTCTTTTTCTCTTGCTTCAAGTTCCGCCAGCCATTTCTTGCCGTCTGTACGGGAACGACGGTATTTATCAACATCTGCATTAAAGCCCTCCCGAATGATACCTCCGTCTTTCTGTGCAAGCGGCGGATCTTCTACAATCGCACGTTTGATCAGATCCGTCACATCTTCCAGCGGATCCATATCTTCATAGATCTGCTTCAGGACAGGCGCTTCGAAATCTTTCAGGATCTGACGAATAAACGGAAGCATTTCAAGCGAAGATGCAAAAGAAACCATATCTCTCGGATTTGCGGACTGATAGCTGATACGGCTGACCAGTCGCTCAAGATCATAGACAGGATTTAAGTATTCTCTGATTTCTTCGCGGAGCATCGGTTTTTGTGTCAGTTCCTCAACTGCTGCCAGCCTCCGGTTGATCTCCTGGGCATCGATCAGTGGCTGCTCTACATAACCACGCAGTGTACGGGCGCCCATCGCAGTCTTTGTCTTATCCAGAACCCACAGAAGAGATCCACGTTTCTGTTTTTCGCGAAGTGTTTCTACAAGTTCAAGATTTCGTCTTGTAGAACTGTCGATCAGCATAAATTTATCTGCGGTATACGGGTGGATCGTTGCCATATGTGACAGCGCTGTTTTTTGCGTCTCGTTGAGATACTGGAACAAAGCACCTGCTGCGATCACGCCGCTGTCATAATCCTGCAGTCCCAGTCCTTCCAGTGTATTTACATGAAAATGTTCTTTCAGAGTACGCTGGCAGAGGCTATCATCAAAATACCAGTTATCCAGCGGAAAAATGCAGATTCTCAGGCGTTCTTTTAAATCTTCTGTATCAACTCCGCTCATAAAAAAGGCGTCATTACAGATAATTTCTGCCGGAACGAATTTGTTGATCTCGTCAAGCAGTTTCTGTGGTCTGTCTACCTCAGTGAGGAAACAGTCACCAGTCGTAATATCTGCAATGGCACAGCCAAAATGGTCTTCGAGTGAAACGATCGACATCAGATAGTTGTTTTTGGATTCATCCAGTGATGTGGCATCCAGCGTTGTTCCCGGTGTTACCACACGGATAACTTCACGCTTTACAAGTCCCTTTGCTTTCTTCGGGTCCTCGACCTGTTCACAGATTGCAACCTTATGCCCTTTTTCGATCAGGCGTTTGATATACACTTCGGATGCATGAAACGGAATCCCGCACATCGGCGCACGTTCTTCCAGTCCGCAGTCCTTTCCGGTCAGTGTCAGTTCCAGTTCTTTAGATACAAGAAGCGCATCATCAAAGAACATTTCATAAAAGTCACCCAGCCTGTAAAAAAGCACACAATCCTTATATTTTTCCTTTGTTTTGCAGTATTCCTGCATCATCGGTGACATTGCCATCGTTTTATAATTCTCCTCTATTGTTTGCTTTATTATCACTCATAGTCAATTAATTATAATATCATGTTTAAAGGTTCGTTGCAAGATGACTGTTTTCAAGATCTTGAGAAAAATCCTCCACTGGTAGAATTTTCTTTACAAAAACAGAGAAAGTCATGTTATACTTATATCAAATGATTATTCCACATAAAAGAGGTAGTTTTTATGAGATACTGAGACGAAGTTCATATCGCACTCATGGCCCTTATCTTTTCCTGCACCATGTTTGCAGTTTATGCAGTTGTTCCAAAGGATGCCGCCGTTGCTGCCAAAGCAAAAGCCATCGTCAAAGAAGCTCCGGAAACAGCTGCCGAAGCGGAAGCGCTCCGCTCCAGTCAGGATACGGATGCTGGATTCAACATCTACACAGAGGAAAGCAATTATAATTATGACGACACTTCTGATTCCACAGATGATACCGCAGCTTCCGATCAGACCACATATAATCCGGGAACATATTCTTCTGACGATACGACAAGCAGCGACGTTGCGGACGAAGGGACTGCCGAAGATGGAAGCTACGACTCGTCAGACCAGATTGACTATCCATCCGATGACAACAACGGTGACACTCCAGATGACAATAACGATTATGATTCTTCGCAGGATAATGGTGATTACTCCGACGATACCAGCGAAGAGGGGTCTTCTGATAATACAGATAGTGCATCATTTGATATTGTTACCCAGGATAGCAACTATTAAAAACAACAAAAAGAAAGGTGATGAGCAGTTCAAACTACTCAAAGCCTTTCTTTTGAGAGCGTTTCAAGTTTTGTGTAAACAGAAAAAACTGATATAAAATATGTCATTAGTTATCGAGGACAGAACCCGTTTTTCAGGGTTCTGTCCTTGTTTGTATTATAATGCAGTTTTAGGGCATGTCAAGCAGGACTGGCTGTGCCAGCCCTGCCTAGCATGCATTCTGCTTATAACCTTTCCAATCTTTCTTCGAAGAAAATTTCCAGCTGAGAATGGATCTGTCCCCAATCCTGACGGTGTCCCGTCCATTTCTTGGTGATATCTATCATGGCCAGATACAGCATTTTCAAGAGACTGTCATCGGATGGAAATACCGTCTTGGATTTGGTGACTTTCCGGAGCTGGCGGTTAAATCCTTCAATCGTGTTCATGGTATAGATCAGACGTCTGACAGCTTCCGGATACTTAAAATACGTTGAAAGATTTGCCCAGTTATCTTTCCATGACTTTGCAATCTTAGGGTATTTCCCGCTCCATTTTTCGTCAAAGCTGTCCAGTTCTGCCAATGCAACTTCTTCTGTAGGAGCTGCATATACACGCTTCAGATCTGCCATAAATGGTTTGATCTCTTTGTAAGAAACAAATTTCGTGGTGTTCCTGATCTGATGGATTATGCACTGCTGGATCTCGGTCTGGGGAAATACTGCTTCAATTGCCTGTAGAAAACCGGTCAGTCCATCCACACACGCAATCAATATATCTTCTACGCCCCGGTTTTTCAGGCCATTCAGGATGGAGAGCCAGAAGATCTGCCATAAGTGGTTTGATTTCTTTGTAAGAAACAAATTTCGTGGTATTCCTGATCTGATGGATTATGCACTGCTGGATCTCGGTCTGGGGAAATACTGCTTCACGATCCCAATCGCAATGTAAACAGCACGTTTTACAATCCGCCCCTCATTACGGGCATGGAAATGGATCGCATCCATAAATACAACAGCATACACACTTTCTAATGGCCTTTCCTGCCATTCTTTTACTATTGGCAGGATCTTATCAGTGATCCGGCTGACAGTACTGTCGGAGATCTCAATATCGTATAATTCACGCATGTGGCTTTCTATATCGGCAGTAGTCATTCCTTTTGCGTACATGGAAATGATCTTTTCTTCCATGTCCTGCGTAATCGAATTCTGATACTTCTTTACAACCTGTGGTTCGAAGTCACCTTTCGATCCCTTGGAATATCAATCTCCATATCTCCGTAACTGGTATGTAACGTTTTCTGGGAATGTCCATTCCTGGAATTATCGGTTTCTTTATTTCGATAATCATACTTGGAATATCCCAGTTCTTCATCCAGTTCCTGATCAAGGGCACCTTCCAAAATGATAGACATCATATCCCGCATAATGGAATTAACATCTGTTCCATCTTTTACTTTTACATTGTTTTCTTTCAGGTAGTTTTCCATAAGTTCTCTAAGCGCTGCTTTTTGTGGTGAATCCTTTTTTCTTGCCATAAAATAAACCTCCAAACTGAGTAATTCTATCTTACATCAGTTTGGAGGTTTACACAAACTTTGGGATACTCCCAAGAAGCTCTTAATCCAAAAGATTTTTGGAATAATACACCTATTTTATCTGATCCAGAATTCACATATCATCTCCCCATTCTTTGTCTGCAAGATATCGGTGATATAACCATGGATTTGCAAGCTGTATTAGACGGTAGAGAGGATTATTTATGTTATCCCGCTCCTGACACCGATCGTTTTTACCTTCCTTTTAATGAATGGCTGGAGCGATATATTGTATGCCAAGGACATGAACTTTGGTTTTTCTTAAATCCGTAACTACCAAAATACTTTCTCTCTATTTTTTATAAAAAAAATATATGTTTATAAAAACACTCTGACTACTAATAAGTTGGAGTGTTTTTATAATTCATATTATATTTATAGATTTACTCTCAGTGCTACACATTCCGGGGGTTGAGGCCGTCCCCAAAGTGCGTTTTGATATCCAAACGCTATGCTTGCCAGATACTTCCGAACACTTTTTAAGGAAACCATACCATCCGTCCAACCATTTTATATTAATTCTCATCCATATTATCTTTCTTCTCCATCAGCTGTTTCAGCTTTTTATTTATTTTACTTCTATTCTCCTCCTGTAATTTTCCGCAGAATAGATAGCAAAATTTCAGTGCAAACCACCAGATATACAAAGCTTTAAAGCTCTGGAATGCCTGATCATCCAGTATTCCATGTGCCACATTGTTGCGCATGTTAAATCCAAATTTTGAACAGAAAATCGTATTTAAAGCAAATATAAGGTCTTCATCCAGGCTTTCTTTTACTCCTTCCAATTCTAAGACAGCGTGCATTGGTTTTACTTCTTCAATCCCTTCTTCATTCATGTTGTAAACAGGTTCTCCACATTCCACTGCCAGATATCTTACTGCATTTTCTATCTGTGGAATCAGGATACTTAGCGCCGTCAAAAAATCTCCTGAAAAGCCAAACATAAGACCCTTGGTATACGATTCTTTTCTCCCCTCTGGAATCGCACAACTTACATCTACAATCTTTTTTACATCACTCTCTTCGATCACAAATCTGGAACGAATATATTCAAACGTATTTCTCACCAGAATCTGTGCAAAATAATCCATCTCCATGGCTGCTGTCCGCTCCATATTATCCTTAAGCGCACCTTCATCGATTGTTCCATCAGGCTTTTTCACAGGCCTGCTTTTAGCAATTAATTTTCCTCCTTTTCCAAGGATTGCCGCTGGAAATATCGTGTTCAGGATCCCAGTCCTATTTAATACTTGATTCTTTACCTTTTCTCTTACCGGAATCGGAAGAAATGAAGCAAAATAACATAATGCCTCTTCTTTATCAAGATCTTCCAGTTGGCGGAACAGTTCTTTTACAATGCCGCTGGCATCCTGTTTATCACTCCATACCATCATCTCCGAAAGGGAAGCTTCTTCTATCTGTGCTATTTCCTGCAACAGTGCCTTTCTTTCTTCTTCCGTACCCTGTATGGTCTTTAACAACTGAATAACCTCTTTCAAATAGTGAATCTTTCTCATTAAATTTCCTTTGGAAGAGGCCCCGGCATATTCAGCCTCCATCCGGATAGCCTGAATCTTACGTCTTCGTATCGCAATCAGTTTAGGTTCAGTAATACACTTTTTCTTCTGCCAGTTATTTTTTCTGCAATAGAGTTCTTCCAACAGATCACAAAACTTACCAATGAGCGGTGCATCACAGCTATTATCATCGTAAGTTTTCAAGATATTTTCCACATAAGGGATCAGATATCCTGTATCCACTTTTTCCTCCATGGCAGTTTTTATCAAATATCCAATTTTTGCGTGGCTGCTGTTATCATACTCTTCTAATACTTTTATCAGCAGATTCTTTCGCACCTCTTCATTGATTTCCTTGCTTCGGATTTTTTTAGAGATAAACAAGATCCGGTTTATAGCCATGATATGATCTGCAAATGCACCGGTGTTCTTCAAGTGTTCGTAATAAGCCGTTTCTGCTATTTTAGCATTTGAAAAATCATTTTCCACAACCCATAAAAAATCCGATATCTTTGCCTTGTTGATCGGTGCGATGGGATAGCTTCGGATTTCCTCCAGCAATGCCTGATACTCTTCTCTATTTATATCTTTCCGATTCCAAATGCTGCGGGCATAGGAAAACGGTACGTCTTTAGGCGTATCAATCCATCGTTCCACAATAATATCCACCAGAAGATTCCTGAATTCCCCATCCATCGGTCCGCAGAAATCTGTCAGTGCTTTCTCTGCCGTTTGAAAATTAGGTTCTTTTAAAATCTCTGCGATCCGTTCTGCCATTTTTTCTGCCATACATATTCCTCCAACCTTTTTCTATAGGAAAAGTATAACGTATTTTTCTTTTTCCTGTAAAGCAGAAAGACCTGAAAATCCAGGTCTTTCGGTCATCATTGATTAGAAATTGAAATTCACACTCTATTTTATATCCTTGGAACCCATAGAAGCCGCCCATCCAGCCTGAATCCTTTGTATTACGCTTCCATCCCGTGCATCGATCGTAAGGAGTGGAACACCTGCATCATCCATCGTCACGTCTCCTATGACCGGTCCATCATCCCCATTTCCGTACTCATACTCTGGCTCTTTGGATGTCCAGGTTCCATAAAAATCCCACACCGGGATCAGGACTGCTTCGGTATCGCTGCCTTCACTGTCTGGCATGCACATATAACCTAGCTGTACCTTTGTTATGGTTATCTCCGCACTCTGTGCATCAATGGACGGATAACGGTAGTGGCTTCCTCCATCGACAGAGATCAGACGATTCTTGTCTTCTGTCATGACCTGCAAAGTGATCGTTTTTTCAAAGATATCCTTGACCTCATCAAAAGGAAGTAGGAACAACCTTTCATCGGAAGCATTCGATGCTTCTATGGGATTTCGGTGCAGAAAACTCTGAAGTGTCCCACTGCAAAAGTCCATCGTCAGTACTTCATTTTCCCATCCTTCAGACTGTCCTTCATGAAGTGTTCCATCTTCGTTTTCCCATTCAAGAGCCTGCTCATTAACAGGCAGAGAGGTTTCCCTCACATAATTAACCGGAACCCCGTCTATCATCCGTTCAAAAATGAAATCATCTTTTTCCAAGGTAGTGCTTCCTTCAGTAAGTGCTTTTGAGGAACTTTCAAATATCTCCCAGTTTCCGGACACAAGACCTGAAACCTTCTCCTTTGCTTCCTTTTCAGATACTTTCCCGCTTCCTGCCTTTATATAATTTTGAAAGCGTTCTTCCCTTTCTTTTTTCTCACTCGATTCCAGGGTCATGTCTCCACAATCGTCAAAGATAAACTTCGCTATCCCAAATCCGAGTTCCTCCACATCCGATACCTGCTCACTCTG
This sequence comes from Ruminococcus sp. AF17-22AC, assembly GCF_003460065.1. Classification (NCBI taxonomy): domain Bacteria; kingdom Bacillati; phylum Bacillota; class Clostridia; order Eubacteriales; family Oscillospiraceae; genus Ruminococcus; species Ruminococcus sp. AF17-22AC. The sequence continues at coordinate 417,030 of NZ_QRXT01000001.1, forward strand.
TGTATAAGAATACCGATAGGTCAGTCCATCTACTTTATATGTCCCCGCCTGTTCGTTCTCATTCTTCTCTTCCTGCATGGGCTGTCCTTTTCCGAATGTGTCTTTTATTTTATTCTGTTCTTCTTCAGGAATCGCCACCCTTTTTACTTTTTTTAAACAGATTGCATCTACATCCGGGACTTTTACCGGTGCATCCGCTGTCAGGGTAAAATTCATCGGGGTTTCTTTATCCTCCCGGTCCGCTGATCTTAGATCTGCTTGGATCGTTGTCTGGTATGTTTCCGGTGCCTGTACCTGTTCGGCAACGGTTTTCTGAACTGTCTCCTTTTTCTCTTCTTTTTTCTGTTCTGTCTGATCCTTTTCTTCCACAACAGCAGACTGGACAACACGGTCACATCCGGATAATGTCAAAAGATTCATACACAGAACGGCTCCCATAAACATTTTTATTTTCTTCATCCTTTTTCCATCCTTTCCTTTCGGTATTAAAAAAGGTACCCTCTTCTTATGAGAAAAGAGTACCATATTGCTTTGCCGATGTATTCATCAAGATGTAAACAAATTGTAAATCAGAAGATGGCTCTTACCGTGGTCCCCTCTCTCTGTCTGCTTTCGATTTTCAAGCATCCGCCATGGATTTCAGCCACCTTCACACAGAGTGCCAGCCCAAGTCCGGATCCGCCTTCTTTTCGGCTTCGTGATTTGTCCACCATATAGAATGCATCTGTGATCTTTCCCAGTTCTTCCTCCGGGATCCCCATTCCGGTATCCGACACCTCAAAGATCTTTTTTCCAGCTTTCTCATAAGCCTTTACCCAAATGCTTCCACCGGCATCCGTAGCCTTTAGGGCATTGTCGATCAGGTTTATCAGAAGGCTTTCCATCAAGGCCGGATCTATTTTCATGGAAAAGGCTTCACATTCCATCTTGAGGTGCACCGCTTTCTTTTCTGCCTGTTCTTTTTCCATGTCTATGACATGGTTTAAAAGGTCACCTGCCATGGTCATTTCCATCTGTATGGCATGGTTCTGATAAAGCCCCAGCATCTGCAGCATCTTCCCAGAAAGAGCCTCCAGGCGTTTTCCCTCCCGGTTGATATGTTCCAGTGCCCGGTCTTTCTGTTCATCTTTCAGCTTTACATGGCGCAGGGTATCCGAATACCCGATAATGGACGTTAACGGGGTACGCATTTCATGGGAAAGTGCCCCCATGAGCAGCTCCTGTTTCTCTGCCACTTCCTGTAGCTTCTCCATCTGTTCCACAGTTCTTCGCATCATCATATAAATAAAAAGGCCGGCGATCAGGAACACAGCCAGATAAATTCCCAAAAACCAGACAGCGGTCTGTCTCAGCTCTGCAAAAAGCCCTGTGACTTCCCGGACAGAGAGGACTTCGTATCCTTCCGGTCTGGATAATGGTTCCAGCTGGAGAAGGAGGTATTTCTGTCCCAGTTTCTGTATCTTGTAGGCATACGGATCTCCTTCATCTTTTAAGCCTAAGTTTTCGAGCCCCACCACTTTATAATCTGTCAGGTTTTCAATGACGGCATTGCTTTTTCGGTCGATCAGGGCCATGCCTTCCCCACAGCATCGCTGGAACTGAAAGCCCATATAAGCCTGCTTTCCAGTCTCGGACATCTGCTCATATTTGCTGTTATCCCAAAATTGTTCCAGGAGTATCTTGCCATTTCCCAGCTGTCTTCCGTAGGTCTCTGCAGCATTATTGAGGCTTCGTTTTCCTGTGATATAAAGACTTAGCGTTCCCACTGGGATCAGGGCACATAATAGCGTTACCAGCATAAGAAGTACCGTTCGTTTCCACAGCTTCATCCTTATTCCTCCAGACGGTATCCAAGTTTCGGGATCGTCCTGATCTCATCATAAAGTTCCAGCTTTTTTCTGAGCTGTCCGATATGGACATCCACCGTCCTGCTTTCTCCCAGGTAGTTTTCTCCCCAGACCCGTTTTAACAGTTCTTCCCTTCCAAGCGCAATGTTCTTATTTTGCAGGAGCAGCACAAAGAGGTCATATTCCATTGGCTTTAGGCTTACCGGAAGCCCGTCTTTGTAGACCTGATGGCTTTGCATGTCCACCAGGATGTTCCGGACCGTTAAGACTTTCTTGGCCCGTCCCGTCCTCTCCAGCACCTTCTCAATGCGTACCAGAAGTTCCAGCATCTCAAAAGGTTTTACCATATAATCTTCCGCACCCAGCTTTAATCCCTTCACCTTGGAAGCCACATCATCCTTTGCAGTCAGGTAGAGCACCGGAAGCTCCTTCTTTTTAAAATCCTCCATCAATGCAAACCCGTCTTTTCCCGGCAGCATGATATCCACTACTGCCAGGTCCGCGTCCTCCTGCCATAAGAGCAGCCTCTGGGCTTCTTCCCCATCATACGCTGCCACAGTCTCATACCCTGCTGCCTCCAGGTTCATGCACAGCAATTCTGAAATTGCACGGTCATCTTCTATCACCAAAATTTTATTTTTCATTCCCGTTGCCACCTCTAACGCTTTTCTATAGTATAGTTTTTTATATCCCAAGTCTACATTGCATTTGTTCTTGTTTTCTCATCATTTATACGCATCAGGGCACGATAATGTGACCAGCTCAATTCAGGGCACAGTGTGTCTCGAATTAGAAAAGTACAATAAAACTGAAATTATAGATTTTTGTCCCTTTTCTTTTTTGCCATTACGAATCCAAACATTAAAATCAAGTTCATAAACAGTACAACTATGCTACCTTCAATTTTACAGCTGCCACCCGACAAAATTGAATTTCCACTAATTACCATGTTGAACAAATGCGGATAATCTTCTGCTAATGATACTCCACCCAAAATAATTGCACCAACTCCATTCCATAAAAAATGGATTACAATCGGAGCAACTAAGGATTCCGTGTATTCCAAAACTGCCGTCACGAAAAGACTCATCGTTATAACATTTAGTACAGGAAGTATTCCTGCCTCAAAAGCCCCACCATGTGCAAATGTAAATAATCCGGTAGATATAAGGACAGCGACAACTATGTTGTAATTATTTTTTATCATCTGATATAAGTAACCACGAACTAACACTTCCTGCATAACGCTATTGATAAAAGCTGAAAATAACCATAACCAAAGCATAGAAATTTGGTTTCTGCCATTAATATGTATGACCCCTGTTAAAGATAATATTACAACAGATACTCCTAACCAAATAGCTCCTGTGATACACCCAAGTACGATATTATAAACAGGTTTTCCAGTCAGATGTAATCGTATGTTTCTTTTATCTATTAACCAGAAAATAATTGTAAAACCAATAACTGACAATAATGGAATCAATTCTGCCCAAAATCTCCAGACTGCCGCACTTTTTGTATCTGGTATAGGCAAAATTGAAACACATATAGCCCAGCCTACAAAAAAGGCAAACGTTTTTAATGATACCAATACTAATTTCTTCATGTAATATTTTCCTCTACAATCCAGATTTTCTTAATTTCACAAACTTGAATCCGTCGATTCCTTTATTATCTAATCTGTTAGCAATTTATCCAACAGCATCTGCCTGTTGTTTATGAACATTTCTGTTATCCGATAGCTCTCTGTTTCTTCATATTCGCATAAATGTATTCGTCCATCATCAAAACAATAGATATCTGCATCAGGTATTCCTAACAAAATTGGCGAATGCGTAACTATAATAAACTGTGCTCCCTCTTTTGCACAACTATATATTTGCATCAACAATGTAAGCTGTCTCTGTGGGGATAATGCAGCTTCAGGTTCGTCAAAAAGATACAAGCCATTTGGACGCAGATTATTCTGTGCCAATGCGAGAAAACTCTCTCCATGTGATTTTTCATGATATTTAGCGGAAGGATGTGTGAGATCCGCATATTCTTCTTCCTTCGTTGCAACATTATAAAAACTTTCAGCCCTAAGAAAATAACCCCACTTTTCCTTCCGATAGCCTTTGGAAATTCTTATCGCATCACACAATTCTGAATGTGTATCATGCGTAGAAAAAACATAATTCTTTGTTCCACCCTCCGGATTAAAACCATGTGCTACAGCAAGTGCCTCCAATAAAGTCGATTTACCACTGCCATTTTCTCCGACAAAAAAGGTAATTGGTTTATTGAAAACAAGTTTTTCAATCCCTTTAAAAGCCTTAATTCTCTTTAAATAACTATCGTTATCAATTCTATTCCAATCGAATAATACTCCTTGTAAGAATTGATCATTCATCTAATCACCTGCCTGTAAAAAACACTTTCTAATCTACCTTTTCTTGCTCTTTGGACAAGAAGCATCATTCGCTCTAAGTAGCTCGGTCAACTGGAATTTATCTTCTAACTCAAATCCGAGTTCTTTCAATTCTTTTTCGTTTCTGACATCTTCTTCCGTTTTCTTTCCAGTAATGGCACTGTAGGCTTCTTTGATTCCATTTTTCACTGCCCATTTGATGACGAAATACAGCGCAATCAAAATAATAATTGCGGTTCCCCCGCTTAAGCCTAATTCATTCCACATAATCATTAACTCCTCCGATTTCGTGACTTTCAATTTATTTTCAATTTTGCAGGCTGGAATTTATCATTGAATAAAACACATCCATACTCCAACTGCTATAAGCAATATGCCTGATATTCTTCCTGCGAATTTTGACTTTTGATATCCTAGAAAATTAATTGTTTCAGGAGTTGTAAATGGCAATAAAACAACATCTATACCCATTACTACAATCCCAATTCCTATTATAAAGACATTATTGTTAGAAATAATGCCATAAAACATAACTAAGAATCCCAAAATAATGCCTAATGTAAAATACTTGATTTTATGGCTGTCTTTATCCATCATCTTTTCATAACAATTTTCACATTTACTGTTACAAAATTCAAAATTATCATTGAGTTTTTTGCCACAATATTTGCATTTTTTCACACTCTATTCCTCCATAATTTTCGTTTTGTCACTAACATGATATCATATTTTTTCCTCAATTACATCCACCTAATTTTAATACACTGCCATTCGTTTTGCTTCTGTAACCAGCATCCTCTTGATCTTCTCCTGCAAGGGTTCCTTTGCATCTTCATCAATCGAATAGATCTCATTTATCTCGATTTTTTTCGCTTACCGGTCAAAATGGTCAAAGACTTCTTTCCATATCTGGACGGAACATACACACTTTTCTTCCATGAAAATATTGCTGATAATTATAAAAAAACAGAAGACCATTTAAGATCTTCCATTTTATAAACAAACCTCTATATAAAACTATATATACTGCCCATTTTTAATAAAAACAGACAATCGGCACACTTTCGTCTATCCTATTATAAAGTTCTGCCGCTTTGTCTGCCGGAAGATTAATGCATCCATGGGATCCACCACCTTCCCGGAAACGATTTCCTCCAAAGTATGGCTGCCATGAAGCATCATGAAATCCAATCCCCCCATTAAAAGGCATCCAGTAAGTTACTGGTCTTTCATATTCATATTTCCCATTTTCCAACATCTTTCCTTTCAGCACAGATGGACTTTTCTTGTAATACAATTGAAAAATTCCCGGTGGTGTCTGCCGTTCTACATACTGCATATCTCCTGACACAATATCCGATTCCAAAATGATAGAACCATCCTGATAATAATATAAATGCTGTGCAGACAGGTCTACTTCAATATACGTGTTGCCTATATCATTCATACCCCGTGCATTCGCCCGCATAGCGTACACCGGTTCCCGGTTTATCTGTACTCCTGCAATCATTTCCTGCATAATGGTTTCTATTTCTTTTTCCTGATCGATCTTCCATCCATAAACAGAACTATACACCTGAACAGTACGTCCGCTTGTTGTACAAAATTCCCTCTCTGTATTTACTGTATCATGTGTGGCAGCCAGCTGTGCCACATATTCTGCTACACACTGTCTCAGCTCATCCTCATTTTTTTGCAGCTGTCCTCTCTCATCAAAAATCAGCCAGTTTCTGATTTCCTCTCCATCCAATGTTACCGTTTCTTCTCCAAACACGTACACGATTTTGGTCTGGATCAGATTTTGACATTCTTCCAATGAATTTTTAAGATCTGAATCATCTTTCATTACTGCCGCTTTTACATAAACAGCCGGACAGCTATTCAGATCAATGGTTCTTTTTTTGCCAGCAACTGCTTCTGACAGTGCCTGATAGGCTCCATTGAAATCCAGAGTATTCCCTTCTGTTTCCGGTACGATTTCAAACTTCGAATCTTTATAAGCTACATACGCATCTTCTGGTGCTATCTGATTCTCTTTTTTTACACATTCCAGTTTTTCCAGCTGTTCTTTTAACTTCACTTTATCATAGATCATGTTTTCCTTGGCTGTATAATTTTGCTTCTCCCAAAATCCCTGAACCCATTTATATGGTTTTTGTTCATCCAGATATTGGGAAATACTGCCATCCGAAACATAACGATATCCGATCAATTTTCCATTGATACTCTGTGATTTCAGATTTCTTGCCTTTACTTCCAGCAGATAATCCTCTGCTTTTTTTGCAACCGCCTGTTCTGCCTCTTCCGATGTTTTTCCAGAACAGTTAATTCCATTGATCGTTGTTCCCCGAAAAAATCTGTCTGAATAGTAATAAGACATTCCTGCATAGCCAGCCATAGCAAAGAACACTATGATGACAGTGATTATTATCCACATTTTTTGCTTTCCATTATCCTTACTGGTTATCTCTTTTCTTTTTCCCATCCATGCCCCCTGTTTTTAACGATAAACAGCATTCAGACAAATTTTTTAAATCGTCTGATTTTAATATCTCCGATTTAATAAAAAATAACCAAGGCTGCTGGAAAAAACATTTTCTTTTCAAGCGCTTTTTCTGAGAAACGTTCAGGAACTCCTGCCAAGCAAAACGGCAACTCTAAGTTGTATTTTTCCAAGGGTTTCCGGTTCCATAAAATGTCCCGCACAGATCCATCCGCTACCAATTTCCCTTGATTTAAAACCAATACCCGGTCACAGGTTTCCAGTAGCAGATCCAGATCATGGGTTACAATGATCTTTGTTGTCAGAAGCTTCTGCAGGATTCGTATCAGCCGTCTCCGGTTCTTTGGGTCTAATGCTGTTGATGGTTCATGGAAAAGTACAGCTTTACATTCCAACAGAACAGGCCGGCGATGGCTATGACTACATTAGCTGGGCCGGCGTGGCAAAGACAGGAGGAATGGTATATTATAGCATCTCTGAAAATTATGGCAACGGTGGAAACTACATTTCCTCTATAAAACCAGGCGAAAGTGTGCAGCTGAACATGGCCTGGATCGTAAATGAAAGCGACCTTAAAAATCTGTATCTGAATGTGACTGGGGGCGGAGCTTCGTATGAGTTCTCTGAACATATACTAAAAAAGGGACTGCTAGATATTCGCCAATAATGTGTCATCGTTTATAATCCCATTTTTTATATGTCATATATAAAAAAAGCGTTTTTCGATTCCTTTTGGTTTCGAAAAACGCTTTCTTTTATTCTGTATAGATGTTCCCATTCTCATCCGTCCAGGTGCCGTCACCATTGTCTGTGTATCCGACCCCATCTGCGTCACAATAATAATAATCTCCGTTTGTTGTTTCTATTACATTAACAGTACCGTTACTGCCCTGAAGTTCATGCTGTTCCAGTTGGTTTCCGAAATGATAACCTTCGTCATTCCAGGTACGATATGAATTTCCATTGGCATCTGCCCAGTTTCCATCTCCCTGATAACTGTATCGGCTCCCATAATAATCAGAATAGGTCCCATCTCCGTTATCGTAAAGAACTCTGGATTCTTCATCTCCTCCACCCGGTGCTACAATTGATGCTACACCGGAAGTAGTACTGAATCCACTGGTATATGGTACGCCTGCTGGCAGATTTTCATAAGATGAAACAGACCCGTTGTTGTCAGAGGTAATTCCATCATCGGTCGTTTCACTTACCTGTCCGCTGTTTTCCATGGCAGGTTCATCGTTTGTTTCCGCATCTGCTTTTTCCTCTTCGTCTACAGAATCCTCTGTATCTGTATTCTCTGTCACTCCTCCTTCGTCCTGGGTTTCAGCAGCTTTCTGCATAGTTACCATTTCAGAAAATGGTGCATAATCCGGTACATTATTTTTCTCTGGATCTGCATTTTTTTCAATACCAGACTTCTCCGTCTCTACTGAAACTGTATCTGTCCCGGCAGAGACATTAAATACCAGATTACCGCCTGCAAGCAGCAGCGTCACAAGAATTCCCGGAAGAATTCCTTTGCGGAGTTTCCGAATGTTCACCATATACAGAATCCGATCTTTAAACACCATTTCGCTGTCATTAAGACTTGCTGTCACATATGGAATCTGATTTTCCATGGCTACTGTCCTGAGAAGCAGCTGTCGATATAATTTATGTTCCTTTTTATTAACTCTGCGAACAACTGCTGTATCACACAGATTCTCAATATCCTTATCCGCTTCTTTCAGCATGATAAGAAGAAAGGGATTGAACCAGTATATCGATGCACAGATTCGAAGGAGCATCTTATACCAGAGATCCCGATGGCAATAATGTGTAAGTTCATGGTAAAAGATAAGTTTTCTTTCTTCTGCTGAATACCCGGTTGCTGGTAGATACAATTTTGTATGTAAAAGTCCTGCAAGAAGCGGTGTGGTAAGACCTGCGTTTTGCCTGAGTTCCGGTATTCTGCGTACGTGCTTCTTTTGACACGCTGCACGGTACATCTGAATACTCACCGTATCACTTACCTGCAGACTCATCCGTTCCAGATTCCTTATAGAAAAATAATATGCCAGCAATTCTCCCGTCAGTTTAAGTACCGCTACGCTCAGCCAGACAGCAGCAAAAATCAAAGCCACAATTCCCAGCCATTTATCTGATTCGTACCTGACAGTTCTCTTTTGTTCCGGGATTTCTGTCAGATTTTTCATGTCTTTGCTCGCAGATGATACGTTTTCTGTTATCTTCTGACTTTCCTCTGGTCTGACTGCGTAATCCGTTATCTTCGGGCTTTGCGTATTCTGTTGACTGCTTCTAAGTACTTTGAAATCCACCAGTGCCAGATTCGCCGGAAGGCGCACCGGAACACAAAGGCTTATCGTAATCAACAGCCAGATAAGGTACTTCCATCTCGCTGATACACGTCCTTTAAACAGAGTCGCAAGCACTTTTACCAGTAAAATTACTACTGCTGCAATAACATTCAGTTTCAGAATGTGTAGAATGAAAACCTCCATAATTCGCTATTCCTCCCTGTCCTCCAGGTTCTTAAGAAATTCACTGAGATCCTGGACTTCTTCCGAGCTGATCTTCTTTCCATGATAAAGTGAAGTTACAAACTTTTTTAGTGAATTCCCATAAAGTTTCTCAAGAACACTCTGGCTTTCATGTGCCTGATAATCTGACTGCGAAACCAGGGGTGTATACAGATTCATTTTTCCCTGTTTCGTCACTTCCACGAAATTTTTGTTCTCCAATCTGGTCAGCAATGACAAAATTGTTGTTGATGCAAGTTTTTTCTTCATAGTGATCACTTTCTCAATCTCCGGTCTGGTCATCGGCGGAGTATTATTCCAAAGAACGAGCATAATATCCAGCTCTGATTCCGGAAGTCTCTGGTAAGTTTTTTTCACTTTTTCATACCTCCTGTTACATATTTTCTACAAATGTAGGAATAACTCTATTTTACCACGGTTCACGGAAATGGCAAGGGCTTTTGCACAATTTGCAAATGCCCTTGCCATTCCTGCAGCTACTGACCACTATCAGTCTATTTCTGTATAACTGCTGCCATTTTCATCACTCCATGTCCCGTCTCCATTGTCCGTAAATCCTGTACCATTTTCGTCCTGGAAATAATAATCACCATTTGTAGTTTCCGTAACCGTCACAGTATTACCGTTTGCATCCTGAAGGTCATGCTGTTCCAACGTATGTCCCAGATGATGAGTATCATCATTCAGAGCTGAGTAGGTATTTCCATTTTCGTCGGTATAAGTCTCATCCCCATTATCGGTATAGTTCATTCCATCATCTCCACGATATTCACAAGAATAATCTTTGTGAAGAATGTAATTAATCTCAATGGTATTTCCATCACTGTCAACTAATGTCATTGGTGAGGTAGAAAGGATATCGGAATCATCATTGCTGTCCGAGGATTTTGCAGAAGCATTTTCTTCTGTATCGGAGGAATCTGAATCTCCTCCTGACTTCTGACTGGCAGTATCTGTAGTTGCCTTATCAGAATCATCAGAAGAATCATCGGTCTGGTTTTCATTCTCCTGTCTGGTAAGTGAAGGATTTCCAGGATACGAAATATATTCTACAAATTTTCTGACGTCACTGATGTCATCTGCATCTTTTGCATATCCCACTGCCATATACAGGCTGTTTCCCTCTGAATAAATTGTCTGATAGCAGGCATCGTATGTGTCATTGCATTTGGCAATCCCTGTTTTGACATCCTCCAGTGAATATTTATAGATATTTACATAATCATTTCCGTTCGTATAGCTTGCATAGGTACCTTCCGTATCTGCTTTTTCCCATTCAGATCCAGCCGGCGGCTGTGTATAGAAATCGTTATTTCCTGCTGCCATAACCGTTGCAGCTGAAAAAATCCCAAGTGTTGCTACCGTCATAAGTGTCATAAATTTTGTCTTCATCGTGGATTCTCCTAGAATTTTATTTTCTACATCTGTAGAAGTTAATTGTATTCTACAACTGTAGAATACAATTGTCAATTCTTTTTTTATATTTTTTTACCATCTCAGTTTAATTTCTATTTTTCCTTCCACTGGGCTATATAAATCCAGAGGATATTGTGGCCATAAATGATGTTCTTGTCATCAGAAAAATCGGCATTGTTATCGGAATCCAGGAAAATCGCCCCTGCCACATGTTCTGTCTTCTTAAAAGTATGTGTCAGGTAATAGGAGTCATCGTTTCCCTGGACTACCGGGTAATCAATGCTGGTATCTGGGATCCGGATCCATGCAATGATATCCGGATTGATCTTTTTTAATGCCTTAAAATCAACCACGGTCTGTTTTCCATCGTTTCCATCTGTTCCTTTGGTATGATCATCCTCATCCGTTTCCTTGACGTATGTACGCAGGTCCTCATATTCCTGCACACCTTCATGTAAAGTAAATACCAAAACCGGTACATACGCAAAAGCTGAGTGCCATCAGGCAGACTGCCACGATCATGATTTCTTTAATGTGTCTCATACAAACCTCCGATTATTCTTCCTGGAAAAAGGGCTGCCGGTAAATCGAGCAGCCCTGAACCGTATTCATTAATTTTCTTTTTTTATGCAATAAAAAAAGACACAAAAAGAATCTTCTGGTTTTAACTATATATTGTGTTATTGCGTGAGTTATCTTTATTATTTTGCTACATGTTGTGACAGGCGGCATGATACCGCCTGTCTATTTCATCCGTCTGCATAAGTGCATGTATCTGAGGGGAATAGGTAATCTGTACATGCACTATGAAAACGTCTTACTCAGCGTTTGGATCTGCCGGGGAAATGTTTTTGGCAAGGCTGCGCCCGTTGGCATCCGTCCCTGCTTCAAAAAGGACTGGCTGGCCACCGCTTAATTTCCGGTATCCATCCATCTGGATCTCCGAAAAATGGGCGAAATAATCAATCCCGTCTTCACCGGTGATAAAACCGTATCCTTTCTGTGCGCTGAACCATTTCACGGTTTCCTGTAATGTTTCTGACATATTCTTCTCTCCTTTGCTGTATTTCCCACAATAGTCTTTTGCGGAAACAGGGCAGCATGGAATCGAACCATGCCTGGTGCTCCCCTCCCTGCTATAAAAGGGATCCCTTCCTCTTATATTTCTTCGTTTCCCAAAAAAGTCCCGTTATTGAGTGCTGCATCCACCCGGCGGATTCCTACCAGCTTCTTTTCATTTATGCCAAAATAAAACCGGTAGCGTTTTCCCTCCAAAACTTTTACGTTTTTATCCAGCAAAAGTTCACTCTGCCGGCCGGCCGGATCACTTACCCGGATCCTCCGCAATCTTGCAAAGGGATTTTTCCCGTCTATCCCGGTTACCAGCCCTTCCACGATTTCATAGGTCTTTTTATCCGCGGTGCGGAAAATAAGATATGTTCTTATAAACCCGATAATCCCAAGCTGGAAAGACCAGAAAACAAAAGTTTTGTCTTTATCCATGTTCCCATAAATGCTCCAAAAAGCAGGATAAAAAGAGACAGGATACCATATCTCTGGATCCTGTCTTTAAAAAAATCCGGTATATTCTGATAATGTGTTCCAAAATCTTCCAAGCATCTATACAGCCTGTGCCAATACGGATGTTCCGTTTGCTTCAAGGCAGTCCTCCCTTCTTATGTTATCGATCACAAGCTGTTTCTTATAGTAAAGCTGTGCTACGCGGCTTATAAATTCCCGTTGTATCTGTTTCTGGAGGGAATCTGCTAAATGGGGTTCCCTGCTTTTTGCCTCTTCTTTTAAACATTTCAGGTGACAGGAAACATCCCCTTCTCTTTGAAGATAGGAAAGTAGCTGGTATTCCTCTTCTGTAAGCAGCGGCTTTTTAAAGGCCCTCAGTGAAAACTTCAGTCCTTTTCCCATCAATCCGTTCTTCAATATATTTTACCGTCATATCTTCGTCTGCAGTGATATCTGTATGAAGCACGTCAAATTCTATATCATGATTGTTTACCAGTTTCGTAAATATCACAGCCAGTGCATCTTCATCCGTCGGCCCTTCTACAAGAAACAGAATAACTTTTTTAGTCATTAGCACGTATCCTTCCTGCCCGCCTCATAGCAAGCTTCATCTCATATATATTTGTTTCATTGTAGAGTTTTTCTTTTTGCCCGCCAAGCTTGATCGTCCGCAAATAGGATAACCGGGTATTTTGCGTATTTTTGATATTATATAGCAATTCTCAGAATTCACAGTCGTATAAAGCAGAGAATCGTTTTCAAGGATTTCCAATGGGCATAAGTTATGTGATGTAAAGATCAATTGTCCTTTAGCTTTATCCTGCATAACTTCCAGGCATTCTCCCAATAAATACTCATAAATACCAGAATCCAGCTCGTCTACCACAAGGCAATAAGACTCCCTATTATAGCAGGCAACTAAATTGCTGCAAATAGAGATCAGCTTCTTTATTCCTGCGGATTCATATAAAAGCGGAATCCGATTCTCTCCACGCATGGCAATGATTTCAAACTGCACTCCGTCTTTTCCATCCTTCAATAGCTTATCAAACGCATTATAAATTTCTATATTGATCTCAGGTATTAATGATTTCATTACAATATTAATCTGCTTGATTGTATTTGCTACATAAGGAAAAGCTTCTTTTGGCACCACATTTATATCTGTGAAACGTAAGAAGATGCCTTCACCTTTTTTGGGTATCGTGTTCGGCCAGTCAATATTAACTGGCATACTTTCCAGATTTAAGGATAAGTAACCGTATTGTGCGTTTTCAACAACAGCAAGATCATAAATTCCATATTTCCGAAAACACTGACTCAGTAGAGCAAGCAATGCAGCTTCACCTTCGGCTTTTTCAAAGACTTCCTGCGCTTTTCTTGAAAATAAAAAGGAACTTACCTCTGGAACGCCCTTTTCTTCATTATAGTTCTGTGTTGCGCTGACCAGACCAATGCGACTTTGCTTGCCTATGCCAACAGAAAAATTGAAGAACTGGACACCCGACGCCAGACCATTTCGAAGACGATCGCCGAATTGCTATATATTATGTTAAATTCCTGAAAGTATTTTCTTTGCGTTCTCCAGATTATTTTTTCCATTTATTTTTAGATATACTTTACTGATCTCAGAAGGCTCTCCTATTTCTCTGCAGAGATCCTGTGCCTGGGAAATGGGTATGTAGATTTCGTTGCCTTCTATTACTACAGCGGCTTTACAGGGCATATATGAGGTCTGCGGTTCTCTTGCGGAATTGCCGGATAAAGTGGTAAGATCATCCATGGCTTTGGAAGTATCCTTCTCTTTTTCATCCAGGGAATAAAAAATATTCAGGTTTTCACCCATCTCTAAAAATTTTTCCTGTTGTTTTTTTGAAATGGCATGATTATTATAGTCTTTCATATCCCGTAGGGAACCATTTCCCAGCAATAACAACGGCATCTTCCCCAATTCATTCTGAGTTGGATTTTTTCCAAACGCATTCATATCAATTCCTGAAAAAGTCGTTGTTTCCGTATAATCTTCAATTTTGATGACAACCGGGACTTCTATGACTGGCCAGATTTCTTTTATACCTTTTATCTTCTTCGCTTTCTGCAAAAAATCTTCATCATAAGCCAGATCTCCAAGTGGGAGCAACACAGTAAATTGCCGTTTTTCTTCTTTCATGCCTGCCAGCAGCATTCCTAATAATGTAAGTATCAATGCCAGCAGAAGTATGACTAATAAGGTAAAGCTGTCTATTTTTTTTCTTTTCAATGAGAAGCCGCCTTCCTCGCTTCTTCAAGAAGGATATTTTTCTTATGAAGCTTTCTGACCAGAATCAGGATTATGGAAATAAGCAGTACTGCAACAACTGCAGCTATGGAATACCACCAGTTATTGGTTTTCTCCTGGTCATCTTCAACCTTTAAAGTTTTTATCTGGGTTTCTTTGATTTCAGAATCAAATTTTATTTCTTCCTCATATGATTTGCCATCTGCATCCTCATACGTAAGAATTAATTGACCTGCACATTTTCCTGTTTTTCCTTTTACATATATGCGAAGACTTCCCTGGGATAAATCTCCGGCCTCTATGGTCCCTAAGAATGCAGTATCGTTTGAGCTTAATTCATCAGCCTTTAAGCTGACACTTGCATTGTATATTTTGTCTCTTCCGAGATTCATTGCTTTTACCGGGATCTCTACTGTATCCATAGTGTATAAAACAGATGGAATATCTGAAGCTTCCAGCTTAACACGAACCGGTTGGATGATCTGAAAAGACAGTAATTCTGTACCGGTAGTTGCCGTTGCTTTCGAATCTTCATAATCCAGAGAAAAAGTAATGACAGCCTGGCCAGGATCACAGTTTTCTGTTATAGTAATCATCTGTTCCAAAGTAATTGCTTCACCAGGAGCCAGGACTTGTACATAAAAAGAGTTTTTCTCAAATTCGATTCCTTTGTTCTCTGTAGAAAGGGAAATTTTTAAACCAAATACATTTTGACTGCAGCTTTTATTTCGAAATGTCAGAGACATTTCTGTTGTAGAACCAGCCTCCAATCGTCCACCTGAAAGATTGCTGTCTTCTAATAATACCTGCGGTTTATGTAATATTTTTTCACTTGATGAGTCTGATGTTGAATTACCTCCTCCCTCACCGCCCGAGTACCCTCCGCTGTCTATAACCGGATCTGTTATCTGAGGGGCGTTATCGTCCTCCGGATTATCACTGTCTATTACAACATGAAAAGGATTCGATTTAGAACCATCACCAAAGTCATCTCCTGATGTAAAAATATCCGGATCCGGATTTTCTTTATCGGTATCAGCTTTATCAGGAATCTTTTCATCCTCTGCCGGAGGTTCGGTACTCGTAGATTCATCCTCTTTTACATCAAGGGTTAACGAGTTGTCATTCTCATATGATACTGACGGATCTGAGTCCGTAAATCCTTCTTCAGCAGATGTAATCTCCGTGTTTTGAGGCTCTGTGGCAAAAACGGTAGCCGGAAGAAATATTATTGTCGTACACAATACTAATGCCGTTTTTACAAATAAATTTCTCATTATCGGGCAGTCCTTTCTCTTAAAACTCCTCCATCCATTTCATATACGTGGTCACATAAGATTCTGATATCCTCTTCATTATGGCTTGCCAGCAAAATGGTTTTTCCTGCTGCTTTTAAATCCAACAGTAGTTCTCTTATCTCTTCCACGCCATGTTTATCCAGTCCATTAAACGGCTCATCCAGGATCAAAAACAGAGGATCTTCCATAATGGCCTGTGCAATACCAAGGCGCTGACGCATTCCAAGGGAATATTTTCCGACTGGTTTCTTCATGTCCGGATCCAATCCTACCCTTTTTAAGACTATGCGGATATCGGCCTTCGAGATCCGGCCATTCATGTCTGCCAGGATCTCCAGATTTTTAAAGCCCGTATATTGTGTAAGAAAACCGGGAGTCTCGATAATAACTCCAAGACTTTCAGGAAAATCCACATCATGGCCTATTTTTTTTCCAAATACAAAAATAGCGCCCGTAGTTACAGGAAGAAACCCACAGATGCATTTCATAAGGACGGTCTTTCCTGAACCGTTATTTCCAACAATCCCATAGACGTTCCCTGTTTTCAGGGAAAGATTTACTTCCTGTAACACGATGTCTTCACCGAAACGTTTGGTCACGTGTTCTATTTTTACGCAGGTGTTCTGCATCATTCCACTTGCTCTTTCCAGATCACAGGCCAGATTAAATGTCCCTTCAGATTTCTTCCAATCTTCCATATAAAACACCTCCCAGAATTCCCAGCATTACTAATAAAAACAACAGTAGAAATAGCCAAACTCCTATTTTGTCCGGTCCCCAATTTTCATCAGCCAGTATCCATTCTACTGGATAAAACCATATCTGATTCTTAAAATAGCGGTCATGAAGGATAATTCCGAAATAAAAGCTTACAAAAGGGATTCCATATGCCATGTAAGCAGAATCCCATAAAATCCCGCAGCTTCCACCGAAAGTACTTATGATACTTCCGATAAGTCCTGTCCGAAATGCCTTCATGAGTAAGTCCAGAAGTGCTTCTTTCTGAATAGCACCCTTTATCTCCAGCGGATAGAACACAATAAAATTGATAAAAAGTACCGTTAGTATAGATAACGTCCAGACCATAAAACCAGATACCATAATGGAAAAAACTTTACCTTCGATATACTGTCTGCGGGTCGTTCTGGGAAGTATCTCCTTTAAAAATCCACTTTTATATTCTTGCAGAATGGAATCACTCCATGGCAATACGGCTGCTACCGGAATGGCAAAAGATACTGCCTGACTTTTTAAGGAACCTTCCAGTATACTGATAAAAGTACCACATGTCAGTGCTTTTTTTAAGCTGGGATAAGTCTGTCCAATGGCGATGGAGATGCAGGCTATCAGCCATGCTGCCAGAAAATTCTTATTAAAAAACATACGTTTTGTTTCACCCCACATAGGTTTTCCCCCCTTCCGATCATGTCTTTTCTCCAAGAAATTCAAAGGTATATTTTTTCATCCGGTTAATTGCAAAAACTGCAAGAAGAACTAAAATACCCAGAAAAAACATATAGGAATGCGGGATTTTCGGGAGCAATGGATCATAACCCAAGTTATGTTTTCCGTATACTGCCTGGTTCAGAGGACTGATCCAGCAGATTAATACATTTACCTGATACATTTCGTATTTTTCTTTATGTAAAATTGCAGCCAGTACTTTCGGGTCCAATAAAAAACCAAAGACACTGTAAAGAAGGCCAAAAATCATCCCCTTAGTCTTCCCTTTATAGAGATTTCCTACAAGGATTACAAAGCTTAAGGTCAGCGAATAACAAAACAGAAGGAAGAAAACCTGCAGCATACAGCCATAGGGTGAGATACTTTCCATGACCCTTACTGTAGAAGGGACCTGCAGGTTTTTTCCTAATTCTGAATAACCAAGCATAGCCGCAGTTTCGCTCCACAGGTTACCTGGATAACTCTTTTTCATACACAGCACGGCCGTAAACAGCAGCATCAAAACCGTATATAAAACAGTTACAAGAATAACATAAATGAATTGACCTAAAAGCCATTTCCTCTTGGTTGTCCGGGTCAGCTGGTATGGAGTAATAGGTGTCATCTTCGGCAGGTCAGAAAACATAAGAAGCAAGAGCAGCGAACTGGACAGTACTGCTATCCCATCCCCAAATGTCCAGATAAATGGTTCAATGGCCTGTACCGGTGTATCGTAGGTCTCCATTACAACCATGATTCTGCCTGTAAGCAGGAAACTAAGTACAAATTCTAACAGAAATATAAAAATAACTTTGGGATTGCGTAGAAATCCGAAGAAATTGTACCTTACAATTCCAAATACCTGTCTCATGTCAGTAACCCAGATTCCGGTCTATGATACTGCCATCCACGGCATTAATGGTAAGGAAACTTTCATTCGGATCTTTACTGGTATTTGATTCTGTTTCTCCGTTATATTCACTTTCTGAAGTCATGCTGCCGAAAAAATCCCAGACGGGAATCAGAATACCTGTGTGTGCGTCAGTAGACGGCTCATATATTCTGGCATAACCAAGAACGATCCGATCAATATTATAGACCCTGGAATTTTCATATTGCATATTATCAGCGTTTGTTACCACCATCATTTTTTCATAAATCTTCATAATCTCGCTGAATGAAAGAAGATTTAAATTCTCTGTCTTTATGTTACCAATTGTGTAGGGATTTGAATAAGTCATGCTTTCTATGCCATCTTTATCGACATAGAAACAGAGACTTTCATAAGACCATGTTTCCATTGTACTGTCCATATCTTCCAATGCCCCACCGTCTGCAATTGTCTGAGTTACCGGCACACCATTTATGGTACGTGCATAGTCAATTCTATATCCATTTCCAAAATCACCTGAACTATTATCGCCTTCAAAACTTTTGTACACCGCGTAATTCCAGTTAGAAAACTGCAAATCTGTGATGCCCATTTTTTCAACTTTTTCCTTTACAAGTTTTTTTGCTTCATCCAGAGACAGCCCGATAGATTCTTCTGTGGGTTTTTCTTCCTCTTCAGAATATCCATAATCACACCACATTGCATCCTCCGGTATTTTTTCCCCGCCCTTGTTTGCTGCTTTCTTGATCTTGACTGACAAGGTATCGGAGCCATCGGAAGATATCATATAGTAGTATTGTGAATCGTCTGGCATTTGTGCAATACAACTGAAATAATTTCCGGCAACAGGTTTTGCCTCTGTCAGGGTTTTCTTTTCCGGAGCAGTTTCGTATTCCTGTTCCCATGTCTCAATATCTTCATAGATATCATAGACATAATTCCCATCATCGTCTGTTCCATAGTTATACGGATCCAGGTTTCCGTTAGCAACGTCTTCTTTTAGTTCATCCAGAGTTTTTTTAATTTCATCCTTTGTCTTCACATAATAACTATCCAGGGTATAAAGTTTTGCCTCTGAGAAGAATGCGTTTGTAATACGGTCGAGAAGCTCCTGGGTAACTTCTGCCGCAGTGACAGAAATAGCAGATATCTTTTCCACTTCCGGAATTTCTACGCTTGCATCTGTATTTACCACGAGCTTGGCACTGTCATCTTCCACATGGCTTTTATAATTTTGAGGAGCATCAATGAGATTCCTGATGGTTGTCTTTGACTCTGAACCGTCATCGTTCTTGCTTTCAGATGCTTCTCCTTTAGAACCGCTAACATCATCCGCTTCCGTATAAGCATCTACAGCCTTGCTCCCCTTCGGCTTTACCAAAGAAGAATCCGGGGTCTGTGCGCATCCTGTAAACATTCCAATACAAAGCACTATTCCTGCAAACTTTTTTATGTTTTTTCTCATTTCTGGTAATATCTCCTTTCTAAGGTTGTTATAAGTATATCATCGAGCATTACACCAAATCTTTCGCGATTTGTAACTGATATGTAAACGTTAGTGTGATTACCAGAAAACAGAGACGGTAGTTCCTTTTCCCGGATTGCTTTCAATCTTCAGTTGGAAATCGTGCAGTTCTATAATTTTCTGACATAAAGAAAGACCGAGCCCTACACTTCCTTTTGCCCTGGAACGAGATTTGTCTACCATATAAAATGGTTCCGTCACCATTTCCAGATCCTCTTTCGGTATTCCCTTTCCAAAATCCTGAACCATCAGATGGTCTGGGGTTGCCTCAAGCACAATTTTAGATTCTTTCCTGGAAGCTTTGACTGCATTATCAATTAGATTTGTCACTACACTTATCATTAAGTCCTGATCAAACTTCTTTACCAATTCTTTTGGTTCACAAAATACATCAAGAGAGATGTTTTTTTCTTGAAGCCTGCAATCAATGAGTTCTTTTACTTCTTTCAGGAAGTTATCCACCTGTATTTCAGCTGGATTGAATGAGTCTTCCGAAGCTTCGTAGAGTCCGGTTAATTCCAGCATTTTCATAGAAAGTCTTGAAAGCCTGCGACATTCATTTTCAATATAAATCAGAGCCTTCTCCTGCCTTTCCGGGGTCAGGCGCACAGTAAGCAATGTATCTGCATAGCCTATGATTGCAGTCATTGGGGTCTTCAGCTCATGAGCCAGACTTCCAATAAGCTGTTTTTGTGTCCGGTTTATGTTAGAAAGACTTTCAATTTGTTCTTTTATTTTACCTGTCATAAAATTAAAGGTTGCACCTACCTGCGCAAGTTCTGTATTGCCCTCTGACGGTACTTTAAAATCATAAATACCTTCAGAAACAAGAAGCGTAGCTTCTCTTAGGCTTGTAAGCGGTGCTGTGATTTTTCGAAGGCTCAAATAAAGGATAATTCCCATCACCACGATCAAAGATAAAGTAAATCCACCCGTCTGAAAAAACAGCAGATGACTTTTTTCTATTACATCTGTTATATCTTTATAAGTAACAATCTGATATCCCATATTTACATTGCCATAGTAGAATAACAAAAGTGTCCTTCCATTTATCTGACTGATCATAGGGCCATGACCTTCACTGTTGCTGCCATGATTCATCAAGTTTGCCTTACTTTCACATAATTCCCTTAACCTTTCTACATCGAATTCATAAACAGTTCCATTATAGGTCATTTTTCCATCAAGATATAAAACAGCACTGTCATGAAAAACCTGCCGAAAAGCATAAGTAACTATTTGTGGTCGCATTTCGTTGTCGGTATTCTGTTTCTGATCGTCGGAACGGCTTGTTTTATTTTCAAACTGTAAGATATTTGTTCTGAATATACTGCTTTCATAACTGTCGATATTCTGTATACTCTGATTTTTCCAACAATAAGTGGTATAGAGAAAGATCCCTGACGATACCAACAAAATGATACATGTAGTCTGAGAAAAGATCTTTATTAAGAGTTTCATAAATCCACCTCAAGTCTGTAACCGATTCTGGGAATTGTTTTAATCTTATCCTGCCAGCCAAGCTTTTTCCTGATACGACCCACATGTGCATCCACAGTTCTTGTTTCTCCGCAGAACTCTTCATTCCACAGTTCCTGCAGAATCTGATTCCTGGTCAGTGCTTTATTCGGATTTTTGGCGAACACCATGAGGCAGTTATATTCCATTGGCTTTAAATAGATTTCCATGCCCATTTTTGTAACAGTACGACTAGCAGTATCAATGATGACATCACCAATTTGAATCTGTTCTTGTACAGTGCCATTGCGTTCCAGTACTTTTTCAAGACGGACCATCACTTCCAGCATTTCAAATGGTTTTACAATATAATCTTCTGCACCGTCTTTTAATCCCTTTATCTTGCTCGCGATATCTCCCTTTGCGGTAAGAAATATTACGGGGATTTCATACTGCTTCAGTTTCGGTAACAGGCTATATCCGTCTCTTCCGGGAAGCATGATATCTACAAGTGCACACTGAAACGCATGATCTTGAATAATTGCTTCATATGCCTCATTTCCATCCAGATATCCTACTGTTTCATACCCTGCAATCTCCAGATTCATACATAGCAGGTCATTGATTGACATTTCGTCTTCTATCACAAGAATTCTTGCCTTCATGATTATTACCTCACATGTTTTTATAACTATCTTTTCACAGGTTAATTATACATTAAATTCTATAATGCAGTTGTAACTGATTTGTAACAGCAAAAAAGGAAACCAAAACCATTCTGTGAGAATAGTTTTGATTTCCTGTATAAACCGATATGCTGATTTTATACACATGCTCCCATTTGGAGCAGTCCGTATTTTCGGACAGATCATAGTATCCGCCTGTAGAATTTGCTGTAATGTACATGTCACTCCATATCATAGGCTTTAATTCTAATTTTCTGCAAATATCTACGACCCTGTTACAATGTTCCCTGATTATCAGTGACCCTTTTTTATATCCATTTTCTTTTAGATAATTTCCAAGTTCCAGCATGACAGCCTCATCCATTCCAAGATGTACCCTATTAGTAGAAAAATCCTCTTTTACTGAGCTGAGCAGCTTTTCAATAAACTGATAAGTTTCCTCTTTTTCAGGCTGGAGAATGTCCGCAGAATCCCGAATCTTATCCATTCCCGGCCACTTCAGCACATTGTAAAGATGAGCCAGTGTCTGAATACACGGAACAAGCTCTACCCCAAACATTGAAGCGTAAGCATCCAGCTCTTTTATTTCGTCTTTGGTGTATTTTCCGCGATAGGCTCCAAAATAAGGCTGCCCCTCTACTTCATAGGTATCTTCTGTATAAAGCATAAGTACATTCATTCCAAGTTTTGCCAGTGTCCTGATCAGGAATTTCACCTTTTCAACTGTAAATACAGCATTTCTGGAACAATCCAGCATAAGACCGTTTCTTTCAAAACAGACATGCTCTTGATATTGAAATTCATCCTCTTCCATATGATGTATGGCATAATTAAGTGCGCGGTAATAATGAGATATTTCCCGACAGATGATATGAATCTCTTTCTTTAGGAATCCTGCTCTTCTTAACAAATCAATCTTTTTGGCAGAGCATCCCCTGTCAATGTTCTATTTTATCCGTTTGTAAATAATCGGCTCATCATAACCAAAAGTTCTTTTCCCATTTACTTCCATGGACTCTGATACTTCCAATTGATTTTCAGTGAACTTTTCATGCAGAGAAAATTTCAATACGGGAGAAAACATACTTACACTTCCGCCTTCCCATGTATCACCTGATTTTCTGAAAAATGCAGGAGTAAATTTTGCAGAACACTTTAGCTGATCATAGTCGGCACCTTTGAACATTTTGTAAGTAAAATTCTTTTTATCATATCCTTCCGGTATCTCATAAGAAATAAATTTTATTGAATTGCTTTCTTCCATGAAAAGAAACAAATGTGAAGAGGAACGGGTAGTTCCCTGTACAGAATAATAGCTCTCTTCAATCATAAATACGCCTTCGAAACCATTTGGGAGATTTGCAATTTTGGAATTACATATTGTATTGATATGCTTTGCATATGGATACTGTGGATTTGTCTTACTTATTTTCTCAAATTGATCCTTATTATCAAATTTTCCATTCAACAGCGTAACAAAATTTATCAAGTCAGCCATGATCTTATGCCTCCATAATCTTTATCATATAGTTTTTATCCACTATACACCTTCCATATAAAAGAGTCCATGTACAAAATAAGGGAATATATAAACAAAATGCATCAGTTAATAAACATCGGCAGAGGGTGCATATCATTATCCAATTGATATGCACCCTCTTTGTCTGGATTACTGTTCCATTTTATAAATTTACGCATAATATTTCGTACCACACCCTGTTTCTATGGCTGAAATAAGAACGTCACTGTTAATTGTGTTTGTATCTACTTAAGGCACGAATCAGTTTTTCTGACTCCAGTGGTTTGGTAAGATAATCGTCCATTCCAGACTTCAGTGCTTTAGTCTTATCTTCTGTAAAAGCATTGGCGGTCATAGCTATGATCACAACAGCAGATGCATCACTTCTGTTCATTGTACGTATTTCTCTGGTAGCTTCCAGGCCATCCATAACTGGCATCATAATATCCATCAGAATTACATTGATCTCACCAACACCTGATTTTGCAAATGCTTCAACAGCTTCCTTGCCGTTTGAAGCCTTTATAATTTCTGCTCCTGCATTTGTCAAAAGAAATTCCGCAATTTCCATATTCAATTCATTATCTTCGGCCAAAAGGATTTTCATGCCTTCAATTGATACATCATCTTCCTGGCTTTCTGCCTGCTTCATATCAGCAGAAATAAGGAATGGAAGCTGTACCATGAATGTAGTTCCTACATTTTTCTCGCTTTCAAATTTAATCGTACCGCCCATTTTCTCTATTAGTTTTTTTGTAATTGGCATACCAAGACCTGTTCCTCCATAAACAGATCTTGCACCGCCTGTTTCCTGAGTAAATGGCTCAAAAATATGGTTCTGAAATTCTTTACTCATTCCAACTCCGGTATCCTTGCAGTGAAACTCAAACAGTATATGCCTGTCATCCACCTGTGTTTCATAATAGCTGAGCAGTATCTCTCCTTTTTCTTTGTTATACTTGACAGCATTACTTATGATATTCATAAGGATTCTTTTTAAATGGACCGGACTCCCATTCAAATATCTGTATTCCAGATTGTATTCTTTTTCAGATAAGCTGATTCCACGTTCATATACCTGTTTTTCTATCACTTCTCTTATTTCGTGCAGTAGTTTGTTAATATCAAAATCCTTATTTTCCAGCACGATTTCCTCTGACTCTAATTTGCTCATATCAAGCACTTCATTAATAAGCTCCAAGAGGTATCCTGAAGCATCCCATATTTTCCTGCGGCACTCATCTTGCTTTTTTAAATCATCTTTATAATAATCAGCCACTTCGATCATGCCACGGATTCCGTTAATAGGAGTTCGGATATCATGACTCATTCGCTGCAGAAATTCTGTTTTTGCATTATTTGCCATATCAGCTCTTTGAGCTTCTTGCAAAAGTTTCTGCTTATAAGCTTCTTCCTGCATCATCTGAATCTTCAACAATTGTGCTTTTGATCTCCTGCGGAAGGCAAATACGGAAGCAGCCACAAATATATACAACAGCAACACGACCAACAGGTTTTTAAAAACAGAAGCAAACGCCATCTGCTCATCTATAAACATATAAACATAGTAATCGCGTCCCTTAGTCATTCTGCCAATATATCTGCATTTTTTGTCTGATACACGGACCAGTTTGTTAGCTGGTTTCTGTTTTACCTGTTGGATAATATTAATATCTCCAGAGCTCTGTCCGATCAGATCTTCGTCATTTGAAGCAACCACATTTTTTCCATTTGTTACAACGATCATTCCGCTGGAATATGTATCATAGCCACTAAGAAGGCTCTGGACCGTAAGATTATAGTTTCTGGCATACTCAGCTGATGTATGATAAAAAGTGATAATTATGCCTTTTTCGTCAGAGCGTCCATATGCAGCCAGATCCACCTGTGACCCATCCTCAAGAACGATACTTGCAGCGTATGTTTTCCGGGGATGTGCTGCTACATCAAGTACGGTTTTCTTTTGAATCTCATCCTGTAAAGCCCAGGAATTAAGATCGTCTGTACTGTATTCACATTTTACCTTTCCGTTTGCATCAAGTATAATAATTCCGGTAAGTCTCTGTTCCTCCGCATATGTTTTCAGCTTATCCTCCGTAACTTCATCCTTTATATACGTCAGATTACGATTAACCTGCTGGGCATTTTCAATTGCACGCATTAAACCTTTTGTTTGGGATGCTTCATTATATCTGTTATAAATATAACATTGTTCTTTCACATATTTCAGAGTCTCGTCCATTTGCCTGGCAACTGCTTTTATGTCAGTTTTTACAGAATAAACTATAGTTATCAGAAACAGAATCAGTCCCGCCGTGATAACGATGATTTGAGTCTGCCGTCTGGACAGTTTAGTTATTTTCAATTTTATCCTCCTCCAGATATCCACTGGTTTCGGGAAGATATTTTTTTAGAATTTTCTCTTCACTTCCATCTTTTCTCATTTCTTTAAAGACTTCTGTGAGTTTTTCCGGAAGTTCACTATCCGTGTTTTTAGGAAAAGCTACCCCGATTCCTGTAGTCAGGATAGCTTCATCCAGGATTCTTATCTTTGCCCCATAATCTTTTATATACTGTTGTATGGAAGTTTCATGAGCTGCTATAGCATCAACATAACCTTTTCCAAGAGAGGTAAAAAGCAGTTTTCGGTTTTCTAAGCTATACACATCTTTTACCAATGGAATAGCAGGATTCGTCCTGTCAAGAAAGATATCCTCAGGCTTTGTGGAAGCCTGTACTGCAATTACTTTTCCCGACAGATCACTAAGCTTCTTTATAGTACTGTTTTCATTGACTGCGACGACCTGCCGGCTCACCATATATGGACCTGCCCACTTATAATCATTCTCCCGGCCATCCATGGAAAAGCACCCCCATAAACAGTCTATCTCCTTATTTTCCAGATCTTTATCTTTATCATCCCATACAATCTTTGTAAATACCGGCTTATAACCAAGGCGTCCCAGAGCTTCATTTGCAATGTCAACATCAATCCCTGCCGGCTCTCCATTTTCATCGGAATAATTAAAAGGTGGAAAATCGTCACTTCCAATGATTATCTCTGGCATATTTTCCTGTGAAGATGTACTTTTCTGTGTTGTAATTGAACATCCTGATATCAGTAATACCCCAAAAGCAAACAAAAACGGTATTACTGCCATGTACTTAGATTTCATGCTATGTACCTCAACAATTTTCTCTGATTTTTTTGGATTTTACGTCATTATAATAACTCTGTTTATACTGAATTTACATAAAAGATATAATACAAAACATGCACAAAATTTTATATTTTTAAAAAGAACAGGTGATTTTTGGGATTATGTTATATGAACTTCATCCGGAGTGATGTTGCATCACTTTTAATCTGAAACTCCATCTTCATTTTTACTTTTGCCAGTTTAACTGTGCCAGTACTCCTTCAGAAATGGGTATAAAATACGCCATAGATTTTTCCAATGCCTACGGCGTGTAGATATAGGGAAAAGCTGCCTTTTTTATCGGCAGTGGAGTGTTTTCTGTTATTGCATATTGTTGAATTGGTATAATTACTATTCCTCTTCTTCC
This sequence comes from Ruminococcus sp. AF17-22AC, assembly GCF_003460065.1. Classification (NCBI taxonomy): domain Bacteria; kingdom Bacillati; phylum Bacillota; class Clostridia; order Eubacteriales; family Oscillospiraceae; genus Ruminococcus; species Ruminococcus sp. AF17-22AC. The sequence continues at coordinate 443,939 of NZ_QRXT01000001.1, forward strand.
ACCTCAGTAATAACTCCTAATTTTTCTCAAAAAGGCTCAAAAATAGAACGTATAGTTTGTTCCTATACGCTCTATCTCAAATTTCCTATTAAATAATGCAACCATGCTCAATCATCTTCTGCTGTCTGGTGGTTAGAATAGAATATTCCAGACTTTCCCTGTCTTGATATAAGTAAAAGCAAACAGGTTCCCTTAATTTACTTTTTTTTGGAACAAGCTCAAAGGCAAATTTCTCACTGTCAAACTGGACACCATCAAAGTATCCATGAATAAAGCGTTCTTCCGTATTCCCACTATGTAGCAATTCATCAATCATTACTACACCGATATAGCGTCTTTCCCTTAACAAAGCCTCAATTTCTGCAAGATAATCAAAAGGAGGCTCGCTAGTCTTCATAACCACAAGAATATTTTCTTTTTTTTCACTTATCACAATCATATCAAAGTTATTCATCTAACTTGCTCCTTTCTTCTGATTTTTAAATTACTTCATAATATTCATCAATAATCGCCAATGCTCTTTTAATCAAATCATGGGCACCTTTTATATCCAGCATCTTTGTAGTATCAATTGGTGCTGTAGGATCATCCCAATGATCTATTGGATGGCGATTGCTGTTATAAAACGTATAAATATTTCCAATATACTTTACCTGCTCAGGCTTTGCATTTCCATATCTATCCGGTTTCAGCTTATATTTTGCACCTATTTTATCAAACATATCAAAATAATTTTCTTTGATGTACTGTGCATTTGGTATAATACCACATTCCATTAATGCAATTTTTAATTGTGCTTCTACAACACGAATTGCCGGCTGAGCCAAATATGTTCCATCAAACATATCGCCTGTAACCTTTAAATTATATACAGCTTGATGAAGAGATCTTTCCATTTTTTTAGACGGTATCTTATCATAAGCATTTGGCATATAAAACTGAAATTCAGAGAGAACCTCGTCTTTATCTATATTAAGATTATATGTATCATTAAAAATTTTAGGAATTTCTTCTACTTCTATTAATTCAGTAATATATCCAATAATAGTAGAAAATAACACTTCTGGTCTTCCCTGTATTACTACTTTATTATGCTTTTGATAATGTGTCACAACTACTCTATCTTTACTTTTGTTACATTTTAAAGAAACTGCTTTTCCATAAGCAACCTTTTTTTCATCTATAATCAGATTGTCTTTCCCAATTTCCTCAACAACAAGTTCTATAACTGTAGACAAATCTTCATCTGAAATTCCCTCAACTGTAAACCAAAAATCGCCTCTTTTAACTTTAGGAATCCCATTCCCTTCTGTTAAAGCAGTTTTGGCTAATTTATCTGCTTCTTCATTATAAAGGTCTCCAGAATGAGCTTTTACCTTTTGATAAGAAATTTTTAGAATGTCTGCTTTACTCTTCATAAAATTTGCATATTTCTGAGTAAGTGTATTCTTTGCCTTCCATTCGCCCTGAGCCCACTTTTCAATTCCTTCATAGTCATAACGAAGTTCTAAGTTGCGGTAACCATTCTTAATTGCCCATTGTACTGCATACATAGCACCAAGCATTTCACCAGCAACATTTCTAATTGCTAAAGAATCTGGTTCATTTCCATTTCCTGATTCTCTAATAGTTTCTCCTCTTGGTGTAAGAATAATACACCCAAAAGCATATTTTCCTATTTTCTCATCAAAACTACCATCCACATATGCAACTAGCTGATTATTTGCCTTCTCTTCTATTTTGGGGACTTCTTGTTCCTTATTTTCCAAATAGTTTTTTGCTTTCTCTTCGGTTTCAAAACCTTGATACTCAGCTCCTGAATATCCGATAACCGATTCTTTGCACGCATCCCATGAATAAAACAATCCAGTTTGTTTACCTTTTTTTACAGCATAAACTTTTTTCTTTGCCATGTACGCTCCTTCAAGATTTGGAATTATAACATAATCCAACCTGTTCGTCAAGAATTTTATGTTTACATATTTACATTACACTTTAACGATATTTGTCTATTTAGCTACTTTTATTTGCTGTTTCTTATTTTATTATACATGTCCCGTCAAAACCAGTCAATGTATTTCACCAAAGGGTGATCATGTGCCAATCTGATATTGTTGACAATGAAGGACAGGAGCCAACTGCATTACTACTTAGCTCCTGTCCTGTTCATCTTGAATATGGAATTAGTAAAAACAGATTATCGGGACATCATACTGAATAAGACTATAAAGCTGTCCGGCATTTTCTGGTGGAAGATTAATACATCCATGAGAACCACCTGTAAGATATCTGTCACCACCAAAGTACGGCTGCCAGTCTGCATCATGAAAGCCAATTCCTCCATTGAATGGCATCCAGTACGTTACCGGCTGTTCATAAGAATAGGTTCCATTTGCTGTCATTTCACCTCGCAGCACGGACGGACTGCTCTTTGAATTCAATGTGAATATTCCAGGGGGTGTTTTTCTATCCGGATCGCTTGGCAGTCCGGATACGATTTCTGATTGGAAAATAATATTTCCATTCTGATAATACCACATATACTGCTCTGTAAGATCTACCTCTATATATGTATCTCCGAGATCATTGATCCCGTGTGCATTTGCCCTCATAGAATACACCGGTTCCCTGGTTGTCTGGGTTCCTGACTGAATTTCCTGCATGAGCTGTGCTACTTCCTTGTCCTGATCAATCTTCCATCCATAGGCTGAGCCATATACATACACTGTCCTTCCGCTTGTGGTCTGAAATTGTCTTTCAGTGCCAACTGTATCATGATCTGCTGCAAGCTGTGCCACATAATCCACTACATGCTGCCGGAAGGCTTCATCATTCTGGAGCAGCTGCCCTTTCTCGTCAAACTGCAGCCAGTTTTTGATGGTATTCCCATCGAGTGTTACCGTTTCGTCTCCAAATGTATATGTGATATTTGCTTTTGTCAGGTTCTTATATGTATTTACCATATTCTGAAGTTCTGAACTTTCTTTCGTCACATCTGCTTTCTTATAAGCCTTTGGATCACTTTCCAGATTTACCTCTGCCGCATCGTTATCGATTGCCCTGCATATCATCTGATAAGCTTCTTTGGTATTTAATTCGTTGCCTTCCGTTTCTGGCACAATAGTGAATTCTGAGTTAACAAAACTTACATACGCATTTTCCGGTGCTATCTGATTCTCTTTTTTCACACAATTTAATGAATTTACCTGTTCTTCCAGTTTCTCCCGGCTGAAAAAAGTCTCTTCTTGAACCATATAGGTTTTTGTTTCAAAAGGACTGCCGATCCATTCCCATGATTTCTGAGTTTTCAGCAGCTGGAGAACCGCACCGCTGGATACGTATTTATAATCAATGTCTTTTCCTGTAATGGCCTGCGGGTCCTGCATTCTTGCCCTTACCTGAATAGTATAGTTATCCTTTTTCCCAGCAATCTCCTGCTCAACCTCATATGCTGTCTTATTTGAACTGTCAATCCCATTGATGGTCGTCCCATAAAAGAAGTGATATGAGTAATAATAAGATATACCTGCATAAATACAACAGCCTATAACAAAAATCATCAATATAATCAATATTACAATTTTCTTAATTTTATTTTTCTTCTTTTCTGAAAATATAATAGATCTGAATTCCGATTTATCCATCGGCACATAAACAACTGAACCTGGTCTTGCCGATTTTGTGGTTCTCATTGACTGCCCTATCACTTCTTTTTGTCTCATATCCTACTTATCTTTCTTTGAATCACTTAGTTTTTTGCACTGTCTCACTGTCATTATCAAAATGTAATGTCTTATGATATTTCGCATTATCCTCCAGAAGTTTTTTCCATTTCTGTCCGTCTTCTTTCGTAGGATTATCAAAATTCTGCTGCCCCTTCAGTTCATCCATATACTGGATATAATCCAGGAAATAAATATCTACTGTCGAAATATCCCTGTCCTGAATTGCGAAGTTATTACAGTTTCCAGTAGACTCATTATATGGAAGTGTGTTTCCGTTGGCATCAAGAGCTACCATGAAGCAGTCACTGTTGGATCCTTCCTTATAAAGTTCATTTACCGTCAGTTCATACGGAGAACGAATTACGGATTTGAGTCCGATACCAGCATCGTTTGTATCATTCAGTTCCAATACTTCTGTCCGGGAATCATCTACTGTAACCGGGATATCGAAACTCCAGTTACCTTCATATTTGTAGTAGCCGGCATCCCTTCCATAGTTTTCATCATCCGCTTCTGACCACTCATAGTCTGCTTCCAGCCCTCTTACCTTCGAGATATCCAGATGCAGATTAAAAGTATCCGGAATCTCAATATCTTTAATATATTTCTGATATGCTCCACCACGCTCAGATACTTTATTGATAAACTCTTCCAGCAGTGCATAACCTTCATCCGTCTGATCATCTAAGTCCGCCTGAGTTATTCCCATCTCATCCATTACCTGCTGTGTCATTTCATTGTATTTCTCATTATATTCCGTATAGTCTTTTGCCGCCTGAGCAAGATCATAACGGAAAATGCATGCATAGGTGTTGTCATCCAGAAACTGTCCTTCCACATGACCGTCGATCACCCGACTAGCTTCTGAATCAAAGTCCACACCTCCAGTCATATCCAGATCAATGACCGGTGTTCCACTTTCCGCCCTGGTTGACGTTTCTGGAAATGGCTTATCACTCTTAAACTGCATAGTTATATAGACTGCCTGGCTGTTGGCATATACCTCAGAACATGTAATTGTCAGCCCATCTGCTGTTTTAATGTAAGCATTCTCACTAGTGGCATTACCTGTCTTGTCCCCATCTGCTTCACTGCCATCTGCCGTTGTTCCATCAACGGATTCCAAGGTTGTTGCATAATCCGAAAAATCACCAAAGAAACTTACATTATCCTGCAAGATTTCAAAAAGCCCTCCTACAACCGGGATATTCTTTGCCATTACTGGATTGGTTGCACAGAATATAAATCCGACCGCCAGTACCGCTGCCATACCTCCTGCTACCCTGCCTCCGATTTTCATCCAGTGGAATGGATCCCTTGGTGCTTTTTTCTGTAACACAGCATTATTTTCAATCAATCGATATGCCTGATTGATACGTTCATGCACGATTGCCGGCATTTCTGTATCCTTTTGAAGTTTTTCCTGGAAGTCTTTCTCATTATTATTTAAAGTCATCATTAAACACGTCCCTCCTTAACCTTATATCCATACATCTCTGCAATCTGTTTTCTACCACGATGAAGACGAGATTTCACAGTGCTTTCCTTCATATCCAGAGCGTCACTGATCTCCCGGACACTAAACCCTTCCATATAGTACAAAAGAACAACCAAGCGATATTTGCTATCCAATGTTTCTAATACTTGTGCCCATTCCATTGCCGCATATTCTTCTTCGTGAAAAGGTGTTTCCGGCATCTGATCCGTATAAGTAACCAGCTTTTTCTTCTGTATCATGTCCTTACACTTGTTGATCAAGATTCGAATCATCCAAGTTTTAAAATATCTGTTCTGTTTCAGACTTTTCAGATTTTCATAACAGGAAAGAATCGTATCCTGTATTGCATCCGCAACATCTTCATCATTTTTCAGATATGCTGCCGCAATCTTATACATACTCTGTACATTCTCATCCATAAGTCGGCAGAAAGCATCTTTGTCGCCTTTCTTCGCTTTTCGTATCAAAACCTCATTCATTGTAGTTCCGGCTCTCCTATCTCAGACTAGTCATCCGTAGTATACTATAGAAGCTTCATTTATGTGCTTCTACTTATTAGACGTGCGAATCCCTAAAAAGATTGCAAATATTTTTAAAAAAATTATCCCAGATAAAAACACCCCCGAAATCGTTCAAAATTTTTATGATCATCAGGTCCTATTAGGGTATAAAAACAGCCGTACCATGTGCGTTTTACATGATACGGCTGTCAATAATTCTCATACCCTCAGGATAGATTAATTGAATCGCCAACTAAGACTCTCCATTTTTATTTATGTAATAAAGTTTGATCCAGCATGTTTTTAATTTCATCCGGAAGACTGTCTATCATTGCATTTTCATCCAAAAACAGTAAAGTTGTATATTTTTTCGCATCATTCGGTGCTGAGAAAATATGAGTTACTGTATATGCTGTTCTACTTTTAGAAAAACAATCTTCATCTCGCAGTGATTCTACTACGAAGCAATCGCCTTTTTGCTGTCCCTGATCATCATACTCTTTATTTAAGCATAGAGTAAAATTAAGATCTGTTGTGCCAAACTTATAAGTTCTCGTATCTGTAACAATCTCTTCCAACATAAAGCCTTCTGATCCAGCCAGCATTGCAATCTGTCCGATATGCTTAATTTTACGCTTACACAATGAAAAAGGGTGCTGCGGTGTAAAAAATATCTGCGAAGCCTGAAGCAGCTTTTTTGCTGCATAACTATAAAACTTTTTTGCGGAAAGGTTTGTGGCCACACCTGTTAAGTGCCTGAAATTGGCAGCTTTATAAAGCACCTCAATATATCTGCCTTCAAATACATATAAAAACCTTTTACCTACCAGATGCTTCCTGTACAGATCGGCAGCTATTTTAATCTCCTGTACGATTTTCTCTCTATCCTGTTGTTTTCCCATCTATCTTTTCCCAATCATCACTATAATATAAAAACAGCACCGGACAACTTTTTGTTATCCAGTGCCCATAATCTTAAAAAGCGGTTTTATGCTGGCTGTCAGCCGCGACATCCTTCCGAACGTCTAAAATGTCGCCGGTATCATTAAGTCCCCGGCGCGGACTCACCGTATCTCCCTGGTGTGGGCGTAATACCCTTCCGAGTATCAAATAGTCCCAGTAATTACCCTGCCCGGGCACAGTACAGCTTTTACGTGCCGCTACACGAAACCTTTTGGTTTAACTATATTATATGCGATACCCTAAGAAATATCAATAGTTTCTGGCAAAATCGATTGGCTGTATTTTATTGTACCCCATTACTTACCACTGTCTATGATTTCCAGGTCCTCAGGACAGATCAATCAAAAATCATATCCTCTGTCCCATCAGGTCTTAAAAATACTGTTTTTGAAATTCCATTACATTCCAACGTTACTTTCTGCTCACAGGAAGAACAGAGGCGAACCCTGTGTATCCTGCCATCTCTCCATTCAAAATCAACTGTGATGGCACCCTGTGCCTTCATTCCCCGGACATTTCCGTCTTTCCATTCATCCGGAAGTGCCGGAAGTAACAGGATATACCCTTTCCTGCTCCGGATAAGCATCTCTGCAACCGCAGCTGCAAAGCCAGAGTTCCCATCGATCTGGAACGGTGGGTGTGCACACAGCATGTTGGGATAAATGCCGCCTCCCACACAGAAAATGTTTTCTTCCCTGGTATAACGGAGCTGGTTTTTCAAAAGCCCCAGTGCATGTTCCCCGTCCCGGAGTCTGGCCCAGAGGCAGGCCTTCCATGCCATGCACCATCCGGTTCCCTCGTCCCCGCGCCTTTCCAGAGCCACCCGGCAGGCTTCCAGAAGCTCCGGGGTGTTTTCTGTGATCAGGTTTCCTGGATAAAGGCCATATAGATGGGATACATGACGGTGATGGATCTCTGTTTCCGGATAATCCAGGAGCCATTCCCGGATCTGTCCAAAGCTTCCCGTCTTAAATGGTGGCAGTTTTGAAAGTACCCGTTTTACATCCACTGTCTCTCCCTCTATGCCCAGGATGTTACAGATTTTCAGGTAGTACCCGAACAGTTCTTTCAGAATGCTGGTATCCATGGTGGATGCCATTCCCACACTGTGGGGTTTTCCATCTTCTCCACAGAAACGGTTTTCCGGAGAAGTGGAAGGCCCGGTAACATAGTATTCCCCATATGGGAACAGGAACCCAAGATAGAACTTTACGGCTCCCTCGATCATTGGTTTTCACGCACCAGCATCGTTGACTGTTTCTGCAGGAAATCATTCCGCTGATTGGTTACTTTCTCATACACTCTTGCCACCCTGATCCGCAGCTTCTCGCGGTTATGGGAATCTTTTTGTTTTCGGGAAAGCCTGCGCTGTTCTCTTATGAGTTTTCGCATTGAGCGTTCCAGATATCTGGGATTTGATACCGTATTTCCATTACTGTCGGAGTAGAACGCTTTGATTCCGACATCAATCCCTATCGTTCCGCCAGCATTTAAGCGTGGTTCCGGTTCAAAATCAACATTTAAAACCGCAAAATATTTTCCAGCCGGTGTGTGCTCAATGATCACGTGGTTAATCTTTTCCACTTCCATCGACTGCCGTATTTTAACAAATCCAAGTTTCGGAAGTTTGATATATCTTCCCACAATACGAATATTATCTTTTTGATTTACCGTTCTGTATGACTGGAACCGGTTATGTTTACTTTTGAAGGTTGGATAGGAAGCCCGTTACATCTGATTTGCTTTTCCCGATCAGCTTATTCTGTCTCCAAAGTGAATGCAACATTTTTGTGAGATAGTCTGTTTCGCTACCGCTGGAAAACATCGCCTGTATGCGTGCAATTTGATATTCCGCTAGCCTGTTTCTCAGGTACATATCCAGGAAAGCTGCTATGGGCGCGGTCAAAAACACAGCCCAGATTCCACAGATAGTTCTTTTCTTTCTGACAGTAAATTTCAGATTTCCAGCATCATATTGCATTTTCCCATTCATAATCTTCTAAGATAAGGCCTTCAAGATTAAGCAAACAACTCGTAGTTTTACTATGATTCCATTTATTAGCTCCCGTGTTTACTGTAAAAAACACATTCTTTTTTGCTCTTGTAATTCCAACATATAAAATACTCAGTTCTTCTTTAAATGCTTTTTTTAATGATTGAGCATATGTAAATTTGCAATAATCAAATCCTTCATTGCAACTATTTGCTTCCTTACAAGATCTGCACATATGAGAACTTGGAAAAGCGAAACCATTTAATCTAGGAATAATTACATATTCCCATTCTAGGCCTTTCGCCGCATGTATAGTAGTTAAAACAACTTGTTCGTCTACAAATTCCATCATATGTTTTAATCCTTTGTTTCCTAAAATGAAATCAATATAGTCATATTTATCTCTTGAAGTTCCACTCACTTTTTTCGATTCTACAAATAAAATTTCTAATAATTTATACATTGATTCAAATATATATTTTTTTGATTCTTGTTGATATATTTCATTTCTTCTGGCATCAACAGCCAATAAACAATTCTTTAGATTTCGCTGAACAGCTTTGCCTAAAACATTATTATGAAATTCTTCTAATGCTATATTATAAAAAGAAATATATTCGGGATCAGTTTCTTTAAATAACGCATTAAAATACAGAATGCCTTTTTGATCTAAAATTTGAGCAACTGAATTGCCTTGCTATCCTGCTCGTACCAGAACCGCAACCTTATCTTCTTTAGTTGAAACAATCTTTTCTATTCCCTTTACAATAAAATCATCTTCTTCATGATCGCTCTGTAAATTTTTCACAAGAACTGAGGCTTTTAAATTCGATGGCTGAAAATTTTCTACACAATCCCTTATAAATAAATCTAAGGCTTTCATTCGATTGTTTTCTCTAAAACGATAATTATTACAAAATTTAATCTCTATAACTGGACAGGTTTCAATGATTAAATTGAAAATACCATTTACAGCACCTAAAAAACCATATATTTTTTGAACATCATCACCCAAAAAAATAATCATATTATTGCCAATTAATTTTTTTATCAACAAATACCCTAACAGATTTGTATCCTGAAACTCATCTATAATAATCATCTGATAATATTGTTTATAAAAAGAAGATATTTGCGTTTCACGCAGTAATTTAATTGCAGATATTAAAATTCCATTATATGTAATTACATGATTTGTTATTAGCTTTCTGTTTAAAATATCCCAGTAATCATCCAATGCAGCAATCAGTTCCTCTTTATTTGAGGCTTTAACCGCATCATTTACTTTTTTCAATTTATCACTATCAGCACTTGTAATAAATGTATTCAAAAGAGGACTATCTTCGTCTACAATTTTGAAGTCCGATAAATGAGTGAATTCACCATTAAGACAATATCCATGTTTAAAGAGAATTCTCATCGCAAAATTGTGATAATTGGCAACATCCACTTTAGCTAAATATTTTTGGATGTTTTCCACCAATTCTGGTAAAAGTGCTTTTAATGAATCTTTTATTTTCATTGCCGCATTTACACTAAATGTCATTGCTAAAATTTTCTTATTCGACAAAATATGTCCATTACTTAATTCTCTAGCAATTTTACTCACCATTGCTGTTGTTTTTCCACATCCAGCTGGTGCTGTAACAATTATTCTATTTTCATCCGAGAAGATGAACTTTAATTGCTCGATATCTCCTGCATGTTTTTCTTTAATAACATTTTCTGCCTGCATTATTTTACCTCTTTTATTAATTTATTGATGATTTTCTCAAAAGCAGGCGGAATAACTGTAACATATCCCGCTAAAACTGCACCTTTAGCCGCATTTTTAGATTGCTTTAATTTTTGAAGCTCTCTATCTTTATTCTCCACCATAATTTTCATTTGTAAAGTATCATCTATTTCAATATTTGCTGGATTTTCTACAAATTGTCCAGGATTAAAATTTAATCCCTCCCTTCTCAAAATCGGAATATATGGTTCTACTCCTGACAATTCTTTACAGCTTTTTAAATAATCAGTCAATTTAAAATTGTCATATACATCTTCTTCATAATCATTCGCTTTTGTAAAATAGATATCTGGTTCAGAACTATAACTTTCTTTCTTATCCTTGTCTATTAGCGCGATAGATTTTATTCCAAAAGATTTGTAAAGTGCCATACATCTTTTTACACTGTCTGCTCCATCTAGCTTGATAACTCCGATTCCTCTCTCATCCATATCGAGGCCCATACGTTCAGCAAATACCGGAATTGCCCCATTTTCAGTGTCTCCTTCTACAAAAATAATACATTTGCTAAACATAGCCTCTTTTAAATATATAAAATTATGAAGCATATGCTTATATAATTTATCATCAATCACAACATTCATACCTGAAACAATTTTTAATTGCGAATCAGTTCCTGTACTTTTATATAATCTTATAAATTGTCTGTAGTTGTCCAATAAAATATTCGGTGAATGTGTAGCTATAAAAATCTGTCCTGTTAATCCATCTATATCAAACAAATCCTTTAATAAATTTAAAAATTCTTGATTATTATTTTCAATCAATGCCTTAATTTTTCTAATCAAACTTCGCTGCCTATATGGATGCTGATGAACTTCTGGCTCATCTAATACTAAGAATAAAGGAAAGAGTTTTTTTCCATCTCTGTTTATTAATCGTTCTTCAAAATCTTCAGGTTTCCTTGTCACCTTAACGTTATAAATTATTTCAATAATTTGTAACAAAATATTAAATGCATATTGAACCCCTTCGCCCAGTGAGCTTAATTCTCGTCCATTCTCATCTCCCAAGCCTAACAATCTACATACAAGTTTATCTACTTCTGTTTCAACATAAGCACTTACACTATCCCCTGTAATCGTATTTATTTTTTTTATTTGTATGTTCACATTTTTAACAATATTCTTAAGCTTTGTTTTCTTAAGAATATCTTTTTCTTGTATTTCAGATTGTTCCAAGCTATGTTGAATAAGATAATTCAATACTTTTCCTGAACCGCTTGTTTTTCTAAAGTCTACTTCCTTTGATGGCATCCTTTGTGCATAATAGTACAATATATTCATAGTCCGTATGGTTGCCATACCAATTTTGGTTTGATTTGGCGTATCGTGATAATAATTTATCCTTTCATCGACAGAATCTTGCACTGCAACTAAAGTAATTGAATTACTGTCATCTACATCAAAATTATCTTCAAAATATCCGATTTCTTCATTTGAATATTTAACTTTGAATTTAATTTTAATTGGTAATGTGATATCCATAAAATCGGTTTCTGCAAATTTCCCGATTGCCAAGCAGATGTTTATCAATTCTAATATATTGGTTTTACCAATATTATTTTCGCCAATAAGAAAATTTAAAGTATCATTAAACGTTATTGTCTTTCCGGTCAAATTCCGATAATTATTAATTTCTACTATTTCACTTATATACATGACATTATTTTGATGTTTTAAAATTTAAACATCTTTTCCTTCCTTTAATCTTCAGTTTTCTGATTCCCATTATAGATTTATAATCATATATTATATCCTATTTGATGGACGTAGAAAACATAAAGGAATAAAAAGTATTCACAAAAACCTTATATTTTTAATATAAGGAAAGATCTCCATGCTTTGTCCAGCTGTTTGCAGGTCTCTTGCGCTGTCTGTGACGGAAGTTGTCTGTACCACAGATCTCCTTTATGCTCTTTTTTCTGATAATACCAGTCAGGATACTTTTCCCGCCCCAGTTCTTTATAATGACGACGTTCATAGTTGCAGACATTCCAGAGTTTGGATGTTGCATAACACATATGCACTATGATATTGGAATATTCTGGCAGGATTTTTGCATATGTTCTGCGTGACAGCAACATTCTTACTTCGAACATGTAGCAAAAAATCTATCATACCAGATAAGGAATGTCAAAACTGTCCAGATTTTACGGCTGTTATCTGCCTTTTTCTCTTTATGGTCTTTCAGAAGCTGAAGCAGTTCCTCTGTATGAAAAAACTCTTCTGCTTCTTTCGAGGTAAATAACTCCTTTACCATCTGATACCAGTCATCCTGCCGCAGCCACACACGGATTGGAATTGGAAAACCAAGTTTCTTACGTTCATCGGTTTCCTGTGGAAGAAATTCTGAAACAGCTTTACGGAAAATATATTTGGTTGTACCCGCTGCAATCTTGGCTTCTTTCGGAAGCTTTGCTGCAAAGTCAAAAACTTCTTTATCCAGAAATGGTACCCTGACTTCCAATGAATGTGCCATGCTCATTTTATCTGCTTTCTGCAAAATATCGCCAGGAAGCCAGTAGCTCAGATCTACAGACTGCATTTTTTCCATGTCTTGAAGTGATTCTCTGTTTTCTGACTCAAGTTCTTCAAAAAATGGTCTTAAATATTCCTGTGTGGAAGGTCCTGTTACTTTATTTTTCAAAATCTGCGCTTTCTCTTTTTCACGGTAAATATATGCATTTCCGATGAAACGTTCTTCCACTTTCATTCCTGCACGGATAAGGAAATCTCGTCCCTTCACATCCGGCAGCTTTGCAGCCAGTTTTCCAATTATACGTCTGACGCCAAATGGAATCCAGTCAATTTTTTTCAAAGATTCCGGTTCTCTGTAAATATTATATCCACCGAAAAGCTCGTCTGCTCCTTCTCCGGAAAGAACAACCTTGACATGACCTGCAGCCTCTTTTGAGAGAAAATAGAGTGCAACGGCGGAAGCATCCCCAAGGGGCTCATCCATATGATACATAACATCTGGAAGGGCATCCCAGAATTCCTGCTTGGATATGATTTTCACATGGTGTTTCAAACCTGCTTTTTCTGCCACTTTGGCAGCTTTGTTTACTTCACTATATCGGTCTCCCTCATCGAATCCCACTGTAAATGCCTGATCTGCACCAGAGGAAGAAGCCAGATAACCGGAATCCACTCCCCCGGATAAAAACGCGCCGACTTCCACATCACTTAACATATGGTGCTCCACTGAATCCTTTAAATTCTCTGCAAGCTCATTCCGCAGCTGCTCCATATTCGTCTTACGGTCCCATTGGCCTGGTGCAAGCTTTGTTTTGAAATAAGTCTTTATCTCATAGTTTCCGTTTTTATATAAAAGCATATGACCTGGCATAAGCTTATAAATCCCCCTGAAAAAAGTTTCTTCCAGAGGGGAATATTGAAATGACAAATACTGCTCCAGTGCCTTCTGATTTACTTTCCTTTCATAGCCTGGAAATGCAAGGATACTCTTAATTTCAGAAGCAAATACAAAGTGTCCATCTATTTCGGCATAGTACACAGGCTTAATTCCGAAGAAATCCCTTGCAAGCATCAAACTCTGCTCCTGTTCATTCCATACAGCAAACCCAAACATTCCCCTGAGCTTATTCAGTGCCTTCTCCCCATACAGCTGAATAGTATTTATCAGAACCTCCGTGTCAGAATGGGTACAGAAAGAAATGCCGAAAGCCTCAAGTTCTGCCCGCAGTTCCTTATAATCATAGATTTCTCCATTAAAAACAATATGAAGGTTTCCGTCCGCACTTTCCATAGGCTGCTGCCCATCTTCTAAATCAATAATACTAAGTCTTCGAAAGCCCAGCGTGATCTTCTCCCTGCAAAAAGAGCCCTCACTATCCGGGCCCCTATGCTCAATGGCTTTCATCATCCTTTCAATTACTGTCTTCTGATCCTGTCTGTAACCTGTAAATCCACAGATTCCGCACATTTTATCCTCCGTATCTATTTGATGTAGTTTATACGCTGCAACAACTTTTTTACCACAAGTGAATCCCACATGGTCACATCGTAATCATAGTGGTCTGTGAGTCTGCGCCTCAGCTTGTGTTTTCCCTTCTTTTTCTACTTTTGTAGAAATCATCTCTAATTCTACATCTGTAGAATTAGAAAGTCAATCTTATTTTCTACAATTGCAGAATCTATGTCATATATTTGATTACCCGTCATGACATACCCCAATGACTCAGATCTTACAGATTTTCAAACGGTGTGAATGCCTCACTACTGATAAAATGAAAAGCCGGAAAAACGGTCTTTTGTTACAGAACCATTTTTCCGACTGTATGATTACCTATATTTAGTCAACTACCCATCACCTAAAGGTAATGGGCTTGGCAGACTTAGCCAAAAAGAACCGATATCAGTCTTGCAAAGACCTTGTATCGGTTCTTTTTGTATTTTCTCATTATCTAATTATGGGAGGATTTTTCTGTATCACCGAAAAAACTTTTATTCCCGCACTTCAAGCCACTGGTCAATGTTCCCAAAATGTACCGCCTGCAGGTTATCTACATCAACCAGTTGCGGAAAGCTGTTTCTGATGATCAGGACACCATTTTCCTTATCCTGTTTTTCTCCACCGCCAGCGATGCCTCCCATGGTCAGATCAAGTGTTAAAACCGTTCCATCTTTATAACGCACCTGGTCAATACTAGTTCTGGCATAAAGATCCATGCCATAGTCCGTACCTGTGTACTCAAACTTGTTTTTCTCATCTTCATACACCTTCATAGCTTCATCATAATCAAGATATAATGACCATAAAAGGGGCGTTACTTCCATTTTTTTCACTGTGATTTCATAACCTCCAAAATCACATTTCCGGTTCACTTCCAGAGTTGTCGAAGGCTTTACTGCACCCAGAGTCCATTTAAAATCCCATGTTCCATCTGTAATAACAGTCGTATCATAATCTCCTTCCTCCGTAAGATTCTTTAATGTGATTTCTACTGTTTTATTACTCAGATCATAATCACCGTCATAAGATATACAGGCGTTAAAATATTTAAGATGTGTAGAATTTTGATCTGTTTTCAGTAACACATCCTGTCCTACCCCAGTATTGAAACTTCCAAATCTGTTATCGTCCACTGCATATACTTCTTTTCCATCGATCTTAAAATGTGTCATCTCCTCAAAAGAAGTATGATCAGTCATAGAAATACTGTCCTCTGTTTTCACTTCAAAAAAAGCATACAGGAATCCCTGATCCTGAATAGAATCTGTCAAGGTAACCGTCACACCATTTTGTGTTACAGACTGGTCTATATTCTGAATATAAGTTGATTCCTGCAGTGTCTCCTGCTGTTCCTCCGATGGATCCAGTCTTTTCACCAGGTAATCATTCCATTTAAAGAACTCTTTTGCAGCCACAGTAACAGCCATACCAGTACAGATTACTGCTGCTGCAATCAATAATCGTCCACTGATTTTTTTTCTTTTATATTTTTTATCAACTGAATCCGCCTGTTCAATCTGTTTTAGTGTATCTTCAAATTTATTATGAAAATCCTGTGGTACTTCCGGTGCGATATTATTCCATTTCTTCTCTAACATGACATTTTCCCCTTTCCTGTTATTCTCTTTAATTGCTTACTGTTTTTCCCAGTTGCCGGTCTTTTCTCTTCTTCGGATAACTGCACCTTCAAAAACTCTCTTGCACGTGAAAGTCTGCTTTTGATCGTTCCTTCCGGAATATCCAGAGCCTCACTGATCTCTTTCAATGAAAATCCTTCTAAATAATACAATGTTACCAAAACCCTCAGATCCTCCGGAAGTTCCATAATCGCCATATACAAATGACTGTATCTGTCCTCCTCAGTCATTTTCATATTGTCCATATATTCTTCATATGGAATAACATTTTTTCTTTTCCGAAGAATCCCTTTGCATTCATTGATCAATATCCTTGTGATCCATGTTCGGAAATATTTTTCTTTCTTTAAAGTGGGAAGTTTTTCATATGCCTTAAGAATTGTTTCCTGCACAGCATCCCCACAATCAGAGTCATTCTTCAGAATGGACTTCGATATATGATACAGCATGGCTTCTGCATCCCGAACCTCCTTAATAAATACATCTTTTGTCATAACTTTGTCTTCTCCTTTTGTCCAGCTGGATTACTATTCATGTTTACTTTTACACTAATTAGATGCATCGGAAAGGAAATCGGTTCTCATAAAAGTATTTTTTTCCGTTGGCTCTTCTATTGCCAACGAAATATCCGATTTTTTAATCTCTGTTCTGTTTGTGTTTATATTTTTTATGTAATTCCGTAATATATTCCTCAAGCTTCTCTTTGTCTTGCTCTCCACAAGCAACTAAACCAAAATACTGCTTAGATCGATCCTATATGCTTTCGCTGTTTTCTGACCCAGTTTCTCTGTATATGTGCAATAATTCCAGAAACGGTGCTATTTTATCCGGTAGTCTCATTTTTCGTTCTCCCCTACGTTTGCGGTAATCCCTGTTACCATTGTTCTTAGCAAACTCTAGTATACAGGTAAATCCACGTTGCTACAAATGTGGGGTCACTTCATATTATCTAAAACATATTTCGATAAGTCAAAATTACAATTTTCACACTTTAATTGATATAATATTCAATAACTAAACAAGGAGGCCATTTAACCATGAATAATGTAAAAATTCTATGTATCGCAGGCAGTATCGTACTCGGTAGTATATTGCTATCCGGACAAGCTTTTGGCAAAGCCCCCTCAGATCTAATCACCCTTTCCGCCCCTAAGGAGCCTGAGGGGCAATATGTATCTTATGATATAGATGGTTCCGGCTCTTATTATGATAGTGATTCAGATATAACTTACTATTTTGTCAAGGGGATTGTCACTTCTTATTCTAATCATGCAAAAACCTTTTCGCTGACTTCTGACGCCGGTGAAACTTATGAGTTACCGGCAGATACGGATATTAATATAACCGACTATCTCAACACAGAAGCACATATATGGTACTCAGTAGACTCTCAAAAAAACTTAAAATTACTTGCGTTCTCTCCTCAAATTTTTTGGGAACATATTAATGAGCTGGAATCAGATGAACAAATTCTGGATGGTGCCACAGAAATTGATGGGACTCTTTCAAAATATATCTCTTTCTGGTTAACAGAAGATAAAATAGATGTTACTCTCTTATTTGTTGAGGACAACGATGGAAACACTCATATATATGCAGAGGATAACACCAAAACAATCGAAGACTATATCAAGTTATATGAAGATATGCATTTAAATTCTCAAGTATATGATGATTTTAATGTTGCATATCTTATATCAGAAGCATCATCTTGACTTACCCAAATGTCTGGTTGAGAACCTGATGTTTTTTACATCAAACATATCATATATTTTAAATGCCGCAGCCAATATTTTCAAAGGCTGCGGCATTTTTGACTTAATTTTTCTTTCAAACATGTTGCTTCTTCTTTTGACTGCTGCAAATATGTTTATGTCACAAATTCAAGCAATAATTCAGCACTTACTATTTATGTAAAAAATCATTTCAGAAATTGATATATTTTTTCTTTTCTCTGTTTACATATTGACGGCTAAAGTGTAAGAAAGATGCGATTTCACTATCTGACCACCCTAAAATCAAGTATTTTAAAATATCCCTTTGGTTTGAAGTCATTTTTAAGGTTATATTTTTCAGATCAAATGCTAATTCCACAGATGAATAATCCGCTCTATAGCTTTCTTGTAAATCACCTTCATTATCCATATATGCACATTCGTATTTTTCTTTTTTTAAGTTTTTTTTGCATATGATTTTACTAAAGGTTCCATTATGCAAAGTAAGCTTTGCATATATTTTGAATCATTTTTCGCCTGTATAACCAAATCTTTATATTCCTGCATCATATACCCTTTTATTTTTTAAAGAGTATCTGGGCATAAAAATGTAAACTTATTTTTTGTTCAGAATCAAAGGTTTCTTATATCTATAAAAAAAGGAATATTGTATTTAAACAATATTCCCCAGACTGTAGACAAACTTGGTGTTGGGTGTTATACCCAGCACCAAGTTTGTCTACAGTCTGAGGCGCTGCATATGCAGTGCCTTTTCCGAGAAAATCTAATATTCACTGGGAGGGGTATCTTCAAAATCTTCGTTTTCCGATTCACTCACATCAGGTACATATTCGTCGGCCATTTTCTGCGCTTCCTCTAATGTACTGGAAGGTAAATATTCCTCCCCATCACTCGTAAGCATGATTACTATATTAACGTTATTCTGACTATAATACTCCAGGTCAACATTCAGTCCGGATCGTACAGCACTCCCATTAGCTATATTCAGGACGGCGTTTTCTATATTAAAAACCATATTATAATAATTTCCTGATTCGCCCACTTCTACTGTTATCGTATTTTCATCGGAATACAGAATATTACCAGTGATATATTGGGTATCATAAGTTTCTTCCTGTGCAGATTCCTGATCTGCGGGATCTCCCTGGCTTTGGTAAATTTCCGCTTCTGCGTTATTTCCAGACTGTTGATTCTGCACACTGTCTCCTGGATTTGCTGCCACAGCTGTGGGCGTTGGCTTCCTGGTAACAGCCGTAGTAAGATTTGGAATAAACTTTACAGCATCCTTACCACTTTCGCTTTCCGTTTGCGCGGATTCGTTGCTTCCTGACAATTCACATCCTGTCAGGGTCACCGTGATACCTGTCAATATCACAAAAAACACTTTCAGAATCTTTTTTCTCATTTTTTTATCCTTTCTTTTTTACTGGTAGTGTCAAATTACTACCTGATTTTTATTGTTTAAACCTTGATTTTATGGGAGTTCGCAATAAAAAGAGCAATGACCTCTTTTTTGGTATAATGCAATCACCACAAGCAACACTACCAAAGGAGACATTGCTCATGGACATTATACTCTATTTACTTCAATTCATTCAATACCAACATAAACAAATTTGCTGGCTTATTAACCTTATCTGTAGATATATCCCTCTTAAGCAGTGGGCTTTCGATGATTCCCATTCTCCAAAGTACCAGAAGTTTAAGATTGATGAACTTCCCAAAGTCATATCCTATCAGCAGGACTGGAACTGGAAAGACCTTATCTCTTACTACCAGCAACGCTACCACAAGACCATTCGCCCTATATTTCGTCGAGTTGAGTGCGATATACCCAAACACTGCACTTGCCCTGCCTGTGATGTGCCTGTGGACTATCTGATGTGGAACGATGGCAGGAAGAAAAGTCAGGTTCTATGCAAGGTCTGCCAAACGCTTTTTTCTCCAACCAAAGATAATCGTTTTTCCAAAAACACCGTCTTGAGATGTCCTCATTGCAACCACAGCCTGGTGCATAAGAAAGACCGTAAACACTTTATCATCCACAAATGTGTGAATCCCAAATGCCCTTACTATCTCCACAACTTGAAGAAAGTGGATAAGAAACATCTGGACGAAGACTATGGCAAAAACAAATACAAACTCCACTATATCTACCATGAATTTACGATAGATTTCTTTAAACTGGACTTAAACTCCCTGACGAAGAACGCTTCTTCCCTAAAATTCACCAAGTTTGATTCCAACACCATGTCCTTATGCCTAACTCTTCACGTAAATCTTGGTCTATCTCTTAGAAAAACGAAACAGGCTCTCAAAGATCTGTACAACATCGATATCTCACACCAGAGCATTGCTAACTACTGCAAATCCGCCGCTATGTGTATCAAACCCTTTGTTGTCAACTATGACTACGGAACTGGCAAGGTATTTACTGCTGATGAAACCTACATCAAAATCCGTGGTGTAAAAGCTTATATCTGGTTCATCATGGATGCTTCCAAACGTTCCATCATTGGCAATCAAGTCTCTGATAACCGCGGCGTTGGTCCCTGCATTCTAGCCATGCGAATGGCTTTCCGGCACTTGAAAAAGCTTCCTGAAAACTTCCACTTTATTGCAGATGGTTACAGCGCCTATCCATTAGCTGCACAACAGTTTTTCCGTGAGTTCGGTGATAAGTTTAAGTTTGATATCACTCAAGTAATTGGACTTACCAACGACGATGAAGTATCAAGAGTATTCCGACCATACAAACAGATGATCGAAAGATTAAACCGTACATACAAGGTTTCTTACAGACCTACAAACGGCTTTGATAACATCGACGGTGCCAACTATGACCTGGCTCTATGGGTCGCCTACTACAACTTTCTCAGACCTCACAAGCACGCAGGATGCAAAGTTCTAAATAAAGTAGAGATGTTGGAAGGTGCAGAAAATATGCCAGGTAAATGGCAACTGTTGATTTTCCTTGGTCAGCAAACTATCTTAAATCTACAAAATCAGGCATCTGCATAACTGGAGCGGAACCGTTGTCAGGAGAACCGTGGAATACCGCAGCACCTGTGGTGCGAGGATATGCCGCGAAAGTCTCTTGACATAAGGTTCACGGATTATCCTATTTCAGCAGAAAAGGGGGCAACTGCGCCCTTTTCCTGCCTTCCGGCGAGGATGGGTTCGGGCAAAGCCCGAATCTGGGTCAAGGGACGAGTCCCTTGCGGGTACTTAGGGCAGCGCCCTAAGCCCTCGGAGAGCTTATTGTTATCAATATCTACAATTTTCAAGGTTCGTTTGAGCCTTATTTTTGGGCTCAGTTTTTTCATAAATCATTTGACACTATCACGTTTTTTAATTCTCCGTATCATACTACTACTTCACCAGAATATTTTCAGAAATTTTATATACAAAAAAGACAGGGTATAGAAATATATCATACCCCGACTGTAGTTGCTTCATGAAATATTTTATTTGTTCTCACCAATATTTTATGCTTTTAAAAACTCTTCTATCGCCGTTAAAAACTCCTTTGCCCTATCAGCCTGTTCACGGGCATCTTCAAATGATACTACAAAAAAATCGGCATAGTCCGTATTGTTTCTAATCTGAAATGCCTGACTCAAATATTTTGAATATTTCTTTTCGAATTTTTGTGTTTTAATATACTCTCGCTGGAAATAGGAAATTACTCCTGCATGTTTTGAATAATCAACGCCATCTTTTGCAAGCAATGCGCGAACTGCAGTAAACATGGCATAATAAGATCTTCCGATAGAATCTTTATAACTTTTCGATGCAAGCAATACTTCTGCCGAATTTAAACGCTCTCTTGCACTTTCCAGTCGATATTTTATCAGTTCCCTTCGATTATCAGGCACTAATTACCACTCCTTCCTGTGAAATGTTACGATAATATGGAAGAACTGTCTGGTATTGTTTAAACTCTTCATACGGAATTACGGTCGGAGAAAGAATTGTATCGTACTCTAACTCCAGCTCGCAAGAGGAATCCCATACCTTTTTCAACTGCTGCTGCAATGTTTTCCTGTCACCATGCACGATTGCAACAACATCTACATCTGAATCCGTATGATAATCTCCTCTTGCATAAGAGCCGTATAAAATTACCTGAACAAGATTTTCTCCATATACTGAGCGATAAATCTGTGTCAACTTTTGTAAAATACTATTCAGTTCATTTTTTGTGCACATATCATCCCTCCTGTTTTCTGGCATCTTTTTGCCTACAAGAATCAAAGCACTTGTCATCCATCATTTCAATGTTTCTATAATAATTTTAACTCAAATAAGCGAAAATCACAAGCAAATGTCCTATTTTTGCTTTTGGCTTTTTACAATAAAAAAAGGCAGTAACACCCTTTTGGCCAGGATATTACCGCCCTTTCACACTTCGAATACTGCGTATTCTCTAATTGAAGCCCTGCTTCATTCCCCGCAATCCATTTTCATACTGTATTCTTGAAAAATACCAGATTTTACCCTGGATTTTTCTACAGATATGATTTTCAAATAAATAGCATTCACTGCACAATTCTGGATTATCCCGTCTCCATCCGCTTTTTTCCAGAAATTCCTCTACATCTTCATATACTTCAATGCAGCTTTCTGCAAGCAGTATTTTTTCCACCTCCTGCTCCTTCAGATAAAGTCCAAATTCTTTGGCAAGCAGAACTCTGAATCCATAGCGGACCAGTGAATTTCCCCGTATTTCATTTAAATTAATTTCCAAACCTTCACCCCTTTGATTTTTTTACAAAAAGATCATCTACTTTCATGACCGTATTACCAGTACTTGTCCGCTTTTTATTCTTTGTTTTTGAACAGCCCCATTTACAGTCAGTAGTTCTTGCACGTCATTTTCTTTTATCGGACTCTCATTTTTTCCAATGGAGCCGAAGCTTCATATACCTGCTCATCCAGTATCTGAAATTCCTGCTGCTGTTTTTCCCACTTTCGATACCAGTCCGGAATATGATCCACAACCTTTTCCATCTTCAGTTTTCCGGCATCTGCATGTTCCGTATAATCCATTTTTTTAAACCGAAGCACATTGTGTCCTCGGATGATTAGGATTCCCTGATCCAGCGGATAACGAAGGATTTCATCTGGCAAAAGGAGCTGCCGTTTTCCAATGGAACGTGATTCCGAATATTCCGGCACATAATCTGTGGCACGGATCGTAAAAAAGTTCTTTCGGATAGAAGCAACTGAAACTGTAATCTCACCGGTCCGGTCACTGTAGTAGGTAGCGGTTGTCATATCATTACAGCCAAGAAAGATCGAGAAATCACAGCCGCCAAGGATCTCTTCCCACTGGTTATCCGGATAACGGTTCTGAAGCTGTGGAATATTCTGAAACAGGATGCTCATGCCTATCCGCCGGGATCTGGCCGTAGCCAGTTTCTTTTTAAAATCCGGAACAACACCGATATTTGGAAATTCATCCAGTATAAAACTTACCGGTACTGGTAGGACACGTTCTTCCGTTCTGTCAGCCAGACGAACCAGCTTGATACTTAAAAATGACGTAAACAGCGTAGCAAGCATATCGTATGTAGAATCCTGATCCGAAGTAATACAAAAATACGCGCACTTTTGCTTTCCCGGCAGTGACAGGTCTATATCTGTATGGCTCGTAATCTGCTGCACCATCTTATTCTGCAAAATCTGCAGACGGGTTCCAAGACCAAGCACAGCATTTCCTTTTACTTTTTCTGCCTTCGAAAATAACTGATAGGGACCTTTTGCCGGATGATCCGTTGGAAGCCTTTCAAAAATGGAATCCAGCATTTCCACACTTTTATTCAGCAATAATTTATAAGCTTCCGGAAAAGTTTTCTGCTCTTGTGGATACTCTTCAAAAACATATAAGCACAGAGCTTTTAAGAGATCCATTTCCACATTGTCATAAAAATGATCAAACTTATCCGTTGTGTTACGAATCACGACATCACAGAACACATCAATCAGCTCCCCTTCTTCAATCTCTGCGAGACAGTTCCATGCATCTGAATGGGTAAGCTGAATCAGATTCAGCTGCTTTACAACATATCCCTCATCCTTGAGATACGCACAAAGATCCTCATAAAGTTCTGATTTTGGATCCGTAATATACATACTCTCACCCCTGCGCACACACTGTAATGCCATCACTCTTGCGAAAGCCCTGGATTTCATGGAACCTTGCGAACCGCATACCGCGATATTTCGGTTCAGTCTTGAATCCACCGGAAGACTTAATATATTTCCATTAGACAACTCCCTTCCGAAAATAATCCCCTTTATATGCTCCATTCCACGGTCTGCCTGCAGTATCTCTTTTTGTTCCTGTGTTCCCATAAATCCTGCCGTTCCATAAGTTCCCTGATCCGAAATCTCAAAATTCCGTTCATCATGCAATGGATTGTCTTTTCCCCGCCAGATTACCAGTACCGTTAAAGCCAAAAGCAGTACCACAGCTGCCATTGACCATTTTCTTCCTGACGAAGTACCACACCCTGCATACAGACATTGCAGAGGACTTAAGCATACTTCTGATCTGGAAAACAAGATTTCAAAAAAGCCACCCACATATGCTGCTAACAAAACCATTCCGCATCCGGTCACGATTTTTTTCCAGTTTTCTGTTCTCAATCCGTTTCCTCCATTTCTCTTCTGGTTTCTTCTGCCAGATGGAAATGATAGCGGTTCCCGTAGTAGCTGTTTATTGTATTGACAGAATTGTATAATGCAGTCAGGAGCACCGCTCGGATATTTCTGGCCTTTGTATTATTTTCTCATCTATCTGATATGCAAAACTTAAAAAAAGCCTAATGTTTGTAGCATTGATAACATATAAATTATTCTCATAAACTCCAGTTAATAACGATGTATTACTTTGAGGATTAATGGTTTCAAATTTTATATCTAAATCGATGAGTTTATCTATCATCTGATCAGTTGCACAATCTGAATCTATTAAGAAATCCTCTTGATTTGAAATAAAATATGAAAACACTTGTTCTTCATTCATTTCTGTCAACACATCAATAGAACAATATGCAACTGAATATAAACTATATAAAAATAAAAACTCCTTTGATAACTTTCTCCCCTTATACGCATACGAAAAAAAGCCTGTCCACTGTTTATTAAGCCAACGAACAAACTCTACTCTTTTTTCGTTTAAAGCAAAATATTGTGAGATAAACTCCAGTTGCATTTTTTCTTGTAATTGAATTGCCAAATTTCCAAGATATTCTTTATTATTTTCACTGCCTAAAAGATATTCTAACAAATCGAAATTCAACGTTTCTTCCTGTAGAAAATCTTCCGGTATCAAATTTGATACTACTAATAAAGGAGAATCTAAGTTGTACGAATATTCTTTCGCTTTCTTGTCATTAACCGATCTTAAAAATGTCTTGTCATTCAAAGTAAGACTATTTTCATAGAAATAAGTCATATAATCGCTATACGACTCATCAATATACCCGTTTCTAATTAAATATTTCAAAAGATTGAAATACTCACTTTTCTTAATTTGATTATAATCTGTTACATCGCCCAATTCATTTGTTGTGGTAATCTGAAAAATCATATCTATATTGTCTCGATTAATAATTTGAGAAATTGACCATCCTGAAATTCTTTTTTTCTGTTTTTTCAATTCCTTCAGCTGCTTTTCCAACAACTGTTGAGTATCTATAGCACGATCTTCAACTGCTTGTTTACGAATCGGAAGCTGCTCTTTTTGCCATTTTGTGAAAGACTCATCCGGGTTAGAGTAGAAGTTTCCACATGCTCGTTTATATTTTGCCTCACGAATGTCATCTAATTCCTGTGATGAAATGGACAGCTCATCTTCGCTATTTTTAATTCGCTCTTCAAGTTCTTGAATCTCATTATTAATTCTTTCAATTTCTTTACAGCAAAACTTTTCTTTATTTGAAAAAATAGCATGAACAAATCCCTTGTTTAGTTGGAGATCTGCAAAATCTCTGGGAAATAAATTTTTATATGTAACAAGCGCAAGCATTCTATTTGGATCAAGATCAATTTTTTTCAGTCGTTCATAATAGATTACAAATTCATTATAGATATTCTTTAGTACTCTTATATCATCAATATAAAGTGCCAATCCTTTCAAAAATCGATCATTTAATTTTTCTTCAACTGTCGATCCTACAAAAAATTCTTTAATCTTATTATAAGAATTCGAACTATCCAGAACAGGAACAACCGGTAAAATGTAATCAAAAAATTTCGCTCTATCTTTTGTAATAAAGATATCATCTTTGAGTAGATAAAAAAAACGAAGTACCTTTTCTTCCTCTTCATGTTGCTGCAATCTGCAGTTTGTTAACATATTTATTTCTCTGAGTCTCTCAAATATCTGAACATTTTCAAAGCGATCAATATCCTCAAAAACAATTACATCTGCTTTAGAATTTTCAAATAAATAAAGAACTTCATTTAAATACTTATCAAAATATGAATTCTGTGAATCTTCAAAAATTTCTATTTCATTTCCCTGTACACTTATCTTTTTAAAAATATTCTTATTGGTCTGAATATTTAATAGGTTATATAATCCCAAGCATGCAATTACTACTATACACAACACACTCAAAACCCATCCAAAAGGAGATGCTAAAAAGAACATAAATTTTCTTAGCCACTCATAATTCCATACCGCTGAATTCATTTCGTTAATCCAAGTACAATATTTACCATAATTCAAAACAAACAACAACATACCAATAAAAGCAACTATTCCCATTGCCCAATATCCATTATAATTGGTTCCTGTAGTTCTTTTTATCCTAAAATTACTTTGGGGTATATTTTCAATCGGTATTTGCTGAATTAACTGATTTAGGATTTTCCCCTCAATAACTGTTTCACTATCCTCAATTTCTTTTTCTTCGTTGTCTTTATTTTCATTTGTAAAATGAGCAAGTGAAATATGAATAAAAGTTTTTTGAGGGTGTTTCTTTTTATAACTTTCTAATAAGCTGCTTTTTCCAGAACTATATGGACCGGAAACAGCTATGTTTCGGATATCATCATTACTAAATATGAATTCGAATCCCTCTTCATAGGCATTTAAATCTACATTACTGGTCGGTGTCAATTTTTGAAATCTTAAATCACTCAATCTATCACCTCTTTAATATCATATTTTTAAATACTACATCGTATAATAAAAAATGGCGAGATGCTTATCGTAACACCCCGCCAAACATCCAATTACACAACATTTGAATAATCAGATTCTGTTCAATCTTTTATACTGTCAACAATTCAGCATTTTTTATGATATCTTTTATCTTTTTTTCGTCCATTTCAGCTACATCCGCGATCTGAGCAGCTGTATAACCTTTGTTGTACATTTTCATAATCATTTCCCGTTTACCCATCTCAATTCCGGTTTCAATTCCAGTCTCTTTAATTTTCTGGCTCAAATTACACATAATACTCACATCCTCTCTAAAATCCTTTTCCATTGGAATTGCATATTCATTTCCAATGATATCCAGTTTTTCGTTTGCTGTTAAATCCTGAGATAACAATGCTCCCAGTAATCTATGTAATTCATATTTCTCCTCATGCTTCGGAAGTTCTTTGGCAAGTCCGATCATTACGATATTAACCAAGTCCAGTTTGCCTTTCCATGCATGGGAATTTACAATACTATCTTTCACCAGGTGAATGTGTTCCAGACTATTTTCCGGCATATTCATACATACCCAGATGGAATAGACTCGCTTGATATCATTATAATTTGAATTTGAAAAATCTCTTTCTTTTTGTGAAGAAATCATTCGACTCACATAAAAGATTGCCCGATTCAATATATCGTACCCATTCGGTTCGTCCTTTTGGGCTTCTACATTAATAATAATCTGCGACAATCCATCCCTCATCCTGACATAGAATATAATGTCAAATCGTATCATTCCCTCATGAAGTTCCGGGTTTTCAGAATTAAGACCAACCACAAGAGATTCATCATTTTTAATAACAGTATTAGTAAAACCTGTTTCTATTGGAACAGTGTTAATAAATGGTTCGCCTTCAATATAAGGAACCACATCTTTCGGATCCATCCCTGCAAATTCATCAACAGTCTTTACTAATATATGGGCCAGGATACTTTTCTGGCCAAGTAATCGTTTCGCACTTTCATCATATTGTGCGTCTTTATCTGTCGTAAGAATCGTATTTTTGATTTCTGTATTCAAAGTCTTTCTCCTTTTCTACAGCACTTTTAAAACTATTCTTCGGCTATATATTATTATACTCTAAATCTGCATTTTCAACAACATCCAATTACCTATAGATTTTGTGAATATCCACTTTAGGTTCTAATACGTAAAAATCTTTTATAATATAAACAGTATCTCCTTGCTTACATCATAAAAGATTTCTCCAATAGTCTATATTAATTTTAATCATTTACTACTAAAAAAATAGATAATTGCAAATTCGTTTCCCAGTGCCATGCAATCATCAGAAAAAAATGTCTAGGTTGTTTTATGACCACATTTTTACCCAGTTTTTGTTACTACTTGAGCGTATTCCTTACCACTGAGTACCATTTACTGATAGAAGTTCATGAGTCGCTAAGCCGCATATTTTCTGTATTTATGCGGGTTTCCAGAGATACTGAAATTTCACTGCCACATTTTCGGACTCATTGCCATTGTGTTTGTAATCTCCTTTTAATGTGAGGCTATATACCTCTTTATCTTAAGTATGACCATGTCTTTTCACAGTAATGATCATTTGGAAAACTGTGTGAAACATGGTCAGGTAGTTGTTAGTTGTATTTTTGAAACTTTTTAATTTTAACATAAATAAACAGGGGGTTCAAGGTGCGGTGATGAGAAAATTTCTATAAAGTGTAGCAGTCATACCGGATTGCCTTTCCGTTTAAGGTGTAGGATGGTTTTCTGCCGGCGAGGAATTCACTCTTCAACGGCCTTTTTACAATGATTTTTTCCGGATTTGCCCTGATTGCCGCATCGAACAGATCCGTCTCTTCGGAGCACGGCGGCTCAAGCTTCTGGATCAGCTGAAGTTTTTTGTTGATCAGGCTTGATTTCTGTCTTGCCGGGAACATCGGATCAAGATAGATCACATCTACCGAATCAAGCTGTTTCGCCAGGCATTCTACACTGTTGCCCTCAATCAGTTTCATTCGGGCCGCAATATCTTTTAAAACCATATGTTTCTTTGCACGACGCAGCGCATCTTTCAGAAGTGCCGCGATCACCGGATTCTGTTCATACAATGTCACCTCATAGCCCTGCGTTGCCAGAAGAAATGCATCTTCACCCATACCGGCAGTCGCATCAATTGCCTTACGACCGGGTTTCTCCGACTTGGCCGCACGAACCAGCATTTCATGCTGCAGTCTGCCATTCGTGACACGGTGGAGCATATTTTCGAAATCTCCTTGATAAGTCAGTCCGAAACCTGTCAACGATACTCCTTTTGCACTGAAAAGAACTGTCAGATATTCTCCCTGTTTTTCTACAATGCGATAGCCTGTGCGTCTGGCAAAGGCTTCCGCCATATCTCTCTGTCCGCCTTTTTCGAGGCAGATAACAACTTTATCACTCATTTTTTTCTTTCACTTTCCTGGAATAGTCCTATTTTACAATGGAACGCAAAATATTGCAATTGTGGTAGAATTTTCTTTACAAAAACAGCTGCGAACATGATATACTATGAAAAAGATTAAACACATAAGCAAAGAGGGATATCTATGAAATACAGAGACGAAATACACATTGCCATGATGGCGCTCGTTTTTTCCTGCGCCATGTTTGCTATTTATGCAGTAGTACCGAAGGACGCTGTCGTAGCTGCCAAAGCCCGTGCCACAGTTACAGAAGCACCAGAGACAGCAGCAGAAGCTGAGGCGATCCGTTCCTCACAGGAAGACGATGCCGGATTTCCGATTTATACTCAGGACAGCAATTATGATTATGACGATTCTTCGGATAATTCCGACAGTTATGACCCGTCTTATGATAACAGTTCAGATACCGGCACGGATAATTCCGACACGGATAATTCCTATGTCAATTCATCCACTGACAACAATTCTAATGACGGTTCCAGTGATAATGTAGTTGATGAGGGTGTTTCACAGCCGGGTGATTACGATTATCCTGACAGCACCGACGATGGCGGTGACGGATTCACCTATTACGAACCGGATAACACCGGCACAGATGACACCACATCCTCCGATAACGGCGACTATGTAGAAGAATGATTGCTTTCTATTAATACAAAGAAGCACGAAAGGAAAGGGACGCTTTAACGTATTCCCTTTCCTTTTCTTTTACTGTCCGGCTGTAATATTGAACGGACAATTTGCGAACAATTCGTTCACCGCACATTCATACACCGCACATTTTTCACTTTTTTTGATCTTTTTAATATATTTTTTGCTGTCAGTAAACATCGGTGCCAGATAAAACCAGAGTTCTTTCATTTTGAAAAGGACATTTCTGTCTCCTGATACTTCCTGACAGTATGTATGATATACAATATCATGGAACTTACGTATCTCATCTTTATCAGCAGTCTTTCCGCCTCGAATCTCTCTTGCAAGAGAAGGCAGCGCCAGTACACCGCGTCCCATCATAAAACAATCTACAGACGAAAAGCGTTCCTGCACTTTTGCAAAATCTTCTGCTGAGAAAATATCCCCATTGTAGCAAAGCGGATTTTTACTCTTTTGAACTGCATATTCAAAAGCTTCCAGATTCGGAACATTTTTATAAAAGTCTTTCTGAACTCTCGGATGAACGATCAGTTCTTCCAGTGGAAAGCGGTTATAAATTTCCAGTAAATCTTCAAATTCCTCCGCATCATCCATACCCAGTCGCGTCTTTATGGATATTTTCAAATCGGTATTTGCAAAAATATGATTCAGGAAACGTTCCAGTTCATCCGGCCTGTCAAGGAAACCAGCACCGCAGCCCTTCGTAACTACAGTCTTGGACGGACAACCCAGATTCAGATTGATCTCCCGATATCCGAGTCCGGCAAGCTGTGATGCCGTACGCAGAAAATCATCTGCATTTCTGGTCAGGATCTGCGGAACCGCATACATTCCCTGATTGTTTTCCGGATCAATGTCTTTTTTTTCTCTGCCGCTGAAATTCAGATTCTGTTTTGCCCTGATAAAAGGAATGAAATATTTATCAAAACCTCCGAAACATTCATAAAGAGCTTTGCGATAAATATGATTCGTGATTCCCTCAAGTGGAGCAAGATACAGCTTCATAAATTATAAATTTCCAAGGTCTACTTTGTATTCGTCAGAACCTTCCTGATTTACTGTGTAGTATGCAGCACGTCTCTCAGCGTTAATGTAGATGCTGACATCTCCTGTCAATCCTTTATCTGCAACTGCTTTTTTGACTGCTTTCTCTACATCTTTCATAGAAACGTTTGTTTCGAAGATTTCAAGAGATACTTCTTTTACTCTTACGCCAGCTGCTTTGCGAACAGTCTTGGTTGCTGTCTTTGTAGCAGTCTTAACTGTTTTTTCTGCTTTCTGAACAACTTCCGGAGCTTTGTTTACGACTTCTTTTACAACCTCTGCTGTCTTCTCAGCCGGTGCGGAAGCCTCAACTTTTTTGGCTGCTGTTTTTACAGTCTCTTTTACTTTTGCTGCTGTTTCAGCAATTGCTTCTGTTGACTTAACTGTTGTTTTTGCATTTCTTTTTCTCATAATAATTTTCCTCCTGAGCATGTATAAATACACTACTTTCTTCTCCGTTACAGTACCACATTCATCCAAAGCTGTCAAATCTGCCCTTATTCTTCGACAAGAGAGCCCATGTAATAGAAGCCGTGACACTCATCAAGGCTGACTTTGACATACTTACCAAGAAGATCGGCACTGCCCGGGAAATGTACAAGAAGATTATATTCGGTTCTTCCTGTAAAAATTCCTTTTTCTTTGCTTTCTTCCTCTACCAGTACTTCCTGGATGGAACCTTCAAATCTGGAAGAACGTGTACGGCCCTCCTTCTGTACCAGTGCAAGAAGACGGTTGAAACGCTCTTTTGCCACATCCTGCGGAACCTGATTCTCCATAGCGGCAGCAGGCGTGTCACTTCTCTTTGAATAAAGGAACGTAAATGCAGTATCATAACCACATTTTGCCACAACATCCAGAGTTTCCTGAAAATCCTCTTCAGTCTCTCCCGGGAAACCAACAATGATATCTGTAGTCAGGGAAATATCCGGGATTGCCTTGCGGATCTTTTCGACCAGATTCAGATATTTTTCCTTATCGTAGCGTCTGTTCATGATCTTCAGGATACGGCTGCTTCCGGACTGAAGCGGCAGATGAAGATGATGACAGATTTTTTTACTTTTTGCCATTGTTTCGATCAGTTCATCAGAAAGATCCTTCGGATGAGAAGTCATAAAGCGGATACGCTTCAGGCCTTCCACACCTTCCAGCATTTCCAGAAGCTGTGCAAATGTAACCGGATGTTCCAGTGTTTTTCCATAAGAGTTTACGTTCTGTCCGAGGAGCATGACTTCTGAGACACCATCTGCAACCAGACGTTTTACCTCTTTTACGATTGCTTCCGGTTCACGGCTTCTCTCACGTCCGCGTACGTATGGTACAATACAGTAACTGCAGAAATTGTTGCAGCCAAACATGATATTAACACCTGACTTAAATGTATAATTACGTTCTGTCGGAAGATCTTCTACGATCTGGTCTGTTCCTTCCCAGATATTGATGATCTGCTGATCCGACTGCAGCATCTCATAGAAAAGCTCTGCAAATTTAAAGATGTTGTGTGTTCCGAATACAAGGTCTACAAATGGATAAGACTTCCTAATCTTGTCAACCACATGCTGTTCCTGCATCATACAGCCAAAAAGAATAATCTTCATATCCGGATTGCGGTCTTTCAGACTATGCAGATGGCCAAGTCTTCCGTATACTTTGAGGTTTGCATTCTCGCGGACAGTACAGGTATTGTACAAGACCACATCTGCCTCTTCATTATCCTGTCGTACATATCCGATTTCGTCCATAATTCCCGCTACGGCCTCAGACTGCTTTTCATTCATCTGACAGCCGAATGTCGTCAGGCAATAAGTAAGCGGACGGCCTGCTGCATTGGATTTCTGTGCAGTTAATGCCTGAGCAAGTTCTATAAATGAGCGCTGTCGCAGAGTTTCTTCTGCGCTTGTAGTCTTTTTCTCTTTAGAGGATTCATTTGTCATTTCGTACTGACTCCTTCGTTATAATAATCATTTATAATGGTAAATTAATTAATTGCATCTTATAATCATACCGTAATTTCAGGGCTTGTGCAAGCGTTATCTCCCCTGTACCATCGATTTGTACTTCCGATTACAGTGAAAAAATATATTCCAGCGGCAGTGTATGAATTTCTCTGTATTCTGTCTGTTTTTCAATCGAAGCAGCATGCGCAGCATTTTCACAGGGCACTTCGATACGAAACGCCGGCTGATGGCAGATTTCTGCGTAAAATTGTTCAGGAGAACCATACCCCTGACGGCCTGCAGGTTCCACATCTTCGAGATGGAAATTCTTTTTGTCCATGTCGGATGCACTGCATTTTTGCAGATGTCTTGCCATACGGTATGATTTCTGGTTTGCGCTGAATGCCTGTGGCTGCCGAAAATAAACGATTCTTTTGCCGGCATATCCAAAGGAAAGGAGCCCCCGCCCCGGATCATCCTGAAACATTCTTACCAGCGCTTTTGTTTCATTTTCACTTGCAGGCTGCTGGTGGATCTGCTTTCTTCGGTAATAACCGGTAGGAAAATTTTTTCTGAGTTCTGTTCCCCGCGCATTGCCGGTAAATTCTTTGCAGGAGACTTCCTGCATACGTAGCATCTGCCGATAGATGGGATTACGTATGGCAAAGAAATCATTCTCATAAATTTCATAGCCATCCGGATTCAGAAGCGGAACAAAACAGATTGTCCACTTTTCAAACAAATCTCTAAGATCATAGATTTCTTCAAGTTTCCAGCCACATTCCCAGGCTCTTGTGTATTCTTTCATCATCTCCACCAGATAACCCGGCATATATCTGTCTGTGCCGATCATTCCGGCGATACAAAAGACTGTCTGAGTGCCATTTCCCACCCATACTGCCGGTATCAGTCGTTCATCATGAGAACTTCCGATCACCTGAAAGCGTGTAATCCTGCTGTAGCGTCCTGCCGTTTCCCACATTTCGTAATAAAGTTCTTCATATGTACAGAGTGTGTTGTTTGTTTTGATCATATCTTCATTCCTGCTATGTATGAAAAAAGTTATTTGTTCCTCTATCAGTATATGAAAAGAGACAGGTCAAAAGACCTGCCTCTTAAAAATATTTCTTATGTAAAATCAGATTTCTTCTTTTTTGCGTTTGCGGACTACTACATAACCGCCTGCAAGAAGTGAAAGTGCTGCGAGTACAGACATCGTACCGATTGGAGATTCGTCGGCTGTAGATACCGCAGATTTGGATTTGGAGCCTGCATCTTTTGCAGATGCTGCTGCCGTTGCAGTCAGTTCTGCATCTGTACCGCCAGCTCCGCTGCCATTGCCACTGCCATTGCCACTGCCATCATTGTCGCCGTCTGTGTCATCTGTTATATAGCCATTATCTCTCAGCCACTGTTTTTCTTCTTCATCCGTGTAGCTGGCTATAGTGAATTTTTTCGTGAAATACTCCACTACATCTGTATCCTGCCATGTACTTCCGTTATAAACCTGTTTCTCACAGTAAACCTGAATTGTAAAGTCCTGTGTAGAAGCTCCTTTTGACGGCTGAATACCCTTTCCGTTTTTACCGCCTATGCTCCATGTAGTATGAGTGCTGTCACTTCCCGGGAATTTCCAATATACAGGGATCCATCTCTCATCACCTTTTACATATGGTGCACTGTCCTCCGTTCCTGCACCAATCGCAGTGAATGAAACATATCTCTTAGAAAAGAACTTGATTTCTCCATCCAGACCTTCTACCCTTGCACCATCTGTTACTGTATGGGTACGGGCTGTCTGAGTGTTATTGTTATTATTGTCATCTTCCTTTGGTTCTGTCGGACGCGCTTTTTTCATTTTTGCCGTTGCTAGGCTACACGAAATTGCCTTAGGTTTCGTGTCACTTGAATTTCTTCTTGTAAGAACGATAAACCTGGGCGCTGTTTCCGGGACATTTTCCGCAACTACAGTAAATTCCGTATTGGCTTTTACAGCTGTAAATTTAAGCTTGCTCTTCATTGCTTTGTATGTCGAATTAATTGTTGCACTATCTGCCGTAGCATCTACAAAGAAATATGTCCACTCACAGTCTCCTGTAACTGAATATTTTGCCTGTACAGAGGTATGGCTGAGCCATTTTAATGAGCCTGTTTTATAAGACAGTGTATAATTTGCCGGCTTCTCCGGCTCCGGATCCTTCTTTACCTCTTTCAGAGAAACAGAAAGACCATTTGAAGCTGTAGAATATTCATATTTTGATGAATTTTCGTAGCTGATATTTTTCACAGCTGCCGTAAAAACATCTTTTGAGACATCTTTTCCAGACGCATCTTTTCCAGCCTTAATTACTTCCAGATCTGGCTTCTCTTCTTTATGGCTGAATGAAGATTTGCCAGTCAGTGCTCCTGTAACAATCAGTTTTGCAGAACCGTCCAGAGTTATGTTTTTGTTCCCGTCATTTTCGGTAACACTTGCATCACCTTCTATGGACACATCTTTATTACTGTATACTGCACCTTTATCACCAACTGTATTACCTGTAACCTTGCCACCGGTAAAAACGATTGTACCGTTGTTACAATTAATTGCAGCACCACCTGCTGCATAATCATTTTCTGTCAGCGTTACATTCTGGTTCAAACCAAATATTGCGCTGTCCGAAACCTCTACAATCGCCCCATCTGCAGGTACAGCACCATCTTCTGAGCATTTACCAGAAACTGTAAGAGTCGAATCTGTAGTACCGTCTGCAAAAAACTGAAGCTGTCCACCTTCTCCACTTACAGAGAACATAGTTCCTGTAAAAGTACCATCTTCTTTTCTGGAAATTGTAACTCCGGCTTTCGCAGCACGAATATTCACTTTTCCACTCACTGTAATTGTTTTATCAAGTTCAATAGATTCTGTAAGCTGAATATATACTGCTGCATCTGGATGTGCTGCTGAATAAGCTTCTGCACCGGCAACGGCTTCCTCTAAAGTTGTATAGGACATTGCTTTACCATCCTGATCCAGAATCTGATTGCCTTCGGCATCAGCAAGTACAATCCCTGCTGTCTCCGTCGGAGTCTCGCCTTCCTGCTTATCCACTTCTTTATTTTCGTCAGTCTGCTCCTGTGTCTGAGCCTCTTCTGTCGGTGTCGCATCCGCAGCGGCATCTCCTGTCGCCGGAGTCTCATCAGTCGTTGTGTTATCCGCCGCCGGGGGTTCATCTGTCGTTGTATTATCCGCCGGTGGTTCATCTGTCGTTGTATTATCCGCCGGGGTCTCATCTGTTGCTGCATCTCCGCCATCTGTTACAGGTGTTTCTGCATCGCTGCTTCCGTCTTCGCTTCCTGCTTCTTCGAAACCGGCATCACCGGTGCCTTCTTCTGACATGGCCGCCATATCGCTCTCAGCGGCAAATACTGCTGCCGGAGCGCTTCCTGCTGCAAGTGCCCCTGCAAGAATTATTGCAAATAACTGTTTTCGTCTCAATTTAATGTTCCTCCATTATGAGTCTGTAAGCTGTAACTAATTATACACACGCACACTTTAAATGTCAAATCAACACATGCGCTCTTTTGTCCAATATTACCTGCGAATCTGTCCGTTTCCATAGATGATATATTTCGTTGTCGTCAGGGCAAGCAGTCCCATAGGTCCTCTGGCGTGAAGCTTCTGGGTACTGATGCCGATCTCTGCACCATAACCGAACTCAAATCCGTCAGTAA
This sequence comes from Ruminococcus sp. AF17-22AC, assembly GCF_003460065.1. Taxonomy (NCBI): domain Bacteria; kingdom Bacillati; phylum Bacillota; class Clostridia; order Eubacteriales; family Oscillospiraceae; genus Ruminococcus; species Ruminococcus sp. AF17-22AC. The sequence continues at coordinate 480,766 of NZ_QRXT01000001.1, forward strand.
ATCTCGTAGAGGCATTTACATATACTGCCGCCGCATCCACTTCATCAAGGAACTTCTGGGCATTGGTATAATCATTGGTGATGATAGCCTCAGAGTGTCCTGTGTTATAACGGTTGATATGCGCAATTGCCTCGTCTACAGAATACACCACTTTGATTGACAGTATGTAATCCAGATATTCTGTGCCCCAGTCTTCTTCTGTGGCATCTACAGAACCCGGCATCAGTTCATGTGCTTCTTTATCTGCACGCATTTCCACATGCTTTTCTTTCAGCTTCTTTGCAAGTACCGGAAGAAGTTTTTCCTTAATATTGCCATGTACCAGAAGTGATTCACACGCATTGCAGACACCAACACGCTGTGTCTTGGCATTAAGAATAATATTTACTGCCATATCCAGATCTGCACTCTCATCTACATAAATATGACAGTTTCCCGTACCGGTCTCAATTACCGGAATCGTACTCTGGTTCACGACCGCTTTGATCAGGCCCTTACCGCCTCTCGGAATAAGTACATCCACATACTCATTCATTTTCATAAATTCTGCTGCGGTCTCTCTGGAAGTATCTGCAATAAGCTGAATCGCATTTTCCGTAACACCGCATGCTTTCAGAGATTCACGGATACAGTCCACAATTGCTGCATTAGAATGGATTGCGTCACTACCGCCTTTCAGGATCACCACATTGCCTGTTTTAAAACAGAGGCCAAATGCATCGGCTGTCACATTTGGACGCGCCTCATAAATAATACCGACCACACCGAGCGGCACACGTTTCTGCCCGATAAGGAGTCCATTCGGACGTTTTTTCATACCGGTGACTTCACCGATCGGATCTTCAAGCGCCACTAGCTGTCTGAGTCCTTCTGCCATGCCTTCGATTCTCTCCGGGCTCAACATAAGACGATCTACCAGACCTTCCGGCATGTGGTTCTGCTTCGCATTCGCCACATCGACTGCATTCGCTTCCAGTAATTTGTCTGTCGATTCGACCAGATGACCGGCAACCGCCGCAAGCACCTGATTCTTCTGGTCTGTCGTGATCGTGCGCATGGTATTTTCTGCTTCTTTTGCGTTTATTCCAAGTTCTAACAGCATTTTATTCATTGCATGACCTCCCCGGGGCTTCTGCCCGTTTATTTAAGATGATAAGCTGATTTTTCTGTAACAATGATCTCCGGTGAAATATCCGTGGGTTCTGTCGGTACTTCCGGAAGCATCTGAAATTCAAATGCCACTGCCACACGTCTGATACAAGGATGTTTTTCAAGGAAGCGGTCATAAAAGCCACCGCCATAACCGACCCGGTGATTTTCTCTGTCAAAAGCCACTCCCGGCATGACCATCATAGCATCTTCCCACTGAACAATCTCGCCTCCTGCCGGCTCCGGAATCCCGAAATAACCTTTTTCAAGCTGTGCAAAATCTGTCAGTTTATAAAATATCATATCCTGGCCTACGACCTTCGGCACAGCAACTTCCTTACCATCCCGCCATGCCGCTTCGATAATAAACCCGGTCATAACTTCATGGTTATAATCTGCATAAGCAAGAATACGCTTCGCATCCTTATATTCCGGAAGTGTGGTCACCCGATCAGCAATCATCCGGCTCCAGTCTTCAATCTGTGCATCGGTATGTGCTTTTCGTGCTGCAAAAATCTGTTTTCTAATTTGCTTTTTTTCTTCCATATTTTTCACCCAGATTTGTAACTGAACCATCTTTTTCTTTGACATCGATGTTGTTGAGCTGTGCTTTCAGATTCTGACGTACAGCCGCAAGATATTCTTTCCTGAGTTCTGCCTGTTCTTTCTTTTCTTCTTCTGTCAGACCTACACTCTTTGCCTTATGCGCAAGTGTGTTGATGCGGTCGATTTTTTCATTGTCCATCATATCAGTTTCCTCCTAGAGAAGCTTTTCTATATAGTCGATCAGATAAAATTCTTCTTTTTTGTTACCGGCAAACAAAGTACCGTATTTTCTGCCTTCGATGATCTTGTGGATGACATGGAAATCTCTGCCGTTGGCAATGATCATATCTGCTCCCGCGGATGTCGCAATCTCGGCAGCAGTCAGCTTCGTCGCCATACCGCCGGTTCCGACCTTACTCTTCGGACCTTTGCCCATGCTGAGCAGACGGTCATCCAGTTTCTCCACGGTATCAATAAACTCTGCATCCGGATTGGTGTTCGGGTCATCGGTAAAGAGACCGTCAATGTCTGAAAGCAGGATCAGAAGATCCGCACCGATCAGTCCTGCGATCACTGCTGACAGTGTATCGTTATCACCGAAAGATTCCAGCATTTCCAGCTCATAACTTGAAATCGAGTCGTTTTCATTGACAACAGGAATTGCCCCGAGTTCAAGCAGTTCTTCAAATGTATTTCGGGCATTTATGCGGTTCAGATTATTGACCATTGTGTTTTTGGTCATCAGAATCTGTGCCGCCATCTGATTATATTCTGAAAAAAGTTTCTGATAGATCATCATCAGACGTGCCTGTCCGACTGCAGAGCAGGCCTGTTTTTTCTTTAATTCCACGGGTTTTTCATGCATTCCGAACGCAGATGCGCCGACTGCCACCGCACCGGAAGTAACCAGTACGACATCTTTGCCCTGATTGTGAAGATCGCTTAATTCGCGTACAAGAACCTCCAGCTTGCGAAGATCCAGTTTGTTGGTTTCTTTGTGGATCAGTGACGAAGAACCGACCTTGACCACGATACGTTTTTTGTCTTTCAGTAATTCACGGTAATTCATGTTATCTATTCTCCAGTATATTAATCTGTTTATCTGGTGATTCCCAGATCTTCCAGTGCTTTTGCCTGTTTCGCCTCCATCACTGCTGCCTCGTCCGGTTCCATATGGTCATATCCGAGAAGATGAAGCATGCTGTGTGCAAAAAGAAAGCTGAACTCTCTTTCGGTACTATGTCCGTATTCTTCTGCCTGTGCATAAACCTTGTCTACGGAAATCATCACATCGCCAAGAATCAGTTCTTCTGTATCGAGATCAAAATAACTGTCATCACCTTCAATAACTGAATAATCTGCCGGTGTCTCAAACGGGATCATCGGGAAAGAAAGCACATCCGTCGGCGCTCCGATCGAGCGGAATTCTGTATTCACACGCTTGATCTCCTCATTGTCCGTAATCACAAGGTTTACGCAGACATCATACGGGCAATGTTCTGTCTCAAGGATATGCTCAGCTACTTTTGATGCCAGTGTCTCGTAATCTATGTCAAGTTTTCGTTCTGCTTCATAATCAATCTGTATGGTCATTCTTTTTCCTCCGGACTGTCCTTGTACTTCCCGTAGCGCGGGATGGTTTCTGTTTCTTTTCATAATCGTCATAAGCCTGGACGATCTGCTGCACAAGCGGATGTCTCACAACATCCTTGCTGGTAAGCTGGCAAAAGCCGATGTCATCAATCTTTTTGAGTACTTTTGCCGCTACATCAAGACCGGATACTGCATCACGCGGAAGGTCTTTCTGTGAAGCATCACCGGTCACGACAACTTTTGAGCCAAAACCGATACGTGTCAGAAACATCTTCATCTGTGCCGGTGTCGTATTCTGCGCCTCATCCAGAATGATAAAGGCATTATCCAGTGTACGTCCTCTCATATAGGCAAGCGGTGCGACCTCGATCAGTCCACGCTCCATGTTTTTTGCAAAGCTGTCTGCACCCATAATCTGATACAGTGCATCATACAGCGGACGAAGATATGGATCCACCTTACTCTGCAGATCACCGGGCAGGAAGCCAAGCTTTTCACCTGCTTCGATTGCCGGTCGTGTCAGAATGATACGGCTGACCTCTTCATTTCGAAATGCAGTGACTGCCATCGCCATTGCAAGGTATGTCTTACCGGTTCCCGCCGGTCCGATACCAAAGACGATCATTTTTTTGCGGATCTGCTCTACATAATCCTTTTGTCCTAAAGTCTTCGGCTTAATAGGACGTCCCTGTATCGTATTGCAGATAAAATCTTTATCTATCTCTGTAAGTACCTGGTTGCGTTCTTCCATCGCAAGCGATAATCCGTAACTTACATTCTGTCTCGTAATGGTGTTGCCCTTTCCGGCAAGCCCCACCAGTTCTTCTATCAGTTTTTTTGCCTGAGTGGCACTCTGCTCTGTACCGAGAATCTTCAACATCCCATCCCTTGAGATCAGTGTGACATTCAGTGTCCGTTCAATCAGTTTCAGGTGTTCGTCAAATTGTCCGAACACGTTTCCCTCCAGATCTGCAGGAACCTGCGTATATAGCTCAATAATGCTGTTCGCCATCCTCTGTTGTCCTTTCTGCAGGCTGCTCCGGTATTTCTACAGGAGTCTCCCTTCCGATTTTTTCTATAATTTCCAGAAAACCCTTGCTTATACAGGTCTTGTGGTCAACCTCTATTTTAACATTATTTGCAGATATTTGAACCCCTTTTTCAATTAATTTTTCCTCGTAAAGCTGTAAAGTGCGCCACGCAAGCGCGCGAACCTCTTTTTCCGTGTATTCTCTGGTCACTGTTTCGTAGTATTTCCGGGTGATTTTACCCACTGTGAACGGCAGCCGAAAACTGTCTGTCAGCCGGAGAATCTGCTCCTCGACAGTGTTCTGCCAGTTTTTTTTGGCACTTTTTCCAAATTCCAGATAAGTATTTCCTGTTTTAAAAAAATAGCTTTTTCGTTCCCTTCCATCATATTCCTCTGACTGGTATTGCAGAGGAATTTCCCGATAATAAGCTTTTTTTCTCTTTATATAAATATCAGCATCAGCATGAACACCTTCGTATCTTACCACTTCCTGACTGTCATTTTTCAGCTCCAGACAGCCGGAAACCAGCACATCTCCGATATGGCATTCCTCACCGACATGAAGTTTCGGATATCCGGCCCGCGTGATCATACGGACAATCACACCATTCTGATCTGCGGTCAGATTACAGGGAGTATTTTCCTCCTTTTCCACTGCATCTGTAAAAACTCCCTCCTTGACTGTAAGCACAAGCCGCGTTCCTTCTATTCTGACCGACACCCACGTAATATCATTATAATTTTCCCTGATTGTCGCAGCAATAGCATTGCAGCTGATCTTACTCCGCTGCATCCCATGCACAATACCCTCCTCCTTAAGAAAATCCAATATCTCCTGTGTACTGTTCCGCGCATTTCCTGACACATCAATTTCCCAGATCCGCCCCGATAATCCCAGCAAAAGCAACGCACAAACAAAGATACCGATAAAAAAAGCCTTTCTCTTTTTACTTCGGTAAAAAAAGAAGGGCAGTCCATGTTTTTCAAGAATATGTATTTTTACACCTGTTTTTCTGCGAATCGGTGAAAGCCGCAAAAAATCCTGTATTCCAAAATCTCCCTCCAGGCTTTGTTCCCCGGTTCGATCCAGACTTGAAATTTTTATTTTACGGGCTTTACAGAGATTAAGAAAGCGCTCTGTCTGTTCTCCCTGAACCCGAATTCTGACGATGCCTTTTCGAAATCCGGTCAGATCTCTCATAGCAGCCTCCTGACGTTCTATTATAATTATCCTATTACAATTATCCCATTACAATTTCTGATATCATCCCCTCTATCTGCATTTCCTCCGGTGTATATTTCGGAATCATGAGTCTTTTCCCCCGGATGGCTATCTTTCCATGAAATCCCAGCACAATGATTTCTTCCTGCTGATACCGGAGAATGCTTTTGTAATTGCAGATTATCGCATGGCTTCGCCCGGTAAGTGTCACTATGGTTTCTTTCATAGCAAGATCACCTGGAACCTCCAGTGAAGTGACCAGATTTCCTCGCCAGTTCTTTCGCTCTTTTTCTTTTTTCATAAAAAGAACCTCTCCGGTCTTTATCACTACTTTATGCCAGAGAGGTCTTCGTTATGTAATATTTATGCTGCCCGGTACAGGACCATAGAAAACCAGAGAATGGTATTTCCGCCCAGATTATATTCCATGTGTTCTTTCTCAACAATCTCGCTCACCACAACACCATGACTTTCCAGACAGGGATGCATCCTTTCCGGAAATCTGCACGGTTCGCCCTGTGTATAGGCACAGGTTTCACAGATATCGCAGGACTCCGTCGACAGAGTAAATGTATCAAATCCCTGTTCTTTTAAAAATCCGGCAACTTCGGTAGTCAGATCTTCATGCGCATCCCTTGTAGAAAGCATTTCCTGCATATTCATAAGATCTGAAACCTCTGCAACACTGGAAAAAAACACAGCCTTCCCATAGCTGCGGATTCTTTTTTCGCACTCCTCAAGCGTACCGACAGCCGGAGGACAGGCCCATGTACTTCCATATCGTTCACATTCCTGCCTGCAGATCTGACGTACTCTTGTTTCTACAGAAAGATCAGATGTGTCCAGAATGCGATATTCATATATCGGATACGCGGAAATAAATTCTTCGAATTTTGCAGTATCCAGTTCAGCCATGTGTACTTCCTCCGTTTCGCTTATTAGTCCAGAATGATCAGTGCCATGAAAACAAGGTCTTCATCGCCGGTATTTGTCATTCCATGCCCCTGGCCGTCCGGTGTAAAGGTCACATCACCGGCTTTCACCATACGCAGTGTGCCGTTGTCGCTGTAGATGCCTTTTCCTGAAAGGATATAATAAGTTTCGCTTTCGTTGTGATGTTCGTGGTATCCCAGAGAACATCCCGGCTCCAGTGTTACTTCTGCATACAGGCCACATTTACCGTTTAACTGTTTTTCATTGAGAAGTCTTTTGATCAGTACGTGTCCCTGGCCGCCTGCCATGTTCTCTATTCTTTCTGTTGTCATATCACTTATCCTCCTTTATGGAATCCTTTATTACAAACCGGACTGTCCGGAATGTATCTTTATTGCTGCCGTCATTTGTGGTACGGTTCGTTGTTCATGATCCGATAGCTCCGATAGATCTGTTCGAGTAGAATCATCTGCATAAGCTGATGTGGAAAAGTCATTTTTGAAAAACTGAGCTTATAATCTGCTCTCCTAAGCACTTCATCTCCAAGTCCAAGCGAACCGCCGATCACAAAAGCGATCGAACTTTTGCCCTCGACCCCCAGACGGCTGATTTTTTGAGAAAGTTCTATGGAATCCAGCATCTTGCCATCAAGTGCAAGTGCGATCACATAATCCTGTTCACGGATCTGCTTCATCAGGCGCTGAGCTTCTGTATTTTTGATCTGTTCGTTCAGTGCATCCGAAGCTTTGTCCGGTGTCTTTTCATCCGTAACCTGGCAGAATGTAAGCTTACAGTAACGGCTGAGACGTTTCGCATATTCTGCAATTCCGTCATTCAGATATTTCTCTTTAATTTTTCCAACTGTTACGATTCTTATCTCCATCAGCCGTTTTCCTCTAAGTAATTTTCAAACTGTTCCTGCGACATCAGTACTTTACGCGGTTTTGTTCCTTCTTCCGGACCTACAACTCCTGCATCACACAACTGATCCATGATCCTTGCTGCTCTGTTAAATCCGATTTTGAACATTCTCTGAAGCATCCCGATAGATGCCTTTTCTTTCTCGATGATAAATTTACCGGCATCCACAAAGTAAACATCTCTGTCATCTCCCGAAGAAGCACCTTCTGCAGACAGACTGACCGTATTTACCTGCTGTTCGATCTGTGCATTGTACTGCGTTCCCGGGTTCTTATCTGCAAGGAAGTCAACAATTGCACTGACTTCTTCATCCGATACAAAAGCTCCCTGTAATCGTGCCGGTTTCTGGTATCCCTGCGGATAAAACAGCATATCACCTTTGCCCAGAAGTTTCTCAGCACCATTCATATCCAGAATCGTTCTGGAGTCCACACCTGAAGAAACGGAGAACGCAATTCGGGATGGCATATTTGCCTTGATCAGACCGGTAATAACGTTTACAGACGGACGTTGTGTTGCGATGATCAGATGAATACCTGCCGCACGCGCAAGCTGTGCCAGACGGCAGATCGCATCTTCAACTTCGCCCGGTGCAACCATCATAAGGTCAGCAAGCTCGTCTACCACGATTACAATCTGCGGCATACGTTCCGGTCGTTCTTCTCCTTCCGGAATACGCATATCATCGACCTTTCGGTTGTATTCCTGTAAGTTGCGGACACCAAACTCCGCAAAAGTATTGTAACGGCCCATCATCTCCGTAACAGCCCAGTTCAGTGCACCGGCAGCCTTTTTCGGGTCGGTCACTACAGGGATCAACAGATGTGGAATTCCGTTGTATACACTCAGCTCTACTACTTTCGGGTCGATCATGATAAGTTTGACTTCTTCCGGCTTCGCTTTATATAAAATACTGACGATCAGCGTATTGATACATACAGATTTACCGGAACCGGTTGCTCCCGCAATCAGAAGATGCGGCATCTTTGCGATATCCGTAACGACCGGTTTGCCTGCGATATCTTTACCGACAGCAAACGCCAGTTTTGATTTTGCAGTCTGGAATTCCTGTGACTGCAGCAGTTCTCTCAACATGACCGCATGGTTTTCTTTATTCGGCACTTCAATACCGACAGCAGCCTTGCCCGGTATCGGTGCTTCGATACGAATATCCGGTGTCGCAAGGTTCAGCTTGATATCGTCTGCAAGATTTACGATTTTACTTACCTTTACGCCCATCTCCGGCTGGAGTTCATAACGGGTAACTGTCGGTCCACAGCTTACATTTGTGACTGTGACATTCACCCCGAAGTTATGCAGTGTATCCTGCAGTTTCTTCGCTGTTTTGCGAAGATGTTCGTCAGAATCTCCCTGTGATTTACCGTCACCACGCTTCAGAAGCTTCAGCGGCGGATAATGATATTCCTTTTTGACCACTTCATTCTTCTGTATAATTTCTTTTTGGATGTTCTGAATTCCGTTCTCGATCTCCTTCGGAGAAGATTTTGGATTCTTAGCAGGCTGTGAAGGGACTTTTTCCGCAACAACAGTCGGCTGAGATTCTGACGCATCGACTGTCGCATCTGATTTATACACTGTTTCGCTCTGTGCCGGCTGTGGGTCGTAATCCGACTCTGCCTCAGGATAAATCTCTTGTGGTGCACCGTAATCGCGATGCAGCTCAGTCACATAGTTATCCTGCGGTTCTTCATAAGGCATCTCCTCTTCTGGTTCAACGCCCTGCTCCTCATGCACTTCTGGTTCTTCGTATACGGGTTCTTCATATACAGGTTCTTCATATACCGGCTCTGCACGATGGATTTCAAAGTCTGCTTCCTGCAATGGCACAGGAGTCCCCATATCTTCGGTTTTATTTTCACAAGGCGCCAGCTTCGTACCTTCAAGAAATCCTGTACGTTTCTTTTTCGATGCCGATTTTTTAGACGCTTCCGTTTCTCCTGCATTCTCTTTTTCTGCCTTTGCTGCAGCATTTTCATCTTCTGCATCTGCATCTTCTGCCAGTGCTTCCTCCAGTTCACGGATACGCTGTGCCTGACGTTCTTCTCTTCGCTGACGGCGTTCCTGTACGCGAAGTTCTTTTCTCAGGTCACGTTCCGGCTGACCTTCCATATACATATCGCGGCCATCACGTGCAAGCGCACAGACAGCATCCCACACACGGAACACAAATCCGAAGAAAGATTTCTGCGTTACAAGGATCAGAGAAATCAATAATACAAGAACAATGATCACATAACCACCCGCCACACCAAATGCAGAGGTAGTCGAAATACAGATTGCGCCGCCGATCACGCCTCCACCGGTATGATAAACTGAACTTACAGAATAATAATCAGCCAGTGTCATACTCGGCATATATCCTTCCGTCAGAAGCTGGATCATTCCACACAGAAAGATACCAAATACCAGTACCGCAAGCGCCTTTTTGTATGCCAGCGGGTTCCTGCGGTTCGATACCAAAAAGACCGCACATCCGAAGATCAGAAGCGGAAACAGATACGCAAGGATGCCCATCACGCCAAAAAATGCCGCGCTGATCGTTGCACCGACAGTGCCTCCCATTCCAAGGTTACTGAAAATCAGAATGATCGAAGCTGCCAGAATTATAAGCAGAATAATTTCTGTCTGAAATCCACTGGTTACACTCTGTTTCGCTGTCGTTTTCTTTTTTGTATTTTTACGTCCGGAAGAAGACCTGCCGGTCCCTTTTCGGTTGGTCGGTTTCTTTGTTGCTGCCACTCTGGCACCCCTCCTAAAATTTCAAGCTTTATAATGCAGAATTCGTTATCAGGGCAATAAATCCTGCAAGGAAACAATAATAAGCAAAGTAGCGGAATTTTCCTTTATGCACCAGGCGCAGGCAGGTACGTATCGCAAACATGCCGACCACTGCCGCAATGATCATGCCAAATACATAGGCAAATCCAAGTCCTACTGTCATGTCTGCGGAGCCGAACTGACCAAGCTCCATGATCATCGCACCGATGATTGCCGGGATTGATAATATGTAAGAATATTTAACCGCAAATGTGCGTGAAAATCCACTCATTAATCCCGCACTGATCGTAAGTCCACTTCTGGAAAGTCCCGGAAATACAGAAAGTCCCTGACAGATACCGATCCACATTGCATCAGAAAAATGGGCATCTTTCGCTGCCTTCGTACCACCAACACGGCTCAAATCAATAACCAGCAAAAGAATACCTGTCACAAGAATTCCGGCCCCCGGAATCAATACGGACGTAGCGGATACCGAAACCAGTCGTCTTGCAACATAACCCAGAAATACAGTCGGAATCATAGATACAAGAAGCAAAACCACAAACTTCCGATATACATTACTGATAATGCGTGTATAATGAAGCTGATCTCCTGTCCTTCTGTTGTGTATGTACAGATTTGCATTTCCGATCAGATCCATAAACATGTCCAGCGCTTCGAACGCAAGGTGTCGTATGTCCTTCTGGAATGTCATAAAAATTGCTGCCAGTGTTCCCAGATGCAGCATGGTCTCAAGCAGGACACCCGATCCGTGCTCCATACCGAGAAAATTCTGCAGAAAACAGAGATGTCCGAAACTGCTGACCGGTAAAAACTCTGTAATTCCCTGCACAATGGCAAGTAAAATGATGTATAAAACCGTCATAATTTTTCCCTTTTCTTTTGATTTACGTGTGCTTTTCCGATAATAAGGCACATTACCAGTGGTCAGTATAACACATTTTCCAGAAAAAAAAAAGCCTTTTGACCGCATCCCATCCGCGGTCAAAGGCTTCTTCGCATAAGCATTGCTTATTATTTGTTTTTCAGATATTCGTCAATACCTTTTGCACCAGCTTTACCTGCTCCCATAGCAAGGATAACAGTAGCTGCACCAGTAACGGCATCACCACCGGCGTAAACACCGTCTTTGGATGTCTTACCTGTTTCTTCTTCGGCAACAATACATCTTCTCTTGTTGATTTCAAGACCTTTTGTAGTGGAAGAAATCAATGGATTCGGAGAAGTACCAAGGGACATGATGACTGTATCTACATCCATGTCATACTCAGATCCCGGAATCTCTACCGGACGTCTTCTTCCGGATGCATCCGGCTCGCCGAGTTCCATCTTGACAACTTTCATGCCATGTACATGACCGTTTTCGTCAACAAGGATTTCCTTCGGATTTGTAAGAAGATCAAAGATAATACCTTCTTCTTTTGCATGATGAACTTCTTCAGCTCGTGCCGGAAGCTCTGCTTCACTTCTTCTGTAAACGATATGTACTTCTGCACCAAGTCTCAGAGCAGTTCTTGCTGCGTCCATAGCTACGTTACCACCACCGACAACGGCAACTTTCTTGCCTGCTGCGATCGGTGTATCATAAGAATCATCGAAAGCTTTCATCAGGTTGCTTCTTGTCAGGTATTCGTTTGCAGAGAATACACCACTTGCGTTCTCACCCGGGATTCCCATAAACATTGGAAGACCTGCACCGGAACCGATAAATACTGCCTCAAATCCTTCATCCTCGATCAGCTGATCGATCGTTGTGGATTTACCGATGACAACGTTTGTTTCAAATTTAACGCCAAGTTCTTTGACTTTTGCGATTTCTTTCTTAACGACTTTCTGTTTTGGAAGACGGAATTCCGGAATACCATAAACAAGAACGCCGCCGAGTTCATGAAGTGCTTCAAATACAGTTACATCATAACCTGCTTTTGCAAGATCACCTGCACAGGTAAGGCCGGACGGACCGGAACCGATAACTGCGACTTTGTGTCCGTTCTTCACTTCTGCGCCGGCTGGTTTGATATCATGCTCCAGAGCGTAGTCAGCAACAAATCTCTCCAGTTTACCGATAGAAACAGCTTCGCCCTTCTTACCACGGATACACTGTCCTTCACACTGGGACTCCTGCGGACATACACGACCACAGATAGCCGGAAGTGCGGAAGAAAGTCCGATTACTTTGTAAGCTTCTTCCATGTTGCCTTCTTTGATCTGCTCGATGAATCCAGGAATATCGATAGATACCGGACAGCCCTCTACGCATTTAGGTTTCTTGCAGCCCAGACATCTCTGAGCTTCTTCCATTGCTTCTTCCTGATTATATCCAAGACAAACTTCTTCAAAGTTTGTTGCACGTACCTTCGGATCCTGTTCTCTTACAGGTACTTTTTTTAACATTTTTGCATCTGCCATTACTTGTCACCTCCGCACTGTCCGCATCCACCGTGGTGGGTATCGCCTTCCTGAAGCTTCAGTAATGCACGACCTTCTTCAGTCTTGTACATCTGGCTTCTCTTCATAGCCTGATCGAAATCTACAAGATGTCCGTCAAATTCCGGTCCGTCTACACAGGCAAATTTAATCTCATCACCAACCTGAAGACGGCATGCTCCACACATACCTGTTCCGTCTACCATGATCGGGTTCATGCTGACGATTGTATGGATGCCCAGCTTCTTAGTAAGAAGACAGACAAATTTCATCATGATCATAGGTCCGATTGCAACACAGACATCATACTGTTTGCCCTCGTTTGTAACGAGATCTTCCAGAGTCTTTGTAACCATACCGGAACGTCCGTAAGATCCGTCATCTGTTGTAACATAAAGGTTGGAAACTGCTGCAAGTTCTTTTTCAAGAATAACCATATCTTTAGTCTTGGAACCAAGGATTACATCTGCAGTAATACCATGTTCTTTCAGCCATTTTACCTGTGGGTAAACCGGTGCGGTACCAACACCTCCGGCAATAAATACCATTTTCTTTTTCTTTAATTCTTCAATATCCTCGTTAACAAATTCAGAAGGACATCCCAGAGGTCCTACAAAATCACGGAAAGAATCTCCTGCTTTTAATTCGGACATCCTGATAGTAGATGCACCAACTTCCTGGAATACGATTGTTACTGTGCCTTCTTCACGATCATAGTCACAGATTGTAAGCGGAATTCTCTCTCCCTTTTCATCCATTTTTACGATGATAAATTGTCCTGGCTGACAGTGGCTTGCAACACGCGGTGCGTGAACGACCATAAGATGGATCTTAGCTGCCAGTGTCTCAGCTTTTAAAATCTTATACATTGTTTCCCTCCTAGCGTATATTCATTCAATCCCTTAATAATAATACGCTAAAATCTTTCCTATTACAAGGAAAAGATTTATAAACATGCATAAAACCGACTATTTTTTCATATTACTTTCCTGCCTTCAGCTTTTTTTCTTCAATCATCTGATGCAGCCGTGCAAGCGCCTCCCGTATTCCGCCGATCTCATCAATCAGCCCTTCCTTGACTGCTTCTCTTCCTTCAAGCATCGTTCCTACATCTTTGACAAGCTGACTGGTATCCAGCATCAGTTCCTCGAGCCGTTCCTGTGTCGTATCGGAATGTGCCGCAATAAAACCAGTAATGCGGTCCTGAATTTTCTCGATATTCCGGTAAGACTGCGCCACACCGATAAACATTCCGCTGGAACGCACCGGATGAATCACCATCGTTGCACTCGGCACTGCAAAAGAATAATCTGCCGACACCGCCATCGGCACTCCGATCGAATGCCCGCCTCCCAGCACAAGAGAAACTGTAGGAATACTCAAAGATGCGATCATTTCCGCGATTGCAAGTCCCGCCTCAACATCTCCCCCGACTGTATTCAAAAGGATCAACAGTCCATCCACGTCTTTATCATCCTCAATCAATGCCAGTTTCGGAAGGACATGTTCATACTTCGTTGTCTTACTCTGTGAAGGCGCACTGTCATGCCCTTCTACCTCGCCAATGATCGTCAGAAGTTCAATCCTGTGTTTCCTTTTGTTCTGATCAAGCGTAAGCTGTCCCGTCTCCCTGATCTGCTCATCCTGTTCTTTCTGTGTATCAATTTCCTGCTGTTTTTCATTTTTGTTTTCAGACATAAAAATACCTCCATGTACATTCATGAAGGTATTTTGTGTAAAACTATGGATTCATATACATCAGGACTGCATCCAGCTTCTCCATCAGGCTCAAGTGATTCTTTCTTAATCCGGCAAGCAGAAGTACCCTTACTTATACAAATCAATTTTATTCAGATGTATCTTTTCAAATTAATTTCTGATAAATCATTCGTCCCAGTTTGTCCAAACGTCTGTAACATCATCGTCTTCATCGAGAAGATCCAGTGTTCTCTGAAGATTCTTAACATCCTGTTCATCTGTCAGTTCTACGTATGTCTGCGGAACCATGGCAACCTGTGCTTCTACCATCGGAATTCCTGCTTTTTCCAGAGCTTCACGTACTGCACTGAAATCGTCCGGAGCGGTAAGGATCTCAAAGCTGTCTTCTTCTTCATTGAAGTCCTCAGCACCAGCATCAAGAGCAGTCATCATAAGCTCATCTGCATCCATATCGCCGCATTCATCTTCCAGTTCTTCTTTATCAATGATAATCTGACCTTTCTGGTCGAACATGAAGGATACACACCCCTGTGTTCCGATGCTTCCGTAACCTTTTGTAAATGCATTTCTTACATTACTTGCTGTACGGTTCTTGTTGTCAGTCAGAGTCTCAACGATGATTGCAACACCATTCGGGCCATAGCCTTCATATGTAGCATGCTCATAATTATCTGCGGAGTCTGCTCCTGCAGCTTTCTTGATACCACGGTCGATTGTATCGTTCGGCATGTTGTTTGCTTTTGCTTTTGCAATGACATCACGAAGTTTGCTGTTGTTGTTCGGATCCGGGCCGCCGGCCTTTACAGCCATAACGATCTCACGGCCGATAACGGTAAAGATCTTACCTTTTTTGGCGTCATTTTTTTCCTTTTTGTGCTTTATGTTTGCGAATTTTGAATGTCCTGACATGTTTCACTCTCTCCTTTTGTTTCTTTGTCATTTATTTTCTCGGCTCTGACCCTGCCGATCGTCCGGTTGCCCAGCGAAAGGATCTTAAATCTGTAGCCGTTTGCAACAATGTCTCTGTTGAGATCATCCTGGGTAGGAATGTGTCCCAGATGCTCCGTCAGATATCCGTTGAGCGTCTCCATCTCAACATCCCCGAAATCAATATCCAGTTCCTGCTCCACATCCGTAAGACTTGCAAGTCCGTCAATAATGATGCTGTTGTCCACCTGTGTCCGGAATGTATCTTTGCTCTCGTCATACTCATCAAAAATATCGCCGACGATCTCCTCCAGAATATCTTCCATCGTCACGATACCCGCTGTCTGACCATATTCATCCACCACAACTGCCATATGTACCTGTCTTGCCTGCATGGTACGAAAAAGCTGACCGATGTGTCTGGTTTCCGGAACAAAAGTCACTTTACGTATCAGTCCCGGCAGTTCTTTCAATGGTTTGAACTTCGCCCATGAATTCTGTGTAAAGAATTTCAGCGCATCCTTATAATGGATCAGGCCCCGGATATCATCCATATCCTCTCCACAGACAGGATAGCGGGAATTTCCCTCTTCCATCATATGTTCCACCACATCTTTGAGCAGATCTTCCAGTGCAAACGCTGCCACATGGCTTCGATGCGTCATGACCGCTCCCACTTCCTTATCTTCAAAAGCAAAAATATTCTGGATCATCTCTGCCTCATCTTTGTGAAGGACACCTTTCTCATGTGCCTCATCCACCATGGAAATGATTTCTTTCTCGGTCACTGCCTCCTGCTGTTTCCCATGAAAAATATGTGTCAGTTTATCAAATATCCCTGATTTTTTCTTTGAATGCCCCTCCTCAAGGGGCAGGCGACTGCCATCGTCCATTTTGTTTCCTTTTCCTTCCACGATCTGTCTTACTGATTTCAAATGTAAAATATACGTAACTGTGAATGTACTGAACAGTTACAAATCTGCATAATTACTGATAAAATATAGCACTTTCACTTACGTTCGTCAAGGATAACACCTTTAAACAGCTAAAAAGTAAGCTCCAGACTGATCTCAAGTGCATGATTTACCCGGTCCAGCATCACCTGATCCAGATGACAAACCTTATCTTTCAGACGTTTTTTGTCAATGGTACGCAGCTGTTCCAGCAAGATTACAGAATCCTTTTCGATTCCATATGCAGATGCATCGATCTCTATGTGCGTCGGCAGCTTTGCCTTATTCATCTTTGATGTAATAGCCGCGCAGATCACCGTAGGGCTGTGACGGTTGCCGACATCATTCTGTATGATCAGGACCGGACGCACACCGCCCTGTTCACTTCCGACAACCGGTCTTAAATCTGCGTAAAAAATATCCCCTCGCTTAATTACCACACAATCACACTCCGATTCTTTTTTCTCTGGAATTAGTATTTCCATTTTTCTTCTGTGTATACATGCGTGGTATTTTCACTGCATCCTTTTCAGTCTGCAGGGATCTTTCCGGGCTGTCCCCACAATCCGGAAGTTTATTTAAAGAAGGTCAGATCTCCCCATTCTCTGCCGTCTTTTATATAGACTCTCGGTACACGTTTGCTGATGTCACATGCAAATTCATAAGAAAATCTGCCTGACAGATCACCAAATGTCTCAATACTGATAAATTCATCTCCGTCTTTTCCGATTAGAGTAACTTCATCTCCGTGTTTTACATCCGGAATGTCTGTTACATCTATCATAAACTGATCCATGCAGACTCTTCCGATGATCGGAGCTTTCTGTCCGTGGATCAGAACCCAGCCTTTATTAGAAAGGCTTCTCGGATATCCGTCTGCATAACCTACCGGAATTGTTGCCACACGCAGGTCTTTTTCAGATGCAAATGTACCGCCATAACTGATCGGTGTACCTGCCGGAAGATCTTTGACGTATGATACGTGGCTCTTTAATTCCATTGCAGGAATCAGTTTTACAATGTCTCTCTCTACTTCGTTTGACGGATAAATGCCATAGATCGTAATACCGGCTCTTACTGCGTTCAAATTTGCCTCCGGAACGCGGATGATACCTGCACTGTTGGAACAGTGTTTCATCGGGATCTCCACTCCTGCTTTTTCAAGAAGCTCTGCAAATGCAAGATAACGGTTCAGCTGTGTGATTGCAGGAGAACGGTCCGTCTCATCTGCTCTTGCAAAATGTGTAAACATACCTTCGATCTCTACATTCGGAAGATCCGCGATCTTTTTGATCGTCTCTACACTTTCCGGTACATCGGCAAATCCTATACGGCTCATTCCCGTATCCAGTCCGATGTGTATATGTACCTGCTTGCCCTGACGGACAGCTTCCTCGGAAAGTGCCGCAGCCATCTCATATTCACAGACGGTCATACGTACTTCATGTGCGATCAGTTCTTTATAATATTCTTCAAAAACAATTCCAAGAATAAGAATCGGTTTGTCAATTCTGGCATCTCTTAACTGGAGCGCTTCCTCCGGTGTAGCTGTCGCAAATCCCCAGATGTATTCATAGTCTTCGATCAGACGCGCGATTGCTTCCGCACCATGGCCATAACCATCAGCCTTAATGACAGCTACAATCTTTGTTCCCTCTGCTATATTTTTTTTCATTTCTTCGAAGTTGTGTGCAATTGCATCCAGAGAAACAACTGCCTTCACTCTGTCAAATTTTTTCATGATAAAGCTCTCCTTTGTATTTCAAAACTTTTATTTCTTAAAGTTCTGTTGTTCTTTTAAAATTTCCGCAACACCACAGGCTACATCTCCGGCCTTCATGCCAGCCATGCCTTTTCGCAGCGCAGCCTGATCACCACCTGCGCCATGAAGCAGGACGCCAAGCGCCGCATAAAATCCGGCATCTTTCTCCTCAATTGGTGTTTCCAGATACATTGCCTGCATACCGGCAAGCACCCCGGACAAAACATCTCCACTTCCTGCGGTTGCCATACCCGCATTTCCCAAAAGATTGATCCATGCACGTCCATCCGACGCCGCTGTCACTGTACACGCATCTTTCAGTACGCATACCGCCCCGGTCTCCGCCACAAGTGCACGTGCCGCACCTGCCCGGTCACTCTTTAATTCTCTGATTGATTTACCGGTCAGACGGCTCATCTCACCCATATGCGGTGTCAGAATCACATGACTGCCCAGATATTTTTTCCATTCCGGATTCTCTGCCAGAAGATTCAATCCATCCGCATCCAGCACAACCGGCTTTCCCTCCTGCTTTGCTTTTTTAAGGAAAAAATGCACTTTATCGGCCGCCCTCACCGACATTCCGATTCCCGGCCCGATCACCAGCACATCACTCCAGTTAAAATCATTTTCCCAGTCTCCGGTGCATGAAATCATCGCCTCCGGAAGCATGGTCTGAAGCGGAATCCGGTTTTCCTCAGGTGTTATAATTTTTACCATTCCGGCTCCTGTTGCAAAGGCTCCCGAAGCACTTAAGAATGCTGCGCCACACATTCCCGGGCTCCCGGCAACCACAAGTACTTTTCCAAAAGTACCTTTGTTTCCCTCTGCCTCTTTCTCCGGCAATTCACGCAGATCCGATTTTTCCATCGAAAACAGCTTCGGTTCTGCCCCGTCTTCTCTGTAGATGCCAACATCCGCGACTACAATCTGACCGGCAAGCTTTCTTCCCGGATACAGGCAAAGCCCTGCCTTACGAAAAGCAAACGTCACCGTAAGGTCTGCGCAAAATGCAATTCCAAGCTCAATACCGGTATCGCCATCCACTCCCGAAGGCAGATCAACAGATACTTTCCATCCGGACATCTCATTCAGTTCAGCGATCAGTTCACGATATTCGCCCTTTACCTCTCTGGTCAGTCCAACGCCGAAAATGGCATCTACTATAGTAGTATATTCCTCATTATGCAGGTTATTCACAACAGGTACCTGATAATTTACGGCAATCTGGCACTGCCGCTGCATTTCTTCCGTCCTGTGATCCGGATTTCCTGCCAGATAAATTGCGCTCTGATAGCCGTGCTGATGCAGGATTCTCGCAATAGCCACACCATCTCCGCCATTATTTCCACTTCCACAGACGCACAGGATCTTTTGCTTTATATTCTCTGTTGTAAATCTTTTTTCCAGTTCTTCTACAACTTTCAGAGCCGCCCGCTCCATAAGCACACAGGACGGTACTCCCATCTTCTCAATCGTGTAACTGTCACAGGATTTCATTTCCTGGCAGGTCACTACCTGTTTCATCCGGTCACCTCCTGCTTATAACAACAGACAGGCTATTACACAGCATCTCCTGAAAAGGAGCCATGCAACAGCCTGTCCTGAATTATTTCTCATCATCCACATGTTGCTGCCGATACTGGCTGAGATTATATGACAATGTCATCAGACTTTCAGAAAGATGAACGTTCTCTACAATTACACCGTCCGGTGTATCCAGATCCACATGTGCAAAATTCCAGATTGCCTTGATTCCATTTTCGATAAGGATATCCGCCATATCTATCGCTTTGTTTTTCGGCAACGTCAAAATCGCGATCTCCACATTATTTTCCTTAAGGAAGAATGGCAGATCACTGATCATCTGAATTTCAATTCCCCGTACCGCGATGCCCTCGAGCACCGGGTTTACATCAAAAATACCAACAAGTTTGAATCCACGTTTCTCGAATTCTACGTAATTGGCAAGCGCCTGACCGAGATTACCGGCACCGACAATAATCATCGGATGTACCGTATCCAGACCAAGGATCTTACCAATCTCTGTATATAAATATTTTACGTTATATCCGTAACCCTGCTGTCCAAATCCCCCAAAGTTATTTAAGTCCTGTCTGATCTGTGATGCCGTTACACGCATTTTCTTACTAAGGTCATTTGAAGAAATACGCTCTACATTATCCTCCAGAAGTTCACCCAGGTATCTATAGTAACGCGGCAGTCTTTTGATCACAGCTTTTGAAATCTGTTTTGCTTCCACCGTTGTCCCTCCTTACACTTTCCCGTTAATTATAACGAAATGACATTTTATTGTCAATCTTTGTTGTGAAATACGTACAATTTTTGCGGTTTTTCTTTACAAAAAAAGTTTTTACTTTTATAATCATTACGGTATATTTACAATGGAGGAAAGATTATGATTTTATCATGTCAGGGCATCTCGAAATCCTTTGGTGAAAAAGTGATTCTGGAAGATGCCTCATTTCATATAGAAGAACGGGAAAAAGCCGCTCTGATCGGCAATAACGGCGCAGGCAAAACGACTCTTCTCCGCATCATCATGAACGAGCTGCATGCTGATTCCGGTCAGGTCGTCCTCATGAAGGACAAGCAGATCGGTTATCTCGCACAGTATCAGGATGTACAAGGACATCGTACCGTCTACGAAGAGCTGCTCAGCACCAAACAATACATCATCGACATGGAAGAACGCATGCGTTCCATGGAGCTTGAGATGAAACATGCTTCAGGCGAAGAGCTCGATCGGCTGATGAACAGTTACACCCGCCTGACCCACGAATTTGAACTTGAAAACGGCTACGCTTATAAGAGTGAGCTGATGGGTGTCCTGAATGGTCTTGGTTTCGCCGAAGAAGATTTCAACAAACAGGTGGCTACTCTTTCAGGTGGTCAGAAAACGCGTGTCGCACTCGGTAAACTGCTGATTTCCAAACCGGATATCCTGCTTCTCGATGAGCCGACCAACCACCTCGATATGGAAAGCATCGCCTGGCTGGAAACTTATCTTCTGAATTATCCGGGCGCTGTATTCATCGTTTCCCATGACCGTTATTTTCTCGATAAAGTTGTAACCAAGGTCGTTGAAATCGAAGCCGGTCACGTCCGCATGTACAGCGGAAACTATTCCGCCTACGCAGAAAAGAAGGCGCAGCTCCGTGATGCACAGTACAAAGCCTACCTGAACCAGCAGCGCGATATCAAGCATCAGGAAGCTGTCATTGTCAAATTGAAATCTTTCAACAGAGAAAAATCTATCAAGCGTGCCGAAAGCCGTGAAAAAATGCTGAACAAAATTCAGCGTATCGAAAAACCTCTCGAAGTTCAGAGCCAGATGCGTCTCTCTCTCGAACCACGTGTAGTCAGTGGGAACGACGTTCTGACTGTCAAAGAACTTGCCAAGAGCTTTCCGCAGCAGAAACTTTTTTCCAATATTTCCTTCCAGATCAAACGTGGCGAACGTGTCGCCCTGATCGGCAACAACGGTACCGGCAAGACCACAATGCTCAAAATCCTCAACGGACTTCTCGATGCCGATGCCGGAAGTTTCTCACTCGGAGCAAAAGTACAGATCGGATATTACGATCAGGAACATCATGTCCTGCATGCCGAAAAAACTATTTTTCAGGAAATTTCCGATACGTACCCGACTCTCACAGAAACAGAGATCCGCAATATGCTGGCTGCATTTTTGTTTACCGGAGATGATGTATTTAAAGAAATCTCCGCACTTTCCGGTGGTGAGCGCGGTCGCGTTTCCCTCGCGAAGCTGATGCTCTCCGAAGCAAACTTCCTGATTCTCGATGAGCCGACCAACCACCTCGACATTGCTTCAAAGGAAATCCTTGAAGAAGCACTGAACAGCTATACAGGAACCGTTCTCTACGTATCACATGACCGATATTTCATCAACCAGACCGCAACACGTATTCTGGATCTGACTAATCAGTCTGTTGTAAATTACATAGGTGATTACGATTATTATCTTGAGAAAAAAGAAGAACTGACTGAGAAGTATGCACCTTCTGCTGCTGAAACTTCCGTTGAATCCAAAGACGAGGCACCTTCTGAAGGAAAGCTCACCTGGCAGCAGCAAAAAGAAGAACAGGCACGCAAACGCAAGCAGGAAAACGAGCTGAAAAAAGTCGAAAAACGTATCGAAGAACTCGAGACCCGCGATAAAGAAATTGACGATACCCTTGTTCTGCCGGACGTATGCACCAATGTCGGACGATGCGCTGAACTGAGCCGTGAAAAAGACAAGATTCAGCAGGAACTTGAGGAATTATACGAAAAATGGGAGACTCTTGCATAAGTCTCCCACTTTCAAAAGATATGAGCCATTGTATCATCATCCGGTACAATGGCTCTTCTTGTCTTAGTTATAACATTTTTTCCAGTTCTTCTCTGATAGCAAGGATGAAGTCACGGCTGTTCAGTACAGTCGGATTTTCGATACTGGTGATCAGTGCAAGGTCTTTTGTCATCTTGCCGTCTTCGATCGTAGAAAGAGTTGCTTTTTCCAGTTTGTCCGCAAAATCAGAAAGCTCCTGATTGTTGTCCAGTTCGCCACGTTTACGGAGTGCTCCTGTCCATGCGAAGATAGTTGCTACAGAGTTGGTAGAAGTCTCTTTGCCTTCAAGATGACGATAATAATGTCTCTGAACAGTTCCATGTGCAGCTTCATATTCATAATAGCCCTGCGGAGAAACCAGTACGGAAGTCATCATCGCAAGTGAACCAAATGCAGAAGAAACCATATCACTCATAACGTCTCCGTCATAGTTCTTACATGCCCAGATAAATCCACCTTCTGCTTTCATAACACGTGCAACGATATCATCAATCAGGCTGTAGAAATATGTCAGACCTGATTCTTCGAATTTATCTTTAAACTCTGTATCAAAGATCGTCTGGAAAACTTCCTTAAATTTAGCATCGTATGTCTTGGAAATGGTATCTTTCGCACCAAACCACACATCCTGCTTTGTATCAAGTGCATAGTTGAAGCAGCTTCTTGCAAAGCTTTCGATGGATGCAGTCATATTGTGCATACCCATCGCAACTCCCGGTGCCTTAAATTCCTGTACAAGGGAACGTTTCTCTTCACCGTCTTCTGATGTATAGACAAGCTCAACTTTACCCGGTTTGTCAATGTACATTTCGGTATTTTTATAAATATCACCGTATGCATGACGCGCAAGTGTGATCGGCTTTTTCCAGTTACGTACGCATGGCTCGATTCCCTTTACAACGATCGGCGCACGGAAAACAGTTCCGTCAAGGATTGCACGGATCGTACCGTTCGGACTCTTGTACATCTTCTTCAGATCGTATTCATCCATACGTGCATGATTCGGTGTGATTGTCGCACATTTTACTGCAACGCCATATTTCTTCGTAGCTTCTGCAGCATCGATCGTTACCTGATCGTCTGTCTCATTACGATAATTCAATCCAAGATCATAATACTCTGTGTTCAGATCAATAAATGGAAGAAGGAGTTCGTCTTTAATCATCTTCCAGAGGATTCTGGTCATTTCGTCTCCGTCCATTTCTACCAGCGGTGTCGTCATTTGAATTTTTTTCATAATACTTCTCCCTTGCTTGATATCTGATTTTGTAAATGTTTTACTTTTCACAATTCCAATTTTCCTATTATTCTATCCGAAAAAAGGATTTACGTCAATACTTTCAGTCTTTACTATAGTAAAATTTTATAGCAACCTTTTATAGCGCCAGAAATTTTTGACAGTTAAATTTTCCCCAGCCCTGCTGATTTCTCGGCAGTCCCATATCCTCCGTACTCTCCCGCAGCATCATTTTGATCTCAAGATTTGTGAGCAGTGGATCTTTTTCCAGTGCAAGTGCAATCGTCCCGGATACCAGAGGCGTCGACATGGACGTGCCGCTTTTCATACTATAGAGATTGCCTGCACCGGGCGAACAAGCCATGATGTTTTTCCCCGGTACCACCAGATCCGGTTTACACACACATTCAAATGTCGGTCCTCTCCCAGACACAGCACGTTTACCGGAAAGCATGTCACTGGAACCAACTGTGATGATTTTCTTGCTGCAGCCCGGTGCTGTAACGCTTCCCGGATCCGGTCCCTGATTACCGGCAGCAGCAACTACTACAAGACCTTCGTCCCACAACTTTTCCACGCCCTTTACAAGTACATCCTGCTCACTCCGTGTCCGATATGTCGTCCCAACAGAAATATTCACGATCCGAATATTATATCGCTGCCGGTTACGCAAGATCCAGTCAAATGCTTTCAGTACATCTTCTTTATTTCCGTTGCCAAACCGATCCAGCACTTTCAGCACTGCAAGATGACACCCCGGTGCCGCACCTTTATATTTTCCCATCGATGCAGCACCGCTTCCGGCAAGAATCCCTGCCACACAAGTTCCATGCCCGTTGTCGTCATATGCCATTTTTTTATTTGAAATAAAATCCACAAAAGCACAGATTCTGCTGTCAAAATCAATATGCTGATAAATTCCCGTGTCAAGAATTGCCACTCCGATGCCTTTTCCAGTATAAAATGGCTGATTCATGCATATACTCCAAAAAGAGGATTTATAATACTATATTCCACTTCACTCTAAAGGGGGTGTCTTTTTTGATCATAGTTGTACTTATCGTGTTTTTCTGCCTGCAGGGATTTGTACTGTTTTGCTGCCTTGCCGCCGGCGATGATTCCGGCTCACAGGAAGTCTCTGATCAGGAACAGATGGAATATATTGAAATGTGGATGGAACAAAAAAAGAGGAAAGCCTGATGACTTTCCTCTGGTGATACATATTTATTACGGAGCTACTACGTCTGTATCTATCTCTCCATCTTCTTCCGGAAGTTCACGATATACGACTGCAACCGGACCGCCTGCTGAATGGAAAGATGCAGTGATCTGATTGTCAGAACCTTCTACAGCCTCTGTCGCAAGGATCTCCCATCCGTGTTCTTCGCAATGATGGAGAATGAATGGCTCAATCTTGTCTGTAAGATTGTTTACTGTAAAGGTAACTTCTACTGGTTCTTCCTCTGTCGGCTCTCCATCGATTGTCAGATTCATCACACGTGAAAGGAATTTGTAGTCTTTCAGGATTGCTTCCTCAACAATATTTACATCCTTATCATAAACATTGATCACCGGCACTTTATCAGCACCATAAACTCCTTCAAATGCAGCCTGTAAAGTAGTCTCTGCATCGCAGTCGTTCAGGATATCTACTTCCCTCTGCAAGTCTTTCTCAAAAGTATCTGCCTCAACATTTTCAAGTTTGACACCAACTGTTTCTGTAGAAAGCACTTCCTTCTCTCCTACAATCTTTCTGGATGTCTGTGTGGCAGAAACGTTATTTGTATCTACCGCATTTGTAATGCTACCTGCTGCCATTGCATTCACTGACATTGCAAGAACTGCTGACGCTGCCAGAACTGTTGTCATAAGTTTTTTCGCTTTCATACCTGTACCTCCATGTATAAAATTATAATTATATTCATCTTTTCTCGATAGGAAACATTATAGCACATTTATTTTTATGCATCAATTGCTTTTTTCTTCTTTTTCAACCAGATATGCCTGCACAAGGAATCTGCCCTCCGGATCAGAATCATCATGTGTGGACAATGTAAGAAGCTTTGAATCTGCAGTCACCTGAGCATTTTCGTCAATCTGAGCCCCCATTGTCCTGTTGTCCATAATACTTTCCAGGTAAGCTTTGCGGTTTGCTTCTTCTTTGCCTGAATTAAACCGTTCCATGATATGCCTGGAATCTGATTTATATGCAGCAAAAACTTTATATTTATACTCTGCATTGTCAAAGGTGATATAGATCCATGCATGTTCTTTCATATATGCATCATCTGCATATTGATACAGCCCTCCAAACATAGAACCATCCTGATTGTCATTTCCATATATCACCGTAAGCGGATCATCGAAATTTGTGTGATTGTAGTTCTCCGTATAAAGTGCTCCTGCCGGATTTTCCTCTCCCTCCGCGTCATGCGCTGCATAAAAGGAATTGTCTTCCGAATGCTGCAGAACCGGTGCATCTATATCCGTTCCCGGAATGGAAATCCACGCATATACATCCGGATTTTCCTGCTGCTCCTGCGAATGAAAAAGATATATTCCTGCAATTGCTCCCACAATACAAAGCAGAAGCACCAAAAGTCCCGCTGTGATCATCGTCCTTATTTTCATCCTATCTCAACCTCCGTATAGAATGTTTTAAGAATCAGATCATATAATGCATCCTCGTCGATATATACTTCGTCATAGACGTCTCCGATCTTTGTTTCTCCCTGCAATACAGTCAGGCTGTCCTCGCCGAAGCTCATTTCCGTTGCTTCTGTAACCAGATAAACTGCATCATCCAGACCAATGCTGGTCACCATTTCTGAAGAAAAATCCTGATACAGTTTTCCCGGAAGTGAAACATCTTTCTGCACCGCCTTCACAGCCCCGGAAAAGAAATTGATCAGATACTGCTTCTGACGCGCAATTCGCAGATTATTGCTGCCCTCTACAGATGTATCTCGATATCTTACAAAAGAAACCGCATCGTCCCCGTTTAGAGTCACTGTCTCACCGGATTTCAGCTTATCTGATATATTCTCACCCTCCGGAACAGTTACCGTCACACCTCCGACAGCATCATTCAACTGCGAGATTGTCTCCATATTAAACGCGACATATCCATTGATCGGAATTCCATAAAACAATTTGGATACTGCATCAACCATATACTGACAGCTTTTTTCCTTACCATCACCAAAAGCATATTCCAGACCAAGATGATTTAAAGAATCTCCGATATAATTTCCTTTCGCATCGTATGTTGCTATTTCAGTCATTGTATCTCGGGATATCGCAAGTACGCTTAACTGTTTTTGGGTCGGGTTCAATACAGCCAGAAAAATACTGTCCGCCTGACCACTTTCTCCAGAAACATCCTCTTTTTGTTCAATTTCTTCAGTCTGCTGGTCAATACCCATACACAAAACCGTAATGATTTCATCATTGAAACGGTAGGCTTTTCCATCACGCCAGATCAGGTCAGAACTTCCCGCCTTCTTTACGTCTGACTGCATTTTCAGTTCAGCATTGCTGACATTCTCCTGCATGTTTTTTTCGCCACCGACACGGAGGACATGATATGTCCCGAAAACTGTCGTCACAAAAATTACAACCACAAGGCACAGGCTAAACGCTACACGCAAAAGAATACCAAGCGGTTTCTTTTTACCTTTTGTTTTCTGCCATGCATAAGTCAGCAGACCGCCCAGTGTTCCGCCTAATGCTGCACAGATCATCTCTTCCGGTGAAAAAATGCCCATTTTGGCGATATACTGAAGCAGTTCTGTCAAAAGGCCAAAACCAAAAGAGAACATCATTGTCCACACAACAGGCTGCTCACTCGTGCACTGTGCCATAAACAATATTCCCAGCGGAATAAATATAATAAAATTCCCCAGATCACCAAGCAGTTCTGTTTTAAGCAATGCTGCATCTTTCAGTCCATATAAAGGCAGCAGACGGAGCTGATACCCCTGCCCCGGGTCTCTCATAACAAACATAATACCCAGAAGCGCAAACACATAGAGTACGATTGCCACCCATACAGCGGTCTTTCTGAATCTATTTTTAGAAGAGGTTCTCCAATGTAACCCCGGAACAACAAGCCATGACATAATAAGTGCGGCTATGCATAAAATAAACACCACAACAAATGCCAGACCTGAAATCGTATTCAGGGTTGAAGATAATTCTCCAACCCCTTTAAACATCCTACCTATATTCTGCATACGTTCTCCTCGCTATTTCACGATCAATGTCAGTGTCTCCGGCAGTGAAGTATGTCCGTCACTGTCCGTCGCCACATACTGAAGTGTATACTGTCCAGGCGTATACAGATTATAATCTCCTGTTACATGAATATTGCGAAACAGAGAACTTCTGTCATCCTTATCATCCGTAATATCTGCAACAGGTGAAATTACAGAAAAAGAACTTCCCGCCGTAATCTCAATCGTATCACTCGTTAAAGTAAGTACCGGAATCGCCGGATCCACCGGTTCCGGTGTCGGTGTCGCACTTAGTTCCGGCTCTGCCTGAGGTTCAGGCGTCGGTGTCGGTGTAACCTTCGCCGCCTCCAGACGTGCCGTCTGTATTTTTTTTGCAGTTGCAATATTATTCTGCACGTTATCAAATGATTTCAGCGCTGTTGTAACTGATCCGGCACATAAAATCAAGAGAAAAAACGTCACTATTAATTTATTTTTCATACCGATCTCCCCCTCTTACAGAGAATCTTCTGTATTCATTTCTTTTTCGGCTGTCTTGATATAACGTTTGTATTTGCCGTAATGACCATAGTGGCCATACTTTGAATATCCATATTTTCCATATTTGCCATAAGACGATAAAGATCCATGGCTCTGGTTGATCACATATCCAAACAGCTTGTTATTCTGAATAAAGGAAGACATTCCTTCCTGAATTTCCTTCACAGAAGCGTGATCGTATCTTACCACATATAAGACGGTATCTGCATATTTTGCCAGAATATCCGCATCAGAAAACAATCCTGCCGGCGGAGTATCAATAACAATAAAATCAAAATTTCTGCGCAGGTATTCCATCAGATCCTGCATTTTACTGTCGGAAATGATTCCTGAAATACCACCATTCTTTGTACCGGCGCTGATCACTGAAAGATTTCCGCTTTTGATCATGATTTCTTCTACATCGGCTTTTCCTTCAAAATAATCACTTAACCCGAGAGACTGTCCCTCAAAGCCAAACATTCTTCCGACAGATGGATTTCTCATATCACCATCAATGATCACAGTCTTTTTGTCATTCTGCAGTGCTGCAAGTGCAAGGTTTACAGATATATGGCTTTTACCTTCCTGAGGAAGTGTACTGCTGACAAGAAGAACTTTCTGTCCGTTTTTCTCCATCTGCATATCAAGTCTGGACTGTACAGAAAGAAGGGACTGCTTATACCCCCAGTCAATTCTCTTGTTACTAATAAGCAGCTGGGATTTCGTACTCTTGCTGCGCTTTTTGATTTTTACATCAGGAATCACAGCAACACAGCTTCTCGATGTAACTTTCCGCATGTCCTTCTCTTTGCGGACAGTATGAAGTGTCTGTACATAAAGTGTTGCCAGACATGCCACAATTACCAGTCCTGCCAGAATTCCTTTTACCAGATAATCGATCAGAGAATATTCATTTACCGGGGTTGCTGAAGCATTGGTAATATCAACAATTTCCAGATCCACCGAACCATTGGACTTATCCACCCATGAAGGATATATTTTCTGGAATGCATCCAAAAGTTCATCCACATACTTATATTTTCCTGAATTCACAGAAATAGTATATAAGTTTGCTCCATCTGTGTACTGCGAACTGAACCAGAATGACTTTTCCGGAACAGAATCCGCCATATTTGCAGAAAGTTCATCTCTGAATTCCGGAGCATCTGTAATTGTTCCGACCGAACTGCTGAGTCTCCTTGTCAGAGAAGAATCTACCGATGTATCTCCTGTCTTTTTGACTGCATAAGTGATCTTCGCAGAATAAACCGGCGAATATGTATAATTCATATAAGTAACGGTCGCTGCCGCTACCGTAATAAGAACCAACAGTAACTGAAGCCAGTATTTTTTCAGACAACGCAGATAATCCTCAAGCATTTCCATCAGATCTATCTGATCCTGCCCATTATATGTTCTTGTTATTTCACGTGTTTCGGACTGCATATTTTCTCTCCTGCCTTACCGTTTGTAAAATATCTTATTTGCTTTTGTCGCCATAACCATAATAATATTTTCCGTATCGTTTGTTGCGGCTGACACTGTTTTTGTCACCGAAAGCCATATTCAGGACACAGCCAAGCACAGTAACACCTGTTTCATCCAGTACATCTACCGCATCATTAATTTCCGATGCATGTGCAAGATCCTGACGGATTACAAGTAATACAGAATCTGCTGCCGCCGAAATAATTTCCGCATCGCGGACAATACCAAGCGGAGGCGTATCAAGAATCACATAGTCCATACGGGAAGCAATTTTGCAAAGCAACGTCTTAAATGCCTCATCTTCCAGCAATTTATCCGGTTCCGCGATTGCTTTATTCTGAAAAACACATCTGAGATATTTATAACGGCTGTCTCTGCGCATAACATCTTTCAGTGTGCTGTCTCCTGCCAGAAGATCCGAAAGACCTGTTCCTTCTTCTACCTCTGCATCAAAAATCTTCGCAACAGCAGGACGACGCATATCACAGTCAATCAGCATTACTTTTTTTCCACGTCGTGAAAGATTCAATGCCAGATTTACAGTAATCGTAGATTTTCCTTCATTTTCACGAATCGAAGTAACCATCAGCACTTTCTGATCATTTTTATTCATCTCTGATTCTACGCGCGTTGTAAGGCGGTCAAGCTCTTCCTCATAATCACCGGTCGTCGCACTGTCAGAAATCAAAATTGCTTTCTGATTTTTCTTTTTGCGGAAATAGTGTATCGTATTTAATACCGGAATATCCAGCACCATTGCAGCCTGCTGGCGATTGTAAACTTTATCCGTAGACATACACAAAAAGACAGTCAGACCAACTCCACCTGCGAGTACAAGCAGTGCTGCCAGTGCTGCATAATATAACGGGCGCGCATCCTGTTTCTGAATATTATCTGCTGATAAAGCGGTCAGATTACGGAACATATAACCGGACTCAAAATATCCGGTCAGTGTCGGATAACTCTCAAGCGCAGATTTCAGCAGCCGAAGAGCCTCTTCTGCCGAAGATGCCGTCGCATTCAAAGTAATCATATTCGTATCTGCCACCTGAGAAGCACTGATCGTACCCGGAAGGCGCTCTATCTGAGAATCTTTACAGATCTGTTCTGCCAGCATATCACTGTTCAGCACATTCAGGTTACGGGTAATTGCTGTATTCAGACTTCCGTCATTGAGTCTTGTTCCCGAATTATCCCTTGCTATAACTGAAAGATTCATCGATGCAGTGTAAGAACTGCCCATATACATATCCAGTCCCACAAATGCCGCAATCCCGACAATGCAGGCACTCATAAGTATCACAAAAATATTTTTCCAGAGGTGTCTGCATATATATGGCAGATCTACCGGCATACTACTGGCCTGTGACGGCCGGTTCATTTCCTGATTCATTACATTCTCTCCCATATTATTCAACTACTACTGTCAGTCGCGTATCTCCCTGATAGCCATTATCTGCTGAGGTATAAGAATACACTACTGTGTAGACCCCTTCCTGATTAATGTCAACATTTGAATTTACCGTGATCTGTGAAATGTTGACCCAATTTTCCTTGGAACCATTTGCAATCTGCTCAGTCACTTCTTCGGTCTCACCTTTATTGTTTCTGACAGAAACCATTTCACCATAATCGATTTTACAATATCCCTGATCTTCCACATGATCGATCAGTTTACGAAGATCCAGATCTTCACCTTTTTTATGATATATCAGATAATCTGTCAGCACAACATACGGGCGAAATGATCTCGCTTCATAGCTGTCTTCGTAAATTTCTACCTGAAGCGGCAGCTGCACAGTATCTCCGACACTGTTGGTAACAGAAACCGTGCAATCATAAATACCGGCAGACGGTTCCTGCTGAAGATTTTCCTCTCCATCAACAATAATAAACGGGCTTACATCACCATCAATACAATCTTCTGCCGTAATGTAATCCAGCAATGAAACTGCCTGGTTCTCCGGAAAACGAAGTTCCTGTGAAAGTGCAAAATGTGTTTTTGTATAATCGGTATATACCAGATTTCGTTTCAGTCTTCCCGAATTACTGGATTTATCAAAACCGACATAAGTAATTTCAAACTGATTTTCATTACCACCGACTTTTTTGGTAATGTTCTCAATGATGATACTGTCTGAAACATTGCCGTCTTTTTTGTCCTCAGCAACCACATCCTTTGTCAGTTCATCTTCTGTCGCATTGATACTCACTTCAAGAGTGTCTGACGCTGCTTCCAGCTTCGGTCCCTCTGTGTCTATATTTTCCCGGCTTTTCTGTACGTAATAACCACAGCCAACCGCTGAGATCACACACAGGATTCCAAGAATAATCCTTGCTTTCTTCATGTATTTCTACTCCTCTTTTCCCTCTTCATACTCCTGTCGGAGAATGTCATAACCTTTTAAGATTCTGCTCGGATTTTCCGATAACAGCATCTTCATTACTGAAAAACCATAATTCTGTGTAAGATAATGCATCAGTTCCTGAATATCCGGAGAACGGTATTCTGTATCATGCGCATCTGTCGCGATCACACCCGCTATCCCTTCTCCCATCAGCCGCTCAGATGCCTGACGACACCTGCGTCCAAACATCCCAAGCAGACTTCCTCCATTAACCTGAAGCGTACAATCCTGCTCATACAAAAAGAGTGCCAGCTCGGGATCTTTCTGCACAGCAATATATCGCTCCGGATGTGCCACAACCACACGATATCCCATCTTCTGCAGCTTCTGGATACGCCTGATCATATTTGACGGCATTTCTCCAAAATCAAACTCCACCAGAAGATAATTCGTATGATTTAATGTAAGAAGTTCTCCTCGCTCCAGGTGCAAAAAAGCATCATCATCCAGAAAAATTTCCATTCCAGAATACAATTTCAATGGAATCTTATGCGCTGTAATCGCTTCCTGTAATCTGTGAAATGCATCTTTATACTGTTCTATCGTATAGGGATAATAATTTCCGTGACTGGTCGCCGCCATATGATATATTCCGGATTCTGCTGCAATCGACGCCATCCGAAGTGCTTCTTCCACAGATTCAGCGCCATCATCCAGCCCCGGCAGAATATGTGCATGTATATCGACCATATTCTTTGCATTCGTCCTTTCTACAATACAGACATAAATCTGCATCGTCGCCTTTTACGGTGTTTAATTATAGCAAGAAAAAAGGTTCATGGCAATGATTTTCACTTAAATCATCATACCATGAAACCTTTTTTCCGAAAAGTATACGAAACTTTATAAATTTCGAATCACTTCTTCTCTTTAAACTGTGTCAGCATGTCCATATAGACTTCCAGCATCTGTTTCTTCGATTCTGAACACTTCCGGTATTGCGAGATCAGCATTCTTTCCCTGTGGTTCAGTCCTGTCCTCACCGCTCTGTCCTCATCCTCCACCATCAACTCCAGTATCGAAATATCTAATGCATTGCAAATTTTATAAACTGTATACAAATATGGTCTGGTTTTTCCCGACATCAACGCATGCAGCGTAGATGTAGAAATATCAGCTTCTCTCGCCAATGCATAATAAGAAACTGAGTTTCTCTCACAATGCTCCTGAATATGCCGAATCAGTTCACTGCATCTCTGATCAGGGTTGTATCGTTTCGTTTTCACTATGTCATTAATTGTACTGTCTGCTGTTCTTTTCTTCATTCGTAACTCTTCTCCCCATCGTATTATTTGACAGGCTAAAAACCTCTCTATAATAAATACGTAAAAAATCGAGAAAAATCACTCTGGGGAGGGGAAGTTTTTTATTTTTTGTTTAATTATCTTATCATACCATTCTTCTTTTTCTTTCCCTGTAAGATCAGCAAATTTTACATTATATTTGCTTGAATCGGAATCATCACAATTATTGTGCCATACATTCATTGTATTTACCATATAAAAAAAACAGTCTCGATTGTCTTATTTGCTGTCCTTAATTTAGCTCTTCTTTTAATACTTCCGTGCAATCTAAAACATATTCATTATTCAGATATCTCACTCGTATTTTTTCGCCAACATTCTTTTTTAAATACTTTTTGCTTAATATCTTTTTCTCAACCAGTTCGTTGTCTTCATTCTTATATTTGCAGTTATATATTTTGTAACCCATAACTTCAAGAACTACATTCACACAAAAATAATTATGTTTGATGCAGAGCCAGCCAAATATAATAAAAAACACCAAAAATAAAACAGCTCCCTGATGATTTGTAAAATCAAATGCAAACATCGGAAAAATAAAAGACATTAAAAACTCTGCCACAAGGAACTTTTCTTCCTGTACTTCTTCCAGACATATACATTTCACATTATCACTGTTTTTAGAATTCAATTTATTTCTCATTCGCCGCACTGCAATAACCATGAAAAACAGAATCAGCACAATACTGATATATTCTGTTACCAAATATTTGTCATTGTCACATATGCTGAAAATATCTGTCAAAAATACCAAAATCCAAAGTGGTGCAAATGAAAGATAATACATGCTCATCTGAAATATCATCACAGCCCCCGTATCACTGCCAGCTCTTGGCCGCAGCCACTTCCACTGGTAAATCATTCAATGGATCCAGCATCGCCTTATTGCAGAGAAATTTTACCAGTCGTGTAGCTGTTTTCTCATCGTTTGTATCGATGTTGCTGCCACTTAATTTAAGATTAAACATCTTCGCCAGTTTTTTCCTTTTACTTACATTTTTCATAGCCTCAAGCCGAGACTGATTATATGCCACAAATCTTCTTGGATTTTGACCAGATGTTGCAATTTTCTGAAATACTGCCTCATCAGTTAGAAAGCCACATTCTATAATTTCATTTACTTTATTATTACAAACTGCTTTGTACGCTCTTTCCATCGCAAATAAGTTTTCACCTGCAAGCGTGAGCATGTATATTGTATCTTTCAAGATAACTACATCTATAGATTTTTTTAAATTTAATATAGGCTCATCAATTTCCCTGAACGCGTTCCTTTCAATCTTAAACCAAAATTTATTTTTCATATTCATCATTGGCGATTGCATCGAAATAAACTTTATCGGAACAGTCTCAGAGCCAAGCTCTACTTCTCCAAGAAGCATATACGCATTGAATTTTGTATCGTTAATTCGCCCCTCTGTATCAGGATTTGCAAGTTCCTTACGCAATTGTCCATACGCTTCCGAAATCAGTGCGTTTTCTCCCTCAAGTTTGTAAATCACATTTCCTACAATATCCCCTGTATACTCATCCACGCTGGCATATTTGCCATCTTCTATTGCTTTTGAATATTTATCTGCTAATTCATGTGCAAACGAACCAATTTTTCCTGGCGGTGTCAACTCACACTCTCTGGTATAATTGGTACCCTATCCCTCAACCATTACCCGGCACTCTTTCTTATAGCATGCAATTCCATATCTGATAATAGTCCGCATACCATCTTCCTGCAATCTGGCTGTATATTGTTTTTCTTCAATTTGTTTTATTGCTTTTGTGCAGGCAGTATCCATGTCACCATTTTCTGCATATTTCACTTCAATGACAATTCCGATTCGCTTTGACGGTGCTTCGATCAGAATATCACTATACCCATTTCCTGATTCTGCATTGGATTTTATAAGCCAGTCATTTCTATACCCCAAAAGGCCAAGTAAAATACCATGATAAAAGTTTTCTTTTTTTGACTCAAAAACAGCCGTATCGCGAATACTGATTGTATTCCACAAATATTCCCCCAGCAGTTCTTCAATCAGCTCTGCATCTTTCTTCAGAAAAGCCTCACAAAGATTGTCCAGCTTCCGACGATCATTCCCCACTGATTCTTTAAACCATTCACGAATCTGTCTGATAAAAAGATTCCTGATTTCCCGATTTGGAATAGCCAGATGAAATCTGCCGTTTTCAATTTCACCACGCTGCGTCAGGTATCCGGTTGTAAAAAGGACACTCCAAAGATTTTCAATATTGGCATCCAGTTCATTGTATGTCAGCTCCGGATGGATTTCCTTAATAATCTCCCTGCCTTCAATCAACTGTTCAATCTCACTACGCGTCTGCAAATTCGCCTTATCAATAAACCGTCGTACAATCGCATTTCCACTCGTATTCGACCAATAATCTTCCGGCTGTGCATTTGGATCTGAACACAATTTGTCACAATAGCTAATCACATCCCATGGACAATATATGTCTACCTTTCCAAACTGATATCCATCATACCAGGATCTGACAGCATCATACTTCTGCATCAGTCCATAGTATTCCAGAATCCCCCGTACATCTGCATCCGTAAAACCAAAATATTCATCAAATCTGACATCCGTAATCGTCAATACTTTAAAGTTATTCAAACCGGTAAATATACTTTCTTTCGAAACTCTGAGGCATCCCGTCAGAACAGCAAAATATAAATTAGGATTTGTTTTTAATACATTTCCAAACAGATTACGGACAAGTGATACCATTTCATCATAGTATCCGTATTGAAAAGCTTTATCCAACGGCACATCATATTCGTCAATCAGCAGAATCACCTGTCTGCCATAATGTTTCGCCAATAATGCAGACAGATTCAGAAGGCTCTGCTGTAAAATCCCCTCCGACATTGCATAAACGTCAAGATTCTTCTCGTCTATTCTGATAATCTGCCTGTACAGCTCTTTTTCCTTCTGTGACAATATCTTGCTGTCTTCCAGAAACTGAAAACGCATTGCTTCAGTACCAATGATTCCCTTCAATGCGGTACATGCCGCTTCAAATGTTCGCCCATCTACGCCTTTCATACTGATTGAAATTACCGGAAACTGCCCCATATATTGCTCACAAAGTTTCACATTGTGTGATATTTTCAATCCTTCGAATATTGACGGATCACAGCCTCTTTCAAAAAAAGTCTTGAGCATACTCATGTTCAGAGACTTTCCAAAACGACGCGGACGGGTAAACAGATTCACTTTTCCCCAATTATTAAGAAGTTCCTCTATTAATCCCGTTTTATCAATATAGTAAAAATTTTCCCGGATTAATTCATCAAAAAATTCTATTCCCACCGGAAGTCTCTTCTTAGCACCCATCACACATACCTCACAATCAAAAAAAGATTTCACGATATCAATGCTGATAAAATAATGATACCATGAAACCTTTTTTCCGTAAAGAAAATCTACCTGCAGCTGTCCATCGAAAACTCATTTCTTATTTCATTGCACTTAACTTTCTCCCATTGTAAAATCACTCAATTCCAAATATGTCGGTCTGAAAAAATGTCGGCAACGTGCTCCCAAAATATCCGGTACAATCGTTCTCATCATTCGATCACCATGTAACTTCTTAGAATAGTACAAATTTCTGGAAGCTGAGATTTTTTCAGCATATGTATGATTAGCACTATTTTCAAGCAGGTACTTCTTAATATCCTCCAAAATAACCCGAATAATCTGGTCACTTAGTTTTAGATATTCATCCCCAAAATAGCCATACATTTCAATATCATCCGCATACTCCTTTAAGACTTCGCGATCAAGGTACTGCTTTAATTGATGTGTAAAAAATTGTCGTTCCGAATACTCCAGATCATTTATAGAATTACTTTCATATAAGGCTTTAAATCCATTATCCCAGTCTGCCACAAACCAGGCTTCTGCTTCAGGTGAAGCAAATAGAAAAAACACCTTCATTTCCTTGTTTTCCAGAATGTCACGAACCCGATCCACAATCTCCTTTTTATACAAATCGATTTTTTTATCCGTCCAATTGTGAAATTTTCCGTCTAAATCATCTTCAATCAGAACCGCCCGACAGCAATTTATTTCATCTTTATGTTTATCAAGAATTTCATATACCTTTTTCAGAAGATTTTCTCCAGTCAATCCACTTATCTCTTTATCAATACTTTTAGGAAAACCTTTCTTTTTAATTGTCTTATTTGGCAGGTACTGCTTGTACTCAAACTCATCATTAACTTTGCGCAAGAAAAACTGCATTGCACCTGCCTCGGTATATCCACATGTCAAAAAACAGGCAATTCGATTGTTTACCACGGCCACCCTCCTAAAGCAGGATCATTCGTTCTATACAGGTCTCCCAGTTCCCATTCACCTAATTCATCTGCAATATCGGCATATGTAATCTTTTTAATTGTGCCATTATTGTCAAATACAAATACTGCAACATTTTCATATTTAAACTCCTCTGTAAATACATCCAGGAAATCTGGTGAATGTGTACTGATAAAACATTGTTCATAGTTTTCAGATGTCTGAATCCAGTTTCCTATTACCTTCTGCCATGCCGGATGCAGATTATTCTCCGGTTCATCAATCGCAAGCATTGATTTCTTCGTTTCCATCGGCATATTGATCAACATATTAAGAATCAGGCCCTTTAAAGTACCTTCCGAAATATCTGACAAATCATATTGCTCATCACCATATACCAATTTAAAAATCAAATTATCATAATTTGTAACTGTATCTACCATCTGCAGATTTGGAATAAGTTCTTTCATAAAAGATTCAAATCTGGACTTCCACATAATATCTGCGGATTTGTAATGATTAAACACATTTGTAAAATTTGCTCCATCATAACTTAATATACTGTCAAGATTTTTCACACTGACCGGGGCTCGCATTTTTCCTGTATTAAATTTAGAAGTCGCATAAACGCTGTATTGAGAAAAGTACTCCTGAATCTGATATAACAGTCTCTGGATTTGTCCTCTTACTAATGTATTACCATAAATTCTGGCATTATTTAACAGAATATCTTTGAACTGGCAAATAAGAGATTCTTTGCTATCAAGATTAAATCTTAATCTTGTATTACGTTTGCCTTTTTCAACAGCACTTGAGAATACACCCTTTCCGAGTGTTCTATCATGACATCGAAAATAATTAAACGCCTGCGAATATTTTTCATTTTTAGCAGCAGAGTTAAGCTCTTCCAGAACAATATTACAATTCTCTATATTATTTCCAACCGTACAGGCAAATACATATTCAACCGGCTCTCCATTTAAATCAAGCTTCCATGAAAATCTGATTTCTTTATCATCGGTTGCTTTATTGTTCAACATATGCCCCCAGCCATTTCTGGCTACTGCATTTAAAAAAGATGATCTTAAGTTCCCCTCATCAGCCCGATCAAGCATTTCAGCCAAAAAAGTAAATGCTCTGATAAAATTAGTCTTACCTGAGTTATTTGGTCCTATAAGAATATTTATTTTTTCAAACGATAAGTTCTCCGCTGTAATATTTCTAAAATTCTTGCAGGAAAAATTCTGTATCATGATTTCACTCCGTTTCGCATATTTCCAATCTAATAAGTCTCATTATATCATATTTTATATTATATATCTGTCGAAATTTCTGTGATTTCTCATAGAACTTATATTGCACCCGCACCACCTGACAGACAGTTTCCTTTGGTGCTATGAAGACATTCTTCAATTCTTACCGCATTTTTTAGATCTCGCGTCACCCACACCTGATCATATATTTCAAGTTGTGAGATAATCTTTCCTACTTCGTAAGAAAACTCCATTTCATTCATGTCATTCGGGCTGCCCATAACTCGATAAATCTGTTGCAGTCTGCTCAATATCTGGTCGGCATTTAAATCCAGTGGTACGTAAATACGGACATTATCATCAGCTAAAATGCCTCCATCAGAATGAATTTTCCCAGTGAGCGCCTTTTGATGTTGTTTTTCCGTCTCGTAACCAAAAGCAGCATCTGCAATTGAAAGATCATTGATATAAAGAACTTTCTCCGGAATTGGGTGGATGTCTAAATCGTGATGCATAATGAATTCCTCCACAATTTCCATGTTCATCTTTTCTTTATCCCTTCCGCAACCACCTCTGCCAATACCCCCAGCGCACACCCAAGTGTATTACAGATTACATCGTCCGTCTCTGCCCTTCCCAGTGTAAATACGTACTGAATACTCTCCACACTAACACTCACCAGAAATCCAATCCATATACAAAGCAGCCATTTCCGGCGTTTGTTCTTTATATGATCAAATACATACGGCAGGGTCAGGCCAAATGGAAGGAACAGAACTACATTCATCACCATTGTGCGGATTGCTTCCTCATTATCTTCCATTGTCATCAGTTCATCGAACGGAATCAGCTGTAGCTCCCTTGTCCCCGGGTTTCTTCCCCACAAGGTAAACTTAATAATCAATCCAATGGCAACAATGCACAAAAAGGCATTCGCATATTTCCATATCCTGTACTGTTCAATCTTTTCGGTGTTAAATACAATTTCCAGACATATCCATAAAAGAATGCCTGAAATAATCAAATTAAATACTTCCCTCATCGGCAATGTATAAAACGTCATGCCTCAATTTCCCTCTTTCTGTGCAACACTCACAGTATTTTTCATCAAGTCACCCGCCTTTTCCCTAAAAAAAACATCCAGATCAAAACCGGCAAAGCAAGATTATAAACGAACATATATCTGGCTTCAAAGAAAATCGGAGTAGATTCAATCAATACAATACCTAAAAACAAGAATATTCAATTCATTATTAATATTCTACCTATTTTTAATCCTTCTGGCCATCGGCTCCAACACCATATTTAATAAATATGAACACGCAATACAAATCCCCAACATCAATCCTAATATAATTATCGGATATCGTCCTACATAAACTAAATTCTTAAAAATATAAAGATAAAAGAACATATGTATTAGCCAAATATTTGTAGAGTGTTTTCCTATCAGCATAAAAAACGTTTCTACACATTTAGGTTTATTCCATGTCAGGAACAATACTATAATAAGTATTCCTGTAAATGGTGCAACAAACAAACTCGGAACAATCAAAGTATGTCCTATAAGTATTCCTACTAATAAAACAATCCCAATAAATATGCGTTGCCATTTTTTCAGCTTTCCTATGACTTTGTTTATTTTTTCCATCCAATTATATTTCAAGAAATATATGCCTATGCAAAATTCAAATAACGTCATTCCAAATGTGCCGTACTTAATCAGCCCCCAATTTGTGGTCGGCATATAAAATCTTACATAATATGCAGAGGCGTATACTAATAATAAGCCAGCCCCACTGATCCACATCGGAAATCTATCACAGCATTTAAATATAAGCGGTGATATCACAACTAACACCATATAAATAAATATGTACCACCATGCTCCATTATAAGTTGTATTAACAGCAAAAAAATTACCTGCGAATTCACCAATAGATCCTGGTATATTTTCACCATTACCTGCTAAAACACTTATAATAGTAAACGCAAATAATACAACCCAATAATTTATTAATAAAACAAGCAAACCTTTACCACGTCTTTTTACATATGTACTTATATCTGATTCCTGAAATTGCTTATATAAAGCATATCCTGAACAAAAAGCAAACCCCATTACGCAAAAATCGCTCAACTGTGCAATGTAAAAAATCAACGGTTTTCCTGCCAGAAAAAGCACTGGTACATATAAGCCAGAATAATCTAATCTATCAAACAAATGTAATATTATCATTGCCAGAACGGATAACCCATGTATCATTCTCGTATCAGCATACGTCAGCTTTGTTTGTTTGTTTGTTTGTTTGTTTGTTTGTTTGTTTGTTTGTTTGTTTGTTTGTTTGTTTGTTTGTTTGTTTGTCAATATTGTACTTTTCATAATTCAACTTTACAACGCTCCTTTTTCTACATGATTTAAGACACCCTACAAAACTATAATTGCCCACTCACTTTCTGTCACTTACTTTTAATCTGAATAATTCAAAATTTCCGTTAAAAACTTATAAAAAGTAAACTCTTCATTCTGATAAGAAACCTATTTTACATATTCCAAATTAGGCATTAATTTTTTAACATATTCAGGAGATGCATTCTCTTATAAATAATCAAATGTCCAATTTGAAAAAACAATGTGTGCATTATACTGCCCAACATTTTTAAAAACATCTATAGGTTGAAGGCATTCAACTCTCTACCAACACAATCGCAAACTAAGCATTTCTCGCATCATCGGACAGACAGCTTCCCGTCTGCCGAATTTGCAGTGTTATCGCCCAAAAATAATCATTTAAATTTTAATATGTACTTTTCAATATAATTTGTGATGAAATGCATACACATAGCCACGACAATTGTCACACCTACTACTATAAGTGATGAAATAATCCAATTACCATTTATATTCATTAACGATACTGGCCCTACAATAAACATATAATGATATAAATATATCTCAAAACTGATTTTACAAATCCATTTAAGTAACTTATTACCATTAT
The DNA here is from genome assembly GCF_003460065.1 of Ruminococcus sp. AF17-22AC. NCBI lineage: Bacteria > Bacillati > Bacillota > Clostridia > Eubacteriales > Oscillospiraceae > Ruminococcus > Ruminococcus sp. AF17-22AC. The sequence continues at coordinate 522,893 of NZ_QRXT01000001.1, forward strand.
TTTGGGGAAAAATCACTGCGAACACTGCCAGCATACTACCCGCTGCTATATATTGCGTATAACCAACAATAATACAATTATAGAATCTTGTATTGTCCCAGAGAATTCGACCTCCAAACCTTATTGCAAATGCACATAAGATTATTAATACATATAAAATAAAATATTTATTTTTAAATTGAAATCCATCTTTTAACTTTGTTCCAAACCAATATGCTATTACATAGAAACATACATATGCTCCAATTGTATGACATGTTACCCACGGAATATATGCCAATAGTATTGGTAAAAACAGGCTTATAATAAGTACCAGCAACTTCCATTCATTTCTTATTTTCACATTACAAAATATCTTTGATAATATCGGTGTTATTAAATAACAAATTAATAATGCTGTAAGAAACCATGTATGATCCGCACCTAATACACCTACCTGAGCACCCTGCACTCCAATAACACATGAAATCCAATTACCAAACTGCAGATGTCTACCTGTTATCAGATATACCACCGCTAAAAATATTAAAAAAGTTTCATACGGAATATAAATACGGCAAGACCTTTTTTTATACCATTTTGTAGTATTCTTAATTGCTCCCTGCAGACCAAAACATATGCCAGAAATAATGATGAAAATATTTACACCTATATTAAATAATTGTGCTGTCATTTGTACATAAACATTAGAATTTTCTACCACTAAATGACACAACAATATGCAGATTACTGCAAAGGCTCTATAATATGAAAGATACTCTGTCTGTCTGTCTGTCTGTCTGTCTGTCTGTCTGTCTGTCTGTTAAAATTATATTTAACTGTCTGCACTTCGTCTACCTCTATTCCCTATTAATACTCTATTTTTTATGACATTTTAGATAATTTCCTGCTTCCTTAATAAAGCTAGCTGTTATCATTACAATAACAATTCCAATTGGAAAAGCTGCAATAATACTCACAGACTGGAGATTACTCATCGAGCTTTCCGAAAAGACTAGCGCAATAGGCAAAACAATAAGTAAAATGCACCACAGCAATTCTACTCCACGGTGAGGCTGTTCATTTTCTTCTAAACTGTAATAACTATAGCACGATGCAGTATATGCTATCGAATCAAATGATGTCGCATAAAAGGCAATCATAGTAATTAAAATAATCACCAACACCAACGGTGCGCAAGGCAATGTTTGAATTATTTTAATGATCATATCATAGAGATCGCCTGACTTATTATATTCAGCTATAAAGTCCATCGCCCCTGATGTCTGAAGCCCCAGCGAATAATCTCCTAATACAATGAAACTGACAACTGTAGAACCAACTCCAAATACATATCCTCCCAGAATTGTCTGTCTTACGTATACGGTAAACTATCCGTACTGCTATAACTTTAAGCCGCCGTTTCCGGCGGCAAGGTTTTAAATATTAGTTGCTTTTGTTTTGCTCCGGCATATTGCTGGAAGTTTTTCAGACCATGGCAGGATATCATCTATAAAACTGTATTCCCTGTCATCCTGGTGGTCCTTCAATACAGTCAGGACATGTTCAAGATACCGGAAAGGATTCAGATTGTTAGCTTTTGCCGTTTCTGTGATGCTGTAGATAATGGCACTGGCATTTGCGCCATCCAGACTGTCGATCAGCTTCCATGTATGCTTATGGAGACAAAAGCTACGCAGAGCACTTTCTGTCGCATTGTTATCCATAGGAATATCACCGTCTTCCAGAAAAGCTTTCAGAGAAACTTCCTGATTGATACAGTAGTTGATCCCATCCAGAGTCTTTCCTCTGGAAAGCTGATTTTTAGTCTGGATCTCTTTTGCCCATGAAAAGAAGGCCTCTACAAGAGGTCTGATATTGGCCTGACGGTACATCTTTCTGACTTTTGCAGGCTGTCCCTCCATCTGGTTGTCCAGATGATAGATTGCTGCGATCCGGCTGACTGTTTCGTAAGCGCTTAAATTTTTCACTCTATTGTTGTCTTATTTTTTGAATTATCCTATTTCTTGCTGATTTATCTAACACTATAAGAAAGTTAATAGCCAGTCCCAACACACCAAAGACTATGGCAATAACAATCAGCCTTAACCATGTGTCGCAAACAACAATCTGCTTCAATCCAAATCCTACAATGCATAAAGCCATTGTACTTATAAAGGATTTTGCAATAACAGGATAAAATGTTGTTATTTTCACTCCTACATATTTTGTAGCATTTGGCACAATATAAACCAACATTCTGATTGTTTCTACCACGCTGCTTACCCCAGCAACTGCATAAATGCCTAAGCTTGTCGTTTTTACAAGCACCAATGTTAAAACAGTATTTGTAATACCTGTTATTAATACACTCAATGCACTTTCTTTCACGTGTAAAGTAACTGTAAATATCGTACCAATAGAGTTACATCCCGCACACAATATAAAACCTGCACAAGTCAAAATAGACAATATCTGTAACTTCTCTGAGTCCAATGTTGGTTGCCATAAACCATAAAATTCACTTCCAAAAACAATAAGATACGCTAACGGAATTGTAACAATTGCGCCAATTATCATACAAGATTGATTCACTACATCCACTAATCCTTTGGTATCATTTTTAGCATAGCATATCGTTATTTCAGGAAAGAAAACACTTGCCATCGTCTGCCCTATTCCCGATATCATACTCGGAACACTTTTTGCAACTGACAGAATTCCCATCTCCGTTACATTGATAAGCAGATTTGTAATAAGTAAATCAAAACTTGATAATAACATTTCCCCTAGAGATGAAAGCGAACTCCAGACTCCCTGCGACAACAATTCTTTTATCGAATTCCACGAAAAATTTTTCTTACGCACTCTTAATTCTGGAACTAACCTACATTTATATATGTAATTATAAACTATTAAAATAATACCAGACACTATTGTTCCTATTCCCAAAAAGAACACTCTTGGACGGAGTAGTGTAAATAGCATAACTAATAATATCGCCCGAATCACATTACACTGTATATCTCGAATCGACTGCAAATATACTTTATTCTTAATATAAGGTGCACTAGAAAACACTGCGGCTACTGTATTAAAAGAAAAATTGCAAAAAACCAAAAAGAATAATATTTTTGTATCAAATATCAAGTTTTCAGGTATATTAATAAGATTTTCCAATCTAAAAATACATGCTAATCCTATAATAAAACTTACGACTCCAATGATTAAATCGCCAAAAAATAACGAGGAATAGTATCTATTAACTTTATCTATTTCACCTCTATGATACGAAACAATGATATAACGACTTCCAACAGCATTTAAAGCCGTCTTCACCAAAGTTGCATAACTGATAAAATTATTTGCCAATGTAATAAATCCGTTCGCTTCTGCCCCCAATTTCTGAACTATATATGGAGACAGAAAGAAACTAATACCTAAAGTTACTGCAAATGATATTAAATTTGCAACTAGATTAATCATCATTTGGACACTTCTAGATTCATCCAACTGTCTTAAAAATTTAATATTTTTCTTCATAATATATTCATTTTCCTTTTAAAGTATAATCCAGTATAATATCAACAAAATTTTTTGTTTTTGTAAAATATATGGATTTCTTAAAAATTCTCCTATCAGTAAAGAGTACGTTTTCTTTACATCTTTATATCGTGAATCTTTTTTGCTCCGCTCTTCTTCCATTTTTTTAGCACATCAATTAGTACAAAACTGTATGTAGTATCACACCATAAAAGGGCTTCCTGAAGATTATTTTTTTATAAAATTTTCGATTATCCTGATGAGCATATATACAATCCAGCATCTGCCAAGATTGATATGTTTTTATAATGCTATTCATATTCTGCTGATAATAATAGTATCCAGTTTTATTACTGATAAGAATCTTTTTTGCTTCCGCTGATTGTCAAGGTAGTTGTCAGTAAAAATATATATTTTTTTGTTCTTGCAGGTTATCAGGGTTATATACAGGTATATGATCTTTTCCTTTATCTTAAAATTTCGCTTCAAATACGTTAGTAACCCCAAAATTTACTACTTTATTTCTATAAATACTTCTCTCAATACATATTTTTAATAAAAACAAATTTTTTAGATAATAATGTTAGTGCTACGCCAGAAAGAAAGCTCAATATTATTGTTGTTATAAATAATAAAATAGGTATCATTTGCCATTCCATTTTTTTCAAAAGTGTTATCCACAAAGGATGAATGCAGTAAATAACTGTACTTAAATTTCTAAACCATTTATATTGGTTACCAGATAATTTCATTTCATAGAAAACTTGAAATATTAAAACAGTTACACACACAGTAAATATAATATAATTCAATGATGTTATATTAAATCTATGAAGGAGAACTCTTGCTTCTAAGTACAATCCAATTATCGAAAAAAACAACCAGACTTTTTTGCTCTTATGCTGAAATACTTGAAAACAGCCCCCCCCATATCATAAATGGAATTCCTATAAAAATCGTAGATGATAATGCTCCTGGAAAAATATTTATCCCTGAAATCAATGATATAATTTTCAATTCAGGACACACTGAGTTCCAATTGATAACTAAATGTACCAAATACAGTCCACTTCCAATAATTAAAAGTTTTTTCTTATTAATCTTAAGTGATAAATAATATATAATCGGAATCCCATAAATCAAAGCCAGCATATACCAAAAATGATAATAAGAACCATATATAAAAAAACTAATTCCAAAAGCAATTAAAAAGTGTATAAACGAAATCTCTTTAACAGACATCCATTGTAATAATTCAACTATAAAATAGATTATTGACCACATAATATATAGAGTAATAATTCGTATTTCACTTTTAATCAATTGTTTTCTATTTTTGTTTGAATTTTCTATTTTTCCATTATTATCATATTGCATTTTTGTAAATGTAAAATATCCAGAGCACATAAAAAAGAACGCAACTGCTATTCTACAAAAAACATCACTTGAATAATAATCTATTTCTTTTCCACATACTAATAAGGGTCGAGTATGTATCGATACAATTAATAATGCTCCTAAAAATTTAGCTATATCTAATCCACCCATTACAGACTTCTGTTTCATATTTTTTACTATTCCTTATTGTCTAATCTAGCTATTCAATAAATTATATAATTTTTCTATTTCTTCTATATTTCCTTTTTTCTCTTTCTTCAGATTGTCAACTATATGTTCTCGTAATACCGAATCTCTGCTTATGCGTTCAATCGCCTCTGCAATTGCCTTCGGTTTCATATCAACAATCAATCCATTCTCACCATCAACAAGTTGATTATATACAACATCAAAATTTGTGCTAATTACAGGTGTATTTAAAATTCTCGCTTCACCTAATGTCAAACAATATCCTTCAAATCGAGAAGTCTGAACATATATATCTGCATTGTTCATATATATGTAAGGATTATCTGTTGCACCTACTAGTATTACATTTTTTGTTAATGCATATTTAGATATCATATCTTCCAAGTTTTTTCTTTCACTGCCTTCCCCGATAAAAAACCATTGGAAATCAATACCTTTATCTCTTAAAAGCTTTGCCGCTTCCACTGCCATATCATAACCCTTTTGATATACCAACCTACCCGCAGTAACCAATATAAACTTGTTATCTATCTTTTTAAACGGATTTGAAAAATTAGCCATTTTATATATCAGCTGTGCATTATTTATATCATAAAGTGTTCTAATCTTTTCTTTCATTTCTGGAAAAGCTTCTATGATTAGTTTCGTCAGTTCATCAGAAACTGCCGCAATATATTGATACTTTAAATAATAAGGATAATCATATTCTTTATTGTGACCCGCTGCCTCATAATTCACATTAATAAAAGCAATTTTTTTATTCGCATTTACTTTTTCAGCCACATAATGTGTTGGATTTCCTTGTCCCCATGCTATAGCTACATCATATTTCTCTTTCAAATTATCAAATGCTTTCCCAGCATATTTCCAATAACATTGCGCATCATGTAAAGTTCGATGTTTAGCATTTTTTCTTAAACCAATGGATGCTTGAATATGCGTTATTAAATATTTAGGATTCTTTAATTGCTCCTTAAAAGAGTTCATCTTTAAGAATTTAGGTTGCGGCAATATATTAACTTCTTTTGGCAATAAGCTTAAAAACATTCCGTTTGGTCGAAACATCAATAAATCAACTTCGTATTGGCTATAATCAAACGTCGACAATAAGGAAGTCAAACTTTTCTCTGCCCCTCCTAATCCTAATGAATTAATCACAAATAAAATTTTCTTCTTCATTTTTACACATACTCCTGAAATTCTAGATAATGTCAAATCTTCCTCTTTTTAATTCCACAATTAGTCTATTTTTTTACTGTTTAATACTTCCATAATATAAGCTTTTGAATTAGACACTTCTTTACTTAATTGTTTTTCTACAATTTTATAGTCTATCATCTTTAACTTGCTTTTACCATTTTCTTGAATTAAACATTCTGATATTCCTAATTGCGAAACTAAATCCTGCATCCTTGTATTAATCGATTCCTTTCGAGTGAATACAACAAATTGTTTTTGAAAAATAATAGAAAAAGCCGTCGCATGAAATGAATTTGAAACTACAAATTCAGCATGCTGAATTAACCACAAAAATACCCTCGGTCCTTCTTTCTCAAAGCTTCTATCACACCTATCATTCTTTAAAAATGAATATAACTTCCACCCATTTTCTTTAGCTAACTCACGCGCAAATTGAACAAGTTCTATATTATTATCAAAATCATATATCAAAATATATGATTCCGAAACGCTAACTTCTTTTTCAATTGTTTCCCATTCCTCCACATTTAATAAAAAGACTGGATCAAGAACTTGAACAACATCTTTAGAAGTTAAATTCTTTGCAATCTTTACTCCCGAAGACTCCCGCACCGAGATAAAATCTAAATTATTTAACCAATATTTTATCTTCGGCTTCCATTCTTCTAAAACATCTTCTGTAGCAAAACTTGCAGCATACGATGCTTTTATTGCAGACATTGGAACAAAATCCAAATAAAAAGCTGGATCTTTTCCATTATTGAAAAATGTATTCCAAATTTGATCACTCCCAGCAAAAAAAATATCTGCTTCTGGTAAATTTCTTTTTAAGTCTTCGTTAGAATGGTATTGTTTAGAAGTTACTGACAGGTACTCTTTCGTAAATCTGTCGAATTCTTTCTTTCTCTGTCCATATTTTCTTTTTACGCGACCCGGAAACTTAGCAAGTTGATACAGTTCACGTAACACTGGTTTATCATATATTGGATTTCCTATACCTAATAGTTTATGTGAAACCAGATACTCTGGTTTATAATCTATAATTTCTACATCATGCCCTAATGATTTCAAGTATTCTTGTAACGCATATGCCTGCAAACTTGCACCAACATTATATACATCATGGCATGTAATTGTTTTTATTTTCATTCCAATTTCCTTCTATACATTATCTTTAATTATATGATATATCTTCTCTATTTCCTTCGAATTTGTATAATCTCTTGTTGCCATATTATTCTTTAACACTTCTCGCAACTCATCATTCTTAATTACCTCTGCAATATGATCTGCACATCCCTCATTATCCATCGGAACAATAATTCCATCTACACCATCTTCCAACTGGCTTCCTGATGTTACATAATTTGTAATAATAACTGGCTTTCCTAACAGCTGCGCTTCACGAACAGCTACACATTTCCCCTCATATCTGGATGGTTGCACATATATATCACACATTCTGATATAAGGATATGGATTTTCTTTTTTGCCAAGTATTATCACATAATCCTGCATTTCCGCTTCTGTAATTTTCTTTCGAATCAAGGCTTCTTCTCCACCATAACCTATTAAATACCATTTAACTTTAATACTCTTTTCAATGATGTGTTTACAAATCTCTGGTACATTATCAAAATTTTTGGCATTTGTAAAACGCCCAATAGAAAGCAAATTAATATAATCTGATTCAAAAACTTCCGAAACATTCTCTTTTGCCTGTTTTTCTGTTAATGCGTTTGGAAGGATGTTTTCAATAACAATGATTTTATCCTTCAGTGCAGGAAACGTCTTTAAAAAACTTCTTGTTACATCATCTGAGATAGATACAATATAATCATATTCCTCCCACATTTTAAGTTCTGATTGTGTATCTACTTGAACTACCGAATAATCCGTATGTATCCATGCCATTTTACATTTAGCGTTTACTTTCTCAGTTACAAAATAATGTGGAGTTAGAAAGCTAATTGCAAGATCATATTGTGTATCTGGCTGAATAGCCGGCATAAATCTTTTTGTGTATTTATGACTATATTCAATAGCAACACTGCTTTGTGTATATTGATTCTTTTTATCAAACACCTTTGCCTTATACTTTCCAACTAATCTTGCCAGTGTTAAACAAAGATGCCCTTCTTTCAGCGTATCCTTCATCGGTCTCGCCAATACACTATAAGCTGGTATTTCTGGTAATACATTAATATTGTTTGGTATATATTTTAGAAGTTCGCCTTCATGACGCAATAAAAATAAATCTACCTGATATTCTTTTGTATCAATGTTTTCTAAAAGACCCAGCAATGCTTTTTCTGCTCCACCTATTTCCATTGCATGAGAGACAATCAAAATCTTCTTTTTTTCTATCTGCATTTTTATCCCTATGAACTACTTTCTAAACTTTTTAAAACAATCAACACCCAATATTCTATGTAATGGTTTCATAATTGCGCTTCTTATTCGTTGCTTTGGAGTTAACCAACTACCAGCATACCAATGAATAGATACTGTATTTCTCGTTTTGTTTAATACTCCTGTTGTGCTCTCGTATGGATTAAAATACTCTTTTGGATAAACTGTTACATGTGAAAGTTTTTGTATTTCACCGCCCGGTTTTAATCCCAGTTTGATCATTGCCTGTGTATTCAATATTGGACATCCTATTGTTCCCGATTTTCCATCCAATAATGGTGTATATTCTTCTATCATTTTTTTTAAGGCTAGGCCACTAGCGACTGAGCCGAAGGCTAGGCCACTAGCGACTGAGCCGAAGGCTAGGCCACTATTTATAATTTCTTTTTTTTGTTTTGATTCTTCCGTCTCAAAACCAAAAAAGGCTTCTTCTTTTAATAAAAAATCAGGATTTCTTACCAATTCTACATCTGTATCAAAATAGAGTCCTCCATTCTGATACACGACCAGTAATCGAACATAGTCACTTAAGAACGCATACTTCTTTTGTTCATAACACATTTTCGTATATCCGTTCATATTCACATCGAAATTATCTTCATTCCATTCAATGATTTCATAATCCGGACAATGCTTTTTCCAGCTTGCAATACATTTTTTTGCATGTTTAGGTTTTTCCCCTCTGCCAAACCAACAATAATGAATTTTTTTAGGTATCATATTTTTCCTCTTTTATTTTACTTCTACTATTTTGTTTCCGTTTTTTCTTATATATTTAGATAAACTCCATCCCATTGGCCACAATAAAATCGTCATTAATTTTCTCGGGGACTTTCTAATATACCCTTTTGTACCTGCATGAATATTACTTGAAACATAATGAACTGTTGTTTTGCATAAATATTTAAATGGTACATCCGGCAAGCTCATAATAACTCGACGTAATTCAGCAAAACTTCTCGGGCTATCTAAATATTGTTTAAAAATATTTGCAGACATCCCATCTTCCTGATAATCTACAATACAAAATGGTTTATTCACACTCATAAATTTATACTTTGCGCTGAGTTTTAAAATCATATAATGGGGATTAAAGTTTTTTTCGCCCTCATATACTGGCATAGGAGCAACTTTTTTATATAAATCAGTCCTTACTACATACTTTTTATCACCCCGATTATTTTTAGACGCAAGCAAATTTATAGGATTAATCAGTTCTCCATCTGGCAAAAAATCTCCTATTAATTTTCCACCTGAAGTATAGTCCAGTCCAATAAGTCCAGCTATATCATTAGCTTTTTTTTCATTCCATATATTCAAAATAACCTCGATTGCATTATCCGGAAGCCAATCATCAGAATCTATACATACAGCAAGTTCTGTATCCAAATGTGCTATTGCCGTATTATACCCTGTATGTAAACCACCATTATTTTTATAAATATAATGAATATCAATTTTGTTTTCCTGTATCCATCGCTGCACTATTTCTTTAGTCTTATCAACAGACCCATCATCAATGATCAGCCATTTAAAATCTCCATTTGTCTGTCTGAGCAAACTTTCATAGCATCGATGCAATAATTCACCTCTGTTATATGTTGGTGTAAAAACAGTAATTTTCTTCTTCATATCAATCTATATAAGCAATGCCCTTTTGGACTGCTTTTTTCATCTCCTCTATTTTGTCTGATGAAATTTCATGCGAAAATCTATATTCTCTGCCGAATCTTCTTGTTTCTTTCATTTGTTCAATATTTTTTTCTTTAAATGCGTCAATATCTTTAATAACTCTGGCCGGATTTCCAGCCACTACACTATTATTCGGTATTGATTGTGTCACAACACTGTTCGCACCTATAACTACATTATCCCCTATTTCAACGTTAGGCAAAATTGTTGTATTTGCTCCAACAAAAACATTGTCTCCAACTTTTACTCTTCCAATCCGAGTATAACCGGTTACTTTTTTCGAACTTGCATCATGAGCAAGAACTGTCACCCTGATAGAAAACGTTACATTATTTCCTATTTCAATCAAAAAGCAATGAGTAGGATCAATATAGCATCCCTGTTGCCGATTAAAATCATCTCCTACTTTCAGTCCACGTTTAATCAATGTCGTAGTTAAAACTTCTCCATTTATCCTTTTTACTATATTTTTTATAAATTCATGAATTTTCACTTTCTCACCTATTCTCTACTACTCACTTCAGATTAGTTGTTTTCTCATAGTAGAACTTCTCCAACCATTTTGCTGATTCTTCTATATCAAATCCGCTATCCTTAATCTTACCGCTTGTATCCACCCTTTTAATTGACTTCATCCGAAGTATTTTTTCACTCCATAGCTCTACCGGTTCCGACAAGCTTAACGATTCAACCAATTCTGGAATAAGCACGGTTTCTTTTGGAACATTCGATGAAATCACACATGGTAATCCCGCTGCCTGCGCTTCAACCATTGTTACCGGAAGTCCTTCATATAAAGACGGAAAAACAAATACATCCATAGCTTGCATTACATCTGCTACATCTGAACGTACTCCTGTAAATATAACATTTTCCTTCAAACCTAGTTTTTCTACTTTTTGCTCCATCTCTCTTCGAAGATTTCCATCTCCTACTAATAATAATCTGCTTTTCTTTTTTTCTGAAAAATTCTTGAATACCTGAATAAGGAATTCATGATTTTTAGGCGGCGAAAAGCGTCCTACATGACCTATCACTATTTCCTGTTCTTGAATATCATAATAGCTTCGAATCTTTCTTCTTTTACTTGGATTAAACACATACTGTTTACTGTCTATTGCATTATTCATTATATGAAAATCCGCACCTGAAAACATCCATTTTCCTGCTTTATCGCCACATGCCATTAAGTCCGTTGCATATTTAGGGATTTGTCTGCGATAAAACAATTTTATGAGATATTTTAAGTTTTTATCCTGACTGCTGCTATGGCTATGTGCAATTCTCACTTTCACATGATTATTTTTAGCAATCTTCAGAATTACAGAGCTCATACAATCCTGGTGCACATGAATAATTGAATACTCAGGGTGCTGTTTAAAAAAAGTGTCTAATTCTCTTCGATAAGCTACACTAAACGGATTCAACATGGTAATCCTGTATATACGTCCTCCTAAGCTCTCGATTTCTTCATCATAATCAGCTTTATAGGATCTGTGTACCAAAAAATCAAATTGCACTTTTTCCCTGTCTATATTTCTATAATAATTCATAATCATGGTCTCCAATCCGCCACGATTCATATGTGTCACTACATGCAAAATTCGTATCATTTTATTCTCCATTAAAACAACTGTTGTAAATATTCACCAACCGTAATATGTCCCATTGAAAATGCTCCATACACAACATTGGTCGAATAATAAAAGAAACCTAAATATCCAACAATCATAAATGCTTTTATCAGTGTTCTCCGTGAGTTGTCCAATTTGTTAAGCATCCATGGTAATGTAATTGCCTGTGCCATAACAAAAAAATTTGCCAAACGAGCAAAATAATTTGCTGTTCCAAATATTCCAATAAACATAATACATCCATTTACCATTGCCAGATTAAAAAAAAGATTATCATGTTCATCTGTTTCTTCAAATATTTCCTTATGATAAATCATTGCTAAGAATATAGGTACACAACATACCAGTACCCTAAATATGTTAACGCCCACCCCCTTGAAGGAGTCAACTGTATACCCCTCTCCCATGCTGGATGTAATTTCAACAATTGTTCCTAATAGCGAACGTAGTGAAAATGCTATACATATTGTTCCAACTATTAATATGAACGTATTTCTTGTCCATGGTTTAAATCTGAGTAGCGGAACCAACAAGAATATCACCGCGTAGACATGAAATGTCATTGCTATAAATACAACCAGGCAATATCTTATCCATTTTTTATCCAACGCTAAATTTAATCCACACAAACAAATTGCTGTTGCAATAGATTGTTTTATTGCTGCTCCTGCAAATATGTATGCGCCTACACAGAAAAACAGATATATGTTCTGCGTCAATTCCGTTCCGTTTGTTCGAATAAAGTGTAGATATAATCCCATCGTAACGAGCGCATATACCATCAACCACGATTGCGTCGAAACTCCTAATGTTTTCATTACAGCATTACATATATTAAATCCCGGATCTGCACTTAAAGAAGCATTAAAAGTTTCCCAGAAATACGGAAATGACTGCGTTTGTTCATACGCAATTTTATAGGTATATGTATCATTATAATTAGTCCTTAGTCCAAGATATCCACCCAGTATAATCGTCATTATCAAAAAAATTATACTGAATCTTCTGTTTCTAGAATATTCATTCCATCCCACAGGATGTAAATAATCATATATTTTCGTACAAGTCAGTGCAAACAGCATTAATAGCCATAATTGAGTCATATTATACTCCCATTTTTTCTATTGTTTTCTCGACAACCTTGCGTTTATCAAAAACAGCTTCCATTCTCTTTCTTCCGGCCATTCCCATAGTTCTCCGCTCATCATATGAAAAGTCACACATTCTTTTCATCTTCTGATACAAATCATCCGAATTCTGCTTTTCACATAAAAAGCCTGTCACGCCATCTTCCACAGCTTCCAAACAGCCATGAATATTACTTGTAACGACAGGTCTTCCCATCGCTGCACTTTCAAGATTCGTATTTGCCATTCCCTCATGCCAGGATGGTAAAACAAAGCAGTGGCTTTTTGCGATAAAAGGTCGAATCTCTTCCTGATATCCTTCGTAATGCAGCCAGCCTTCTGCTGCATAGTTTTTCATTTTCTCAGAGTAATTTTCTTCAAATCCTCCCAGAACAGTTAAGGAACATTTATATCCTTCTGCTCTTAATCTTCTCATTGCAGCAAACAATTCATCAATTCCCTTTTCCTGCATTACTCGTCCAATAAAAAGAAATTTCATCTCGCTGTCATCAATAGGATAATCTGCATAGGCAAAGTGTTCGATATCTACTCCTGCACCTGGAAGCACATAGGTCTTGTTCTTTTTAATAATTTTATAATCGACCATGATATTTCTGTTTTCTTCATTTTCAAAGAAAACGATTTTGGCTCTTCGAAGTGCGGCACGGTACATAATTGTTACCATTTTTCTCAGCATGCCATCATTCTGAAATGCTGTACCAAGCCCTGTAATATTTACTGCATAGGGGATTTTCAGCAGACAACATGCCATTCCACCATAAATATTCGGTTTAATTGTATATGTAATTACCAGATCCGGTTTCATTTTCTTAACAGTCTTATAGTACTTATGGAAAAGTCCTAAATCTTTTACAGGATTCATACCACGTCGTTCCATCGGAACTCTTTTCAAATCACATCTCATTTTCTTTAGTCTGCTTTCTGCATTTATCTCTTTCTGTTCGTCTGATTGTGGTACTATAGCTTTTACAACATGACCTTTTTTTACAAGTTCATGTATGAGCATCCCCCTAAAACTTTCCAATCCAGTTGAACAATTACATATAATCAAAATTCTCATAATTTTAGTACAACTCTCTCCACTTTATAATCCTGTTATTTTTTTATAACAATGCTATCATACATCATTATCATAATTTCCAAAGCAAGGCTGATTTTCTATTCCCTTTATGTTATTTTCAATCACTTTTATAAAATAATCATCTGCCCCATACGCATATAAATATCCATCGCCAAATCTGAAATTTATTTCTAATAAATAATATTTACCATCTAGATACCATAAGTCCATATCTATCGTTCCATTGAACTAAAAAACTTTCAGCGTCTCACAGATATATCTATTTAAATGTTCATCTTTAAACGATACTGTTTTACTGGCTCCATCAATTTTGGTTTCAAGTTTTTTTCTTACTGAACAATGCAACCACCTGATTACTAATAATATCTACATATATATCAACATCTAATGTATTTTCCTATTGTCACGAATAAATCCCTTTATATTACATTTCAAAATTCTTTATACAAATTTCATTGTACTTCATCATATAAATGTCCGATTTGTATGTTCCAATAGAAACCTCATTACTATTCCCTTCAAGATTATTTCGTATCAGTTTCATATGGTCGCATCCACACTCATACGCATGCGGATATCCCCCACCAAAACGTGGATTAACTTCTGATATATAGTACTCTCCATCAATATCAAAAATATCAATATCAATCTGACCTCTGTATCCAGCTTTTGAAACAAATTTCTTAATAAGATCAAATAACTTATCATCTTTAAAAGAAACTGCTTTATCGGTTTCTCCGGCTCTCATTTTTAATTTTTTCTTAGTAAAAATAGAAACAATCTCTCCAGACATCATATCAATATATACATCTGCACCAATTTCTTGTCCATTAAGAAATTGCTGAATCATAAGTCCCTCATCATGAGCAAATAACAATTCTAATGTTTCCTCATCATAAACTTTTGAAATAGCAATACTTGCACTTCCTCTTGCCGGTTTCACAAATACTGGATATGTTATTTTTTTATTATCAATATCCTTATAGAACTCTTCTTTATCTACATAAGATTTTGCACAATTATATCCATTTCTGTTCAGCCATAAAAACATCTGATATTTATCTAGCGACATTTCACACAGTTCATATGAAGAACCTATTACTTTTACGTCAATATCTTCAAATTTTTTTTCATTCTGTGCAAGCAAAGATAATTCTGGATCTATCAATGATAAGACGCCACTAATTTTTTCTTTTTTACATATATCAAAAATAATATCCATATATTCCGGATCTGTCATTCTAGGAACAATATAATACTTATCGGCTTCATATATTGCAGGTGCCAGTTTACTCATATCAGTTGCAACAACATTTCCCTTTCCTGCAAGCGTTTTTACAAAATACTCAACTATTTTATTCCTAGTTCCTGCACTCAAAATCAATATATTCATAATATGCTCCTTAACTACTTATTACCATTTTCACTCTTTAGCTTTTCTGCACGTATTTCCGCCATATTACCTTCTGTTTTATTTGTATCAATTGCAATATTACTATGTGACAAAATTTTTTTTACCGTTTGAAATATGATTTTCATATCTCCTAAAAATGTAATTTTTTCAGTATACTGAACATCCAATTCAAATCGCTTATCCCAATCCAGAAAATTTCTCCCATTAACTTGGGCTAAACCGGATAAGCCAGGTCGAACATCATGTCTATGCCGTTCTCGTTCTGTATACCAGGGAAGATACGATGGCAACAACGGCCTTGGTCCTAAGATACTCATATCTCCTTTAGCTATATTAAATGCTTCAGGCAATTCATCTAGGCTAGTTGTTCTAAGCATTTTTCCGAATCTAGTAAGTCTCTCACTATCCGGCAATAAATTCCCATTTTCATCTTTTGCATCTGTCATTGTTCTAAACTTATATAATTTAAATATTTTCTCATCTTTTCCCGGTCTGTCCTGTGTAAAAAACACCGGAGAACCCAATTTTACTCTAACCAATATTGCAATTATAAAATACAACCATGAAAAAATTATTATTGCAATTAGACTACAGATTAAGTCTAGCGGTCTTTTTATGTATTTTTCATATGGTCCATATGGCTTATGTTTTATTTTATCCATTACAAATCCCTCTATTTTACTCGAAGCAGTATTTAATTACCTCTATGATTCTGTCCTGCTGCGCTGCAGTCATTTTATTATCACTCGGTAAACATAAACCTCTGTTGAAAATATCCATTCCCACATCTACCACACTTCCCTCAATATATGCGTTTGATCTTGCACGTCCATTTCCATCTCTGACAATGAATGGATTCAGACGATAAATCGGCTGCATATGCATCGGTTTCCATACTGGTCTGCCCTCTGCATTAATTGAGGCAATCGCTTCAAGAATCTCTGTAGGACAGGTTTTTCCGGTTTCTTTTACATAGCATACATCCTGTTCGCCACGTACCTGTCTGCACATTGCATCGTTATCAATAATAAGACAGGAAAGCCAGTAATTTGGCTCAGAATTTTCAAGGTCCATCGGATTCATAGATACCGGTAATTCTTTCAGCCCCTCTTTATATCTTTCATAGATTGCTTTTTTCTGGGCAATATGTTCATTCAAATATGGGAACTGTCCACGCACAACACCTGCAACAACATTGCTCATGCGATAATTATATCCTAATTCCTCATGCTGATACCATGCTGCATTTTCTCTTGCCTGTGTAGACCATTTACGAACTTTATTCGCCGCATCTTCATCATTTGTCAGGAAACAACCTCCGGCACTTCCTGTAATGATTTTGTTTCCATTGAATGAAATCGTATTGTACTTGCCAAATGTTCCTGTCTGAACGCCTTTATAGGTTGCTCCCATAGATTCTGCAGCATCTTCAACCAAGATAGCATTATGCTTTTTAATTACTGCGTTTAATTCGTCTATTTTTCCCGGAGTACCATAAAGGTGTGCAATGACAACAACTCTTGTGTCAGGATAAATCTCAAATGCTTTTTCCAGTGCAACAGGATCCATGTTCCACGTATCATACTCTGTATCGATAAATACAGGTTCTCCACCTTCATACACAACCGGATTGACAGTCGCATCAAAAGTCATATCAGAGCAGAAAACCTTTTTTCCTTCCAATGCTCCGTGCCCTACTTTTGGCATTCCATATGCTTCAATACCAGCCAGTTTCATTGCCAGATGAAGGGATGCTGTCCCCGCTGATAATGCAACTGCGTATTTACAGCCAATATATTCGCATGCCAGCCGTTCTACTTCATTGATGTTTTTTCCAACTGTAGACATCCAGTTGGTTTCATACGCTTCTTTTACATATTCAATCTCCGGTCCGTGCATTGTCGGACTGCTCAACCATACCTTTGAATCAAATTTTTCAAATAAATTGTCTGCTTTAAACATTTTTTCTCCCTTTATCTCTTTCCATCCGGGTGTTCCCCTGCCGGATGGAATGTTGTCACAATCTCCTCAACCATCTCTACGATATGGTCACTGTTCTCATAACTTGCTTTCGCCAGTTTTTCCAGTTGTTTCAGGAATACCTCCGTATCAAACGGAATCGGTTTGCCGATGTGGATCAGCTCGTTATCAGTCTTTTTGATTCCCTCTTCTGCCATAAGTTTTTCTTCGTAAAGTTTTTCACCCGGACGAAGTCCTGTATATTCGAGCTGAATATCCACATCCGGTTCAAATCCGGAGAGACGGATCAGGTTGCGGGCAAGTGTATCGATTTTGACTGCTTCACCCATATCCAGTACGAAGATTTCACCGCCCCAGGCATAAGTTCCTGCCTGAAGGACGAGGCTGACTGCCTCCGGGATCGTCATAAAGTAACGAACAATGTCAGGATGTGTGACGGTCACCGGACCGCCTGCTTCGATCTGTTTACGAAACAGCGGAATTACGGAGCCGTTGCTTCCCAGTACATTTCCGAAACGTACTGCTACATACTGGGTTCCTTTATGATCTTTATTTCGAATACTTTCGATATTGATGACGCTGTCTTTCGTACTCATACCATCTGCTGCCATATGATCCAGCGGATCTCCTGCAAGCTGACCATCAATTATCTTATCCATGTGGGCATGTAAGAACGGAAGCAGATCAATTCTGCCTGCTTTGCTGATGGCATCCATGCTCTGTACGACCATCTCACAGAGACGTTTGCTTGCACCCATGATGTTTGTCGGATTAACTGCTTTGTCCGTACTGATCAGTACAAAGCGCTGTACACCGTATTTCATTGCAGCATATGCTGTTTTGTATGTACCAATGACATTGTTTTTGATTGCCTCATTCGGGCTTGTTTCCATAAGCGGTACATGCTTGTGGGCTGCTGCATGATAAACGATATCCGGATGATACTGCTCGAACACCATATTAATGCGACGACTGTCACGTACAGAACCGATCAGAACTTTCAGATTCAAGTCTTTGTATTTTCGTTTCAGTTCCTGTTCAATGTCGTATGCATTATTTTCGTAAATATCAAAAATGATGAGCTGCTTCGGGTTGTGGGATGCAATCTGCCGGCACAGTTCACTTCCGATAGAGCCGCCGCCACCGGTAACAAGAATCGTTTTGCCCTTCAGGTACTGAAAGATTTCATCCATATTTACTTTGATCGGTTCACGTCCAAGAAGGTCTTCTACCGCTACCGGTTTCATCTTGCTGAGCGATACATCACCATTTACCAGCTGATAAGTACCGGGAAGACTTCTCAGCTCACATTGCGTCTCTTTGCAGATATTCAGGATATCTCTCTTCTCTTTTGCATGTGCAGAAGGAATCGCAAAAAGGATCTGATCGATGTTGTATTTCTCGACATTTTCCAGAATGTTCTCGCGTCCGCCTACGACAGGGACATCTTCCATGATTCTGCCCCATTTGTTTGGGTTGTCATCTATAACACAGCATGGTCTTGCTGTTGATTCTGTAGATGTTTTCAGTTCTCGCAGAATCATCTGTCCTGCTGCACCGGCACCGATGACCATTGCATTGTGAATTGCTTTTTCATTCTGGGTACGGCGCACTCTCTCCAGTGATACATAGCGGAAGCTGAAACGCACCGCTGTCACCAGACAGAACTGCACGATACATCCGATGATGTAATAGGACATCGGCATCTGTCCAAACAGAAATGTAATGCCGAAAATCTGAAATAATGTCGTAATTACTGTAGCAGCAGAGATTCTGTTTAGTTCACTGATACTGGCAAAACGCCACAAGCTGTTGTACAAATGGAATATATAGAATATCAGCACGCAGAATGCTGTATAAAATGGAGCGAATTTAATAAATGCATTAAAGTAATTCTGTGGAATGCTGGAAAAGCGCATGTCAAAGCGCAATAATAGACCAAGAAACCATGAAAAATTAACAGCCACTATATCATAGATGATCAGATAAAATGCTATGATCACCCAGTGCTGTAAGTGTCTCCGGCTCCCTGTGTAAGAATCTTCGGTAGTCGTTTTATTTGTTTTTTTGCTCAAAATATTTTTCTTCCTTCCATTTTCTGTATTTCTATTTATCTTATCTGTTTTTATATCCAGCGAAATTATAGCACAAGTATCTATGTATTGGAAGTAATATGGTAAAATTGAATCGAATAATTTTGATTCGTGGAGAAATTTGTCAATTTATGGTAAATGCAAGCGGCGAAGCCGCCTGCGGAAGCATACCCCTTTCACTCAGCCCATTTTAAAATCTGTAGTATGTATATACTAACTATTTTTTCTTCTCTGAAAATGCAGACCATGAAAAATACTACCTATCACTTTACTACTAATCTTATTATTACGTGGTGCATCAGAGTATAATCTGAGCATACAAACATCTCGAAAGCCGGTTGGATCCTGCTCTAATATTCTTTTAAAGCTCCCTTCATCGATTTCATAATATTCCTGCATTGTTCGATGTTTTTCAAAACACTTAATAAATTCTTTTCCCGGATGTTCTTTATTACACATCTCTTTAAAGCGCTCTTCTGAAATATGTATGCGATCCTTATTAAGCAACAATTGTCCTTGAATTTCCCGTTCTTCTTCCATAGTTAGCTTATTGCGTACCATAAAAATACGATGTGCTGTCGGCATGCGATTATTTGCCCCAGCCGAAATAGTAGTTGCAACTCCCATATTACACTTTAACTTTCTATCCTCATCCTGAATATTAAGAAGCGGACATACTATTTGGCACATCTCACCAAGTTTTTCGCTCTTCAAATTAATAAATACTGCCTTCTGTAACGGTGAAATATACACATCCCCTTTGTATATTTTATCCTTTGCCGAAAATTCAAAACCACTATCACTCGAGACATTATTGCCAATTCTCAATTCTGCTGTACATCTTCCTGATTCTTCAACTATATTCAAAAGTCCCCTCACAATCTGTTTTTCATACTTGTCCGTTGCACAAAAATATATGAAAAATGTTCCCTTTTGTCCTATAAAGACCGGATCATCTGGATTATTAATAAGCGTACCTCCTAATGCTGTCTCTGCCTGAACTGTCTTAGCCAAATTTGTAACAGCATGTCTAATCTCTTCCAACGGATTTGAACCCAATGCTTCAAATGCTAAGAACAAATTTTTCATTGAGCTATCTGTTTTTCCATTTATAAGATTAGACACTGTAGCCTGACTCTGGCCTATTCTTTTTGCAAGCTCTTTTTGTCCAATGTTCTGAAGCATCATTCTGCTAGCAAGCTGACGTCCTAAACGTATTACCATTTGGAACTGTGTCCCAATATCTGCTGCACGCAGCTGATCCGCCTCCAATTACCGCCATATCTTTATTGAGGATGCATTGAAACATGCAGATATCTATGTGAACGGAGATAAAGCAAATATCTCAGCAAAAGAACCGGCAAGCCGTATCAATGAAGCACTCGGAAAGCTGGTAGCCATGCAGTATAACAAGCTTACCTATATGGAGACAGCTCCAGAACTCTCTGATATTGCTGCAGTATTCAATGGCAACGATGGACAGCTTTCTTTCCTTGGAACCAGTGATACAACACCAAATAAATTAGCACTGGAAGAAGTAATTCAGGTCATCGGCCTTAATAATACCAGACATATGAAAACATCCCTGAAATCCCTGCAGGATAAATTCGGGGCAGCTCCTTATGGCTTTGATCCGAAAGACGTGCAGTGGCTGGTTGCCATGCTCTTTAAGATGGGAAGAGTATCCCTGACCTATAACAGCCAGAGTTTATCTATACTGTCCAATACAAAAGATGAACTGATACGTTATCTGACAAAACGTGAATTTGTCGAGAAACTGCTGATTGATATCAGGGAAAGAGCAACAGACGGACAGATCCGTTCTGTAAAAGAAGTATTGAAAGATTATTTTGGTTTCTCCGTATCCAGTGATGATGACGATACTATTATGAGAAACTTTAAGAATAAAGCACAGGATAAGCTGGAAACATTTGGTGAAATCATGATTGAATATCGTGTAAATCCGAAGCTGCCATGTAAATCTCTGATGGAACAGGCGAAGAAAAATCTGGAAGAACTTCTGGCTATCAAAGAGCCGGTAGAATTCTTTAAAACAATAGATAAAAAACGAGATGATCTGTTAGACGATGCAGATGATACTGCACCGGTATTTGACTTCTTCAAAGGTGGTCAGAAAAAGATCTTCGAAAAAGCATTGGAACAGATCCAGATGTTTGAAAACAGTAAGACATATGTCCGAGAACAGGAAATTATGGATAATGTTGCCCAGATGGAAGCTATTGTGACAGCGAAAAATCCGTTTAGCCAGATTCAGAAATTGCCGGATATGTCTATGAAGTTTGTACAGCAGTATGGAGCTTTACTGGAAAAAGAAGCAGAAGAGATGCGTCCGGTTATAGGTGATGATCTGGAAAAAGTGTTACATACACTGGATGAGAAGGAGTTTGCACCTGTATTCAGAGATAAGTTCGTAAATGCCTTTGCAGAATTAAAACAGAAACTGGATACATCTCATGAGATTGCGGCAGTGAAGAATATTAGACTAGAAAGTGATCCGTACCGATCACAATGAGATAAAGTGCTGCGTGAATCTCTGTCTTATAGTGAACAATTATGCTGGCCGCCGGTAATGTTGCCTTCAGAAGTTTCCCAAGCGGTGTAAAAAATGTCAGCAATAGTACAAGAAACAAAAACAGAGAGCCGACTACTGTTTTTGTTCTCAGATGTCCGGTGCTTTCATGAATCATCTCAAAACTGCTGGACGGAATGTCTTTTTTGTGAAATCGAGAATATATCTGCAAAAGAATCCGCCGCTCTGTCTCATTCTTATTATCACTGTCATTGCATTGGCTTTCTCCCATAGAAACATAAAGAAAGCGCGGTTCATCCTTTTTGCGCCAGTCTTTAAAAGGGTTATTAATTTCCTGCTTAAGCTTCGCCATTCGCAGATATCTTTTTTCATAAGAGCGGAGCAGACTGCTTTTACCCACGCCAAATCCACCGACAATTCCAATATTGTGGATACGTGGTTCATCAAATGCTGAATCCAGATATTTATAATAGATTTCTCTTTCCTCTGTCTCCTCCAGTGCCGGATCACAGGAAAGTGGGAAAATCAGATAATCTCTGTTTATTGAACTCATTATTTTTTCCTCTTCGCCCAAAGCATAAAGTATTTTTCCAAACCATTCACGGTGTATTTCATCATTGCAATGACTCTTGTACCAAGTGGGATTCCTGCCCTGATATAGGTTCTCCAGTTCATCTGTGCGGATTTGCTCTTCTGTCCTGATTTGGATGCTGCAGATCTGCGGTAGATCAGCAGTGGTTCATCGACACCGTATGCATACGGAATCTTGTTCAATATGGCAAGCCATGTGGCAAAATCTTCGTGAATACCGTCTTCTTCCGGCATCGGAAATTCTTTCATCAGCTCTTTGCGGATCAGAACGGATGAACAGGAAATGACGTTTTGTCCCAGCAATTTTTTGCGGTTGATTTTTTCCGGTACATGCAGGATATGCGCGATTCTGTTTCCTTGTGCATCAATAAATGCAGAGCCTGTAAAAACAAGTGCTGCCTCCGGAATTTTCAAAAGTAATGCCATCTGTTTTTCCAGTTTGTCAGGTTCCCACAGATCATCACTGTCAATAAACGCGATCCACTCTCCTGATGCCTGGCGGACACCGTTGTTGCGGGTCGCAGCCGCGCCGGAATTCTGTGGATTCTGAAGGATACGGATACGTTCATCTTTTTTTGCAAGTTTTTGCATGAGTGCATATGTATTGTCTTTCGAACAGTCATCTATGATCAGCAGTTCCCAGTCTTGCCATGTCTGAGAAAGGACGCTGTCCACAGACTGTTCCAGATATTTTTCGCAATTATAAGCCGGAGTTATGATGGATATTTTCGGCATGATTTTCCTCTTTTCTACTGTTTTAACTACATAGTAATCAATCTATTTGTAGTTTACCACAACACATCCGTTGTTGTCATCTTTTTGAAAAAGTAATACCATCTTTCGATTTCCAGCACTTACGAAAGAAGCACCATCCGAATCTGCCATGTAAGCAAATGTACGGATGATGCTTTCTAATGATATGTTTATTATATTTATAGTTTATTCTACAGTAACGCTCTTTGCGAGGTTTCTTGGTTTATCAACATCAAGACCTTTTGCAACGCTGACATAATATCCCAGAAGCTGCAGCGGAATCACTGCAAGGGATGTTGCAAAGTGCGGATCTGTCTTCGGGATATATACGGTAAAGTCCGCGGTTTCTTCGATATTATAGTTGCCAAATGTGGTCAGTCCCATCAGATATGCGCCACGGCTCTTGCATTCTACCATGTTGCTGACAGTTTTTTCATAAAGTGCCGGCTGTGTGAGGATGCCGATCACCAGTGTACCATCCTCAATGAGGGAGATGGTTCCATGCTTCAGTTCACCTGCTGCATATGCCTCAGAATGGATGTAGCTGATTTCCTTCATCTTCAGGCTGCCTTCCATGCTGATTGCATAGTCAATTCCACGGCCGATAAAGAAGACGTCTTTTGAATTTGCCTGTTTGGATGCAAACCACTGCAGGCGCTCTTTGTCATCGATGATTCGCTGGATTTTATCCGGCAGAGTCTCAAGTTCTTTGATGTATGTGCTGTACTGTTCTTCGGAAATCGTACCTTTTACTTTCGCAAACTGGATTGCCAGTACATAAGCAGCGATCAGTTGTGTGCTGTATGCTTTCGTAGTTGCAACGGAAATCTCCGGACCTGCAAGTGTGTAGAATACATTGTCTGCTTCACGCGCGATGGAGGAACCGACTACGTTGACAATTCCCATTGTGCGGATGCCTTCTTTTTTGCAAAGGCGCAGTGCCGCAAGGCTGTCTGCGGTCTCACCGGACTGGCTGATGATCACTGCCAGAGCCTTCTGATCCAGAATCGGATTACGATAACGGAACTCAGATGCAAGCTCTACACGAACCGGTACACGTACCATATCTTCAAACATATACTGTGCTGCCATGCCTACATGATAAGCAGATCCACAGGCAATGATATATACCTGGCTGATCTCCTGAATTTCTTCATCGGAAAGTCCAACCTCAGAAAGATCAATCTGTCCGTCTTTAACTACGGAATTCAGGGTATCTCTGACTGCTTTTGGCTGCTCATGGATTTCTTTCATCATGAAATGCTCGAAACCTGCTTTTTCCGCTGCCTCTGCATCCCATTCAATTGTCTTCATTTCTTTCTGGATTTCTTCGCCGTCCAGATTGTAGAAAGTGATCTCACCTTTGCGGACACGTGCCATCTCCAGGTTGCCGATATAATACACATTTCTTGTATATTTCAAAATTGCCGGAACATCGGATGCCACATAGGATTCTCCGTCAGCTACACCAAGGATCATCGGGCTGTCTTTACGTGCCACATAGATTTCTTCCGGATAATCTTTAAACATGATTGCAAGTGCATAGGAACCGCGGATACGAACCATAGCATGGTTGATTGCATCGACCGGTGTTCCTTCGTATTTTTTGTAATAGTAATCTACAAGTTTGACAGCTACTTCTGTATCTGTCTCTGAATAGAAGGCGTATCCTTTGCGAAGCAGTTTATCCTTCAGTTCCTGATAGTTCTCGATGATACCGTTGTGTACGGCAACTACGTTTCCGTCATCGCTTACATGCGGATGTGCGTTGTTTTCGGATGGTTCTCCGTGTGTTGCCCAACGGGTATGTCCAATACCACAGGTTCCCGGAACGGATTCTCCGTCGTTTGTTTTCTCGGCAAGTACTTTCAGACGTCCCTTTGCCTTGATAACCTCTGTCTCGCCTTCTCCATTACGGATGGCGATTCCGGCTGAATCATATCCACGGTATTCAAGCTTTGACAGTCCATCCAGAAGGATTGGTGCTGCCTGATGGTTTCCTGTAAAACCTACGATTCCACACATAAATATTTCTCCTTTTCTCTTTTGCTTAATATATGCAGCATTACAATATAATGTAAAAAATAGACATAATTATACAAAAATCAATTTTTCGTCTATGATAGCACAAAACTATCGGATATTCAACCCGGTTTCTGTTACCTGAGTATGATGTAGATGGTGTAGATCAGATACAGGCACACCATGGATGCGCCCTCTGTACGGGTAACTTTTCTGCTGGTTATCGCATAAACCAGAACCAGAATGGAAAATCCAATCAGCACCAGGATATCAATCAGATTGACGGTAATCAGGGCTACCGGACTGATAGATGCTGCAATACCAAGTACCATCAGGATATTAAAAATATTAGATCCGACCGCATTTCCGACTGCCATGTCGATTTCATTTTTCCGGGCAGCCACAAGAGAAGTAACTAGCTCCGGAAGGGAAGTCCCGATGGAAACGATTGTAAGTCCTACAAGTGTCTGGCTCATGCCAAGGTCGATTGCGATTCGGCTGGCTGCATCTACTGTCAGGTCCCCGCCAAAAGCAATTGCCGCTGCACCGCCTACGATACAAAGAATACTCTTTGGATAAGAAAGAAGTTTCTGTGTGCTTTCTTCTGCTTCTTCAATACTCTCGATTTCTGTCTTTTTTCCCTCTGCCCTGGCTTTCATTGCAGTACGTATCATCACGACAATGTAGGCTGTAAACAGTACAAGGAAGATAATTCCATCAAGATGCCCAAGGATCATCTTGTGTTGGTCCCCGATTGCCAGACAGCCAAGTCCAAGCAAAAGCAGAGCACAGATGATGGAAAGCGGGATGTCTCTTGTGATGGTCTCGCGCTGTACCATAATCGGCGTGATAACGGCGCAGACTCCGACAACAAACATCAGGTTAAAAATATTTGAGCCGACTACGTTGCTGACGGCAAGTTCATTATTATGTGCCAGAGATGCGGTCACGCTGACTGCTGTTTCCGGCAGGGATGTTCCCATTGCTACGATTGTAAGTCCGATGATAATGGACGGAACTTTTAGTTTGCGTGCAATACTGGAACTGCCTTCTACAAAGAAATCCGCTCCTTTTATCAGAAATGCAAATCCTATTACAAGAAATACCAGTACCAGTACAAATGGTGACTGATTGACAAAATTTTCCATAGTCTGTCTCCTTTTTGGTTTCACTTCAGTTGTTGACAGTATATCCCAATTTGACATATACAGCAAGGGGAAGTATGATTGAATTGTTTTATAGAAGAAATATTGTTATAGAAAAGTATGATTATTTTTGCAGAATTATATTTTCAGAGAAAGGACTATCCTATGCAGATCACACGCCCTGATTTTTATAAAGAATTTTCCTGTATTGCAGGAGCCTGTCCTGACACATGCTGTGCCGGCTGGCAGATTATGATTGACGAAAAAAGTCTGAAAAAGTACAAAAAATTCAAAGGGACTTTTCGCAATCGGCTGCACAATGATATCGACTGGTCGGAACAGGCTTTCCGTCAGTATGATCGCCGCTGTGCATTTCTGAATGAAGAAAATCTCTGTGATATTTACAGCGAAGCCGGACCAGATATGCTCTGTGACACCTGTCGTAAATATCCACGCCATATCGAGGAGTTTGAAGGACTCCGCGAATACTCGCTTTCTCTTTCCTGCCCGGAAGCTGCGCGGATTTTTCTTTCTCACAAGAATACGATTTCTTTTGTGACACAGGAAGTTCCTTCAAAGGAAGAAACTTATGAAGAGTTTGATTATTTTCTTTTTACAGCTCTGATGGATACGAGAGATTATCTTTTTTCCATTATTCAGGATCGATCTGTTCCGGTGAAGTTGCGCTGTCAAAAACTGCTGGTATGTGCGCATGATTTCCAACTGGCGTTGGATAAAAATGAGCTGTTCCAGTGGGAGGATATCCGCGCACGACATGAAAAGTCCGGATTTACTGCAGAATTTCAGGCTAAAGTGCGGAGCCGGACTGCAGGTAAAGGTGTTACTACAAACAAAGATACTGATGTTATGGCATCTGATTCAAATTTCCGGAATTGTGATTCTGCCCCATTAGAATTAAGGAAGCAGATCTGGCAGACAGTAATTCCGCAGATGGAAGTCCTTCGTCCGGGCTGGCATGAATATCTGGAGGAAACGATGGTGCCGCTTTATGACGGTGATTTTGCTGAGGAACCTGATATTTACAAATCCTTTATCACAGCATACCCCGACTGGGAAATTCAGGAAGAACAGCTCCTTCTCTACTGGATTTACACGTATTTTTGTGGTGCTGTATATGACGGACAGATCTTCGCCAAAGTAAAAATGGCGATTGTATGTACTTTTATGATCCATGATCTGGCAGTCGGAACTTATCTGAAAAATGGCGGAAGTTTTTCTTTTGATGAGATGGTTTCCATCTGTTATCGCTTCTCACGCGAGTTGGAACACTCTGATCTGAATCTGAATAAATTTGAAGAGTTGATGGATGAGGAAAATGTATTTAGATTCGGTAATTTATTAAAGATTTAACACCATGCAAAAGAGGAATCACTTTATTGTGATTCCCCTTACATCTGAATTCGCTGAGCTTTTCTCATCCCAAGCTCAATCTTTTGCTCATTTGCTGCTATATTTTTTCCGATTCTTTTATTCATTTCAGCTGAATGTCCAATTAATCCCTTTGCATCTATGTGAACTCCTGGTTTCATTGTAACAAGCAACGCTTTATTGATTTTCAAAATAATTATTCACTCCTTTTCTTTACAATATTGAAAATTACTATACATAATAAACATGCTGGGAAGCATAATATTTTCTTCTTTTTCTGCAAGCTTTTTCTCTAAATCAGTATATGTTTCTTGCGGCAACCTGTATACTCCATTTCCCGAAATTCTTAACAAAATAACACTGTCTACTTTTGATCTGCTTGAAGCAGTCGCATCTAATACAACTTCCCCAATAACATACCCTTCCTGATAACAACGAAATGTAGATATCTCCGCCACCCATACTGACTTAGGCATAAGCACATCTGCATAAAATATTTGCTCGTCAATGTCTATTCCATTTTTATACGAAATTGTTTATATTCGGCACTGTTTGCCAAATAGTATCTAACTGTTAATGGATTCTCAGACGACACAGAAATACTTTCTATCAGATATTTTAAATCCTCCATTTTCTCTTTATCAGAGACTTCACTGAGCTTAGAATAGCACAGATTTTTAAAAACTTCAATTGCTTTTTTCAGACGATCCTTTTGATTTTCAATAAACGTATCACAAATCGTTACTGCTGCAGCTGCTTCTAAAAAAACATGTTTTTCCAATGGTACAATATATGCTTCTAACTTATAATTTTTATCTATAGTAAAATGATCCATTGCTTCTTCTACATATGGAATCTGATTATCATCATTTATAATATACGTATTATATAGTTGTGATGTATCAATGCATGGATAATCCCCCAGTTTAAACTGTTTGCATTCTGTGATTTTCTTTTGTTTTAAACCATGCCCAATAACTAAAGTTGCATGTTTTTTCGCATCAGGGCGAACAGCCGTGACTGCAAGTATCGGAATCGCTGATTCTACATAATAATGAAACCAGTTTTTAAAATTTGTTTCGTGTATATTATCCCAGTGTGATATAACTTCATTTTTTTCAGCATCTATGCTACTTTCAAAAGAGTCCTCCAACGTTCGCTGATAATCCTCTGCACCAGCATATATCATTGGTGAGTATCCAAATTCTTTTAATATATAGGATATATCGTTGCAATATAAACCATGAGACGGAAGTATCCTCTCCGAAATGCGATGACTCAATTTTTCCTGAATATCGCTCGGTAATACTCTTGCATACAATGGAGAAGACGCAGACTCAAAATCCCCCAGACAATAGATAGCTGTTTCGGCACATTTCATTGCAACCCCATCCTGACTGCAGAAAACGAACGCATGCGTAGTAAAAGTCTTCCCCAGTAAATGCATTCGATATTGAGCTGTAATCATGTATCGAAAAGGATGTATTTTCTCGTTTGTATTTGGTTCTTTTGTAACCATTTTATAAGGATTCAAAAGTGTCCGACCATATGTATGCCCCGTCTCATTATGTGTGTAGGATGGGCGAATAACAACCGTTCCCAAAAAATCTTTTTGAAGCTCTCTCTCACTCTCCTTTTTATTATCCCAAAATTCATCTGAACTATGACTATTTTGAAATATCGCAAGCCTTTTACAATGACGTGGCCAATTAAAATGAAATTTAGCCCAATAATGATAATAAACATCTCTATAGGCAGCATCAATATAATAATTTTGAATTACAACCGTAATTGTTTTCTCCGGAAACTCATACAAATGGCATATCCGTGTAAAACTCTTCCGATCAATCCATGAATTTTGTTGGTAGAAATCATTTATATTATTTTCATCCAAATTGTATAGCACTATATTTCTGCCTAAGTTATTTACATCAGCCTTATTATTTGACATATCTGTACATCTCCTCAAAAGTGATTGCAAATACTTTCTTTTAGATAAATATTGTCATTATCAATCCTTATACAATTTATATACTCCAGTTTTGTTAATTCATCCTGAAATTTAATTTCATTCATTTCAGGATAATTATGATTTCGCAAAATTTCATTTGCCCTTTCATAACATATAGTTTCGCTCAGCATGAAGTTCTGAAATAATATTTCGCTTTGAAGTGCCATTATAATTGCTGTCCCATTTTCTGTAATTTGAACCTGTAAAGTCTGTCCTGTTACAATAACCCCATTTATCAGTCCTGTAAGCAGCACCACCGGCATTTTCTCCGTAATTCCATAACCGGTTCCAATAATCGTGCATAAAGCCTGTATTGTCTTAGCCACATCAAATTGCAAATTAAAATATATGTTTCCAGGTTTGACACTCACCAATCCAAACTCATTTCGAGTCATATACTTTTTCTCAAACAGGCGTTCCACGCTTGTCTCATATACATCGGGTGCTTCCATCTTTATAATAAGTTCATCTTCCAGATACTTATAAATTTCTTTCCCCTTATTTTTATCTACTTCAACTTGTTCACAAATTGATTGTATATATTTTTCTCTGTAATCCTGTAATTTTCTATTATCCTTTTTCATATGTTTCCTTTCTGAAACAGTATCTTTTAATTTATAATTATATACATTTTTCATATCTAAAACCACTTAATCTTCTCGACATTTTTCGACATTCCAGCCTTTTTAGTAAGCAAAAACACATGGCATCATATTACTCATATGATATCATGTGTTTTCATAAACTATGGAGAATATCTATATTTTTTATAATATTCAGATGATAATACAGACCATGCCGCCTTTGCTGTCATTGACAATTTTCTGCATGGTATCCTGCAATTTTGACTGGCTTTCTTCACCTATCGAGGCAATTTTACTGCGGATGCCATCCTGCACAAGCTGCTCGATGGATTTGCCGAAAATATTGGTCTCCCAGATGCTTTCGCCTCTTTGTCCACTCTCGCCAATGTACTGGATCAGATCTTTTGCCTGCTGCTCCGTGCCTACGATCGGCGCGATCTCCGTCTCGATTTCTGCTTTGATCATATGGACAGATGGACTTTTTGACTTGATTTTTACTCCGAATTTGCTTCCCTGCCGGATCACGGACGGATCCTCAATCTGAATTTCATCAAGCTCCGGAACAACAACACCATAGCCGGTATCGCGAACTGCTTCCAGTGCCGACTGCACTTTTACGTACTGTTTTTTCATTGCCGCAAGCTCTTTCATCGTGTGGATCAGATCATATTCGCTCTCCATCTGAATTCCGCTCATTTCACTGAGTATTTTATAATAATATTCATCTTTGACCTGCACCCGGACACGGACACACCCGCTCGACAGGCTGACTTCCTCAAGCATGGTTTCCTGCACACACGGAATTCCGAGAGTGACTGATTCTCTGGTAATGTCTTTGATATGATGAAATTCCTTCATCTTCGTGCGAATGCAGTCCAGAATCTGTGCTTTCAGCTCGTGATCTGACGGAAGCATCTCCACCCATTTCGGAACAAAAAACTGAATCTCTGTCACCGGAAATTCATACAACACATTCGAAAGAATTTTGGTGACATCTTCTTTGCGAAGCTGTTCACAGTTTGCCGCCATGGTGATGACACCATATTTTTCCTGAAGGGAGTGGACAAGTTCCTGCGTTTCTTCTTTGTACGGTGCCTGAGAATTCACAAGAAGCAGAAATGGCTTGCGTTGTTTTTTTAACTGACTGATGGCCGCTGCCTCTGCTTCGACAAAGTTTTCCCTTGGCAGTTCCCCGAAGCTGCCATCCGTCGTAATCACAAGGCCGATCGTGGCATGTTCCTCGATAACTTTGCGTGTTCCGGTTTCAGCCGCCTCATGGAATGGAATTGCTTTTTCAAACCACGGGGTCTTTACCATTCGTTCTTTACCCTCTTCGATGTGTCCGCTGGCGTCTTTTACCAGAAATCCAACGCAGTCAATCAGACGGATGCGGACTTTCTGCTCATCTCCGAGCGGTACTTCTACCGCCTCTTTCGGTATGAATTTCGGCTCAACTGTCGTGATCAGTTTTCCGGATCCACTTAGCGGAAGCTGGTCACGTACCTCTGCCTGTTTTGCCGGTTCCATCTCCGGCAGTGCAACCAGCTCCATGAATCTGCGGATAAATGTGGATTTTCCGGTGCGGACGGGTCCCACAACGCCTATGTATATATCACCGCCAGTTCTTGCCTGAATATCCCGGTAAACCTGAAATTTTTCCATAAAAAAGCCCCCTTGCATATACTCACACAATCCCATGTATTGTTACATATATATGCATAAGGGGCTTCTGTTATGATTTTGTCTGTTTTCTTATAGAATAAATCTGCACAACTAATTCATGTTTTACATAAGATTTATGCTTCTTTTGTACCATGTTCTTTCAGGTATGATTCTCTTCCCTGTTCGTAAAGATTGTTTCCTTCGCAGTCAATGATGACTACCAGTGGCATTTCTTCGACATAAAGACGTCGAAGTGCCTCTGACTGGAGATCTTCATAAGCCACCAGTTCTGCTTTTTTGATGCATTTTGCAAGAAGTGCGCCTGCTCCGCCGATTGCGCCAAAATAAACTCCATTATATTTTTTCATTGCTTCTATGACTTCCGGAAGGCGGGCTCCTTTTCCGATCATACCTCGTGCACCCACGGACATCATGGTCGGTGCATAGGCATCCATTCGTCCGCTTGTAGTCGGTCCGGCGGAACCGATAACCTGTCCCGGTTTGGCCGGAGTCGGTCCTACATAATAAATTGTTGCATCTTTCGGATCAAAAGGAAGTTCTTCGCCTCTGGCAAGTGCCTCGCACATTCTCTTGTGTCCGGCATCACGGGAGGTGTAAATGGTTCCGGTAAGGTAAACGGTATCACCGGCATGAAGGCTTTTTGCAAGTTCTTCTGTCAGGGGAAGTGTAATATGTCGTTCCATTTTCAGATCACCTCCGTTTTATGTCTTGTCACATGGCAGCTGATATTGATCGCACATGGCATGCCGGCAATGTGAGTCGGCATGGTCTCGATGTTCAGACCAAGTGCAGTTGTTCTTCCTCCGAATCCCTGCGGTCCGATACCAAGCTGGTTGATTTTTTCCAGCATTTCTTTCTCAAGGTCTGCGTAGTATGGATCCTCGTTTTCGGTATCTATCGGGCGCATCAGAGCCTTTTTTGCAAGGAGAGCTGCCTTATCAAAAGTACCGCCGATTCCTACTCCGACAACCATCGGAGGACATGGGTTTGGGCCTGCTGTCTCTACAGTTTCGATGATAAAATCTTTAATTCCTTCGATTCCTGCGGATGGCTTAAACATGCGGATCGCACTCATGTTTTCACTTCCGAAGCCTTTCGGACCAACGGTGATTTTGATGTTTTCGCCCGGAACGATTTCTGTATAAAGCATTGCCGGTGTATTATCGCCGGTGTTTCCTCTGCGAACCGGATCTTTGACAACGGATTTACGCAGATAACCGTTGGTGTAGCCGCGGCGTACGCCTTCGTCTACTGCCTCGCTCAGGTCTCCGCCTGTTATATGTACGTCCTGTCCGATTTCAAGGAAAACGCAGGCCATTCCGGTATCCTGGCAGATCGGAACCTGTTCGTTTTCGGCAATTTCGTAATTTTCGATAATGTTGTCAAGGATGCCACAGGCAATCTGTCCGTCCTCACAGGAACGACAGGCCTGGATGGATTTTTTGATATCATCCGGAAGCACCTGATTGGCTTCGATGCAAAGTCTCTCGATGGTGTCCGTAATCATGGATGCTTGTATTTCACGCATGTCGGTTGCACTCCTTCGTGTTTTTTGTTTTATTGTATCGTATCGGGAATTTTTGTGCAAGAGTGGATGAAGGAATTTGCGGGGAGGGGATATATAAGCTCGCAAAAGAAAGGCAGGTGGTCCGGGGACACGCTTCGTTTCCTGTGTCCTCCCGTGCGCCTATGGATGAGTGATTTTGTTAACTCGCTAACGCTCAAACAGAACAAAATCACTCATCGCTGGCACAGTCGTTCACTGGGAAGCCTCGCTGAGTCCCCGGACCATCTGCCTTTCTTTCTGTGAATTGGTATCCCCTCCACACAATTTAATTTCATCGCACCCGTCAAAAATTTGCCTGGATGCGAAGTTGGCTCAGGGCCGGGGCGGAACGCCCCTACCGGGAGTTCTAATGAACCGGAGTCATAATGCTTGATTCATTTGAACTTGAAGGTATCTATGAGAGCATGTGATATAACCGCCGTGATGACAATCATAAAACATGAGGAACTAGAAAAAGCTGACCGGGATCTGTCTCCTGTAACCTGGTGCAGCTTCCGAAATTTTTTCGTTCCAGCGATAACTGCGTTGCACTGTCTGAGCGCTTCAGTGCGAGTTTGCAAAAGCAGTTATCAATAGGCGAACGAAAGAATTTCGAGAAACGCAAGCCGGTTACAGGGACAGATCCCGTGTCAGCTCTTTCCACTACACCTCAGTGATATGCCCCTCACCTTGGTGTTATATCACATTACTCTCATCATACCCTCAAATTACAAATCAATAAAACTCATTATGAAGCAGTTCATGCTCCTTGCCTTTGAGCAATCCGGCATACAGTTCCTGTACAAGCGGGTTCTCATCGGACTTTTTGATGATCATAGTATTATCTGCATTGTACAGACCTTTTGCTCTCGCATACTTGGTTCTGTCACCTGCTCTGGTCGGCTGGCCGCCACCCATGATACATCCACGACGACATGCCATGATCTCAATCAGATGATACTCGGCTTCGCCGTTCTTTACACGATCCATAACGATTCTTGCATTTGCAAGACCGCTGGCAACGCAGACTTTTACATCAATTCCTTTATACGGAACCGTAAATTCTTTGATGCCTTCTTCTCCACGAACACCGCACTCTGCGATTTCATTCATGGTTTCTTTGGAATGATCCGGATTCAGACGACGGAGAACTGCCTCTGTAACACCACCGGTAACACCAAAGATTACACCACCGCCGGAACCAAATCCAAATGGCATATCACATGCTTCCGGATCAAGTGACGCAAAGTCAAGACCGAAGTTATCGATCATACGGATCAGTTCGGTAGTCGTAATAACGATATCCGTATCTTTCTCTCCATGTGTATAGCTGTTCGGACGAACTGCTTCTGCTTTCTTTGCAGTACATGGCATAACAGAAACCATAATGGTCTTCTTTCCTGCTGCATGCTCCGGATCACGGAAATATTCTTTAATTACTGCGGACATCATTCCCTGTGGAGATCTACAGGTAGAAAGATTCGGAATAAATTCCTGATACTGGTCAGTGATGAATTTTACCCATGCAGGACAACAGGATGTCAGAAGAGGAAGTTTTTCTCCTTTTTCAATTCGATCCAGGAACTCCGCTGTTTCTTCCATAATGGTAAGGTCAGCACTGAAACTTGTATCATAAACTTCATCAAATCCCATACGGTGAAGTGCATTGACGATTTTGCCCATTACACTTCTGCCTTTCTGGAGGCCGTAATGGTCACCAACGGCTACACGGACTGCCGGAGCGATCTGTGCAACCACACGGATTTCCGGATCCGCCAGAGCCTTCCAGACTTTATCAGAATTGGTATGAATGGAAATCGCTCCGGTCGGACAGAATACACGGCACTGGCCACAGTTTACGCACTGTGTTTCTGCAATCTTTTTGTTGAATGCCGGCATAACCATAGCTTCTGTTCCACGGAATGCAAATCCAAGTGCTCCGATTCCCTGAATCTCCTCGCAGGCACGTACACAGTTTCCGCAGAGGATACATTTATTCGGATCACGTACTATGGATGGTGAACTGAAATCCAGTTCATGCTGCTCTCTTGTATTTTCGAATCGGATGTTTCTTACGCCGAGACGATGTGCCAGTTCCTGAAGTACACATTCACCGCTCTTGATACAGGTTGTACAGTCACGGCAGTGTGCTGCAAGAAGCAGCTCCACGATCAGCTTACGATAGTTTCTCAGTCTTCCGGTATTTGTATAAATTACCATTCCATCTCTCGGCTGTTCGGAACAGGATGCAAATGTTTTGCCTCTGTCATCTTCAACCGTACATAAACGACAGGCTCCGAATGTGGAAATCTCTGAATGATAGCACAGTGTCGGAATGTTAATGCCTGCGTTACGGATCACGGTAAGGATATTTTTTTCATCGGTAAATTCCACTTTTCTACCGTCAATTGTCATTGTACCCATAAGTCAGCCCCCTTCCTATGCTTCCACATAAATTGCATCAAAGTTACAGTTATCCTTACAGGTACCGCACTTAATACAAAGCTCATTGTCGATATGATACGGATGTTTGATCTTTCCGGATATTGCTGCTGCCGGACAGTTCTTCGCACACTTGCCGCAGCCAATACAGAATTCCGGATTGATATGGAACTGACGAAGTGCGGTGCAGACTTTTGCACGACATTTCTTGTCTCGGATGTGTTCTTCATATTCATCGCGGAAGCGTTTCAGAGTACTGATTACCGGAAGCGGTGCACTCTTTCCAAGTCCGCAGAGAGCCATGCTCTGAACCATGGTCGCAAGTTCTTCCAGTTCATCAAGGTCGGACATTTCGCCCTTTCCTTCTACGATTCTTTCGAGGATTTCCAGCATACGTTTGGTTCCTTCACGACATGGAACACATTTGCCGCAGCTTTCACGCTGTGTAAAGTTCATAAAGAATCTGGCCACTTCTACCATACAGGTGTTTTCGTCCATTACTACCAGTCCACCGGAACCCATGATCGCATCCAGCGATTTTACGGAGTCAAAATCAAGTGGACGGTCGATCTGATCTTCAATCAGACATCCACCGGAAGGTCCACCTATCTGTACACCCTTGAATGCCGCTCCGCTCTTTAAACCGCCACCGATATCATAAATAATATGACGAAGGCTTGTTCCCATCGGAACTTCGATAAGACCTGTGTTTTCGATCGCACCGGTCAGGGAGAAAGTCTTTGTTCCCGGGCTTCCTTCTGTACCGATGGTACGGAACCAGTCAGCACCCTGAAGAATGATCTTCGGAACATTTGCATATGTCTCTACGTTATTAAGAACTGTTGGTTTTTCCCAGAGTCCTTTTTCTACGGTACGCGGCGGTTTTACACGCGGCATACCACGCTTTCCTTCGATGGATGCGGTAAGGGCAGAACCTTCACCACAGACAAACGCGCCGGCTCCACGATTGATATGTAAGTGGAAATTTATTCCAGAACCAAGGATATTGTCACCGAGGAGACCATACGCTTCCGCCTGCTCGATAGCCATGCGGAGACGTTTTACGGAAAGAGGATATTCTGCACGTACATAAATATATCCATTCTCAGCGCCTACTGCATATGCTGCAATGACCATACCTTCGATCATCTTATATGGATCACCTTCCATTACGGAGCCATCCATAAATGCACCCGGATCACCCTCGTCACCGTTACATACAACGTAGCGGACTTTTTCTTTCTGACGGGCTACCTGCGACCATTTCTTACCGGCCGGGAAACCAGCTCCGCCACGTCCACGAAGTCCGGATTTCGTTACTTCATCGATAACCTCCTGCGGAGACATATCAAAGAAAGCTTTTGCCATAGCCTGAAATCCGCCGACTGCAATATATTCATCAATAGATTCTGCATCGATATTTCCACAGTTTTCAAGAACGATTCTTGTCTGCTGATTCAGGAACGGAATATCAGATGGATGTGGACAGACAGTATCATGATCACGATAAAACAGTCTGCTTACC
Source organism: Ruminococcus sp. AF17-22AC (assembly GCF_003460065.1). Taxonomy (NCBI): domain Bacteria; kingdom Bacillati; phylum Bacillota; class Clostridia; order Eubacteriales; family Oscillospiraceae; genus Ruminococcus; species Ruminococcus sp. AF17-22AC. The sequence continues at coordinate 560,898 of NZ_QRXT01000001.1, forward strand.
GGCTGACCTTCCATAACAGTACGCTCTACGATTTCCTTACAGTCTTCCACCTGTACATGCACATACTGATAATCGTAAGGCTCGATTTTCATAAGAGGTCCAAGTTCGCAAAGTCCCTGGCATCCGGTCTTAACAACACCGACATGCGGAACATCTTTCTGCATTTCCACGCTTACCCAATCCAGATTCTCGCATAATTTCATCATTTCGTCGTAAATCTTCTGTGCGCCGGAAGCAATACATCCTGTACCGGAACAGACAAGTACACGACAGGTAAAGGATTTCAGGGTATTTTTTGCTTCAGTCTGCTTGTTGAGCAGATCTTCTTTACTCACAATACTCATACCGTCTCACCTCTCAATTCATTTAACAGATCGATTGCCTTTTCTGGTGTCATCTTCGGGTGTACTTCATCATTAACCGTAAGTGTTGGTGCCAGTCCGCACGCACCAAGACAGGATACGGTTTCTACTGTAAAAAGCATATCGTCCGTCGTATGCTTCTTATTACTAAGTCCAAGCTCTTTCATCAACGCTTCCTTAACCGGCATGGATTTACGCACATGACATGCAGTTCCGTCACAGACTTTGATCACATATTTTCCTTTCGGCTCAAAAGAAAAATTCTCATAGAAAGTAGCTACACTGTACGCCTTAGCCTCTGTAACTCCGATCTTGGATGCAACATAAGTCAGAAGTTCTCCCGGAAGATAACGGTATTCTGCCTGAATGTCCTGCATAATTGGAATCAGTGATGCTGGTTTACGTCCGTAATGCTCGATGATCTCATCTGTCTTCGCGTAATAAGACTGATCTAACATTCAATTCCCTCCTTGTTTGAAAATAGTTTTTCCTGCGCTCATCGTTTTTGTCTAATTTACACAGCTTTGTTAGCTCCAATTATACATTAAATATATATTTTAAACAAGGAAAATATAGATATTTTGAATTAATTTATTTAATTTTTTTATTTTTCGCGACTTTTTCGTGACATTTTTAACATATTATATAATTTTTTATCAATCTTGTTTTCTTCATCTAACTTTTGCATAATTTGTTATTCTAATACAACTTTGTATAAAATATATTTCTATTCAGGCTTTTGTGCTTGTAAAAATACATAATATTTATTGCTTTTGGAATTTCTTTACACTATTATAGTGAAAGGTAGATGAAAAAATTTCTTATTAAGTTTAAGGAGATATACATATGCGAAATTATGACACACCAGTCAGGGCAATCCGACACAAAGTCTTTGCCGAAGTTGCTAAAGCCGGATTCGAATCTTCTGATGAAACTCTGATCCATGATATTGAAGCAATTCCTTACAATATCGTGGAAGAAAAAGCCAAATACCGTGAAAGTATCTACAGAGAACGCGCCGTTGCCAGCGAAAGAGTCCGTCTTGCCATGGGACTTTCTCTTCGCCCGGAAAACAAAGCCGTCCATCTGACAGACGGTCTTGCAGCCAGCAATATCAACGAAAAATATTATGAGCCGCCTCTTATGCAGGTCATCCCATCTGCATGTGCAGCCTGCCCGCCAAACAAATACATCGTCAGCAATATGTGCCGTGGCTGTGTAGCTCATCCATGTATGCAGGCATGTCCAAAAGGTGCGATTTCCATGAAAGACGGCAAATCTTATATCGATCAGGAAAAATGTATCAAATGCGGCAAATGCAAGGCAGCCTGTCCATACGATGCCATCTCACACAACGTACGTCCATGCGAGCAGGCATGTGGAGTCAAAGCGATTGGAAGTGATGAGCAGGGCCGTGCAAGCATTCTGGAAGACAAATGTGTATCATGTGGTATGTGTATGGTAAGCTGCCCGTTTGGTGCAATTTCTGATAAATCTCAGATTTTCCAGCTTTCTCACGCGCTTCGCGACGGAGACAAAATTATTGCAATCGTTGCCCCGGCATATATCAGTCAGTTTGGCGATGATGTAACGCCAGGTAAATTCAAAACCGCGCTGCAGGTTCTGGGCTTTTCCGATGTACATGAAGTTGCTTTCGGTGCTGATGTCGGTGCAATTTCTGAAGCACACCATTATGCCAAAGAAGTCGCTACCGGTAATCTTCCGTTCCTTCTGACTTCCTGCTGTCCATCCTGGTCCATGATGGCAAAGAAATTTTTCCCGACCATGATCGACAATATTTCTCAGGAACTGACACCGATGGTTGCCACTGCACGTAAGGTAAAACAGGAACAGCCTGACGCAAAAGTTGTTTTTATCGGACCATGCGCTTCCAAAAAGCTTGAGGCAATGCGCCGTACCGTCCGCAGTGATGTTGATTTTGTTCTTACCTTCGAAGAACTGGATGCCATGTTTGATGCACGTGAAATTGATCCTGCTTCTTTTGAAGAAGATGGTTCACTCCATGATGCAACGGCAGCCGGACGTGGTTACGCTGTTGCAGGCGGTGTTGCAGGAGCTATCGAAGCATGTCTGAAAGAATATTATCCGGATGTACCGGTTCACATCGAACATGCAGAAAGTCTTGCCGAATGCAAAAAAGTCCTCGCGCTTGCCAAAGCCGGCAAACTCAATGGCTGTATGATTGAAGGTATGGCATGCCCTGGTGGATGTATGGGCGGTGCCGGAACCAATGTACCGGTTGCAAAATCTTCGAAAGAACTGAAGAAATTCCTTGCTTCCTGTTCTAAGAAACTTCCACCGAAGGGACTTGTTGACATCGAACTTAACTGATATATTTCCAGCTCTTTTACAGGAAATATTATTAAAGATTTTCTTCTATATATAAATACCAGAGATATTATCAGATATACTTTTTAATCTGATAATCCTCTGGTATTTTTGTTTTGTACTTTATTTCAAACCTCTGTTCTGTGTTTTCTGTCTATATTTTTATCATTCAGCTTTCAGCTGAGCAAGTAATTTTCTAAGTTTTTCTCCGTAATCAGATCCAGCCGCCCATCCTCCGCCATTCGGATTTTCCTGCTGTCCGAGCCATTCTACATAAGGCGCACTGCCTCTGGCCACAAGGTCAAATCTTGTATCTACACAGTCCTGATTGAGCGCTTCCTCACATGCATAAGCCTTCAGATGCTGCACCTGTGCACGGATTCCTGTACGGACATCAGGATAAGATACCCCGGCAACTCCGCCTCCGGTCGTTCCAATGCCTGCAAAATTAAACTGTGATGCGCCGGAATCTCCTCCATATTGAAGCCATCCGGTTTCCAGCATTGCCTGTTCATATACAACTTCTCCACGTACACCTTCTGCGTTCGCTTCCTCAAGAATTATTGTGCAAAATTCATCGATGGTTGCTGCTCCGCCTTCTTTCAAGGTTGCCGCCGGGTATTCTACGCCGCGTTCTTCATACTGTGAAGTCATCTGTGCAAGGGAAACTGTCGTTTCGCCCATAATTGTGTAATAACCATACGTATTGTCTGTAGAATCATCTACAAAATCCGGATCCGATGTATAATCCGGTGCCTCTAAACTTTCTGGTTTATGAATCTGGCCTTCTCCGGAATGATCTGGTTCTGTATTTTCTGTATCTGCGCTTCCAAATACGCTTTCTGTCGTATCCACTGATGTCAGCTCCGGTTCACTCCCAGATGCCAGACAAGGTGCCCCTGTCAAAAGGGCACCTGTCAGTATTATCTGAGAACAAAAGAGTATTGCTTTTTTGTTTCTTATCATCCATTAACCTTTCTCATTGCAGCTTCTACTACATGTCCTACAAGAACAGATGTAGTAACACTTCCAACACCGCCCGGTACCGGAGTGATTGCATCAACGATCGGTTCAACTGCTGCATAATCAACATCGCCACAAAGTTTTCCTTCTGCATTTACGTTGATTCCTACGTCGATGATAGTCTGTCCTTCTTTTACATATTCCGCACCGACAACACCAGCACGGCCGGCTGCTACGATCACGATATCTGCCTCTCTTGCTACAGATGGCATATCCACTGTTCTTGTATGGCAGATTGTTACAGTTGCATTTTTCTTAACAAGCATCATTGCTGCAGGTTTTCCAACTACAAGGCTTCTTCCGATAACAACGGCTTTTTTGCCTGTGCAGTCGATTCCGTAATGATCAAGAATTTCCATACAGGCCTGTGGTGTACATGGCGGGAAACCGATTTTCTTTCCTGTGTAAACACCGGACATAGAAAGATCTGTCATACAGTCTACGTCTTTTTCTGCTGCAAGCGCATTCTCGATCACTGCCTGATCCAGATGTTTCGGAAGTGGACGGAACAGAAGAACGCCATGGATATGGTCATCTTTATTTACTTTATCGATAGTTGCAAGAAGCTCGTCCTGAGTTACATCTCCTGGAAGAAGAATTTTTTCACATGCAACGCCCAGTGTTTCGCAACGTTTTGTTGCTCCTCTTTCATAAGAAATATCACTTGGATTCTCGCCAACACGGATGATGCACAGAGTCGGATTAACACCCTTTCCCTGTAACTCAGCTACGTTTGCTTTAATTCTTTCGTTCAGTGCTGCTGTTACTTCTTTACCTAATAACTGCTTTGCCATTTTTTATATTTCCTCCGCTAATAATTATGTCACTGAATACTATTTCAGACGTCCCAGAACGCTTTCGAACGTTTCATCTGCAATCTTTGTATATTTTTCAAGCATTGCATCTGCTTTTTTGTTTAATTCTTCTGCGTATTCTCTGTCAGCCATGGATTTTGTATTGATGTATACATTCAGGCTGGCACCTTTTAATGCCGCCTTGCAGAATGCTGCACCAACACCTGCATCACTGATTGCAAGTTTGGAACCTTTTGCACCGAATTCTACGATGAGCTCGATTGCTTCACAGCATTTTTCCATGATCTCCATCGGAACGGAACATGCATCTTTCAGCACGATTTCCATAACGCGTGCTTTTTCTGCTTTTTCTTCTTCTGTTTCTCTCGGCATGCCATATGCTTTGGAAAGCGGTTCAAAAACTTCTGCATCTCTTTCGATCAGACGCAGGAAATCTTTCTGAAGCTGATCGCATTTTGCTTTCAGTTCCCACATTTCATCTTCAACATCTGCATATTTTTTCTTGCCTACTGTCAGGCTGCCTACCATGTTACCAAGTGCAGTTCCTACTGCACCAACCAGAGCAGACGCTCCGCCGCCACCCGGCACCGGGGCTTTAGAGGCAAGTACCTCTACAAATTCTGTACATGTGCTTGTGGAAAATCCCATTTTTTCTCCTCCTGAAAAAAGGGTACCTAATAAAAGGCTCTTTTTTCTATACTTTCAATTTTCTTTTATATTTTTCAGGATTAATCCTGAAGACCTGTTCATATTTGGATTTTCAGGATAATTCCTGAAGACCTGTTCATATTTGGATTTTCAGGATAATTCCTGAAGACCTGTTCATATTTGGAAATATGAGAAAACCTGCGAGGGGAGACGCTCAAAGTTGCGAAGGCCGCTCTCCCCTCGCACTCCCCACCTGGCCACGCAGAGTAGGAATGTCAGCAAATGGTAGTCGACGTTACATCTCAATACCAACACCATAGACTCCCTGGCTCTTATTCTACGTATATTTCCATTTGTACGAATGACTTGAAATTGTAATACCGTGATTGAAGTCATCCTTTTTAGACCACTCCAGTGACTTGTATTTATATTACTGCTATCTAAGTCATCTATTTTCGCCTTTCCAGGTGACCTGATCTTACAATTCCACAATCCGAGTCATTCATTTTGAGTTTTTTGAATGACTTGATCTTACATTTTCACAATCCGAGTCATTCATTTTGAGCTTTTTGAATGACCTGATCTTGCATTTCTTTAATTTAGGTCACAGAAACTCACCTTTTTCTATGACCTAAATCTTCACAATCGCAATTCAAGGCACCTCATACCAACAATTCACTTGACCACAGGGAGCATTTCTCGCCCTCAGGCCCATACCACAATTCTTGCTCAGCGGGGCCAAAAAGGGGGAGTATACACGCAATCTATTATTGCGTGTATGAGCAAGTAGCGTAGGCGGATTGCGAATGTCCGCAGCTTGGGAGCTTCGGCCTTTCGCAACTTCGAGATGCTCCCCCTCAGGGTTTTCACAGGTTCCAAATTGAATTTCCTTGCTTTATAAAGCAAAAATACACCTTTTTAGTATAGGACTTAATTCTTATCAGAAAAGTCCCGTAATCTTTCCGGTCTCATCTACATCGATTCTCTCTGCAGCCGGTACTTTCGGCAGTCCCGGCATGGTCATGATCTCGCCTGTCAGGGCTACGATGAATCCTGCGCCTGCGGAAATCTTCAGGTTACGTACTGTAACTTCGAAGTCTGTCGGTGCACCGAGTTTTGTCTGATCATCTGTCAGGCTGTACTGTGTCTTAGCCACACAGATCGGGCAGTTGCCGAAGCCAAGAGCCTCGAGCTGTTTTGCCTGTTTCTGGGCATTTGCTGTAAGTACAACTCTCTTGCCGCCGTAGATTTTCTGTACGATCTGGTTCAGTTTGTCCTCAATGGAGCCTTCCAGTTCATAGGAATAAGTAAAGTCGTTTGGCTCTTCAACCAGACGCAGAACTTCTTCTGCAAGTTTGATTCCGCCTTCGCCGCCTTTTGCCCATACTTCGGAAAGTGCTACGTTTACGCCGAGTTCTTTACATTTTGCTTCTACAAGGTCAAGCTCTGCCTTGGTATCTGTCGGGAATGCATTGATTGCAACAACACAAGGAAGCTTATATACATTCTTGATGTTGCTTACATGTTTCAGAAGGTTCGGAAGACCTTTCTCCAGTGCTTCCAGATTTTCATTGTTCAGGTCTGCCTTCGGAACGCCGCCATTGTATTTCAGGGCACGTACGGTTGCTACGATAACAACAGCGCTTGGATGCAGTCCTGCCATACGACACTTGATGTCGAGGAATTTCTCTGCACCGAGGTCTGCACCAAATCCAGCCTCTGTGATTGTGTAATCAGCAAGCTTCATACACATCTTTGTAGCTGTTACAGAGTTACATCCATGAGCAATGTTTGCGAAAGGTCCGCCATGTACGATCGCCGGAACATGTTCCAGTGTCTGAACGAGGTTCGGTTTCAGGGCGTCTTTCAGAAGTGCTGTCATAGCGCCCTCTGCATGAAGGTCACCGGCTGTTACCGGCTTCTGCTCAGATACTTTACCATAGGTGTATCCGATGATGATTCTGGAAAGTCTTTCCTTCAGATCCTTGATGTCGCTTGCAAGACAGAGAACCGCCATGATCTCGGATGCAACGGTGATGTCGTATCCGTCTTCACGCGGCATGCCGTTTGTTCTTCCGCCGAGTCCGTCTACTACGTTACGAAGCTGACGGTCGTTCATGTCCACGCATCTCTTCCATGTGATCTTTCTCGGGTCAATGTTCAGTGCGTTGCCCTGGAAAATATGGTTATCGATCATTGCTGCAAGAAGGTTGTTTGCTGCGCCGATCGCATGGAAGTCGCCTGTAAAATGAAGGTTGATGTCTTCCATCGGAACTACCTGTGCATATCCGCCGCCTGCTGCGCCGCCCTTAACACCGAATACCGGTCCGAGGGATGGCTCACGAAGTGCTACCATAACGTTCTTTCCAAGTTTCTGCATAGCATCAGCAAGACCTACGGTTGTAGTAGTCTTTCCTTCACCTGCCGGTGTCGGGTTGATTGCTGTCATGAGGATCAGCTTGCCATCTTTTCTGTCGCTTTCTCTCAGAAGATTGTAGTCAATCTTTGCTTTGTATTTTCCATACTGCTCCAGATATTTGTCATCAATCCCTGCTTTTTCTGCAATTTTTGTGATTGGAAGCATTTCGCACTCCTGTGCAATTTCGATGTCACTTTTGAATCCCATAAAAGTTACCTCCTTTATTTATGCATGTCTTTATGAAAAGGCTACCCGCCTTTTTTTCAAGAAATTTATAATACTTTTGCAAAAGATTTCAGCGATCCGATGATCACATCACCCATAACCGCCATATCTTCTGCCTGAAAGGATACCGGGAAGTTGTCTGAAAACAGGATCTGAGAGGATGGCGGAAACTCTTCGTCCCCCTCCCACAGGATCATCTGCACCAGATATCCCGGAAAGATTTCAAGCTGGTATGCAATGTCACCATGATTTATCAGTTCACAATGCATATGTTCCATGATTGCCTGAAAGTCTTTAATACGGTTTCCATAGGAAAATGCCAGACGTTTAATGCAGCGGCCATCAAACTGACGGAGATACACCTCACCCCATGGCATTTCCCTGTAAGTTTTAAATTTGCCGGTACCTTGTGTGAAGGCACCGTTCAGCAAAAAACGAATGGTCAGAGTTCTGGCATAAACCATAGTTTCCAGAGGATAAAATCCCATATCATCCTCTTTATGACTGACCTCAAAATCCGGCCATGAAATCTGATATACTGTCCCGAGAAATTTTAAAGTAAAATACTTCTCTTCTTCATTGTAAGAAATGCCAAGTCTTGTGGCAATTTCCTTTGGATCAGCGTCTCTGTACTGGCTCAGATAATGTTCCCATGGGAGACGTTCTTTGCTGTCTTTTTCATATCCGAGTTTATCTCCTACAGATTCATTTTCTGTCGGATCAAATGTTGTTTTTGCGTCAGAACTCATAACACACCTCTTATCTCTGTTTTACGTTAGGGAACATGGATGCATCAGTATGCGGGATAAAGCAGGCTCCCACAAATTCATCCATGTAAGTCGGAACTGTCGAAAGTTCCATATAAGTCATATTGGATGCAAGCTCATATGTTTTCTTCTCTGCTGCTGTTGAAAGAAGCATCAGATATGCACCAGTCAGGGAAGAGTTGCCAATATAATGGAATTTATCCAGTGGTACATCCGGGAACATTCCGATATTGACTGCATTCTGCATATTGATTCCACTGCCGATACCACCAGCAACATAAACATCGTCTATCATGGATACATCGAAGTCCAGTGATGACAGCATTGTGCGGATTGCTGAGAAAATTGCGCCTTTTGCACGGATGAAGTTGTCAATATCTACTTCTGTGATCTCGACATCTTTTGCAGATCCTGCTTCCTCTTCAAATGCGATCACGTAACTTCCCATTCCATAATGGTCGTGACGGACTCTCTTTCCTTCACGGACAAATTTGCCCTTTGGATTGATAATTCCTGTCATATAAAGTTCACTGATCACATCAATGATACCTGATCCACATAATCCAACTGGCTTCGTACCCGGTTCACCGACAACTTTGTAAGTCGGCTCCATCGTTTCTTTGTCGATTGTACATGCTTCAATAGCTCCGTCAGTTGCACGCATACCACAACTGATATCACCACCTTCAAAAGCAGGTCCTGCTGAGCAGGCACAACTCATCATGAAATCAGAGTTTCCAAAAACAAGCTCGCCGTTGGTACCAAGGTCAATGAACAGTGAAAACTCCGGTCTGTTCCAGATCATACTTACCAGAGTACCTGCTGTAATATCTCCTCCGACATAGCTTCCGATATTCGGTGCCATGATGATGTGTGCATCTTTGTTGATTTCAATTCCCACATCCGATGCAAACAGAGAATTTGTCTTAAAGAATGCCGGAATATACGGCTCTGTACGCAGATAATCTGCATTGATTCCTGCAAACAGATGATTCATTGTTGTATTGGATGCCACACACATACGATAGATCTGGCTTTCCGGAAAATGAATGCTTCTGCACATCTCATGGATCATCGGATTGATTGTCTCTTTGATCACTGCATCCTGCAGTTTCTTGATTCCGCCCGGTTTTGTCGTCTCAATGATACGGTTGATTACATCTGCACCATAACGGATCTGACCATTACCGGAAGAACTTTTTGCAAGGATTTCTCCTGTTGCCATGTCAATGATCACAGCTGAAACCGTTGTCGTACCTATATCCACAGCAAGTCCGCCCATTACAACGTCTTCTTTGCTGTCAAAAATATCGTATACAAACATATCATCCGGAGTCACACGTACAACGCATTTTACCGAAAACTTACTTGCACGAAGTACATCCGGAAGTTTACGAAGAACTGTGTATGGCACTCTGATCCGTTTCAGATTCATAAATTTCCGAAGTGCTCTTGTCAGTCTTTCTACATCCGGCATGGTATCATCCAGAGTAGGTTCATTCATCTGAAGTTCTACTACTTCCAGACTGTTTCTCAACTGAATCCCGGTTTCTTCTACCTGATCTTTTGCTTTTTCAAAAATTGCAATTTCTTCCCTGGAACTTAAGTCAGCCACTTTCATTCTGCTCTTGTATGCAGAAGCGATATCCGGCACCAGCACTTCCACGTCAGCACTGATCTTGCTCATACATGCAAGACGCCAGCCCTTCTCAAATTCCTCATCAGAAATATGAAGTGTTTTCTTTGAGTCCAGTTCTCCGCTTTTTAACTGCACTCGGCACTTTCCACAGGCTCCGTTTCCGGAACATGGGGCATCGATTGCCACATTGGCACCACGTGCAACCTCCAGAAGATTATCCCCCGCATTGGCAAATGCTTCTACCTCACTGCCATTTTCAAATGTAAATGTTACCTTAAACATGCGGTAACCACCTTTCTCGCGTCGATATGCAATGCAAAAAAGGCCAGAGGCCGCAAAGCCTCCAGCCCTTTTGTACCTACAGTCGTAAAAACGACAGACTGATTAGATTTCCAGATAAGAATCTGCGTACAGATAGTTATTTTTGATGATGTCACAGGATTTGATTGTTTCCATCAGACGAAGATCGTTAGGGTTAACGATTGCTGAGGTAAGTCCCTGCATCATAGCCATAGCTACCATAGCGGAGTCCATGATCGGACGGATATGTTTCGGCATACCGTTGGAGTTATTGGAAAGACCACCGGTGCTCTTCATTCCCATGTCAGAGATCATTTTGATGAATTCAAGAACTTCCATCTGTTTGTCCTGCATTCCTTTGATAACGAGGAATAACGGGTCGAACCACATATCGTTCTCAACGTCCATACCCTGTTCCATACCTCTCTCCATCAGAGTCTGCATGTACATCATACGTTCGTCATTGTCTTTTGCGATTCCTTCGCCGTTGCAAAGAGCGATAACGATTGCATCGTTTGCTGCTGCAACATCAACATATCCGATTCTTCCAGCTGCATCAGCGGAGTTTACGATCGGTTTTCCTTTGGAACGGTTGTATACAGAAATACCAGCTTCGATAGCTGCTACATTGGAAGTATCCAGTGCAAGCGGAACATTGTCGAAGTTGCTCTGCAGAAGTTCTACAGCCCATTTCATAAGTTCCGGTCCATCGTTTTCTGCTGGTCCGATATTAACATCCAGATATGTAGCACCTGCGTCGAGCTGCTGTTTTGCTCTCTTGAGGATCGGCTCAGCATCTCTCTCTGTGAATGCTTTATTAACTGCCGGTGCTGTTGTGGAAAGTCTCTCTCCGATTGTAACAAATTTTGCCATACCTGTGTTCTCCTTTACATGGTTTTAGATGTCTCAGGGAGTATTCATTCTCCCTGAGCATAAATTTTATTTTATGCGGCTTATGCCTGCATATCTTTTAAGAATTTCACAAGCTGTACTGCTTCTCTAGGTCCTACGATAATCTCCCATCCCGGAAGTTTTGCTTCAAGATCACCCTTGAGGACTGCTACTTTACCCGGAATAACGAGTTTACGGCATTTTACCTTCGGCTCTACTTCTTCTTTGATGTACTCGGAAATGCTGGTGCTGGAGAATTTACCAGCTGCCCAGGATGTCAGTACGGAAAGTCCGCCTGCATCATTGATTACAAGATTAAGCGGAACACCGGAACGCTCCAGTTCACCGGAAACTACGAAATATGTAAGAGCGAAGTCTACAGTTGTAACAACGAGAGAGTTCTCATCTGCTCCGTTGAGTGGGTAGATACCCGGCTCTACTTTCATTGGTTTCTGTGGGTCTGTATATACGTTCTGACGAAGACCGAACAGTGGAAGTGCCTCTGCATAGGTCATCTGTTCCATAACGATGATGGAACCGTATTTCATTGTAAATACGGAAGCAAGTGCTGCCTGTAAATGATGATCTCCCTTAGCAATTTTAACCAGGTTAACGATGGACGGATATCCAAATGTTCTGTCCTGATCTTTCAGTGCTGCACGACGAACCTGTACAGTGTTTGCGAAGGTTTCTTTGACGTCAGCGCCTGTTGTGTCAAGAACAAGGTTCTTGTTGCCAAGTTTTTCAAGTGCTGCTACTGTGTCATATAATTCGTTCAGGTCTTTACCGGATACACCGAGAACAACACCAGCTTCTGTAGCAACAGCATTCATTGCTTCGTAGTTGGAAGCATTTGCACCGTTCAGAACCGGTTTGCCGTCTTTGCATACTTCAAGAGCTGCTTTTGCGATCTCAGGATCTGTACATCCGAGAACCAGAGTTCTTCCAAGACCTTTTGCTTTTTCTACAAGTGCTGTATATTTTGCTGCGTCTGCATCTGCATCACAGTTTACATATACAAGCTCTACATGCATTCTCTCACCGATACGGTCATAGTCTACATGTGGGATTGCTGCAAGCTTAGCATCTACTTCTGCATCATCCATGCATGTGCAAAGGGATACAGCGTATCTTGGTTTGCTTACAAATGTTTTTTCATGTCTGAACAGAACAGTTTCTCCTCCGAGAGTGAATTCTGCATCACCTGTTCCGATCTTGATTGTCTTCATCGGCGGAGCAGTTGCCTCAGACAGAGAAGCCAGTGCTTCGTCAGACATATGTGGACACTGCTCAATCTGCATTGCGCCCTGTGCAACTTTCATGGAGAAAGCCATACATGTCGGACATCCACATTCCTTACAGTTTTTCTTTGGTGTTAATTTAAAAATCTGAATACCATTCAGTGCCATAGCTATTTTTTCCTCCTATTATTCCTTACGCAAGTGCTTTGATCAGTTTGGAAATAGTCTTGACAGACTCCGGATGTCTTAAGATTACGGCATCAGAACCAGCTGCAAGGTCTGCTGCTGCTGTCATAACTTCCATATCGATTCCACGCTCGTCTGCTGATCCCCATTCAGGCATATCAGCTTCAGAAGCAGTTGCTTCTTTAACTGCCCATGTCTCTGCGGATACAGGTGTAATAATAGGCATCTGCAACATATTGTCATTCTGACCTAATGCTGCACCTTTGATACGGTCCATTGTAGAAACAACGTACTCATATCCGTAACCAGCTGCTGCACTACCGATGTTCATAACGATTTTCTTCGCATCAACACCAAGCTGTGTAGTAACAACGTTTAACTGTTTTGCAAGGTTGATATCAACGGCTGATTCAGCGCCGACGATCTGATTGTAAGCAAGACCTGCTGCTGCACCGATTGCTTTGTAGTTTTCTTCTTTTTCGGAAAGAAGAAGGGCATTTCTTCCCTGAAGGACTTCTGCTACTTTCGGGAGAAGTTCCGCATCCTTCTCTACGTTTTTGCAGCCTTCTACAACCAGTGGACAGTCAATAGCGCCTGCTACTTCTTTAACAACCTCGATCAGTTCATCGATAGATTTGTTTACCCCGTTCGGATCTCCACCGTCAAGGATGAGGGCAACAAAATCTGCGCCTTCGATAGCTGCTGCTTTTTTTGCGATATCAGCCATGGAAGTAGCGCCTTCATAATAAGCTTTTACACCTTCGGAAAACTCATCCAGACCCAGATCTGAAATCTCAACACCGATCTTTGGTGTGTTCTCTGTCGGTGCATCAAAGGTGTAGAACGGGAAAGAATTTTCTCCGCCGATTGTCACAGTCTTATCTCCGCTTCCGATTGTGACAGCGTTAATCTTTGCATTAAATTTCTGTGGTTTCTGATTAAACGGCATTTCTCATAAGCCTCCTCTAAATTATTAAAAACTCAACTACTATTATACTACATAAAATTACCAGTGACAAGATAACACAGGTCTTTTACGTTAAAAAAATATCAAAAATCGTCACATGTGCAAAGATTTTGCACTGTCACAGCCGGTTGTTTGTAACAGCTTTACGTTGTGATTCGATTTTCATTTCCTTTGCGGGAGTTACATCATTGGATCCATAGCCAGAGCCGGATGTCCTTTTTCGGTCAGGTATTCAACCAGTGCTTCCGGATCTGTTGCTACTGTCTCATCACCGATCATATCAGTGAAGTTTTCAATTCCGTAAAGTTCCTGTGCTGTCTTATTCAGACGTTCAGCAACGAATTCTTTCAGTTCTTTCGGCATCCATACGATACGTTCGATACCGCCTTCAGCCTTCATAAATTTCTTAGAGGAAATGAAGTGTTTTCCATGTCCCATGAAACCAGGTGTCTGAACACCGCCGCCTGTCATGGATGCCATTTCAGGGAATGTCATTCCAAGTGGTGTCATGCCTGCATACTCACGGTTTGCAATTACAACACCGTTGGAGAATGGCTCGATACCGCAGATACACTCGAAGCATCCACAGGAAGTCATAGGATCCTGCATGATGGAGTACAGAGTAACGTGCTCCAGAGCACCCTGTGAGAATTTCTGAACTGCTTCATCAACGTCTTCGTAAGAACCAAGGTTCTCATCGATCGGACGTTCTTTTGTGATAACCTGGCAAGGTCCGTTCGGATCAAGCTGATGTGTTGCTTTTGCATCCAGCCATGAAACGGCACCGCAGAGACCAAGTCTTTCTGGTGTTACTACGCAGACATGGCTCGGGGAGAATGCCTGGCAGAGGATACAGCTGTAATATACGTCTACAGATTCATCTGTCAGAGTATCAAGACGTTCATCACGTTTGTCAAAGATCGGGATTGCAACTTCATGACGTACTCTTGTACATTCTGCCGGATCTGTATAGATAACAACTTCACATTTGTCAACAACTGCGTCAAACTCGTTCTTAACAGAAGCGTAAAGAACTTCACCGATATGTTTGATCTTGAAGCCTGCGTTGAATGCATCAATGCTGATACGGATACGCTGCATATCACGCTGTCCTGTATGGTATACACCTTCGATACAGTTGATGTAGTTATGGAATTTACGTTCGATAACCGGTTCAAAGTCTGGCTGCATGTTCTTGCCTGCAACTTTAACAATATAGGCGATGCTGTTCTTGCTTCCAAGTTCCATGTCGTCTACTTCCGGTCCAACTACTGTAATCTTGTGATCTTCTACTTCGGAAGCGTCACATGTCTGTACAAGCTCTGCACAGTCTACACGAGAACCATCGAACTCAACCTGCATGTCTTTACGACGGATGATCTCACCTTCGAATGCGGATGCAAATGCAACCGGAATATCGATATTTGTGATCTTGATCTTGATGTCGCGAGCTTCAAGAGATGTAGCATTGAATTTGCTTACGTCTTCCTGAACGATCAGGCTCTTTGGTACACGGAAGATGTTTTCTGTTTCGTTTGTGATTACCGGGAATCCAAGTGCGATAGCACCAGCTCCACAGGCTACGATCACGTCATCCAGAGGTTTGAATGCGTTAACGAATGCCGGTACACGGTCCATTGTGTATTTCATCAGTGTGCCTGCATCTCCAGGTGTTACATTACCGAAGATCAGTGCTGCACGAAGTGCAACGGATACTACATGGATAACTGCTGTAACGTCTTTGCCAAGCGGAATAACACGTACGTTTGCACCTGTCTTCATTCCTGCTTCTGCAACCTGGTCGATGATTCCGCCAACCAGTGTTACGAGGATACCCTGTGCCTGATAGCTCTTTACAAGAGCAACGCCTTCTTCTACGGATGGAGCAGAGCCGAGGATTACAGCTACACCAGGGATATCTCCTGTTACAAGCGGTACGCCAAGCTCACGGATTACTGCATCTGCAAGATGTCCGTAGCATGGTTCTTCGTATGGTGTTGCACCATCAATATATTTGAGAACTTCAATGAATTCTGCGCAAAGTGCTGTAGCAACACCGGACATGAATGCATCGTTTAATCTTTTTTCTCTTGTCATAAGTGTTTTAACAACACCAAGAGCTTCTTTTAATTCTTTTAAAGTCGTAACTTTGGTTCCTGTTACAGCATAGTAACATGGAAGGCTGTAAGCGGTGTTCGGGAAGCTGACAGCTTTGTCTTCGCCATACTGAGCGATTGCTCCGTCAATAGCGCCCTCTGTTAAACCATATACAGCATCATTTCCGCCGAATACTCTATCAAATAAAGTCACTTTAATACCTCCTGTTTTTACAGATTTGAATTCTGATCAATCTTTTCTTTTATTTTTGTGATTTCAGCTGTTACAGTCTCACTGAAATCATAAGGGGATTTACCCTGACGGTCAGCGTCGATAACCTCCGTATTGTAATGGAGTATGCCAAGAAGGTCTTCTGCCGGGATTCTGGAACGGATAAATTCCTCATCCTCTGTATTTCTGACCTTGTTTGCCACAACCTTAACCTGTGCTACTCCAAGATCACTGGCAAGACGCTTGACATTCTTGTATGTCTGTACACTTCTTGCACCTGGTTCGATCACTACGATAAATGCGTCAACTCCCTCTGTGGTTCCTCTGCCGAGATGTTCCAGGCCGGCTTCCATATCAAGAATCACCACATCTTCTCTTCTCAACACCAGATTGTTAATAATACGTTTCAGCATTACATGCTCCGGACATACACATCCGCCGCCGCCTGTCTCGACAGTTCCCAGGACAAGGAGCCGTACGCCGTTACAGACCTTACCGTATTTATCCGGAATATCGTCTACCTTTGGGTTCAGATGATAGAACTGATTTCCTGCAGTTGCTCCTGTGCGTTCCTCCACAAGCTTACGCATTTTGGAAATCGGCACGATAGAATCCAGTGTTTCTTCATCAAATCCCAGCGCCAGGCCAAGATTTGCATCCGGATCCACATCTGCTGCAAGTACCGGTCTGCCCTCTGCTGCATACAATCTCGCGAGCGTTGCTGCAAAAGTAGTTTTGCCTACGCCGCCTTTTCCTGTAACTGCTATTTTCATTTTATGTCATCCACCTTTTATTACAATTTTAGATTACAGCAGATTAGATTCCTAATGCTGTTCTCTTTTCTTCAATTCTTTCGATCATCAGATCAACTAATTTCTCGATATCTGTTTCTACTGTGTAAGCAGCACCTGTCCATTTTCTTGTTCCTTCTGTGAGAAGTTCACCCATCTCTGAAGAACCGGAAACATATGGATCAACACCAAGGAAGGTATCAATACCGGTACCTACTACGTAGTTACCGATGGATACAGCTTTTTCAGACATCCACTCAGGAGCACATCCAACTACCGGAAGCTGATTGATCTGAAGTCCTGAATCTTTTGCAAGTTCAGCAGCCAGGATCATCATACGGGAGATATCTACGCAGGATCCCATGTGGAGTACCGGCGGGATATCAGCCAGCTCACAGACACGTTTCAGACCTGCACCGCAGAGTTCTCTTGCGGATTTGTCCATCAGACCAGCTTTTGCAGCTGCCTGTGCTGAACATCCGGAAGCGATGACAACGATATCGTTTGCGATACATTTCTTCATCAGTTCGATATGTGCATAGTCAGGACGGATCTTAGGATTGTTACATCCAACCATAGCAACAGCACCACGGATAACACCGGAAGTGATGCACTCAAGTAACGGTTTGGTTGTTCCTGTTTCGTCTACCTGAGAGTTTGTAACACCGTCAAGAACTTTAACAATTGCTTCTACTGAGTAACCAACAGTAGCTTTCTGTTTCAGCTGCGGGATATGTACAAGTTCTGGTTTTCTGTTCTTGAAGTTATCGATAGCCATCTTAACGATTGCTTTTGCGTTTTCTCCTGCTGTCTCAGCGTTGAATCTGATGAATTCAGAATCCGGCATCTGAGCGATCGGAGAAGTTGTGATAAATTTGGTGTGGAAGCATTTGCTCAGAGGTCCTAAGGCCGGGAAAATACACTGAACGTCTACTACGATTGCTTCGCAGGCGCCTGTCAGTACTACGTTTTCCTGCTGCAGGAAGTTACCAGCCATCGGAACACCACGACGCATAGCTACTTCGTTTGAAGTACAGCATACACCGGAAACTGTGATTCCTTTAGCTCCTACGGATTTTGCATAATCGATCATTTCTTTGCTGTCTGCATATTCACAGATCATCTCAGAAAGACTCGGATCATGTCCATGTACAACGATGTTTACGTTTTCTTCAACCATTACACCAAGGTTAGCTTCTGTATCAATCGGCTTCGGAGTTCCGAACAGTACGTCAGAGAACTCTGTTCCCATCATGGAACCGCCCCATCCATCAGCCATACCGCAGCGAAGGGACTGTTTTACAAGTGCTTCCGGAAGAGAAGAACATCCCATATGGGCCATATGCATAGAAGTTGCAACCTCACGGTCGATAGCACGTGGTGCGATTTCGTTCTCGATCAGTTTTTCTTTCTGTCCTTCCGGCATTCTGTCAAGGAATCTCTGATATCCGAATGGTTTACCATATTCCATCAGACCGATCTCAGCCATCTCATGAGCCAGATCATAGATATCTTTTCCTTCTGTTTCTACGCCCCATTCTTTTGCGATACGGATCAGTTTCTCAGGATCTTTTACCTTATAGTTTCCGTCTTCTTTTGCACAGTACAGTGTGTGGCAGATCTCACGACCGTGATCAGAATGAGTAGCTGCACCGCCTGCTGTAAATTTCAGGAAGTTTCTTCCTACGATACCGTGTGCGTCACATCCGCAGATTCCTCTCGGAGCCTTAGGTGTGATACGGCATGGTCCCATAGCACAGATTCGACAGCAGATACCCTGCTCACCGAACTTACAGTGTGGAGTCTGGTTTTTTACACGAAACTGCCAGGCATCTGCGCCTACCTTTGCGCCAGTTTCCAACAGTCTGTTGGTAGCAGCTTCAAATTCTTCCACTGTAGTTAATTTGAATTCACTCATTATAGACCTCCTTTTAACGATACATGATTTGACATGTATTTTTCTTTTCTTTCTTTTTTATGTAATAACCTCACTGACAGAACCCATCCCCCGCCATGGGTTATTTTTAAATTAATAAAAAGTGCTTTTTCCAGCACAAATGCCCTTGCTGCCAGTTTTGACAGCAAGGGTCTTTTTTACAGATTTAAGTTTTTGATAATTTCTTTCAGTGCGACTTTCACCGGATTATCTTCCGGAAGAGACGCTGTCGGACGGCCTTCGCAGTCATATTCATAGACTGTGTCATCCTGTGGAACTACACCGAGAAGGTGCAGACCCTGTTTCTCTATTTCTTCTTTGATTCCATCATTCAGTTCACCTTTCGGTGCACGGTTCACAATAAGCCCCACTGATTCCGGATGCATATTGCATTCATCGATCAGTTTTGCAATTCTGCCAACCGCCTGAACTCCTCTTCTGGAGCAGTCACTGACAAGGATTGCCGTCTGCATGGACGGAAGGACACCTCGGCTGATATGTTCCATACCTGCCTCGTTATCCACAACGATATAAGGATAGTGGTTCTGATATTTTGCAAGCTGCGCCTGAAGCAGGCCATTTACATAACAGTAACAGCCTTTTCCCTGTGTTCTTCCCATAACGAGAAGGTCAAAGTCATCTTCTTCAGTTAACGCATCCTCAAAACGCATCTCTGCGTAATCTGCTTTGGACATTCCTTTCGGAATCGGACTTTCTTTAACCAGTTCTGCCTGTGCAATTTCTTCTCTGACATCGCCGAGAGTTGTCTCAACTTCCACTCCGAGGACTTCATTCAGATTGGAGTTTGCATCTGCATCTACTGCAAGGATTGGTCCTTTGCCCTGTTCGCAAAGATACTGAATCAGCATTCCGCATAAAGTAGTTTTACCAACGCCGCCTTTTCCGGCGACAGCAATCACGTGTGCCATAATAATAGAGTGCCTCCTGCTCTAATTCCGCATTTATGAAATTATAAATCCGTAATTTAGTCTTTCTAGTCTTACTTCGAGTTATACAAGTGTACGCATACCGGATTCTTTGATGATCTCGCTTACGTCTTTCCACTTGTTCAGTGCATACAGATGGATACCTTCTACGCCGAGAGCGCGATATTTATCAATCTGTTTGATCGTATATTCGATGCCGGCTTTCTTGAAATCTTCTTTCTTCTGCTCAAGAGCATCGTCGAATGGAGCTTTGTCGAATGGGTTCGGGAAAATCCAGTATTTGGAAATCAGTCTGGAAAGTTCACGATCCATTACGCAGCCGTTACGGGACAGTGCCATGTTGATTGTAGCAGCCTGATCAAGGATTGGCATAATACCTACATCGATTGGCATTGTAACACCGGCTTTGCGGATCTTGTCCTGCCAGCGTGCAAACTGTTCCATATCCCAGCAAAGCTGAGTCATGATATAGTCAGCGCCGTTGTCCTGTTTCATTTTAAGGACAGATATATCAGCATCCAGACTGCGACATGCAATATGTCCTTCCGGTGAACCTGCTACTGCGATTTCAAATTTGTCGCCAAATTCTTTACGGATAAATTTAACAAGGTCTGTTGCATAGTTGAAATCTCCGCCTGTGGAATTCTCTCCACGCGGGAAGTCACCACGAAGTGCAAGGATATGATCAACGCCTTCGCTTAAATAAGTTTCAAGCTGATCTTTGATTCCCTCTTTTGTGTTTTTGATAACTGTGAAATGAGTTACCGGTACAGCGCCGGCTTTCTTAACCATCTGACATACTTCTCTGTTGGTGCCGACGTTTCCGCCGCCTGCTCCGTATGTAACAGAAATGTATTCCGGTTTGAACTCACAGAGATGTTCAATTGTTCCCGGAAGATTTTCCATTCCCTTGTCTGTCTTCGGCGGGAAGAGTTCAAAGGAGAGGAGCTGTCTTTCTTTCATCAGTTCTGTTAATTTTACTGTTGCCATATTACATACCTCCACATATATGTTTTTTATCTAATGGGTTTTCGTTACCACCCTTAAGATCTGATTAAGATTTATTCACAGGCCAGCTTTACAATGCTGTTTGCCAGATCTACCATAAGGATACGGCCTTCTACAACTCTTTCATCACCCATGATATCTCTGAGTACAAGTTTATTTCCGTCTACATCAATTCTGGCTACATTTTTAAAGATTACAGAATCATCACTTTCTTTATATACTGTTGCAAGACACATATTTCTGCCTCCTATATTATGTCATTGTCTATATTCACGGATTTCATGTTCAAACGCCTTTACCTGCAAGTATAAGTGGCATTTTGACCTTTGAAGTCCGGTATATTATTTCATTTCTTCTTTAACTAAAGTCAGCGCAAGTCCCAGCCGCATATTGCCTTTCTGGAAATCAGCCACTGCTTCTTTGATTGTCTTAGCTGAATTGCCAAGACCCATCTTCTCAAGGTTGTCGGCCATCTGGTCGAGTTCCGCTGCGTGGTGTTCATTATGCTGAAGCATATATGTCAGCAGCGCAACCGTTTCTTTCTTACAATCACCGCCCTCACAGGATCCGCAGTGATCTGTACTCCCACAGTCTCCATGAGAATGTGTGTGTTCCCCATCGCCATGTGTGTGTGAATGTGTATGTGTCACACCGTCCGCATGAGTATGTGCATGAGAATGCTCCGGTGTATGTTCATGTCCGTGCTGAACGAGATTTCCGTTCTCATCCTTAATAAGATGCATGTTATTCTCCTTTCTCCGGTTCTACCTCCGGAACGCCTGTAAACAGGCGCACTTATGACAAGAATTTATCAATTAAATCCATTATACATCTTTTATTTCTGTTTATCAAGAATATAATAAGAAAAAATAGACAAAAGCAGTTGTCGTTCTCTTACTTTTTTTTACATATTTATAAATCATCAGCTTATGTTTTTGTTATGCAAATAACATGGTCGTTAAATTAATAACACCCGATCATTTACATTATTCCACAACACTTGTATTAATTTTTTAACATATTTGATGTTCTTCTTTCACAATTTTATGGTATAATATACAAAAATTGTGGATTTTGCTAACAAGGAGGAATCATTTTGACCACTTCCGTATTTTTAAATAATGACCGTACCATGCCATTACTCGGTCTGGGATTATATAAGATCACTGACAATGCCGAAGCAGAAACAGCGATCACTGCTGCTGTCCAGAACGGTTATCGGCTGTTTGATACGGCATCTGCTTATAAAAACGAAGAATTTGTCGGACATGCCCTTGCAAAATGTGGCATTTCCCGCAAAGATCTTTTCATCACCACAAAGATCTGGAATAATGCGCAACGGCTTGGTGATGTAGAGGGTTCTCTACAGCGAAGTCTTGACCGTCTTGGTCTGGATTACATTGATCTCTACCTGATTCACTGGCCGGTTCCGGGCTGTTTCTTAAACACATGGAAAGACATGGAAAAAATCCTTGAATCCGGACGCGCACTTTCTATCGGTGTCAGCAATTTTGAAATTCGCCATCTCGAAGAACTTCGCAGAGTTTCCGGCATCGTACCTGTTGTCAACCAGATTGAATGCCACCCTCTCTGCTACCCTAAAGAACTGATTGAATACTGTCAGTCAAACGGCATTCAGGTACAGGCCTACGCCCCTCTGGCGCGAGGTGCTTATCTTGACAATGATATTCTTTGTGTTCTTGGCACCAAATACGCACATACACCGGCGCAGGTCGGACTTCGCTGGGCAATCCAGAAGGGAATTTCCGTAATACCAAAGTCCACACACCCGGAACGCATTGCTTCCAATGCCAGAATTTTTGATTTTACAATTGACCAGGAAGATATGGAGCTTCTCGATACACTGAATCAAAATTATCACAGTGCTTCTATTCCGGAGGATCTCAGGGATATTGTTTTTTAATTTTTATCTTGGACTCAAGAATTGCATTTACGCACTTATATGGCAAAGTAAAACCGACTGATCAGACCGATCAGCCGGTTTCTTTTATGTATATTTCTTTTGCATCATCTTTTGTATTTCATATCGGTTGTTTTATCTTTATGTTCATTGCCACGGAAGCATTGGTGTTTCCACTTTTTTATCGCGAAGCATCAGATCACGTACCGCATCAGCAGCCGGTTTGTCCTCAAACAGCACCTTATTTACTTCCATAATAATCGGCATGTCTACATCATACTTTTCTGCAAGGCTCTTCGCCGCTTTTGCAGAATATACACCTTCTACTACCATCTTCACTTCGTCCATTGCCTGCTGCATGGTGTAACCTTTACCCATAAGGTATCCGGCCTTACGGTTACGGCTGTGTACACTCGCACAGGTTACGATCAGGTCTCCCATACCGGTAAGTCCGTAGAAAGTCTCCTGACTTGCCCCCATCTTTGTACCAAGACGGGCAATTTCTGCGATTCCGCGTGTGATCAGTGCTGCTTTTGTATTATCTCCGTATCCAAGACCATCTGCGGTACCTGCTGCAAGTGCGATGACATTTTTCAGTGCCCCGCCAAGTTCCACACCAAGAATATCCGGAGTTGTGTATACACG
This sequence comes from Ruminococcus sp. AF17-22AC, assembly GCF_003460065.1. Classification (NCBI taxonomy): domain Bacteria; kingdom Bacillati; phylum Bacillota; class Clostridia; order Eubacteriales; family Oscillospiraceae; genus Ruminococcus; species Ruminococcus sp. AF17-22AC. The sequence goes on from NZ_QRXT01000001.1 coordinate 584,306, forward strand.
GAAGACCGGACTCATAAATATTCCCTGAAGGTACTCTGCTATTTCCCTCTTTTCAGCACTGACTACACAGGTTGTCGGAAGACCTCTTCCCACTTCTTCTGCATGGCTCGGACCGGAAAGAACACAGACATTCGCTGCCGGAATCTCTTCACTGATAATATCACTCAAAGTCATCAGCGTATGTTCCTCAACACCTTTTGCCACGTTGACAATGATCTGGCCATCTTTAACAAACGGAGCCATCTGTTTTGCAGTACTTCTGGTAAAAGGAGACGGCACAGCAAGAACTGCTACATCCACATCTTTCAGGCATCCCTCGAGGTCTGTCGTAATTTCAACTTCTTCCGGAATATGAACTCCCGGAAGTTTTGATTCATGTTCACGTTTTTCGTTCAGCATCTTTACTTCATTTTCAAGCGCTGACCAGAGTTTTACCTGATGTCCGTTTTTGTGCAGGAGCAGTGAAAGGGCTGTTCCCCAGCTTCCAGCTCCCAGTACATTTACTTTTGCCATTTGCCCCACCATTTAACCTTTCTTTGTTTTTGATTTACTCAGAAAGACCTTGCTTTCTGTTCCTTTTGATAATCGTACAATATTTGCTCTGTGACGCCAGAATGCCAGTACAGTAAGCGCTGCCATCACGAGATACATTTCCGTCGTATGTATTCTGTCCATACCATATCCACTGATTTCTCCAAATACGATCATCGCAATCAGAGCTGCCAGATAGGATGTCAGCGAGCATAAAGAAACATAGTGCGTCGTAAAGAAAAGTACTAAAAACACCACTGCACAAATCACAAACAATCTCCAGTCAAATGCGATCAGGAATCCGACAGACGCTGCAATTCCCTTTCCTCCCCGGAATCCAAGTGTGATCGGGAAATTATGTCCGAGAATACATCCAGCAGCAGCATAAATGCAGAGCAGCGGTATCATCTCTGCCGTCCTGTCTGCAAAAATCAGTCTGACCACCACAATTGCAAGCACACATTTCAGGCAGTCGCCAACCAACGTCATTGCCCCTGCTTTCTTTCCGAAAGTACGCAGGGCATTTGTCGTTCCTGCGTTACCGCTTCCATGCTCGCGAATATCGGTTTTGTGCATTTTTCCGATGATATAGGATGTCTGGAAAAGCCCAAACACATAGCCAATCAGAATACTAATCAAACGTTCTGTCATTTTACTCAGCTCTTTTCCCCGCGTTCACGGATAATAAATTTCAGGGAAGTTCCCCTGAAGCCAAATGCATCTCTTACTTTATTTTCGATATATCTGGTGTAAGAGAAATGCATCAGTTCTTTGTCATTTACAAAAATAACAAATGTCGGTGGTTTTACGCCCACCTGTGTCATATAGAAGATCTTCAGGCGTTTGCCTCTGTCTGACGGCGGCTGCTGCATCGCAACTGCTTCGGAAAGAATCTCATTGAGTACACCTGTCTGAATACGTAAAGTCTGGTTCTCAATAACTGCATCAATTGTTTCAAACAATCTCGGCAGACGCTGACCTGATTTTGCAGAGATAAATACCAGTTCTGCATATGGCATGTATGCAAGTACTTCGCGGATACGGTTCGTGTGCTTGTAAATGGTCTTGTCGTCTTTTTCAACTGCATCCCATTTATTAACTGCGATCACAACGCCCTTGCCACGTTCATGTGCAATACCGGCGATCTTTGCATCCTGCTCGGTCACACCTTCTGTTGCATCAATCACAACAACAACCACGTCTGCACGCTCCACTGCCGTAACTGTACGGATCACGCTGTAACGTTCCAGTTCTTCTTTGATTTTGCCTTTGCGCCGAAGGCCTGCTGTATCAATAAAGATATATTCTCTGTCTTTCCATTTAACTTTTGCATCTACTGCATCTCTGGTTGTTCCGGCAATATCCGAAACAATCACGCGGTCTTCACCAAGAAGCTTGTTGATCAGGGAAGACTTACCTACGTTTGGTTTTCCTACAACTGCGATCTTCGGAATATCCTCATCCTCATCTGTATCCGCATCCTCCGGGAATTCCTTTACAATTTCATCCAGCATATCACCAATACCGGTACGGTTTGCTGCTGAAATTGCAATCGGTTCACCGATTCCCAGATTATAAAACTCATAAACATCCATCATGTATTTCTGGACACTGTCTACTTTATTTACGACCAAAACAACTGGTTTCTGGCTTCTGCGCAGCATATCTGCTACTTTTGCATCAGAATCCACAAGTCCCTGCTGCACATCTGTAATAAACACAATTACATCAGCTGTGTCGATGGCGATCTGTGCCTGCTCTCTCATCTGTGATAAAATAATATCTCCACTGTCAGGCTCGATACCGCCTGTATCAATCAGTGTAAACGCCTTGTCCAGCCATGTCACATCTGCATAAATTCTGTCACGGGTAACACCCGGTGTATCTTTTACAATTGATATCATTTCGCCTGCCAGCGCATTAAATAACGTAGACTTACCAACATTAGGCCTGCCCACTATTGCCACTACCGGTTTGCTCATACATTTGTCTCCTTATCTGTTTTTTATTTTCTGTCGAATCCAGCACTGCTGATACAAGGTCAGCCCCTGCCGGATCTACAACGATAATCTCTCTTCCAAGTTTCTCGGAAAGTTCAGTTACTGTAATGTCGTCGAGAAAAACATTTTCCCCACTCCTCAGCATATTACACGGAATCAGAAGTCTGTCTCCAAGCTTTCTGTCGGAAAGCTGTTCTGTCAGATCCTGTCCGGTAATAAGTCCGGACACCGTGATTTTTTCGCCAAAAAAATTATTCTTGATGGCGATCACCTCAAACGTGATCTTCGGATATTTTCCTCGAATAGTTTCCATGCATTTCTCTATATAGGGTGCTGCTAGTCTGCCTGTCGCAACGGTAACATGATATGACCTGTCATCGCCATCTCTATTGGCAACGGCTTCGCGCACTTCTGTATCCAGAAGCCGGAGCATACCAACTCCGTTTTCCAGCTGCAGATATCCATCATAGCGTCCTTCTTCCGGAAGTTTCTCCCCTGCAAGAATGTACCATTCATCTGACGCATGGATAAAGTGGATTCCATGTTTTTCGTACATAATCTTCTGCCAGCGGTGTATCTGCTCCAGAACTGCTTTTGCATCTTCTTTTGTAAATGACTCCAGCGGATAAAGTCCGTCACGGAATTTCGTAAGACCGACCGGAACAACGGACACACTCTGAAGAACCGGTGCATATTTCGCCATTTCCTGCAAGCTGTATTCCAGCTCTTCTCCATCATTGACACCTTTGCAGAGAACAATCTGCCCATTCATTGTGATCCCTGCCTCATAAAGCTGATCCACTTTTTTTAATGCATCTCCTGCAAAACGGTTGTGCAGCATTTTGCACCGAAGCTTCGGGTTCATCGCCTGAAAAGATACATTGATCGGTGAAAGATGGTATTTGATCACACGGTCTATATCTTTCTGACTCATGTTCGTCAGTGTCACATAGTTTCCCTGCAGAAAAGAGAGCCTGGAATCATCATCTTTAAAATACAGGGTCTCTCTCATACCCGGCGGCATCTGATCGATAAAGCAGAACATACAGTGATTGCTGCAGGAACGGTAATCATCCATCAGACCATTCTCAAATTCGATTCCAAGATCTTCGTCGTAATCCTTTTCAACTTCGAGCTCCCAGAGCTCGCCATTTGCTTTCTCTATCAAAAGCTCTATATATTCATCATTCAGGAGATAACGGTAATCAAACACATCTTCCACCGGCTGGTGATTGATCTCCGCCAGAACATCTCCCGGTTCCAGTTCCAGTTCTTCACCAATACCGCCCGGAAGAACGCTGGAAATCACATGTTTCTTTTTTTTCATAGAATTCCTTTCTGATTTATGACCATATCTGAGCTGCGTCATATGAGAATTTGATTTTAATATCCCAATGGACATATTACCCCAGATAATACTACTATAACAATTTCAAAGGTAAAAATCAATAAATTCCTTGACTGGATTTAGGGCAAATGTTATAAATGTATTAGGACTCAGTTTGAAAACTACACCTAGGAGGAATATTATGCCAAATATAGAGTTACTTGAAAAATCAACTCCAACCGCTCCGATTCGTATCGTAGCACTTGAAGGATGTCAGGATCTGGCGAAGGAGGTTGACAAGAAACTTGTAAAATTCCGTAAAGAACTTGCAGCAAAGAAAAAGCCAAGTACAATTCCGCAGGGTTACAGCCTGCCTTCTTTTCTGGTTGATTCCGAGATTATCCGATTCGGTACAGGCGAAGGTAAAGGATACATCAAAGAATCTGTTCGTGGTACGGATCTTTTTATCATGGTTGATATCACAAACTACAGCCTTACTTATAAAGTCTGCGGCCACGAGAACCATATGTCTCCGGATAACCACTATCAGGATCTGAAGCGTATCATTTCCGCCGCTACCGGTAAAGCACACAGAATCAATGTCATCATGCCATTCCTTTATGAAGGCCGTCAGCACCGTCGTACCAAGAGAGAATCTCTTGACTGTGCACTGATGCTTCAGGAATTAAGAGATATGGGCGTATCCAACTTTATCACCTTTGATGCACATGACCCACGTGTTCAGAATGCAATTCCTCTGGACGGCTTTGATAACTTTTTCCCAACCTATCAGTTCCTGAAAGCCCTGGTAAAAGAAGTCAACGATTTCAAACTGGACAACGATCATCTGATGATCATCAGCCCGGATGAAGGTGCTATGTCAAGAGCTGTGTACTTCTCCAACATCCTCGGCGTAGACATGGGTATGTTCTACAAACGTCGTGATTACTCTACCGTTGTAAACGGTAAGAACCCAATCGTTGCGCACGAATTTCTTGGTGATTCCGTAGAAGGCAAAGATGTTGTCATCATCGATGATATGATTTCCTCCGGCGAAAGTATGCTGGATGTTGCAAAGCAGATCAAAGAGCGCCACGCAAAGCGTGTATTCATCTGCACCACATACGGTCTGTTTACAGATGGTCTCGACAAATTTGATGAGTACTATGAAAAAGGCTGGATTGACAAAGTTATTACTACCAACCTCAACTACCGTTTGCCGGAGCTTCTGACCAAGCCTTACTACATCGAAGCAAATATGAGCAAATATCTTGCAAGTATTATAGATATCATCAATCATGATGTTTCCGTAGAAAAAGTTCGTTCCAGCAACGAAAAGATCATGGAACTTATGGAAAAAGTAAATAATCGCTGATTTTTAATGGGAGCCTGCATTATGCGAGCTCCCATTTTTTCTGTATCATCCAGATATCTGGCATGTATTTTTCTTCTATTTTAATCCGAGAAATGCTCCAAGATTTCCTCTTTTACCATGCGATGCACGATGAGAAAACAGGAAATCCGGATTGCAGCAGGTGCAGATTCCAGGCATGGAGATGTGCTTCTCCGTGATTCCTGCTTCCGTAAAAATAATCTTATTTGCTTCCCAGAGATTTAACTGATATTTTCCGTTTTCCTTCTTATAAAAAAGTTTTTCCCAGTGTTCCGGTGCAAAAGATTTCTGAAATTCCAGTATCACATCTTCACTGACCTCATAGCACTCCTGGCAGATAGACGGTCCAATGGCCGCATACACATCAGCCGGATCTGTGCCATATGTTTCCTGCATTTTCCGAATCGTAACTGCACCGATTTTTGCAACAGTCCCTCTCCATCCGGAATGAGACAGGCCAATCGCATGATGCACCGGATCAACAAAATACAGCGGCACACAATCCGCATAAAATGTTGCCAGCACCAGACCTCGTACATTCGTGATCATTCCATCTACATCTGTATAAGGTCTGGGCTTCGTAATCCCATTTCCGCGGTCCTCTTCTGTAATAATGCGTACATTCGCCGTATGTGTCTGATCCGAAGTCACGATATCTCTTTCCGAAAAGCCAAGTGCAGCCGCAAATCTTCTGTAATTTTCATAAACAGCGGCATCCTTATCTCCTCTTGTAAAACTGAGATTCATGGATGCATAAATCCCTTCACTTACTCCACCCAGCCTTGTGCTGAATCCATGCACAATATCCGCAAACTGTTCAAATGCCGGATATGTAAGCCAGGTCACACCTTTGTTTTCTTTTATCTGCATATGTGAGGCAGTTCCCTCATGCCATCTGATTTCCGCCATCCCATTTTTCCTCTCTTTTGTCACTTACAATAATCAAATGCATTTCTTATCCACTGAATCTGTTGTCCATCAATTGCAACAACATCAAATCTGCATGGTGGTTCCTGATACCCATAACGAATCAGGAAAAAACTTGCTGCACGACTGATCCGTTTCTGTTTATGTATGTCTACTGCAGCAGCCGCAACCCCATTACCGCCGGAACTTCGGTATTTTACTTCAACAAACACCAGATATTTCCCATCTCTGGCTATCAGATCGATTTCTCCGCTCTTGCAGCGAAAGTTCTTCTCCATCACCAACAGTCCCTGTTTTTCCAGAAAGGCAGCCGCCTGATCTTCATAGCGACTGCCTGTTTTTCTTTTATTGATACAAAACACTCTTTTCTGCTTTTATGTCGGTATCTTTCGTATTCTTGAATTTATGTTATTGTAACACAGCTTTACTGTCACACAAAGTTTTTAATAAATGTTGCACGATGAATTGGTGTCGGTCCAAATTTCTTCAATGCTTCAATGTGCTCCGTCGAACCATAGCCTTTATTGGATGCAAAACCATATCCCGGCAGTGTTTTATCGTATTCGACCATCAGACGGTCTCGAGTAACCTTCGCCACAATACTTGCCGCTGCAATAGAAGCACTTTTAGCATCACCTTTTATGATCGGTACCTGCGGAATCTCCACTTCCGGGATCGTAACCGCATCATTCAGCAGAAGCTGCGGAGTAACCTTCAGCTTGCTTATTGCCTGACGCATGGCTTCATAGGTTGCCTGCAAAATATTGACCTCATCAATCTTCGCCGGTCCGACCATCCCGATGCCAACCGCCACTGCTTCACTTAGAATCACATCATAAAGTTCTTCTCTTTTATGTGCTGTCAGCTTCTTTGAATCATTCAGGTACAGAATCTGATGATCCGCCGGAAGAATTACTGCGCATGCTACTACCGGGCCGGCCAACGGCCCTCTGCCGACCTCATCTATTCCACAGAGATAACCCAGATGTTCGTATTTGCGCTCATACTGCATCATCTGTTCCATACGGAGTTTCTCTGCTTCCAGTGCCTTTATTTTCTTTTCGTACTGCAAGATCAGTTTCTGTACACCACTTCTGGGATCTTCACGGTAGCAATCACACATGCTCTGCCAGTCGGCTTCTCCCGCCGCTGCAAATTCATCTTTTATTTCACCGATCTTCTTCATCAGTTTTTCTCCTGCTCTGCCCACTCCAGAGTGATGCGCCCAATTTTTCCTCCCCGGAAATCGTCAAACAGAAGTCCGGATGCCTTTGTATAATCCAGTTCTTCCCCTTTTTTGAGGCAACCGCGTGCTTTCGCGATGCCACCAAGGATTTCTACGGCATTTCCTGCCTCGGAGATTCCATAGCGTTTCTCAAGAAGACCTGTATAACGTTCTTTCAGATAGTCGATGAGCTTTAATGCCAGTTCTTCCATATTCAAAATATCATCTTTGATCGAACCCACAAATGCCAGACGGATTCCAACTTCCTGATCCTCAAATTTAGGCCAGAGAATTCCCGGTGTATCCAGAAGTTCTACATTTTTGTTCAGACGGATCCACTGTTTGCCCTTTGTAACACCCGGTCTGTTGCCGGTCTTTGCACAGGCTTTACCTGCAAAAGTATTAATAAAAGTAGATTTTCCCACATTTGGGATTCCCGCAACCATGGCACGAATCGGTCGATTTTTGATTCCTCTTCTGCGGTCGCGTTCGATTTTCTCTTTACATGCTTCCTGAATCACATTCTGTATGGTCTTCATGCCGGCTCCATTTCTGGAATCCACTTTTACTACATGAAAACCTTTACTCTGAAAATACTCTTTCCATGCCTCATTCTGTCTCTCGTCTGCAAGATCCGCCTTATTCAGAAGAATCAGACGTGATTTGTTCTGTCCGAGCTGATCAATGTCCGGATTTCTGCTGGAAAGCGGCACTCTGGCATCTACCAGCTCTATAATCAGGTCTATCAGCTTCAGGTCTTCCTGCATCTGTCTCTTTGCTTTGGTCATATGACCCGGATACCACTGTACGTTCATATATTACCTAACCTTTCGTAAATCCCAGTTTTTCAAAGGGCGCACACGTAAACCAGATTTTGCCTGCGATATAACGTTTCTTTACCATACCGATATCTGCATAACGGCTGTCTTCACTGTTGTTCCGATTATCTCCAAGGACAAAATATTCACCGGATTCCAACGTAATGGAACTGGACGCAAGCCCCGGATTGCTGATCATAGGAAAATCTTTGCCCTCTTTATATGCTTCCCCATCTATCAGGATCCGTCCACCCGAAATCTGGATTGTCTCTCCCGGAAGTCCGATCACACGCCGGATATGCAGTGCTGCATCATCACTGGCATTCGTTCGAAACACGATCAGATCTCCTCTTTTTGGGGAAGAGAATTTATATACCACACGGTTTATAAAAAAACGGTCACCAACCGCAATCGTCGGTTCCATCGAACTTTCCTGCATCGTCACTGTCTGAAACAGCATAATACCAACCATCGCAGCCAGTACCAGTGTAACAACGATTTCAAACACCCAGCGCATAAAGCCGCGTACTTTTTCATCTTCCAGTTTTTCTTTTGCTTCCTGAATTTTGGGACTTTGTTTCCAGTTTTTTATATCCATATTCATTCTCCCATAATGGAATCACAGTATAATCAGTGGACGTGCCACCGACACCTCTTCAATATGCAATGCAAAAAGAGGGACAATAGCTGTCGTTATTGTCCCTGCTTCTGAAACCTTTGAAATTTTCTTATCTAACGCGTTCTTTAACTTTAGCAGCTTTACCTACACGATCTCTCAGGTAGTTCAGCTTAGCACGGCGAACTTTACCATGACGGATAACTTCTACTTTAACAACGTGTGGGGAATGAAGCGGCCATGTTTTCTCAACGCCTACACCATTGGAGCTCTTTCTTACTGTGAAAGTTTCTCTGGTGCTTCCACCCTGTCTCTTAAGAACAGTTCCTTCAAAGATCTGAATTCTCTCACGGTTTCCTTCTTTGATCAGAGCGTGTACTCTTACTGTGTCACCTACACGAAACTCCGGTACTTCTGCTTTTAACTGAGCAGCTTCGATGTTTTTGATAATGTCGTTCATTTTATTCTCTCCTATTCTTATCTGGATGTTCTTAATACATACGACTGTAACAGAGGACCATCTTTTTTACAACATTGTTGATTATACTATACTCTCCCTGCTAATGCAAGAAGTTTTTAATTGTTTTCTGTATTTTCCGCATCTGTCTGATCCGCGGTATCTGACTGGCTGGCTGTACCTGCAAGAAGCTGATTCAGTTCGTCAATCATTTCTTCGTCTTTCAGACGGAATTTGACTTCTACTCGTCTGGATGCATCTTTATCTACATTTCCGTCTGCATCCAACACCGGATTTGCCATGGAATGTCCGTTGACTGTCAGGTACTTCTCGAGCTCCTGTGACTGCTCGTCATTCAGGAAATTACCCTGAATATCAATCAGATACTGTGCCACTGCCAGTGATCTCTGCTGAGACAGCTGCAGATTGTAACTGTAATCTCCGTCTGTATCTGTATATCCATCGATAATGATCTCTGCAAGGTAATCTTTGTAATCATCCTGCAGAAGTACTTTACAGTAGATTGGAAGTATCTGTTCCAGTGCCTGTTTACCGGAATCGGTCAGCTCGGCCTGATCATAATCAAACATTACACTCGCTTCCAGAGTCAGCGCACCGGTCTGTGCATCAATGTCAACATTTATATTATTTTTGGAAAATTCATTTTTCAGTGCCTCAATAACATCAGCCTTTACACCGATAATCTGATCGATCTGCGCCTGCTGGTCTTTCAGCTGTGCTGTCTTCTCGTCAAGTGCTGTCTGCTGTGCATTCAGTGTTGATTCCTGTTCTTTCAGTTTTGCAGCGAGAGCCTCCAGCTGTTTCTGCTGCTCGGCAAGCTGCTCATCCTGACTCTTTAACTGTTCATCCTGATTCTGCAGCGTCTCATTCTTTTCATCAATGGCATTCTGTTTATCCAGAAGTTCCTGCGTGTACTGCTCCTGCATCGCAATCTTTTCATCACGCTCCTGCAGACTTTCGTTATAGCTTTTCTGTGCCTGAAAAAGCGTCACACACATGATCAGCACAAAGAGCAGGAGCACACCTGCCATCATATCAGAATAAGAACGCCAGACGTTAAATCCATTTCCTTCTGATTTTTTCTTTTTGCGCATCTGCTTCTCCTTTTATCTGAATAAACCGAATTTACCTTTCTGTACACCTTTGGAAAGTTCACGGATATTTCTGGAAATCTCTTCCAGAAGTTCCTGCTGCTGTTCGCCCTGCTCCTGAATTGTTTCCTGAAGCTGTTCCAGCGTTTCTCTCTGTGCAATCTGTCCACCACTGAGCTGAACATTATTTCCGCTTCCTGTCGCCGAGATATCTGCAAGCAGACGACGAACCTGTTCCATAGTCCTACAGGACAGTTTCTGATACTGCGCAAAATCCTGAAGTTTCTGTTCAAACGCCTCAACAACTTCACGATTTGCTTTTGCCACATCCGCATTACCTTTGCTCGCTGCGGAAATACGTTCCATTCCCTGCGCTGCAGCCTCGACATATTTCTGCATGGTCTGGTTACATGCAACCCAGAATTTTGCAGAAGAGGTCTCTGCTTCCTTAAGATAATCCGCAAGATGCTGGTAATCTGCCTGCTGCTGTTTCTGGATTGTCTGATTATCCCGTACAATACGGTCAGCCACAGAAATGTATTCTTTCTGAATACTTACGGACTCTTCAAGCATCTTTTTCATTGTAGTCTCATGCTCTACATAAGCATCATTGAGCTGCTTGCTCATAGCCTGATAGAGGTTTGTCGTATAGTTTACATTGTCCGTCTGTGCATCTTTCAGCTGAGTAAGTGCTTTCCCGAAATCTGCAAACTGTGTTTCAAATGACGCATTCATTTCTTTCAGGAATGCATCCAGAATCTCTTTTACCGCATCTTCCTGGCATCTGGTCACGGAATCAACCAGTGTATCCAGAGAATCATTCATTTTTTTGAAAGTTGGTGTAATAACCTTTTCAAAACTGTCCGCCATTTTTACTGAAAACTGCTCTGCCATCTGATTCATGGCCGCCGTCTGATTCTTCTGGCTTGCAACCAGAAGGTTCATTGACTCACTCTCTGCGCTTGGCATGACATATGTATGAAAGCGATCAAGAAACAGCTGAAGATTTTCTGTCATAGATGAATATTCGCTCTTCATTCCTGAAGTATAAACGATGGAAAATGCAATACCGTAAATAGATGTCAGGAATGCAACCTTGATACCATCGACCAGAGAAGAGACAGAACTTGTCATTGCCTCATAATCCGACGGCTGGAAATCCTTAAGTCCCCATACCAGACCTACGAAGGTACCCAGGATACCAATACTGGTAAAAAGATCCGGCGCCATTTCCAGAAGTCGCTTATGCACATGCATATCGAGGTCATCCTCATTCAGAAATTCTTCGATGTCCACGATTCCTTCCTGACTCTTCGCAATACTGTCTGTAAATGCCTTCATCTTGCTATCCAGATAGGAATGGTGAAAAATCCCGTTCAGTGATGCCACTTTATCCGGTGCTACTCTTCCCGGCATTTTAAAGGCATCCTCCAGCTCGTCCGCCGCATCCTTCAATGCAAGCGAAAGCTTATTCATGCGAAACATTCCGCCAAACAGCCCCACGATATAGACAACTGCAATGATACCGAGAAAAATAAAGTTGTAGATCAGCACGCTTGCCGCACTGTTGCCTACGTACAATGTCATTCCGAGAGCGGCTGCAAACACAGCCAGAAACAACACGACATTCATGATTTTTTTCCTCATAGCCAACCTCCCTGTAGTGTTCATTTTTATTCGTATTTCTTCGCAAAAAGCATTGATTTCGTACTATTTTCTGCCTTTTCTATCATATCATATCATATTTTTACGAACAAGCTGTTTTCCTGACTTTACCCGTTTCTCACAAATTTTTCATATTTCCGGCAAAAAAACAGGCGATTCTTTTCGAACCGCCCGTCTCATTATGCATATACTTTATCTTCTTCCAAAAGCACAGCCTCACCATCTTTTACTTCAACGATATTCACACCACAGTTCGGCGGGACATGTCCATGCCAGAAGTCTTGCGGATCCTGATAAATGTTCTGTAAAAGCGCACGCACTGCACAGCCGTGTGATGCGATCAGAATCGTTTTGTGCTGATAATCCGGATTGCCGGTTACTTCTTCCCAGAATTCTTTTGTCCGAGCAAGAATATCTGAAATATTTTCTCCGTTCTTCGGACGTTCAAATTTCCATGGATCATTAAAAAACTTCTCCATCTGCTCATTCAGAAATACATGCTCATCTGTAAAGCAGACAACCCCTTCCAGTTCGCCAAAATTGATCTCCTGGATTCTTTTGTCCTCGATGACCGGCACCTTATGTGGCTGCTTTTCAAGGATCAGTTCTGCCGTCCTTCGCGCTCTCACAAGAGGGCTTGTGATGCAGAGATCAAACGGGACTTCTTTTAATGCTTCACCCGTTTTCTCTGCAAGCTCGATTCCCTTCTCTGCAAGTGGGATATCCGCCGTTCCCTGCACTTTGTGGAGTTCGTTCCACACGGTTTCCCCGTGCCGTACAACATAAAGTTTCATCAGCTTCTCAGCTCGATTCCAAGGTCTGTCAGACCATTCAGGATTTTTTTCATTGCGGCTGTGATCTCAGCCTCTTCCAGAGTCTTGTCATGATCACGGAATACAACAGAATAAGCCATGGATTTGTATCCGGCTTTGATCTGTGCACCTTCATAGATATCAAAGAGCTGATAAGATTCAAGAATCTTTCCGCCTCTCTGCTCCAGAACGTCTTCGATCTGTCCAGCAAGCACATGTTTCGGAACAACCATACTTAAGTCACGGGTAACTGCCGGATATTTGGCAATTCCGCTGAATTTGTGGTTGAATCCACAGAATTCAAGGATATCCTGAATATCGATCACTGCGACATATGTTCTTTCTCCGATTCCATAATTATCTGCAACGATCGGATGTACCTCACCGAGATAGCCGACTACTTTGCCTTCATAGCTGATGTTGGCCTGTCTGCCCGGATGCAGGTATGTCTTATTGCTGTCCGGTGTATAGTGAACTTTCTTCTTCATGCCGGATTTTTCGAAGAATTCTTCTACAACACCCTTCATATCAAAGAAATCACCAGCTCCGTACATACCAAGAGTAAAGTGTGTCCTTTCATCCGGAAGCTCAGTCAGCGGAAGTGCCTTCGGCAGATAAACTTTACCGATCTCGTACAGACGAACACCTTTGTTTCTTCTGTTGTAGTTTGTTGCCAGAGAAGACAGCATACCATGCAGTGTGGTCGTACGCATGATACTGTAATCTTCACCAAGCGGATTACTGATCGTAATAACTTTACGAAGATCACTGTCCTGCGGAATGCGAAGTTTATCAAATACCTTCGGGCTTTCGAAAGAATACGTCATTCCTTCGGAGAATCCACAGTATTCTGCGATATCTCTTGCCACATTCTCAATGCGGAGTTTGAACGGAAGTTTACCTGTGGTAGCTTCTCCATTTGGAAGTGTGGTCGGGATCTTGTCATATCCGAAGAATCTTGCAACTTCCTCTGCTACGTCTGCCATGCAGTGGATATCCTGACGGAAAGTAGGTGCTACGATCTCGTTTGTCTCCGGATCCAGTGTCAGTTCAACTTTTGCAAGGTATGCAAGCATTTCTTCTTTTGTAAGGTCTGTTCCGAGAAGTGCATTGATGCGCTCCGGCTCAAACGGTACTCTGGAAGGTTCTCTCGTCTCATTACAGATATCTACACATCCGCCTACAACTTCACCTGCTCCCAGTTCTTCCATAAGCTGGCAGGCACGGTCGATTGCTGCTTTGGCATTGTTCGGGTCAAGACCTTTTTCGAATTTACCGGATGCATCGGTACGAAGTCCGATTCTCTTTGAAGAAAGACGGATATTTGTACCATTGAAGCATGCTGCCTCAAACAGAACCGTATGCACATTGTCTGTGATCATGGAGTTTTCGCCACCCATGATACCTGCGATACCGACAGCCTTTCTGCCATCGCAGATCATCAGAACCTGATCGTCCATCTCACGTTCCTGACCATCCAGTGTTACAAATTTCTCTCCGGTTTTCGCACGACGTACAATGATTTCTCTTCCTTCGATGGTATCCAGATCGTATGCATGCATCGGCTGTCCGTACTCTTCCATAACATAGTTTGTAATGTCTACAAGATTGTTGATCGGACGGATGCCGTTGGAAGCCAGGCATCTCTGCATCCATTTCGGTGACGGGCCGATCTTGACATTTTTTACAACTCTTGCTGTATATCTCGGACAAAGTTCCGGATCTTCTACAGTAACTTTGATATAGTCAGATGCTTTTTCATCGTTTCCTGTTTCTTTGACTACAGGAGGAATGAATTTCTTATCAAAAGTAGCAGCTGCTTCTCTTGCAATTCCAAGTACTCCATAGCAGTCTACACGGTTGGATGTGATCTCATATTCGATAACAACATCATCAAGACCAAGTGCTTTGATTGCACTTTCTCCTACTACCGCATCTTCCGGGAAAATGTAAATGCCGTATTCCGGTGCTTCCGGATACATTTCTCTTGAACTTCCCAGTTCTTCGATTGAGCACATCATACCGCAGGATTCTACGCCTCTGAGTTTTCCCTTTTTGATTTTGATCCCGCCAGAAGTCATTTTACCGTCATGACCACCGGCAACACGACCGCCGTCCAGAACAACCGGTACTTTATCTCCTTCTTTGACGTTCGGAGCACCTGTTACGATCTGAACAGTCTCTGTTCCGATATTCACCTGACAGATGATCAGTTTATCTGCATCAGGATGTTTTTCTATTTTTTCAATCTGTCCGATCACGATCTTGTCCAGATCTGCATCCAGTTTTTCGAAGCCTTCCACTTTTGTTCCTGACAGTGTCATGGCATCTGTGTATTTCTGGGCTGTTACATCCAGATCCGGCACATACATTTTAATCCAGGACATTGATGTATTCATGTTTTATATCCACCTTTCGAATAAAGTTCATTTAAATTAATTCTGTTGAATTGAACTAGAATTGTTTTAAAAATCTGACATCATTCTCATAAAGAAGACGCATGTCATCGATTTCATATTTCAGGAGCGCGATACGTTCCAGACCTACGCCAAATGCAAATCCGGTATATTCATCAGGATCGATTCCACACATTCTAAGTACGTTCGGGTGAACGGTACCGCAGCCGAGGATTTCGATCCAGCCGGAACCTTTACAGAAACGGCAGCCTTTTCCGCCACATTTAAAGCATGAAACATCAACCTCTGCACTCGGCTCTGTAAACGGGAAATGATGTGGTCTGAATTTTGTCTTTGTCTCCGGTCCGAACAGTTCCTGTGCAAACTCCTGCAGAGTTCCTTTAAGATCTGCAAATGTAATATTCTTGTCGATGACAAGACCTTCGATCTGATGGAAGGACGGAGAATGTGTTGCATCTACTTCGTCAGAACGGAATACACGTCCCGGTGCGATCATACGAATCGGCAGTTTGCCTTTTTCCATGGTACGCGCCTGTACCGGGGAAGTCTGGGAACGAAGAAGGATAGAATCATTGATAAAGAATGTATCCTGCTCATCTCTTGCCGGATGATCTTCCGGAATGTTCAGTTTTGTAAAGTTATAATCTGCATATTCCACTTCCGGACCCTCTACTACTTCGTAGCCCATTCCGATGAAAATACGCTCTACTTCTTCGAGTGCAATGCTGTTTGGATGACGATGACCGATCATTGCTTTCTTTGCCGGAAGTGTAACGTCGATCACTTCTGCTTTCATTTTTTCTTCACGAAGTGCTTCTTCCAGTTTCTTTCTGGTTGCTTCCAGATGTTCTTCAATCTTCACACGGGTCTCATTTACCATCTGACCTACTTTCGGACGATCTTCCGGAGCAACATCTTTCATACTCTTTAAGATTGCAGTCAGCTCACCCTTTTTGCCAAGGTAAGCAACTTTTACTTCATTCAGCCTTTCCGGACGATCTGATTCCTCGATCCGTTTTCTGGCTGCTTCAGCTAATTCCTGAAGTCTTTCCTTCATATCCATGGTTTTACTCTCCTTTTTTTAACATAAAAAAAATCCGTCCCTAAAAAGGGACGGAATTATAACCGCGGTACCACCCTGCTTCCCATGGAATTATCCACAGGCACTTGAGTCATGCTTAACGCGCACCCACGTCGCTTCCTACTGAAAGTTCAGAAACGAGGCTCCGGCGGGAAATTAAGAAACTGTCTGAACTTAAAGGAGCTTACAGCCGATGACTCCCTCTCTCTGTAAGAAAACAATTTCCTGAAACGCCTTCACAGCTTTTCGCTTATCAAGCTTTATGATGCCACAGCGCCAAAAATCTGTCAAGCAGTTTTTTTATCTGCTGCCATACAGTATACTGTGCCTGGCGGAACTGTTTTTCAAAATATGCATTTAATTCTGCCCCGTAAAGCAAGAGATTCATGCATACATAAAGCCACAGCATAACCATGATCAGTGCAGACAGACTTCCGTACATATTACTGAAATTCGGAAAAAATGTAAAATACAATGAAAAGAAATAGGAAAACATTGACCATGCCACAGCAATGATAAATGCCCCCGGCACCTGACTCTTCAGGGATGCTTTTCTGTTTGGCAGGTATCTGTACAATACAAGAAAAACAAGAAAGAGTACAACAAAAACAAGAAATGTCTTGGCACTCAAAATTCTCCCTACTACCTTCCCGAGTAATGGCATGTGAACAACCAGTTCCGCATGTATCCGGTTACCCATAACCAGAAGCAGAAGACTGGTAATAATCGCAATAATAAACAAAAACATATACAACATCGAATACAACCGGTTCGTCAGCCAGTTTCGAGTTTCTTTTACGTGATAGATCACGTTCAGTCCCGCAATCAGGGACTGCATGCCCTTGCCGGAAGACCACAGTGCGAACAGACCGGAAATCGGTACGACTGCTGCACTCTTCGTGAATACTTCTGCGATGATCTTGAGTACAAAATCCTGTAAATTATCCGGTACAAACCCGATGATCACCTGTCTGAGCATCCGGTAAGTAAGCGGTGTATACTGTACAAGTGCGGTAAGCACCAGCACAAAAGGAATAAACGACATGATCAGGAAATATGCCGCCTGCGCAGCATATGCACCGATATGATCCTCCTGCATACGCTTTATGAAACCCAGGATCAGCGCTATCGTGCCTTTTTCTGATTTTTTTTCCATATTTTTTCTCCCAGGGTCAAATATGTTTGTTGTACATTTTACCATGAAATCATATTTCTGTCATCCCAGATTTTCAATTGTAATATTTTTGAAAAAATAATCCAGAATTATCCTGTAGTCGTAACCCTCTTCTGCCATCACATTTGCCGCCGTCTGGCTCATTCCCACACCATGCCCGTAACCGCCGCCTGTAATCTTCACAGATTCACCTTTTTTCATTTCCAGTTCAAAATATGCACTCGGCAACAGTTTTCCTCCTTCAGTCTCTGTGCCATCCTTTTCTGTGATCGTGCAGCCTTCCGGAGAAAAGAACTGCCGGATTTCATATTCATTTTTTAATTCAAAAGAGTCTTCTTTCATACTCACCGTAAGATCGGTTACTGCTCCGCTTTCATTTCTTGCATTTACCGTAATTGCTGTCAAAGCATCCTTTTTATCCTGATATGCTTCTGCCCGCTTTTCTATATTTTCCCACGGAATTTCAACGGACCAGCGGCTCCACGGTTCCCGTTCATCAAATTTACAGGGAACACTTTTCAGATAAGAAGCAGCCTTTGCAGCACCCCAGATTTCATCCGTGCTGGTCACACCTGCCGAAGTCGAAAAATAATATGCATCGATGGCTTCTCCATTCTGACATATGATCTGCCCCTTTGTTTCTTCGACAGCCTGTGTCGTGGAATCCTGTGGCCGAACATTTCCATACACCTGAAAGCTCACGCTGTCATCCACATCCGCATCATACTCTGTCAGTCTGCCCTCCTGTATCTGTTTCCATGCATAGGTTCTTGCACATACCGCCTGTGCTTTCAGTGCTTCAAGCGAATACGATGACGGCATTTCACTTGGTACAACACCTTTCAGATATTCTTCCAGACACAGTTCATTTACCAGTAGAATTCCCTGCTCATCCGGTATTAGCTCCATACTCCCATGATATACCGGTGCACCATCCTGGCGCTTCAATGATTGAATACAGATGCCATCTTTTTGCGCCGGAATACGTATGGTTGTTTTTTGCTTTTGAAGTTCTTCTGCTTCATATCGTATTTCCCTGCCGTTATAAGCGACCGTCACCATCGGGTGATAATATGACTGAAAATCACTATCCGATATCAGCACACGAATTACCGGATCCGGCACTTCTGCATAAATTTCTGCCACACATTTTGCCACTGCAGCACTATAAAAAATCATACTTATTCCAATAAAAAATCCGACCTTCTTCATACTGCATTATATGAAGAAAGCCGGAAAAATAACTTTTATTTATTTTCTGACGGAGAAACAATAAATGGTCTCGGAATAATATCGCTCACCAGCATCCAGAACCGGGGAATGGAACGCTTCTACATTGACTGCATTCGGCTCTACCTGTGTTTCCAGGCAGAACGCTTCTCTCTGATTGTAGACATGTCCGTTCTTACCATGCTCGTTTTCTACAAAGTTGGCTGCATAGAACTGCACGCATGGGCAGTCACTCAGTACACTCATCTCTATACCGGTCTTTTCGGACCATGCACGGGCAATCTCACGGACACTGGCTTTGTTATAATAATCGGTCACATAGTTATGATCATAGCCGCCTGTAATCTTTAACTGCTCGAAGTCGGCTTCAATCTCATCACCAATCTGATGTGGTGTGCGGAAATCCATCGGGGTACCTTCAACCGGTGCATTCTCTCCAAGTGGAATAGATCCCTCTCCAACAGGTGTATAAGCTTCTGCATGAATCGTCAGGTACTGATCCATTGCCTTGCCACTGCCTTCTCCTGCCAAGTTGAAATAAGAATGATTGGTCATATTGGCGACTGTTGTCCTGTCACAGACACCTCCGTATACGATCCGAAGCTCATTATTTTCTGTCATTTCATATGTAACAGAAACCTGAAATTCTCCCGGGAATCCATTTTCTCCATCCGGACTGATTCTCGAAAATGTCACTGCATTTTTGTCCTCGGAAATCTCTGCCGCATTCCAGATTTTTTTCTCAAAACCATTCGGTCCACTGTGCAGATTGTTTTTGCCCTCATTCGGTGTAAGGGTGATTTCCTGTCCGTCCAGCACAAATCTGGAATCAGCAATACGGTTTCCGCTTCTTCCGATCGTCGCGCCAAAGAAGCATCCGTTAACCTCATAGCCCGCAAGATCATCATACCCCAGAACTACATCTGTAAGTTTACCTTCTCTGTCCGGTACACAAAGCTTTACCAGAATTGCACCAAACTGTGAAATTTCTGCATAAGCACCGGCTTTATTTTCCAGATGGAAAATCTGAATTTCTTCTCCTGATGATAATTTTCCAAATGTTCGTTTTGTTACCATAATTTCCTCCCAAACCTGACTATACATAATACATCTTCAAAAAAAGAGCCATATCTCTATGACTCATTTCTTTAAGATCCGGAATGCCGTTCCCTTCCATTTGACGCCTAGCCTAAGCCAGGATGGGTGTCCGCAACTGAAGATCTGCCTACCACAACGAGAGGTCTGACATCACTTCAACAATGTAGGAGTCCCTATTTGTCAATGTAGGTTCAAATAAAAAAGGGGTCTCGCACATTCCAGAAGTTATTTTCTTTTTTTATTGTACTCTATTATATGTGATTTTTCAACACATAATACTGGAAAAAGTTTCTGTAAAAAGATTCTTTTGTTACTGTTCACAGCAACATTCTTTTCTGTGTTTGTTAAATCAGTGAATGCCGAGAACTTTTTTGACAGTATCCGGCATATCCGGTGCATCTACCACAATATCATGCAGTACCGGTGCTGTACGGATTTCTTCTACTGCTTTCGGCACTTTGACACCGGAAATGGCAGAAAGCTGATCTGCCAGTGCAAAATCATCTTTGTCTTCTTTATCTGCAACAGCATCCATTACGCTTCTTGTGAATTTGTACGGACTTGCTGTAGATGCAATCACCGTTACAGTATGATCGTCTGTATCCTTCAGATATTTCTTATAAACGCCTGCCGCAACAGCTGTATGAGGATCAATCACATAATCACTGTTTTTGTAAACATTATGGATGGTTTCTTTTGTTTCTTCTTCGCTGCAGTAATTTCCATAGAAATCTGCAAGACCTTTTTTCATTTCATCAGTGATTGTATATTCTCCGCCTTCACTTAATGACTGCATCAGTTCTGCACACTTCTGTGCATCTTCGCCTGTCAGACGATAGATCAGACGTTCCAGATTGCTGGAAATCAGAATATCCATGGACGGAGAAGTGGTAAGGATAAAGTCTCTCTTTCTGTCATAAGTTCCTGTACGGAAGAAATCAAAAAGGACTTTATTCTCATTGGATGCACAAACCAGTTTATTGATTGGAAGTCCCATCTGTTTTGCATAGTAAGCAGCAAGAATATTTCCGAAGTTACCTGTCGGAACTACAACATTGATCTTGTCTCCTGCTTTTACTTTGCCCTGTCCGACCAGTCTGGAGTAAGCATATACATAATAAACAATCTGTGGAACCAGCCTTCCGATATTGATGGAGTTTGCGGAGGAAAACTGGAATCCGGCACCATCAAGTTCTGCTGCAAGCTCACGGTCGTTGAACATCTTCTTGACTGCTGTCTGCGCATCGTCAAAGTTTCCGGTAATTCCAACTACATAAGTGTTGTCACCCTTCTGCGTTACCATCTGCTTTTCCTGAATCGGGCTGACACCGTGTTTCGGATAGAATACGATGATTCTGGTTCCCGGAACATCCGCAAAACCTGCAAGTGCCGCCTTTCCGGTATCGCCGGATGTTGCAGTAAGGATTACGATTTCATTTTTGACTGCATTTTTCTTTGCAGCAGTTGTCATAAGATGAGGCAGGATAGAAAGTGCCATATCTTTAAATGCAATCGTCGCACCATGAAACAGTTCCAGATAATATGCCCCATCTGCCTCATGAAGCGGTGCGATCTCAGAAGTATCAAACTTCTCATCGTATGCACTTGCAATACAGTTTTTCAGCTCTTCTTCTGTAAAGTCTGTAAGGAAACGGCTCATAACTTCATATGCAGTTTCCTGATATGTCATCTGTGCAAGCTTTTCTGCCGGCACATCCAGTTTCGGAATCTCAGTGGGTACAAACAGACCTCCATCTTCAGAAAGTCCTTTTAAAATTGCCATGGAAGCAGTTACTGTTTCGCCTTTGCCTCTTGTGCTCTTGTATAATACCTGCATGTATCCTTCCTGCCTTTCTTCGGGTTTGTTTCATTTTTGGTCACAGTATACCACGTTGCCGTGTAAAATTCCATAGCAAATTACAGAACATTCCCAAAAAGTATTTTTTATAATTCCTGTCAAACAAAAAAGATTCCGGTGAAACACTTAGTATCCCCGGAACCCACTGCGTTTTCTTTATGTATTTTACTGCTGAACTGCCTCAGGATATGTATAAAATTCATGCACACCATGCTTAAACAGCTTTTTAAGGTTCTTATCAAACCACCGAATGTTATTCTTGGCTGCTGCTGATTTCTGGATAAAGAACAGCGCACCCTCTGAATAATCCACACCTTCCAGTGCCTGCTTAACAGCCTCTTTTGTTTCGTTGGTAGGGACTACTTCAGAAATACGTCCATCAGCTACCGGTGAAAACTGTGCCACACCATCTATATACTGCCAGATGACATCTGTCGCATTATTCGGAAACTCCGGATATTTGATACGGTTCATGATGACATTTGCTACCAGAACGCGACCTTTAATGTCCTCTGTGCCTGCTTCTGCCTCTACGATCTGCAGAAGATTCTCATAATCCTCATCCGACATCATCTTCGCAGAAGAAGAATGAGAAAGCACCTGCGCATCAAAGTTATCTACTGTGGTCGTCATCGAGTCGCTGACATTCATCTCCACCGCACTGCTGGTAACTTTGCTGACACGCTGACCAACAATCACATCATCACAGGAAATACCGATACGCTTGACGGTCATACCGGCTGACGGTGTTGCATTTACTCCTGAAACCACACCTGCAATTCCGGTTGGCAGAGAATCATCCGTATAGACCGTATATGTGCTGCTTTTCTGCTCAGATGCAGCATAAACCTGATTCTGTCTTCCGCTTCCGATAAGCTTACATCCGCCGGTCACAGTCAGTACTGTAAGCGCACAGACGCTCAGTGATACAAATCCATGAAGGGAAGAATTCTGTACTTTGCCGTCTTTATCCTTTCTGTTATGCTGTTTTGTTAATCCTGTTTTTCTCATACTCAAACATTCCTTGCATCTTTGTCATTACTTTTTTCGTTACTGTTTCGTGTTTTTAACTTTTTGTAACATTTCTGTAATGCATAAGAAAATTATATTTAATATGCGTAGATATGTCAAGTAATTTTTTCCAGTACTGTTTTCCCTGACAGGATCATTATAACTTTCATGCCTCTGTATGGTCAATCATTTTCGTTCGACGTTTGTCCCTCAAATCCGACAATCGTTACTGTTCACAGCAACTTGGATACGGTTTTAACCGGTATAGCGAAGTGCCTCGATCGGCTTTTTTGCCGCTGCTTTCCTTTTTTAAACATCCTTTTCCTCCATTTATAACTTTGGGGGATTCCTTTTTCTCTGTTTCTGATTATTACTTTAACGAAAAGATGTGTTTACTTCTTGAGAGAACTGTGAAAGGCAGATGAATTAACCTTAAAGATACCTTAAAACTCATTTTAATTCGTCAGTTTTATTGCAAGTGTGATATTTTATTATCATTTTATTTTGTTTTTTTATTGAAATTTTCCAAAAATTGTACTATGATAAAAGCAAATAAAAGTTTGATTCTTTGAGAGGAGGCAGCTATATGAGTAAACGTATTATCACAATCAATCGTATGTATGGAAGTAATGGACGGATAATCGGAAAGGCTCTTGCCGAAGAAATGGGAATCGGATTTTATGACCGGGAACTGATCGAGCTGGCAAGCAGAAAAAAGCAGGTTCCGCTCAGTCAGTTTGCAGAAGTGGATGAAAAGCGGCCAAGTCCATGGGGATTCCCTATTGACAGTGAGCTGCAGATCGGTGTTGACCGTTATCCGATCCCCATGAATGATGTTCTGTTTGGCATCCAGAGGGACATCATTCTTTCTTTAAGCGATCATGAAGACTGTGTGATCGTCGGCAGGTGTGCAAACAACATTCTCACTGACCATGCTCTGAAAGTTTTTATCTATGCACCATTTGAAGACCGTGTACAGACAGTTATGAAACGGCTGGATCGTGAGGAAAAGAGTGCAAGGAAACTTGTTAAGAGAATGGACAAGGAACGTCGTGCGTATTTTGAGTTTTTCACGGATCAGAAGTGGCTGGATATGGGACAGTATGATCTGTGTATTGACAGCAGTAAGTTCAGTCTGGAGGAGATTGTGAAGATTCTGAAGGAAGCTGCAATGAAGAAGTAGATGAGATTGCAGGTAACGAGCTGGAAGGATATTATTATATAATTCACGAAAGAACCCTGAACAGGGAGTTCGCAGACGACTTCGTCGTCGGTAATTTCTAAGATATGACCTGTCTGTAAAAGGCATCCCCTGAAATCGTAAACTCGCATTTTGCTCGAACAGTACGATTTCAGGGGATAATACAGCCAGAACATATCTAAGAAATTGCACGACTTCTGCAGATGTCTGCGAGACTTCCTGCTCAGGGTTCTTTCTGTGAGTACAAATAATTAAATTAATATGGCTTCCGGCTCTTGAACTTTGAAATTGGGAGGAGTGAGGTTTCCTGCCGTGAGTGTATTCAATAATTTAAGAGAGCATTCAAAAGAAAGTGTAAGTTCCTGTTACTGAAATCTTAAGTAGTCCTCTAAAGATAAAAAAGCAACTTATCTCCGTCCTTTAATAATGTAAATAAATTCTGGCTTCTTCTTTAAGAATGCTTTGCAATGTAATCTTTCAAATATTCGTAGATCTGAGTTTCGGTTGGCGGGCAGCCTTCTACGTGGCATCGGAAGTTTCGGGTGCAATGGCCGACACCGAGTTCGCCAGTCTTTCCACGGTAGCCCTGTCCGATACATATTTTTTCGTGGAGTTTTTCGAAGAGGCCTTCTTGTTTCAGCATATCAAGTGCCGGAATCAGGTAGCCGTAGCAGGCGCTGCAGGATTCTACTTCTTCTACTGCATCTGCCACATCGACTACTTTTCGTCGTTCTGCAATGTGATGTTCTGCTGCTTCTCCAAGGAGCTGGATGTCTGCTTTTGAAATATCAGCGCAGCCCACGCCAAGTTCTGCTGACATTTTTACATATGGTACTTCTTCTGCTTCATAATGTAACTGTTTGCAGACACAGGCATCAACCAGTACCGGATCCATCGCAGTCCAGATGCGGTTCATCACAACCGGATTGCCTCCGTCTTCAAAATCCAGATCTCCGCAGATATTATCAACCACAATAAAGTCCTGATGTATCCCTGTATTCAGATGTGCGATCGGCTTGTGCAGTCCCATTGCATGAAAGTGTCTTTTTTCTGTGTTTGGAATCAGCCCTTTCATGTTTTTAAGCGCACAGGTGATTTTTGTCTGACAGTGTCCTTTCATGACCGGCACATTGATAAGAAAATCGACTTTTTTTACACTCTCGCAGATTTTCAGTTCCAGTCCGCTGCAGTTTTTCACATAGCTCTTATCTTTCTGTGTGTCATAAAATCTGACATCATAATCCTCACAGAGACTGCGATATCCACAGACTTCAAAAGCATCCGCTGTACGATCTCCCACCCAGGATCCCTCCAGGATCATAATATTCTGAAAGCCATTTTCTTTCAGATATTCCAAAATCCCGGCTACGATTTCCGGATGTGTGGTGCCGCCCTCGGACGGATCGGACGGCGACACCAGATTCGGTTTGATCCCGACCATTTTATTCCGGTCACCGATCAGTTCTGCAAGATTGCTTTCTGCAAGAAGCTCCTTTGTCATCTTTTTGTATTCTGTCCCACTCTTTATAAAAATCTGATTTTTATTCATAAAATGATTCTCCTGTTTTTTTGAACTGGTTTCTTTGCAATTCAATTTTGTCATCAACAATTTTAATTTAGTCATTTTTATATATTTTGACTAAATTGAATCATAAATGACATAATTAAAATTCTTCCATCTTCTCCATAATATGTTCACTGCTTTTTATGGAAATCCCCAGGCAGCCAACGCATACAATCACCATCCCAACTGCAATCCAGGCTCTATTCCGGGCGAAGGAAAAATCCTCCACATTTCCGTTTATATGAAGCTTCTGCAGTATTTCATTACACAAAGCAATGACTGCAAAAACAGCAACGGCAAGACCTCCCATAAGAATTCTTACTCTGTCTCCGTATTTCAGTCTCAACGGCAGCATCAATGCCAGACACAATATTGCGCAGTAAAAAACAGCGCCCGCACTTACCAGTAATTCCATATTAACCTTCCTATAGACCAGCATACTGATCAACAAAGAGATTACTCCAAGCACTGTAGTCAGGCCGATACAGAAAAGATATTTTTCCTTCACGTATTCTCTGCGTGTCACAGGCAGTGTCAAAAGAAATTGCATCCCGTGATCTGATGTATCATAAGAAATTGTTCCGGCAGACAGTCCAATGCTCACAAACATCATATATGCAGTAAAAAAGCTGCCACCATCCATGCTTTTGCCACTGAACAAATATATCACTCCTATAAGAAACAGGACTCTCCATATTTTGATGTTTAATCTTGCAAGTTCCAGATCTTTCCGCAATAATCCTCTCATACCCTTTCCCCCTTCACAAGCATAGCGATTACTTCATCTATATTTCCTTTTTCATTGACAATCATCGGATAATTTTCCAGATAATAGGTTCTCTGATCTGTCAGACAGCTATAACCAAAGGATTCTTTTCTGACACGAAGAAGATATTCTTTATCAAGTCCGGTGAATTCCTGCTCCGACATTTTGAGCAATCCATACTCTTCCATAATGCGGTCTGTATCTTCATGCAGTACTATTTTCCCCTTATCGATCATGTACAGATCATCACAAAAATGTTCAAGATCTCCGGAAATATGTGAACTGAGTACAACAGACCGTCCCGGCACTTCCATGTAACCCCGCAGAATATCCAGAATCTCTTCTCTTGCAATCACATCCAGACCTGCCGTTGGCTCATCAAGAATCAAAAGACGACTGTCGTGGCTGACTGCCAGCAGAATTTTCAGTTTGGCCTTCATTCCGGTAGAAAACTCTTTTATTTTTTTCTTCTGTGGAATATGAAAGTACTCACACCGTCTGTAAAACTGTTCCGGCTCAAAGTCCGGGTAAAATTCCTGCATAATTCTGCCCACCTGCTGCACTGTCAGGTATTCTGAAAAACCGCTGTCCGAAAAAACAGTTCCAAGCTTTTGCCTGTCTTCTGCACTCAGCTCTCCCGCTTTTTTCCCAAACACTTTCACGTCTCCTGCGTCCGGCCGGATTAATCCCAGCATCAGTTTAAATGTCGTACTTTTACCGGCTCCATTTGCACCGATCAGACCAGTCACTCTGTTTTCCGGTATATGCATATCCAGTTCAAGTGTAAAATCCTCATATTCTTTTTTCACATGATCCAACTGTATTAACATTCCCCATCCTCCATTATAATCTGAAATGTTTCGCAGATTTCCTGTGCGGTCAGTCCTCCGATCCGCGCTTTGCGCACTGCTGCTTCCAGTTCTTTTTCCAGTTCCCTTCGCCGCTCTTCCATCAGAAGTTCCTGATTCGTAGCTGCAATAAAACTGCCTTTTCCATGGACGGTTACCACCATTCCTTCCGACTCCAGACTGTCATATGCTTTTTTTACCGTAAGTGCACTGATCTTTAAGTCTCTGGACAGTGCCCTCACTGACGGAAGTGCTTCTCCCGAAACAAGCGTTCCATTGATTATTCCAGCCTTGATCTGTGCAATAATCTGCTCATAAATTGGTTCCATGGAAGTATGATTGATAATCAGGTTCATATGCATCCCTCCTTGATAAACAGTATATAACAGCATATTACTGTTGTCAACTGTTATATACTGTTTGTAATTTTATTTTAACATAAGATTACAAAAAGCCTCTCTCTATCTGCTCTTCGATAGAAAAAGGCTTTATCCTGCTTTGAAGCAATTGCTTTTTAATATTTAATTTTTCTGGTCTCACCCCTGAGGTATCTGTATTTGATATAATGAAGTAATTTTTCCTCTCCATGATCATTCAGAATACGAAGAAGTGCCTCAAGTTCTTTCTTTGTCTGCGGATGGATAAACCAGAGCTTTTCTTTACTTTTCAGGAAATAATCCAGCGGCTGGCTGTCATCATAAGCATCTCCCAGATAATTTCTGGATGCACTGATACGGTCGACCACCATCTCTGCTACATATTTTCGCGGCATCTGTGCACCCATGATCACATGCTCGCCATCAATGGAATAATCTACCCAGTGTTCAAAATGATGTTTATTGCGCCCCTTGTGATGCAGCCACGAAGTAGATACACCTATGTCTTCTCGCTCTGCATTATTCGGACTTCTCGTTCCCTGATAGTATCTGCATCCCACGAGAAATTCTGTCGGAGAATACTTTGAAAGATCGTGAAGCAGTCCCTGCTTATATAACCCTATACGGAAACAATATTTCATTACAAGAAGTTTATGCCTCGTTATCGTTTTGAAGTGGAGCCACGGATGCATGTTCTGATTCCTCCTGCCTTGCTGTCAGCACCACGATCGTTCGTGGATTGATCTTGACAGATTTTTTGTATGGTTCCTCCTGTTCACGGAACCACGGTTCTCCCATCTCGGATGTGTCTGCTATCTTTTTCCAGTTCATTCCCTCCGGAAGATTCGGGAGTGCAATATTACGTTTTTCCCAGTGAAAATTCATCCCTATATAAAGAAAATCATCTTCTGTGCCATCGTCCTTCTGTGCATAGGCACCGCAGTACATGATACCAAGGAGGCGGCTCGTATTATCGCGATTTAAAAACCATGCGCGCTCTCCGTGCACAGAAACATCCGGGAAACCTTTTGCCATATAATCTACACCACGCATTTCCTTCGGCATATGGAGAATCGGATGATTTTTGCGAAAAGCGATTGCCTCCTTCACAAAAGAAGATAGTCCGGTATGTCTTCTGGCATTTTTCCAGTCGGTCCATCCGGTCGGATTGTCCTGACACCATACATTGTTGTTGCCAGCCTGTGAATTTGCAAATTCATCTCCGCCATAGATCATTGGTGTACCCTGACTGAGCAGCAGCATCAGAAACGCATTACGCATCTGCTGTTCTCTCATCCTGCGTACCGCCGTCTTTCGCGTACTGCCTTCTACTCCGCAGTTCCATGAATAATTAAATTCACTGCCATCCCGGTTATCCTCGCCATTGGCTTCATTGTGGCGATAATTATAAGAAACAGTATCATACAGCGTAAAACCATCCTGCGCCGCCATATAATTTACTGTACCAAAATTCCCGGTATTTCTTCGCACATGGAACTCTGCGCCGGAGATCATTCCTTCATCACTCTTAAGGAAACGTCTCATATCCAGCATAAATCCGGCATTATATTCTGCAAGCATATTTTCTGCATCTGCTTCCCCTGAAACATTTGAAAACAGCTTTTTTGTTCCATAAAGGATTGGGTCACGCTCGATCACATCCTGCTGCACCCCATCTCCCAGCAGATGAAAACCGTCTACATGATAATAAAGTTTCCAGAACCACAGTGAGCGTATCATCTGCAAAGAAGGTGTTCCCTTAGGGAAATACATTTCCATAATGCACTCGATCCCTGCTTTGTGCAATGCCCGGATCATATCGCGAAACTCTCTGTCCGGTTCCTTCGTAGCACAGTAAGATTCTTTCGGTGCAAAATAAAATCCCCTGGTATATCCCCAGTAATTTATTCTGTCATCGGATTTCTTACGAACTGCCAGATTCACAGCATAATCTGCCTGTACACATTCCTGAAATTCATATGCCGGCATCAGTTCTACCGCATTGATCCCAAGCTCTTTCCAGTACGGAATCATCTCAGTAAGTCCTGCAAAAGTACCTCTTTTTCGAAGTGCAAGCTTCGCCTGTCTGGTATATCCACGTACATGTATTTTGTAAAGGATCATTTCACTGTACGGAATCTCCGGTGCGGTGTCGCCCTCCCAGTCATATTCTTTTTCTGAAAGAAATGCACAGCGAACCTCATGTTCATCTTTCGATAACGGCGCACCAAATTTCTCGCGCCCACGGATTACGCAAGCAAAAGGATCCTGTACGATTTTTCCATCTATGCGGAAATTGTATTCATATCGTTCCGGTCTCAACCCGGTTACCAGCATCGCACACATCCTGCCGGTGCGATACTCCTCTGTAAAAGGAAACTCTGTTTCCGGTTCCGCAGCCCCCTTTCGATATAATACCAGTGAAGCTTCTGTATCACCTGGAACCTCCACTGCAAAATTAATGCCGTTTTTCTTTTTGTTTACACCGGGGACTACCGGATCTCCCTTATACGCACAGATTCTGTTCTTTTTTTCCATTCCCGGTTCTCCTTGTCACTTTATTTCGCTCAGATCCATTATTTCTCAAAATCAATATCCAGTTCTACCGGACAATGATCTGAGCCCATAATTTCTGTATGAATCGATGCATCCTGAAGTCTGTCTTTCAACGACGGAGATACAATAAAATAATCGATTCTCCATCCTGCATTCTTTTCACGTGCCTTAAAGCGATAAGACCACCAGGAATAGATTCCTTCTTTATCTGGATAGAAATAGCGGAAAGTATCAACAAATCCGCTTTCCAGCATACGTGAAAAGCATGCTCGTTCTTCATCGGTAAAACCTGCATTTTTGCGGTTGGTCTTCGGATTCTTCAGATCGATTTCCTGATGCGCCACATTCATATCACCACAGCAGATCACAGGCTTCTTTTCCTGCAATTTCAGAAGATAGGCCAGAAAATCCCGTTCCCATTCCATTCTGTATTCCAGGCGACGCAGTTCACTCTGGGAATTCGGTGTATATACTGTAACAAAATAAAATTCTTCAAATTCAAGTGTGATCACACGACCTTCTTTGTCGTGCGCTTCTATCCCGATTCCATTTACTACCGACAATGGCTCTTTCTTTGTAAATACGGCTGTGCCGGAATACCCTCTGCGGTTCGCATAATTCCAGTACTGGTGATACCCCGGAAGCTCCAGCTCAACCTGTCCCTGCTGGCATTTCGTCTCCTGCAGACAGAAAATATCTGCATCCAGCTCCTTAAATCTATCCTCAAAACCCTTTGTAATACAGGCTCTGATTCCATTTACATTCCATGAAATCAATTTCATTGTCTCATTTACTCCTTCAAATCGATCAAATGTCTGATATTTCCATTATACATGATTCACGATACAGTTTAAACACATTTTTTTATTTTCTTCTCACGCATTTTCTCTGTCTTTTCTCCGGCATTTTTGCTTTCCCGTTGTATTCGCTTCTGTTATCTGTTAAAATAGACTGATAATGAAAACAAAGTGAGGAAAATCAAATGAGTGACGAACTGAAAAATGGCTGTACGCCAAGCGACTGTGCTTCCTGCGGACTGGACTGCGGCAGCAATTCTTCCACCGAAAGCCATAATACCATCACCCTGACTCTGGACGATAACACAGAGATCGAATGCGCAATTCTGACTGTCTTCCCGGTAGATGCCCAGGAATATATTGCCCTGCTTCCACTTGACGAAAACGGACAGAATCAGGACGGAGAAGTTTATCTTTACAAATTCTCCCGTACCGAGAAAGGTGATCCGATCCTTGCAAACATCGAATCCGATGACGAATATGCAAAAGCTGCCGAAGCTTTTGATATCGTGCTGGACAATGCACGTAAAGCAGAAGCTGCCGGTGCACCGCTCGAATAATTTATTTTATATTAAAGAAAACGGAGGTTTCCGCCATTATCGGCTGAAACCTCCATTTTAATTACGTCTTATTTCTTTTCTGTGGTGCTTCCGAATCCACCATTGCGGACTCCGGTTGCTTCATCATCTACCGTGATTCCATACTCTACAAAGATTCCCTGCATAAAGCCTGTACCGGCTGCAATACTGACAGTTTTATCTTCGTTGCTGTCATTTGTGATCTTTGAGAAAATATGACCTTCATTATCCGAATAGAAATAATCACTGTCAATGATTCCCACTGTATTATTTAACTGGAGACGGAATTTGAATCCAAGTCCGCTTCTCGGGTAACATTTCAGTACCCAGTCCTGTTCCATTTCCACGCGGATACCAGTCGGGATCTTTGCAGTCTCTCCCGGGGCCAGTGTAATATCAACAGGGGCAAAAAAATCATATCCGGCACTTCCGGCGGTTGCCCTTAATGGAAGACGGATGTTTTCGTAAACAGATAAAATTTCTTTCTCATCTGCTGTCGGAAAAGTATCTTTCCAGTCCTTTGCAAACTGTGCAGGACTTACTTTATGAAATTTTGCGATTCGTCTCATGCTTCCTCCTGTGCCTCATTATATAACAGGTATTTTGCTTTTGATCTGCAAATTAAACTTGCTTAATTTGCACAATGTAAAACAATTTTTCCCTCGCGAAGTGTCGCGGGAACATTAATGACACGCTGATTGGAAGAGCCTTTCCATCGAAGAGAGGTATCTGCTTTGTCAGCCTGAAACTCTCCATCTACACAGACATCCAGATACTGTACAACTGCTTCATTCTGAATTTCTTCCCATGTAGAGCCGGTATACAGCCAGATTGTCTTGTCCGGATATCTTTCACGGATTTTTTTCGCAAAAGCAGTAACTGCTGAAATGTTCGATGGATGCAGTGGATCACCTCCTGAGAAAGTGATCCCACTGATATAATCTTTATCCAGCTCTGTAAATATTTCGGCTTCCTCCGCTTCTGTAAATGCAAGTCCACCATTTGGATCCCAGGTGATCGGGTTCTGGCAATCCCGGCAGCAGTGATTGCAACCGGCAACCCACAGAACAACCCGAAGCCCGTCTCCGTTCAGCATATCATCTTTGGTTATATTATGATATCTCATATTTATGCTTCTTCCGGTACGTCCTTAATACTGAAACTCATTCTTCCCATCTTGTCTTTACCAAGGCAGATCACTTTTACCTTGTCACCAAGAGTCAGAACATCTTCTACACGGTTGATTCTGTGATCGCTGATCTTGGAGATATGAACCATACCTTCTTTGCCAGGAGCAAACTCAACGAATGCACCGAATTCTTTGATGCTTACAACAGTACCTTCAAAAATCTGTCCTGCTTCGAAATCTGTTGCGATCGTCTTGATCATTTTCTTTGCTTCATCCATACCGTGCTGGTCAACACCGCAGATAGATACTGCTCCTTCATCTGTAATGTCAATCTGTACACCTGTACGCTCGATGATCGCGTTGATGGTCTTTCCTCTCTGACCTACTACATCACCGATCTTCTGAGGATCGATCTGGATCTGGACGATCTTCGGTGCATATTTGTTTACATGATCACGAGGCTCTGCGATACATTTTTCCATAACCTCTGTGAGGATGTACTCTCTTGCTTCTTTTGTTCTGCGGATTGCTTCTTCTACAATCTGTCTTGTCAGGCCATGGATCTTGATATCCATCTGAATTGCAGTGATACCGTCATGTGTACCTGCAACCTTAAAGTCCATATCTCCGAAGAAGTCTTCCAGACCCTGGATATCTGTCAGAACGATGTAATCATCATCTGTAGCACCTGTTACCAGACCACAGGAAATACCTGCAACCGGTTTACGGATCGGTACACCTGCTGCCATAAGAGACATGGTAGATGCACAGATACTTGCCTGAGAAGTAGAACCGTTGGATTCGAATGTCTCAGATACTGTACGGATTGCGTACGGGAATTCCTCTGCTGACGGAAGTACCGGTACGAGAGCTCGCTCAGCCAGTGCTCCATGTCCGATCTCACGACGTCCCGGTCCTCTGGACGGTTTGGTCTCACCTACAGAGTAGGACGGGAAGTTGTAGTGGTGCATATATCTCTTGGATGTTTCGAATTCATCCAGTCCGTCGATTCTCTGTGCTTCGGAAAGCGGAGCCAGAGTTGTCATTGTACAGATCTGTGTCTGTCCACGCGTGAACATTGCGGAACCATGAACTCTCGGGATGATGTCTACTTCTGCAGCCAGAGGACGGATCTGTGTGATCTGACGACCGTCCGGACGTTTGTGATCTTTGAGGATCATCTTACGTACAGTCTTCTTCTGGTACTGGTATACAGCCTCGCCGAGAACTGCCAGCCATTCTTCATTGTCTGCAAATGCATCCTGAAGTCTTGCAGTAATCTCACGGATATTTTCTTCTCTTGTCTGTTTGTCGTCTGTGAATACAGCTTCTTCCATTTCTTCAGAAGGAACAATCTTTTTGATTGCCTCAAACAGTTCTTCCGGAACTGCACAGGAAGCATAAAGATGTTTTTCTTTGCCGCACTCTGCAACAATCTTATCGATAAAACGGATAATCTCCTGGTTTACATCATGTGCTTTGTAAATTGCTTCGATCATGGTGTCTTCCGGAACTTCATTTGCACCGGCTTCGATCATGATAACTTTTTCTCTGGTAGAAGCAACAGTAAGCTGAAGATCAGAAAGTTCTTTCTGAGCAAGTGACGGGTTGATGATGAACTCGCCATCGATCAGACCTACCTGTGTAGTTGCGCATGGACCATCAAACGGAATATCTGAAATACAGGTTGCAATGGAAGAACCAAGCATAGCCGGGATTTCCGGATTGCATTCCGGATCTACAGACATAACCATGTTTACCAGAGTAACATCGTTTCTGTAATCTTTTGGGAACAGCGGACGCATCGGACGGTCGATAACGCGGGAAGTCAGGATTGCATGCTCGCTTGCCTTTCCTTCTCTCTTATTGAATCCACCCGGGATTTTGCCCACTGCATACATTTTTTCTTCGTATTCAACGCTCAGAGGGAAGAAATCAATTCCTTCTCTCGGCTCTTTGGATGCTGTTGCTGTGGAAAGTACAGTAGTGTCACCGTAATGCATCAGTGCTGCACCATTTGCCTGCTTTGCAACACGACCGATATCTACAGTCAGCGTTCTGCCGGCTAATTCCATAGAATAACTTTTGTACATACTTTTTCTCCTTTAAAATCTGTGTTTGACATTGTAAACAGAAGCCCGAAACAACTGAAAAAACCATTGGCCGCAATGAGCTTTTCAGTAGTCTCGGAAATAACTTCTGTTATTGTTTTTTGGAATTTTGTGTCTGACAGGTTCAGATGTTTTTATATGCAAAAATGGGGCGGATGGTTATCCGCCCCGTCCGCATACTAATTATTTTCTTAAACCTAATTTTTCAATCAGTGCACGGTATCTTTCGATGTCTGTTTTCTTCAGGTATGCCAGAAGTCCACGTCTCTGTCCAACCATCTTCAGCAGACCGCGTCTGGAGTGATGATCTTTGTGATGTGTCTGTAAATGCTCTGTCAGTTCCTGAATTCTTGCTGTAAGAACTGCAACCTGTACTTCCGGTGAACCTGTGTCGCCTTCACATCTTGCATATTCTTTCATGATTGCCTGTTTTTTTTCTTTTGAAATCATTCTGATTTCCTCCTTAAAATAATTTAATAATTAATGAACCGCCACATATTAAGAAACGGTTGGAGATTCCAATCTCTGAATATGGGCTGATTTACACCTCGACTAGTATAGCATAAAACAAATGACGTGTAAATAATTATTTTGATTCAAAGCGCAAAGTTTTTTGTGAAATATTCTCATTCTGAAAATATTCTTTGCCGGACTGAATATCTTTCCGAATCTGCGCCTTTAGCGCTTCAAACGAAGTAAACTTCTGTTCCGGGCGGGTATATTTATAAAAATCCACGGTACATTCCCTGCCATAAAGATCCCGATCACAGTCAAACAGATTCGTCTCCACACCAAGAAAACTCTCTCCGACCGTCGGTTTGTATCCGACATTGGTGATTCCCGGATAATCTCCGTCTTCAAAATGAGACATCGTGACATACACTCCGTTTGGCGGCATCAGCTTCGACTTTGGAGGAATGATATTTGTAGTAGGAAAGAAATCCCTGTGTCCCAGCCCCCGGCCATGTTCAATTCTGCCAGAAACGCAAAAAGGTCTTCCGAGAAGATCCTGTATCTTTTCCATGTTGCCTTTTTTTAGTTCTTCACGGATATAGGTACTGCTGACCTTGCGGTTTCCCTCCATCTCTTTCGAAATGACAACAGTCTCGTATTCATATTTTTCACCGAATTTCTGCAAAAGCTCCGGTGTTCCCCTGCGTTCATATCCAAAGCGGAAATCCTCACCAACAACCACGCACTCTGCCTGCAGATCACCTTTTAAGATCTGGCGGATAAAATTTTCGGCTTTCATATGTTTGATCTCATCATTCAGCGGACACTCCAGAAGAACATCAACTCCCATCTTTTCGAGATATGTCTGTCGTTCTTCGGAAGTAAGGATCGTCTGTCTGTCAGAGATAAATGCCATCACCACAGCAAGTTCACCATATTCTTTTTTGCGCTCCAGAATCGTCCGGATCAATTTCCTGTGTCCACGATGGATACCATCAAATTTGCCAAGTGTCACTGCACTTCTGCCAAGTTTTGGAAATTGTCCATTCAGTTTTACGTATTCCATATTATGCTGTTACTCCTGCCTACAAAAACATCTTCTGGGGCTGATAGCGGTTCTTTGCCTCATCCCACTGATAAATCCCTTTAAATTCGCCCTGACTGTCACACATTCGAACCCATCCTTCTTTGTGGCTGCCTTTTACAAAATATTCCGTAAGGGCATTTCCGTTTTCAAGAAGGCGGTCACCTTCCCGTGTACAAAAAATTTCCGGATAATCTTTCAGTACCTGCCCGATACGGATCACCCGGTCTTCAATCGTACCATCTTTGACTGCCTCTTCTACTTCTGCAAGCGTCATACTGTCTTCCCATGTGAAATTCCCGGATCTGGTACGGATCAGTTCTTCCATGCAGCCACCGCATCCAAGCTTCTGCCCGATATCATGACAGAGCGTACGGATGTAAGTTCCCTTACTGCACGTAACAGAAAAACGAACATATGGAAGATTTATTTCTTTTATATCAATTTCATAGAAATGAACCGTCCTTGCCTTACGCTCCACGGTTTTGCCTTCGCGTGCAAGCTCATAGAGCTTTTTGCCATCTACTTTCAGAGCAGAGTACATCGGCGGAATCTGCTTGTATTCTCCGACAAATCCCCGAATCACAGCCTCGACTTCCTCTTCTGACACTTCAACAGTTTTCTCACAGAGAACGGTTCCTGTCATATCCTGTGTATCAGTCTCCAGCCCCAGATGCATAAGCGCCTCATATGTCTTCTGCTTATCAGTCAGAAGATCTACGAGTTTGGTCGCTTTGCCAAGGACTACCGGAAGCACACCTTCTGCTTCCGGATCCAGTGTCCCTGTATGTCCGATTTTTTTCATATGGAGGATTCCGCGCAGTTTCGCAACAACATCAAAGGAAGTAAAACCCTTTTCTTTGCGGATATTCAGTACGCCATCCATTATGCGTCTTCCTCCTCAGCCAGCTGTCGTTCAATCTCTGCCGTGATATTATTGATCACATCGTACATAGAGCCATGCAGATCACATCCTGCTGCCCTTGTATGTCCGCCGCCGCCAAAGAAAACAGCAACTTTACTTACGTCCACTTTGCCATTCGAGCGAAGAGAAACTTTGAATGTCTGTGTCTCTGTCTCATAAATAAACATTGCAACTTCTACTCCTTTTGTAAGGCGGAGCTGACTTACGATACCATCCAGATCACTGCCCTCAACACCGTAGAAATCCATATCTCTTCTTCGCAGATAGCCAATAATGCATGTACCGTTCTGGAGAAGGATGCTTTCTGCAAGCACACGTCCCATAACCTGATTCTGAATATATGTTTTCTGATAGAAAGATTCATCAATGATCCTGCTGAACGGAATTCCGGTCTTCATCAGCTCACCGGCAATGCGCATGGTCTCCGGTGAAGTAGATGAATACTGGAATACACCGGTGTCGTGCACCATTCCTGTGTAGATTGCGGTTGCGATCGGAAGTGTTACCTTCTCAGAATCGAGGATTCCGTACAGCACCTCACAACAGGAACTGATATCTCCCTGAACATAGTTGATATCCGCAAATCCCGGATTGCTCACATGATGGTCGATGCAGACAGTCTTCTTTGCGTTTTCAAAAAGATTACCTGCAAGTGCCAGACGGTCTCTGGCACTGACATCACAGGTAATAAAGAGGTCATATACGCTGTCATCTGCCTCTGTTTTTATTTCATCGATACATTCAATATGTCCGAAGATTGGCTTCGGATGATCAAGATAAACGGTCACATCAATATCCGGAAAATATGTTCTGATATACAGGTACAGCGCCATACAGGAGCCGACACAGTCGCCATCCGGACGGATATGTCCGCCAATCCCGACAGTTTTTACACCTTCCAGTACTTCTGCTATATTTTTCATGGTCATTCCTCTTATTCTTCCTCAGGCTTGCCCAAAGAAGCATCTCTTTTTGCAACATCGTCAATCAGTTTTGACATATTTACACCATATTCGATCGATTCGTCCAGAATAAAACGAATCTCCGGTGTATTTCGAAGGTTCAGGTTTCTGGCAAGCTGGCGGCGGATATATCCTTCCGCACTGTTCAGTCCCCTGATCGTAGCTTCCTTTGCGTCCTGATTGCCCAGCACACTGATATATGCCTTGCAGGTTTTTAAGTCCGGAGCCACTTCCACAGCCATGACAGAGGTCATCGGGTGAATCCGCGGATCTTTGATTTCTCCGCGGATGATGGAACTGAGTTCCTTCTGAACCTCCCCATTGATCCTTGTATTCTTAATGCTGTTTTTTCTCATTTATGATCTACTCCTATCTTGGCACTTCTACCATGATATACGCTTCTACTTTATCTTCTTCTTTGACATCGTTGAATCCGTCAAATACAAGACCACATTCGTATCCTGCTTTTACTTCTTTAACGTCATCTTTAAATCGTTTCAGAGATGCAAGCTCACCTTCAAATACCAGATCGCCTTCTCTTGTAATACGTACTTTGCAGTTTCTCTGGAAAATACCATCCAGAACATAGCTTCCTGCGATCGTACCGACACCGGATGCCTTGAAGAGCTGACGTACTTCTGCATGACCGATAACTTTTTCTTCAAATACCGGATCAAGCATACCTTTCATTGCTGCTTCCACATCTTCGATTGCCTGATAAATAACTTTGTAAAGACGAAGATCTACGCCTTCCTGATCTGCAAGCTGTTTTGCCATCGCATCCGGACGAACGTTAAATCCGATGATGATCGCATTGGAAGTTGCTGCCAGAGATACGTCGGATTCATTGACTGCGCCTACACCGCCGTGGATCACACGAACAACAACCTCTTCATTAGAAAGTTTGATCAAACTCTGTTTCACGGCTTCTACAGAACCCTGTACATCTGCTTTGACGATGATCGGCAGTTCTTTCAGATCACTTGCCTGAATCTGATCAAAGAGATTATCAAGAGAAAGTTTGCCTTTTGTTTCTTCAAGGAGGTGTTTCTTATTCTCGGTAACAAATGCTGCCGCAAAGTTTTTCGCTTCTTTGTCACTCGGGAATGCCATCAGGATCTCACCTGCATTCGGCACATCACCAAGACCAAGAATCTCAACCGGTGTGGACGGTCCTGCTTCTTTGACACGTCTTCCTCTGTCATCCATCATTGCACGTACCTTACCGCTACATGCGCCTGCTGCAATAAAGTCACCTACATGAAGAGTACCCTTCTGTACAAGGATCGTTGCAACAGGACCTTTACCTTTGTCAAGCTGAGCCTCGATAACAAGACCTCTGGCTGCACGGTTCGGGTTCGCTTTCAGTTCAAGTACTTCTGCTGAAAGAAGGATCATCTCAAGCAGTGTATCAATTCCTTCTCCTGTATGTGCAGATACCGGTACGAAGATGGTGCTTCCGCCCCAGTCTTCCGGAATCAGTTCATATTCAGAAAGTTCCTGTTTTACTCTTTCAATGTTTGCACTTGGTTTATCAATCTTGTTGATTGCAACAATGATTTCTACACCTGCTGCTTTTGCATGGCTGATAGCCTCAACAGTCTGTGGCATGACACCATCATCAGCCGCAACAACGAGTACCGCAATATCAGTAGAGTTTGCACCACGCATACGCATTGCTGTGAATGCTTCATGTCCCGGTGTATCAAGGAAAGTGATCTTCTGTCCGTTGATTTCAACAACAGAGGCACCGATGTGCTGTGTGATTCCACCTGCCTCGCCTCTTGTTACATGTGTATTACGAATTGCATCCAGAAGGGATGTCTTACCATGGTCAACGTGACCCATAACGCAGACAACCGGCGGTCTGGAAACCATTGTGGATTCGTCTTCCTCTTCTTCTTTCAGAAGTTCTTCGATCACATCTACTTTTTCTTCCGGTTCTGCAATGATATCGTAGTCAAGTGCAATTTCCTGTGCTTTTTCGAAATCGATCTCATGGTTTACAGTTACCATGATGCCTTCCATAAAGAGCTTCTTAACAATTACAGACGGCTGCATCTTCATTGCTTCTGCAAGCTCGCGGATTGTCATTTTCTCCGGAAGAGTGATCTCTTTTACTTCTGGTTTCTTCTCTTCCTGTTTTGGCTGAGGAGCAGGTTTCTGAAGAGCTTTCGGAATTCTGGAAAGATTTCTTCTTCCGCCCTGATTCGGTCTGTTGTGACCTGCACCGGAATTTTTCTCAAAATCTTTCTTTTTGTTCTTATTCTCTCTGTCACGCTCTCTCTTGCTGTCCTTGGATGTTTTTGTCAGTTCCGGTGTGAATACGGCATCATTATCTCTTCTTCCGCCGCCGGCTCTCTGTCCGCCACGGTTATTTCCGCCAAAGCGTCCTTCACCTCTGTTGTCCGGTCTTCCGTTTCCGCCCTGTCCTGGTCTTCCCTGACCACCCTGCTGCGGACGGCCATTACCTCTCATTGGACGGCCATTGCCTTCACCCTGACGTGCCGGACGGCCTTCTCCCTGTCTCTGCGGACGGCCTTCTCCCTGTCTCTGCGGACGGCCACCACCGTTACGGTTGCCCTGCGGTCCACGGTCAGATGGTCTTTTGTCTCCATTGTTTCGGAAATCACGGTTTCCTCTGTTATCACCGCGGTTATCTCCACGATTCTCACGATTATCTCTGTTCGGGCGGTTCTGGTTTCTGTTGTTATTATAGCCACCCTGCTCGCTTCTCTGCGGTCTTGCCTGAGTCTGAGCTTCTTCTGCTGCCGGTTTCTCAGCCGGTTTCTTAGCTGTCGGTGTTTCCTGTACCGGAGTACTCTGCGGTTTCTTCGGTGCAGTAGTTTCTGCTGCCGGTTTCTGAGCTACTGTCTCAGCCGGTTTTGCTGCCTGTGTTCTCTGCTGCGGTCTTGCAGCCGGTTTTTTATCTGATGCCGGACGTTTCGGTCTGTTTTTGCCTCCGTCACTGGCATTCTGTGCGTGATATACGCGAATAATATTTTTTTTCTTTTTGGGAGCCTCTGTCTTTTCTGCTTCCGCCTTCGTTGTTACCATCTTTTCATCTGCCACCTTGGTAATCTGCTCCTTTCCCTCTTGTGTTGATTTTTCTTTTATTCTGACATGTTCTTGCTCTTTGATCTTCGGCACATTGGTTCCTCCTTTACGTCAATGAATCAAAACCAGTTTTCATTCTTACTTTTCGGTTTTCGCAAGTTCTTTCATCATTGCTTTCGCAAAGTTTTCATCCTGTACCGCCAGACTGGCACGAAATTCTTTTCCGCAGAATTTTCCGAGTTCTTCTTTATTTGCGATGAAGTAAATCGGAACTTCATAAAATTCACACATATTACTGAATTTCTTTCTGGTGTTTTCTGATGCGTCAGCCGCTACCAGAACCAGAAATCCTTTGCCGGTCTTTACAGATTTTTCTGTAGAAAATTCACCGCTGGCAATCTTGCCCGCTTTTGTTGCAAGACCAACCAGTGATAACACTTTATTGTTGTTTTTCAATATTAGCTAACTCCTTTTTCAGGTCTTCGTAGACCTCAGCCGGTACCGCCATCTTCAATGAGCGTTCGAGCCCACGGCTTTTGACTGCTTTTTCCAGACACTCCTGTGACAGACAGACATATGCCCCTCTGCCGTTCTTTCTTCCGGTCGCATCCAGCACGATCTCATTTTCCGGGGTCTTCAGTACTCGGATCATTTCTTTTTTGCTTTTCATTTCTCTGCATCCGGTACACTGACGCAGAGGTGTTTTATTTTTTGTAGCCATAGATTATTCTTCTGTCAGCTCTTCGGAAACAGCTTCTTCTGCTTCTGTATCTTCAGCAGTTTCTTCTGTATCTTCTTCGCTGTACTCGTCCTCATCATAGTACTCATCTTCATCATCATAATCATAGAGCTCACCGGATTCTCTTGCCTGTGTCTCGCTCTTGATATCAATCTTGAATCCTGTCAGGCGGGCTGCCAGACGTGCATTCTGTCCCTCTTTACCGATTGCAAGAGAAAGCTGATAATCCGGAACGACTACCAGTGCTGTCTTTTCGTCCGGATCTGCCATAACAGCGATTACTTTCGCCGGGCTCAGTGCATTCTCGATCAGGATTGCCGGGTTTTCATCCCAGTTGATGATATCAATCTTTTCACCGCGGAGTTCCTCTACGATGGAGTTTACTCTGGCACCGTTCATACCAACACATGCACCAACCGGATCTACATCCGGATCATTGCTCCATACAGCGATCTTTGTACGGGAGCCTGCTTCTCTGGCAATGCTCTTGATCTCAACAGTTCCGTCTTTCACTTCTGCAACTTCAGATTCGAAGAGACGTTTTACCAGTCCCGGATGAGTTCTGGAAAGAAGAATACGTGGTCCCTTCGGTGTATCCTTAACTTCAAGGATATAAACCTTGATTCTCTCGGTTGGTTTGAATTCTTCACCTTTTACCTGCTCGTTTTCACTGAGGACACCGTCTGCCTTACCGAGGTTTACGCTGACGTTCTTGCCCATCACACGCTGTACGATACCGGTAACAACTTCTTTTTCCATTCCGAAATACTGATCATAAAGAACTTTACGTTCTTCTTCACGGATTTTCTGAAGGATAACATTCTTTGCATTCTGTGTTGCGATACGTCCAAACTCTTTGGAATGGATCTCTACTTTAATGATATCACCAATTTCTGCATTGGTATTAAGCTTCTGTGCTTCTACCAGTGA
Source organism: Ruminococcus sp. AF17-22AC (assembly GCF_003460065.1). NCBI lineage: Bacteria > Bacillati > Bacillota > Clostridia > Eubacteriales > Oscillospiraceae > Ruminococcus > Ruminococcus sp. AF17-22AC. The sequence continues at coordinate 627,135 of NZ_QRXT01000001.1, forward strand.
AATCTCCATTGCAGGATCTTCTACGAATTCCTTAACCTCACGCTCTGCATAAACGCTGAAATCGCAGGTTTCCGGATTAATTGTCACATGCACATTATCTGCTTTACCGAAATGGTTCTTGCAAGCCTGGATCAGGGACTGCTCGATAGCTCCCAGTAATGTATCCTTGCTGATATTTTTTTCTTTTTCCAGGATATCCAGCGCTTCCATTAACTCTTTGTTCATTTTTTTTATTTCCTCCTCATTTTATCAAAGCATATCTGAATCGTACCTAAAATTCAATTGCCAGTCGGATCAGGGCAATGTCCTTCTTTTCAAATGTGCGTAAGACACCGTCCTCATTGATCGTAACACTGTTTTCATCATATGCATCCAGAACACCACAGAATTCTTTCTGTTTGTCGATTGGACGATATGTCCGGACTTCTACCAGTCTGCCCATGCTTCTGGCAAAATCCTTTTCTTTTTTCAGTGGTCTGTCAAGACCCGGCGAACTGATTTCCATAATATAACTGTCTTCAATAAAATCGTTTTCATCCAGTTTGTCGCTGAATGCCCTACTGACTGCCTCACAGTCATTGACCGTGATTCCGCCCGGTTTGTCAATGTATCCGCGAAGATACCAGTTACCTGCTTCTTTTACGTATTCTACATCTACAAGCTCGAATCCCTCTCGCTCTACGATCGGTAAAAGCAAAGCTTCTGCTTTCTGTTCATATTCATCCCGTCTGCTCATTTTTACACCTGCCTTTCGCACATCCGGATTATCTCGCAAAAAGAGTGGACCGAAGCCCACTCTCTTGTTTATCCGTTATCATGTTATCCCTATCATATCACCATCACTGATGAAAAGCAAGGAGTTTTTTATATTCTGGGCTTTACACCCTTTGTATCACGTTTTGCCAGACGCACTTTGTTCAGGGAATATTCTTTGTCATGATAAGTGATCGTATATTCCTGATGTCCCGCCAGAAGATATGCATGTTCCAGATAGTCATCGCCGGCAAGTTTCATTCCACGCACACCAATGGCCGTCTTTTTCATAATGGAAATCTCCTGTTTCAGGAAACGCAGGAAGCATCCACCATGACTCTGTAATACGATCTGCTCCATTTCCGCCGAACCGCCTATAAAGATCAGTTCATCATCTTCTGCAAGTTTCGTCGATGCGATCGTACGTTTCGCCACATCAAACTCAGCGCCCTCTACCAGTTTGCACATAGATGACTTTGTCACAAACAGCAGGCGGTCTGTGCGGATCTGTCCGACCGGTGCCACATACAGCATCCGTTCTTCTGCACTGTTGTAATTGCTTAAGTTATCTGCCGGAGTACCTTTGTCTCTGAAGCGTACCAGTGGAATATCTGCCGCCTTGATCGTATGCATCTTGCCTTTGTCTGTAAAGATACAGATCTTATCTGTATTCATACAGCTGAAGACATATTTGCTTTCGTTGTGAATTGCTTCTTTATTTCGTTCGTACGCATTTTGGTCGATCAGTTTCATATAGCCGAAGCGATCCATCAGGAAGCAGACTTCCATCTCTTCCATCTTCTTTTCTTCGTAAACGGCTTCCTCTGCATTCTCGACTGCCGTACGGCGTTTTCTTCCATATTCTTTCTTGATCTCATCCATGTCTTTTATGATCACTGCCGCCATGGAATCATAGTTTTCCAGAATATCTTTATAAAGTGCGATATTTTTCATCGTCTCCTGGTATTCTGCCTGCAGCGCTTCGATTTCCAGACCAATCAGTTTATACAGACGCATATCCAGAATCGCATTTGCCTGTCTTTCTGTAAACAAAAGTTTCGCAGCCGCCTTTTCACTTGCTTTTGATTTAAACCTGATGCCCTCTGTAATTCCTTCGACCAGACATTTCTTTACCTGCTCACGGTTCTTGCTTCCGCGAAGGATCTCAATGATCAGGTCAATAACATCGCAGGCTTTGATCAGACCTTCCTGCACTTCCTGTTTTTCCAGTTCTTTGTCCAGAAGTGTATGATATTTTCTTGTGGTGATCTCAAAGACGAAATCTACATGATACTCGATGATCTGTTTCAGGCTGAGTGTTTCCGGACGTCCGTCTGCAACTGCCAGCATATTAACACCGAAAGTATCTTCCAGACGAGTCTTCTTGTACAGCATATTGGTCAGGTTTTCCACATCGGTATCTTTTTTCAGTTCAAGCACGATACGGATGCCTTCTTTGGAAGACTGGTTTGAAATATCTACAATGTCGGTCGTCTTCTTTGTCTCGACAAGAGATGCCACGTCATTGAGAAACTTGCCGATGTTTGCTCCGAGCATGGTATACGGAATCTCGGTAATAACAAGTTGCTTTTTGCCGCCTTTGAGTTTCTCTACTTCTACTTTTCCTCTCAAACGGATCTTACCGCTTCCTGTCTCGTAAATCTTACGCAGATCATCTTTATTTACTACAATACCGCCAGTCGGAAAATCAGGACCTTTGATATAACGCATCAAACCTCTTACGCTGATGGTATTATCTTTCATATAAGCCTTGACCGCATCGATCACCTCACCGAGGTTGTGCGGCGGAATACTGGTCGCCATACCAACCGCGATACCATCAGCACCATTGACAAGAATATTCGGAATACGAACCGGAAGCACGGATGGTTCTTTCTCCGTCTCATCAAAGTTCGGCACAAAATCCACTACGTTTTTATCGAGATCACTCAGAAAAACTTCCTGCGTGAGCTTTTCCAGACGCGCTTCGGTATATCGCATGGCCGCTGCTCCGTCACCTTCGATAGAACCAAAGTTTCCATGTCCGTCTACCAGCGTCCTGCCCTTCTTGAAATCCTGCGCCATCACAACCAGCGCATCATAAATGGAACTATCACCATGCGGATGATATTTACCCATGGTATCACCGACAATACGGGCGCATTTACGATATGGGCGGTCATAACGGATCCCCAGTTCATACATATCATAAAGTGTTCTTCTCTGAACCGGTTTCAGACCATCTCTCACATCCGGAAGTGCACGTGAAATAATGACACTCATCGCATAATCAATATAGGATTTCTGCATAATTTCCGAATAATCGGTACGAATTACATTTTCCTGTTTTGTTTCCATATCATTCTCCCACCTTATACATCAAGTTCCGCATCTGCCGCATGTTCATAGATAAATGCTTTACGCGGAGGTACTTCACTGCCCATCAGAACTTCCGTTACGCTGGAAGCAAGACGTGCATCTTCGATCTCAACACGTTTCATTCTTCTTGTCTCAGGATTCAGAGTTGTCTCCCAGAGCTGTTCTGCATCCATTTCTCCAAGACCTTTGTAGCGCTGTAGTGTAAAACTGCCCGGTTTGTGAGTCTTACGGTATTTTTCCAGAGCTTTATCATCATAGAGGTATTCTTCCGGACCTTTTTTCGGCATGGCCTTATAAAGAGGCGGCATCGCAATATACACATGTCCCTCATAAATCAGTTCCGGCATAAAACGATAAAACAGTGTCAGGAGCAGGGTAGAGATATGCGCACCATCCACATCGGCATCAGCCATGATCACAATTTTGTCATAACGAAGCTTACTGATGTCAAAGTCATTGCCGTACCCTTCGGAAAAGCCACAGCCAAATGCATTGATCATGGTTTTGATTTCAGCATTCGCAAGCACTTTATCGATTGTCGCTTTTTCTACATTCAGGATCTTGCCACGGATCGGGAGGATTGCCTGATAGTTACGGTTACGCGCTGTCTTTGCTGAGCCGCCCGCAGAATCACCCTCGACAATAAAAATCTCACACTGTGCCGGGTCTTTTTTTTCACAATTGGCAAGTTTGCCATTGGAATCAAAGGAATATTTCTGTTTTGTAAGAAGGTTGGTCTTTGCACGTTCTTCCGTCTTGCGAATCTTTGCAGCCTTTTCCGCACAGGACAGAATGGTTTTCAATGTTTCCAGATTACGGTCGAAATAAAGCACCAGCTGTTCGCCCAGCACTTTACCTGTTGCTTTGGCTGCATCCTGATTATCCAGCTTTGTCTTTGTCTGGCCTTCAAAACGAGGTGCAGGATGTTTGATAGAAACAACTGCAGTCATTCCGTTACGGATATCAGCGCCTGTAAAATTCGGATCTTTGTCCTTGAGGACACCAATCTCTCTGGCATAGGTATTCATAACGGTCGTAAACGTTGTCTTAAATCCGGTCAGATGTGTACCGCCCTCTGCGTTGTAGATATTGTTGCAGAATCCCAGTACGTTTTCACGGAACTCATTGGTATACTGAAATGCCACTTCCACCTGAATGCCATCTGCCTCGCCTTTCAGATAAACAGGCTCATGAAGTGATTCCGTATTGTGGTTCATGTCACGGATATAGCCAACGATGCCCTCCGGTTCATGATATTCTTCTTTTACCGGTTCTGTTCCTCTGAGATCCTCAAATACGATCGTCAGTTCCGGATTCAGATAAGCAGTCTCATGAAGACGGCTCTTGACATCTGTCGCAGAAAAACGTGTCTTCTCAAAAATCTCCGGATCCGGAAGAAAGTTGATACAGGTTCCGGTTTCTTTTGTCCGGCCAAGTTTTGGAAGGAGACCGTTTTCAAGTTCAAGAGTCGGAACTCCCCGTTGATAATGGTCATGATGTACATAGCCATCACGACTTACTTTAATATCCAGATAAGTAGAAAGTGCATTTACTACCGAAGAACCTACACCATGAAGTCCACCACTTGTCTTATAAGCAGAATTATCGAATTTGCCACCTGCATGAAGCGTCGTAAACACCAGTCGCTCCGCAGACATTCCCTTTTCGTGCATATCTACCGGAATTCCACGTCCGTTGTCTGTTACAGTACAGGAACCGTCCTTCTCCAGAACTACATTGATCAGGCTGCAGTATCCTGCCAGATGTTCATCTACTGCATTATCCACGATCTCGTAGATCAGATGATTCAGTCCCTTCCGGGATACACTTCCAATATACATGCCCGGACGTTTGCGTACCGCTTCCAGTCCTTCAAGAACAGATATACTCCCAGCATCGTAGGTTTCCTTTTTCGCCATCGGTCTATTTTCCTTTCTTTTCTTACTTTACTCATTCAAACATTTGTTCTTTATCATACATGATTTTCCCCGAAAAAGTCAAATATTAATCTTAATCGATTTCAGGGCAAAAAAATAATCAGGACCTCGATCCTGATTATCTGTAAAATATTTATAGCAGCCAGTACGGGAATCGAACCCGTGTTTTCGCCGTGAGAGGGCGACGTCTTAACCCCTTGACCAACTGGCCTTGCGTCAACCGACTTGCTTAGTATATATCAGCGAGTCGGAAAATGCAAGCCTTTTTTTCAATTTTTTTAAAAAATTTTAAAAAAGCAATTTTTATGACAATTTTCAGCCCAGATCAATCTTCAGATCTCCCGGCTTGATGATTCCTTTTGCACGGAAAATCTTACCGATCACCCAGGTGATCACAAGCGGCAGCACAAAACAGATCAGGATCATGCCTGCCCACTCAAATGCTCCTGTCTGATATCCCTCCGGCATCTGTGCCCATCCGGTTACAACACCGATTGGTCCAACCAGGCCGGAAGTTCCCATTCCTGATGAGATTGCCGGTCCGTTATTTCTCATATGGAACACACAGGTAGCAATCGGTCCTGTAATTGCAGATGTGATCACAGGAGGGAGCCAGAGAACCGGCTTTTTCATAAGATTCGGTACCTGAAGCATGGAAGTTCCAAGTCCCTGCGCCACAAAACCGCCGATTCCATTATCCGGAAAGCTCAAGATTGCAAAACCAAGCATATGCGCACAGCATCCTGCGGTTGCCGCACCACCTGCCAGCGCAAGGCCATTCCAGATCTCCACTGTCACACTTCCGTCTGTAAGTCCGGCAAGCACGGCTCCGCCGCTGATGCCTACAGCCGCACAGATTGCCGCTGAACTGATCGGCAGTGTCAGTACGATTCCTACCACTACTGAAATGATCATGCCCATCCAGAACGGACGCAGGTCAGTTGCCCATCCGATAAATGCACCAAGCGCATTACAGATATTTTTGCACACTGGTGCAAGCAGCATCGCCAGTACTACACCGACAATAACCGTTACTGCCGGAGTTACAATAATATCGATTTTCGTCTCTTTGGAAACCAATTTGCCGATCTCACAGGTGATCACTGCGACAAAAAATACCGCCAGTGGTCCGCCTGAACCGCCTATTGCATTGCAGGCCGCACCGACCGCACAAAGAGAATACATGACAAGCGGCGGTGCCTGTAAGGCATATCCGATTGCAAGCGCCATAGCTGCACCTGTCACACTCGTTGCATAACCACCGATTTCCAGCAGTTTCTCTGATACGAAACTTCCCGGGCAGACGTTTTGCCCAATCGTATTAATGATCGTACCGATCAAAAGTGATGCAAAAAGTCCAAGTGCCATGGACCCCATCGCATCAATGCCATATCTTTTGAAGGATATGATCACGTTCTTTCTTTTCAGAAAGCTTTCTTTTTCGTTATTCATTTTCTCTTTCCTCTCGTTTTAATTACTCCGGATCAGCTACCGGTTCAGCCGGAATAAAGACGCGAGTATGCTTCTTTTCTTCTCTTTTCTGCTTTTTGGCTTTCTGCTGTGCTTCTTTGCAGAATTCCATCTGGGAATTTACAAGCGTTTTGCCACGTTTATCCTGTTTTTCGTATGTGCCGTCCGGCTGTAAAATATGTGCTTTGACATTGTCGCGGAATTCAAGATCCAGCACATGCAGAATTTCCTTTTTGATATTTTCGTCCTCTACCGGAAAGACAATTTCCACTCTTCGATCCAGATTTCGCGGCATCCAGTCCGCACTTCCCATATAGATTTCATCAATGCCATCATTTTTGAAATAGAAAATACGACTGTGCTCCAGAAATTCTCCGACGATTGATCGCACCTGGATGTTTTCACTGATTCCCGGAATACCAGTTCTCAGGCAGCAGATTCCACGGACAAGCAGATTGATCTGCACACCACAGGAAGATGCATAATAAAGTGCTGCAATGATTGCAGGATCGCAAAGTGAATTCATCTTTGCAGTGATTTCTGCCGGTTTTCCCTGTTTTGCATGCTCGGCCTCTCTTTCGATCATCTGAACGAAACGGTCCTTCATCCAAATCGGGGCTACGATCAGGCGGTTCCATTTCTTCGGTTCAGAATATCCGGAAAGCATATTAAAGACTGCAGTTGCATCCTCACCGAAACGTTCATCGCAGGTAAAAATACCACAGTCTGTATACAATTTTGCAGTGGAATCATTATAATTACCGGTTGCCAGATGTACATATCTGCGGATGCCTGTCTCTTCCCTTCTTACCACAAGTGTGATTTTGCTGTGTGTCTTCAGTCCTACCAGACCGTAGATAACATGGCAGCCTGCTTTTTCAAGCATTTTCGCCCAGACAATGTTGTTTTCCTCGTCGAATCGTGCTTTCAGTTCAACCAGCACGGAAACCTGTTTGCCATTTTCGGCAGCCTGTGCGAGAGCCGCAATTATCGGGGAATGACCGCTGACACGATACAAAGTCTGCTTGATTGCAAGTACGCCTGGATCCTTCGCCGCCTGACGGACAAAATCCACAACCGGATCAAAACTCATATATGGATGATGCAGGAATACATCGCCTTCACGAATCACTTCAAAGATATCTTTGTCATTCTGGAACTGCGGAACCGGTGCCGGTGTATATTTCGGGCTCTTGTACTCATCAAATCCATCCAGACCGTAAACTTTCATCAGCATAGTCAGATCCAGAGGTCCCGGAATATTATAAATGTCTGCATCTTTGATCTCGAATTCTTTTTTCAGAATGTCCAGCAGACGTTTATCCATCTTTTCTTCTGCTTCAAGACGAATCACCTCGCCCCACTGGCGTTTCTTGAGCTGTTTCTGGATTTCTACCAGAAGATCTTCTGCCTCATCCTCATCAATCGTAAGATCTGCATTTCGCATGATTCTGTACGGATGTGCGCAGACCACATCATTGCTCAGGAAAAGTTTGCCGATGTTTCTCTCGATAATCTCTTCGAGAAGAATTACCGTTCTCTCACCTTTCTTTACTGAAGGGATCTCGACGATTCTCGGAAGGACGGACGGCACCTGAACCGTTGCAAATTCCAGTTCTTTTGTATGCTTTTTATTGTTTTTCTTTGCAATCAGTGCACCGATATTCAGTGTCTTATTACGGATCAGCGGAAATGGTCTGGAAGAATCCATTGCCATCGGTGTCAGTACCGGATAAACGTTATCTTCAAAATAACGGTCTACAAATTCTGCCTGTTTATCATTCAGATTTTCGTGTTCTGCCACCAGATGAAGGCCGACCTTTTCCAGTGCCGGAAGCACAGAACGGTTGAACGTACTGTACTGTACACGTACCAGCTCATGGGTCTGTGTGCTGATTTCCTTTAACTGCTCCTCGGAAGACATTCCGGCAATATCTTTTTTCTTATAGCCGGCATGCACCTGATCTTTCAGAGATGCCACACGGACCATAAAAAACTCATCCAGGTTTGAGGATGTGATGCTCAAAAATTTCAGTCTCTCAAATAATGGCAGATTTTTGTCCCTTGCCTCACTTAAAACACGTTCATCGAATTTCAGCCAGCTTAATTCTCTGTTTACATAGTATTCCGGTTTTTCATATTTACTAAAATCCATATTTTCCCTCCTCAGCCGCTCACACTCTGCGTTTGCGCTTTAATACCAGACGAATGCCAAAAACTTCTTCAAAGAACTGTACTTTATCACGAAGCAGTCCAAGTTCCAGAGAAATATCTCTGCTTGAATCAATGATCATCTGCAATTCACGGTCTTTCAGCACCACTCTCAGTGCCTCAACCTTCTGATAATGGCTGCGGTCCATGGCATTGGCAAGCCGAAGGATTGCCGTCAGTTTTGCTACAAGCAGATACTGCTGCCTGTCAATGCCCGGTCCTCTGTCATAATTTCCGCAATATACAAACTCTGTTGTATTGTATCTCACTGCACTTGCAATGATCTTTCGTTCTTCGGTAGAAAGTCCGATAATTTCCGTCGCCATAATGATCCGGTAGGAACACTCAGCCACATCTGCCATACTGATATACTTGCCACAGTCATGTAGCTGAACCGCAATCTGCAGAAGCAGCCGTTCTCTTGCTCCCATTCCATGAATTTTTTTCATGCTGTCAAAAATAGTCAGCGCGATATCCGTCGTACCTTTGATATGGTCTTTGCCGGTAGAATAACGCTTTGCAATATTTCGCGATGCCACCAGAATATCATTTTCGAAATTATGGACGCTTTTGATGAATTTTTTCTTTTCGCCGTAGTCATAAGCAATTCCATCCAGAAGTGAAACACCCGGAACCCAGACAGACTCCGCCTGAAAGATTTCCAGAAAGCTCTTGCAGATGACCATTGTCGGGATTACAAGTGACGCATATTCCGGATCAATGTCCATCTCCTCTGCCAGAGCATGCTCGGTCTTGTAAATCGTCTTTTCGTAACTCTTTGTAAATTCTTCGCTGGTGATAATATGATCTTCGAGTTCTTCCTGAAAGATCGTATCTGTCAGAAAATCACCCATCAGGATCACATTTTTGATATCCCGGTCTTTCAGATACAGTCTCTGAAAGGCTGTCAGATCATTACGGATAAATTCCTTGATCAGCTGGTCGTAATGCGTTGTCGTTTTTTCCAGTTCTTTCAACCGCTCACGAATACGCATGCTTCCCATCTTGAAACTCTGCGTCGTTACCAGCGCATCCTTGTCAAACAGAGACACCTGAAGATTACCACCACCAACATCAAGGATCGCCGTTCCTTTCTGAATGATCTTTTTGAATCCGGATTCAATCGCAGCAATAGATTTGTATCCCAGAAAATGCTGCTCGGCATTGCTTAAAATCTCGACTCGGATCCCTGTCCGCTGAAAGATCTGTTCCTGCACGATTACCGGATTTACAATCTCACGAAAAGCACTTGTCGCACATGCACGATAATCTGTTACCCCAAATTCTTTCATCATGCCGGAGAAATCTTTTAAGATCACGCAAATCGTATCTACTGTTTCCGGTTCCAGCCTGCCGCTGGAATAAGCCCCCTTACCGATTTCCAGACGATATCTGACATCATTCAGTTCCTGAAATCCGATCTTCTTCGAAAATTCAAAGATCTTCATACTGATCTCATAAGAACCTATGTCGATCGCCGCAAAAGTTGTCATTGCCATACACTCCCGCTCCTTCCCAATTATTATGCTTCCTGTGTCTCCTCTTTTCCAAGAAGATGATCAATAAACTGCTGCGCCGTACGTCCTGTCAGACCGCCATGGGAAATTTCCCATTTGCCGGCTTCCAGAAGAAGCTGATCTTCCGGCATTGAGATTCCGTTACGTTTCGCAAGTGTTTTGACAATCATGTGGAACTCTTTGCGATCCGGCGCACCAAAGTAAATACGAACGCCAAAACGATATACCAGTGAAAGCTTTTCCTGCACGGTATCGGAGGAATGGATATCGTCATCTGCGCCTACTTCCAGCTTATCCCCTGCACGCTCTCTTACGAGATGGCGGCGGTTGCTTGTCGCATAGATCAGAATATTCTCCGGTTTGCGTTCCAGTCCACCCTCGATCACGGCTTTCAGATATTTATATTCAATCTCAAATTCTTCGAAAGAAAGATCATCCATGTAGATAATAAATTTGTAATTGCGGTCTTTGATCTGGGCAATAACCTGATTCAGATCTACAAACTGATGCTTATATACTTCGATGATTCGCAGTCCCTCATCATAATACTGATTCAGGATACCTTTGATGCTGGAAGATTTACCTGTTCCTGCATCACCGAACAGCAGACAGTTATTTGCCTTTCTTCCACGTACAAATGCCTCTGTATTTTCGATGAGTTTCTGTTTTGGTATCTCATAGCCGACCAGATCATCCAGACGTACATGCGCGATCCTTGTCACCGGTACGATCACTGCCCTGCCGTTCTCATCATGGTCAATGCGGAATGCTTTGTGAAGTCCGAGTTTTCCTACACCGAAGTCTTTGTAAAACTGGACCATGTCTACCATAAATTCTTCAGTATCTTTGGCAACTGCCAGTGTTTTGCTCATCTCACAGATACGGTCACGGATACGTTTGTTAAACATTTTGCCGGTATCCTGCGGTGCTTCATAATTGCAGAGGATTCCACAGCAGGATGTATGGAACAGTTTGTCCAGCACTGTCAGATCAAAATCATAGAGTTCTTTAAAAATCGCAAAATCATGAAGTGCAAGCTGATTGATACTGCCTTCGATTGCACCTCTGATCTCGCTCGCAGTACTGAATGCATTTTCATGATTTACAAGAAGAAGTGTAAGATAATCGTGCCACAGATTTCCCGTAAATCCATAAGAACCTGCAATTTCGATCAGACCGTTGACGCATTCATAAAATTCTTCTTCCATCTCGCTTGCATTGACTGCTGATTTTTCACTTGCATCCATAAGTGCTGTCATTTTGTCCAGTATATCTCCATGCTCAAATCCCCGATAGAGCACGCATTCTTTTACACGTGTCATTTTATTCTTCCTCCTGCTGTCCGTAATTTCCAAGTACTCTCATTCGATTTGCCTCTGCTTCAAGACCGCGGAGTGCATTTTTGACTGCCGGTTCTTCCAGATTACCTTCAAAATCTACAAAAAATCTGTATTCCCATTTCTTTCCGGTGATCGGGCGGGATTCGATCTTTGTCATGCTCAGTCCGTTATAAATAAAATGTGACAGCATATGATAAAGTGTTCCGCTCTCATGAGGCAGCTCGAAGCTTACGCTGATTTTGGCTGCGCTCTTTTCGTAAACCGGATGTGCACTTACAATAATAAATCTGGTGACATTTTCCTCATTATAGCAGATGTTTTCCGCCATAACAGAAAGTCCGTAAAGCTCTCCTGCTGCACGGCTTGCGATTGCCGCCTGTGTTCTGTCCAGTTCTTCATGGATTTTCTTTGCTGCACCTGCTGTATTTTCGGTCTTGACAGTTTTCCAGTCCGAATGACTTTCCAGATATTTTTTGCACTGCGCAAGTGCCTGCGGATGAGAATAAACGGTTTTGATCTCTTCAAGAGAAGTTCCCGGAATGCCGAGCAGTACATGTTCTACTTTCATCCCCTGCTCTCCGACAATATAGAGCTGATATTCTGTAAGCAGATCGTAGATATCTGTCACGATTCCCTCCGTCGAATTTTCAATCGGAAGCACTGCATAATCCGCCTTGCCGGAAGCAACTTCTTCCATCGCATCGCGGAATGTCTTTACGTGGTAGCTGTTGATCGCATCAGAAAAATATGCACGCATGGCGGCATAGCTGTATGCGCCCTCGACACCCTGAAATACTACATTGACTCCGGTCAGCGGCAGTGCATCGACCATCTTGTAGTCTTTGATGTCATTTTCGACACCATTTTTTGTCAGGAGCTGATACTGACGTTTGCGGCTGATCGCCATGATCTGCTGAAACAGTTCCTGTGCACCAAGTTCATTAAATTCACCATGCGCAGAATCCTTAAGAACCGTGATTTTGTCCTGTTCCCTTTTAGGATCCAGTACCTTCTTGCCTGTATGTATCTTGTATTCTGCAACATTTTCGCAGACTTTCATCCTTTTTTCAAAAAGCCGTAAGATTTCCTTATCAATGATATCTATTTCTTTACGGCATTCCTGTAAATCTGTCATAAGTTCTTTTCCTCCCGGTTTTTGACAATTGTTGTGATCTCTCCGATAAAAGAAAGAGATCCAAAGGAAAGGATGACATCCTCTCGGTCTGCCATGGCAAACACCTTATTTACCGCATCCTGTATATTCTCTGCTGCCTGTACATGTGGATTGCACTCCCGCACGGCTTCTGCCAGTTCCTGCGCCGGCAGTGCCCGTGGGTTATCCGGTGTCTCGATCGTAACGATCTGCTCTGCATAAGGACATAACTTCCGGATAATATAAGAATAATCTTTGTCGCGGAAAACGCCCATGATAAAGTACATATTTCGTCCTTTAAAATATTTGCGAACTGAATCTTCAAGCATATCTGCTGCTGCCGGATTGTGTGCCCCATCCACAATAAACAAAGGATCTCTGTGGATGATCGTCAGGCGTCCGTTCCATTTTGTCTCTCTAAGTCCCTTTTTACGCTGTTCGACAGTTGTCGGATAGCCTTTATGATTCAAAACCTCCAGTGCGTCCAGTGCAAGTGCTGCATTCTCTGTCTGATAGGATCCTGCCAGTGAAAGCTCATATGTTTCTCCCCGGTACTCCAGTGTCTGTCCGGCAAAGTCTTCCTTAACCGCTTTTGCAGAACTTAAATCTGTCTCGGTCAGATCTGCTCCTTTTTCCCGGCATACCTCCCGGATAACTTCCATCGTCTCCGGCCTCTGTCCGACCGTCACAACACTGCAGCCCGGTTTGATGATACCGGCCTTTTTCTGCGTGATCTCGGCAAGTGTATTTCCAAGAAAAGCCTGATGATCCATACTGATCGGAACCAGAACTGCAAGCACCGTATTTTTAATAATATTTGTCGCATCCAGATCACCGCCCATTCCGACTTCCAGAATGACAAGATCACATTTTTCTTCTGCAAAAAATAAAAATGCCACCGCCGTTTCTATTTCAAATGGGGTGGGATGTGCAAGACCTTCTTCTGTCATTTCTTCAATTGCTGCAGCAACCCTTGTGATATATCCGGCAAACGCTTCCCGGCTGACTGCCCTGCCATCCACTTCCATCTTCTCCCTGTAAGAATATACCGAAGGAGAAATATATCTTCCGACACGATATCCTGCATCTGAAAGAGTGGTATACAGATAAGCGATCACCGAACCCTTGCCGTTGGTTCCTGCCACGTGTACGTATTTTAACCGATCCTGGGGATTCCCAAGCCGGTTCATCAGTTCTTTTATATTTGTAAGATCCAGAGCGCCTCCCGCGTACTGATCCGCGTCTTTTACATACGCTCTGCTTTGCTGATAATCCATTTTGTGTACTCCTAATACTGATAATTGTTTATTACTAGTTAATATAGCATTTACGTATCTTTTTTTCAAGACCGGGACATACTAGAATCAAAGTTTTACAACAATTTTACATGATCAGGAGGGTCTGCCATGAATCAGAATCTCTCGAATTATTTCCTCTGCGGATCTGCCGGATGGTGTCTCGAAATACTCTGGACCGGACTGCATTCTCTGCTCGCCGGTCAGCGCACCATGAACGGCAAAACTTCTCTTCTGATGTTTCCCATCTACGGCTGCGCAGCGGTTATCGCCCCTCTGTATGCCAGAATTTACACGTTTCCTTTTTTCTGCCGGGGACTGCTTTATATGTTCGGTTTTTATCTTGTGGAATTTGTCAGTGGAAGTATTCTGAAAGAGTTTGAAATGTGTCCATGGGACTACAGCGGTGCCGCATTTCAGTACCGCGGAATCATCCGTCTTGATTATGCTCCGCTGTGGTTTGCAGCCGGATTGATTTTTGAAAAAATCCTTACGAAAGCATCTTGAAAAAATGATTCCACTAGTATATGATTGTGCAAGAGAGAATTTTTACAATTTTCCGCACCAACAAGGGAGGTATTACATGAGACATTTAATGAGCCCGTTGGACCTCACAAAAGAAGAACTCGACGATCTTCTTACACTGGCCAGCGACATCGAAAAAAATCCAGTCAAATACGCGCATGTCTGCGATGATAAGCGACTTGCCACCTGTTTTTACGAACCAAGTACACGTACACGATTAAGTTTTGAAGCTGCTATGATGAACCTCGGCGGCAAGGTTTTAGGTTTCTCATCAGCCGGTTCCAGTTCCGCAGCCAAAGGCGAAAGCGTTGCCGATACAATTCGTGTTGTTTCCTGTTATGCAGATATCTGTGCTATGCGTCACCCGAAAGAAGGTGCTCCGCTGGTCGCTTCTATGGCATCTTCTATTCCTGTTATCAACGCCGGTGACGGTGGTCATCAGCATCCTACTCAGACACTCACCGATCTTCTTACTATTCGTTCCCTTAAAGGAAGACTTGACAATCTTACCATCGGTCTGTGCGGTGACCTGAAGTTCGGACGTACCGTTCATTCTCTGATCGAAGCTCTGGTACTTCGCTATTCAAATGTTAAATTTGTCCTGATCTCACCGGAGGAACTTCGCGTACCAAGCTATATCCGCGAAGATATCCTTGAGAAACACAATGTGGAATTCGAAGAAGTAGAACGTCTGGAAGATGCACTTCCGAAACTCGACATTCTCTACATGACACGTGTACAGAAAGAACGTTTCTTTAACGAAGAAGATTATGTCCGCATGAAAGACTTCTACATACTGGACAAACAGAAAATGGAACTTGCTCCGAAGGACATGTACATTCTTCATCCTCTTCCGCGAGTAAATGAAATTGCCGTTGAAGTTGATGATGATCCGCGTGCCGCATATTTCAAGCAGGCACAGTACGGTGTCTATGTTCGTATGGCACTGATTCTCAGATTACTGGAGGTGGAAGTATAATGTTAAACGTTGGAGCACTTCACGAAGGTTTTGTCCTTGACCATATCAAGGCCGGCAAAGCCATGACAATCTATCATGACCTGAAACTTGACAAACTTGACTGCACAGTTGCAATCATCAAAAATGCAAAGAGCAACAAGATGGGTGTCAAAGATATCATCAAAGTAGAATGCCCGATTGAAAACCTTGATCTGGACATCCTCGGTTTCATCGATCACAACATTACCGTAAACATCATCAAAGATGAAAAGATCGTCGAAAAAAGGATCCTGAAACTTCCAAAACAGATAACAAACGTTATCAAATGTAAAAACCCTCGCTGTATCACTTCAATCGAGCAGGGGCTGGATCATGTATTCATCCTTGCTGATCCTGAAAAAGAAGTATACCGCTGCAAATACTGCGAAGAGAAATACAGAGGCAAACGTAATAAATAATTACATAACAAAAAAGAAACGTCGTAATGACGTTTCTTTTTTGTTGCAAGCAGGCCGATAAGCCGGGTTATGTCGTTGAGTGATCATCTGTCTAGGCCATCCGTTGCCAGATGGCTCAAGCGACCTACCTGAAAGCACGACGGGCAGCCGTATCGCTTTCGTTTCGGTCTTGCTTCGAATGGAGTTTACATGTGCCCGTTCTGTTACCACAACGGCGGTAGTCTCTTACACTGCCTTTCCACCCTTACCTTCACGAAGAAGGCGGTTTATTTCTGTTGCACTGGTCTGGGAGTCACCTCCACCGGACGTTATCCGGCATCCCGCCCTGTGAAGCCCGGACTTTCCTCGTCTGTACCCTTTCGTCTGTACAGCCGCGATCACCTGGCCTGCTTGCGCAAATGCTATTCTAACACAAAAGTAGTGCTAAAGTAAAGTTTTAATTTCAGCGTACTGTAATTCTACAACTTGTTCTGATTCTTCCCGCTCTTACGGTAATAACCGCAGTTCCTCTCCGTCTCGCAGTGACTCTTCCTCTGGACGTAACTGTCACTACATTTTTATTTGATGAAGTAAAAGTCACTCTTTCTAATGATGTGATCGGAAGTAGCTGTGGTACAAACGTGTACGATTTTCTCCTCTGAAGGGTAAGTCTCCTCTGTATTCCCTGAATCCTCGTGGTTTTCACTGCTGCTCTCTGGACTCTGACAGATATTTTCTTCTTCAATCCGCTTCGAAGTGTAATGGTGATTATTGCATTTCCATCTCTTTTTGCAGCAGTAATCTTTCCGGAAGAATTTACATTTACAATCCTTCTGTTACTGGAAGTCCAGGATGCAATCCGGTCTCCCTTTGCAAGTCCGGTCACTTTCAGTTTTGTTGTGCTCTGTCCTCTTCTTAAGATAATACTTGATGCATTTACAGACATTGTCGGCCGCAATTTTGCCAGCTGTTTTGTTTCCTTTTTGCCGCATCGTGTACATCGTCTCTCCTGACGTCCATATGCCAGTGCCGTAGCTGCCTGAACAGTTTTCATCGGTCCGTTCCATTTATGATTTTCAATTACAAAAGTAATTTCTTTCCTTCCGAAATAATCGCCGATGCCCGTAAGTACGGCTGTTGCTGTTCCGACTTTGACATTATTTCTCCAGGTCACTGTATAATCAGTACTTTGTGAAAGAGCAGCACCCTGATATGTTACGGTAAATCCCGGACGAATTGCCGCTCCTGTATAACATTTTGCAGGAATCTTACTGATTTCAGCATCTTTGATATTCTGTCGGAACACTGCATAGAATTCCATATCGTCCTTAAGAACCTGTCCTTCTTCCGCTTCTTTTCCATCGCAGAACCATCCTGCAAATTCGCCGCTACCCTGTGGAGTCTGAGGTAATTCCAGAGTTTCTCCTGCCTGATAAATATTTTCTTCAAGCAGTTCTCCTTCAGAATAAAAGCTGACTTTCACTTTTTTATCTACAATTACTTCATCATGATTATTACTTGAGTCGTAATCTGCGGTCTCAGATTCCACTTCTGCAGTAAGTTCCAACTCTGTAATACCTTCTTTAAAAATGTCATTTGAAAGTTCCAGACGTACGGACTGTTCCTGTCCTGCTTCAAGAATCTCTGTCTTATGCTCCTGAAGAAGTACGCCATCTGCGTGGGCAGCATCGTAAATTTTGAGGCTTCCCGATGCCGGCACCTGACTGTTGTTTTTTACTGTTACAACCAGACTGTTCTTTGCTGCTGTCGTATACAGCTTTGCAGACACTTCAAGATCTGTAAGCCCGACTGTGATCTCTGAGAAATTGTTATTATCAGAGACTTCACCAACCACCGCACCGTCTTTCATCTCCCATATCTGTAATTTCAATTTTCTGGAAGAAACATTTTCCGGTATCGGAACATTGACCACAACAGGTACTGTTTCTCCGGCTGTAATTGTTACATCTTTTTCCTTTTCTACCAGTACCTTTTCTGTCTGATCTGCGCTCTGCATTGTTATCTTGTATCCGATCTGACTTACCGCTTCGCTTCCTGCATTTCGAATTTTCAGTGTTACCGGAAGAGTTGTTCCCGGCATTGCATCTTTCAGTTCAAAAGTAGTTCCGTCAAGTGAAAGATCATGTACTGTGCCAACTTTCATCCAGCAGAGATTATCTGATGGATTCTCAAAATCCATATTACTCTGCATCATGGTAATATAATCTTCTCCACCTATTCTGCATACATCAAAACTTGTAATCTGTTCTGTCTGTGCAGTCACCTGAACAGGTGAAGACCATCCTCCATTCTGCTTTATAATACAGAAAATATTCTGCGCATTGTTCTCATCTGCCCCCAGATAGTAGATACGATTTCCACACACTTTAAATGTACTGTTTGTGATCGTCTCTTCTCCTGTAAGAGAAATGCTTTCATTTTCAACAGAGTCACGAAGTTTCAGGGTTCCGCTCTGATTCCATACAAAGCCTTTAAGACCTCCACCTACTTCTTCATTCACATAAACCGCATGTGAACAGCCACCGGCTTCGTTGAAAAGAATATTTCCTTCCAGATCCAGTCCGTATACTGTTCCGTCTGATACCGTTGCAGGATCATTATCTCCGTCTACACAGCAAAGAATCACCGCCTGGTCTCCCAGAGTTCCGATACTGATCGTTGAAATATAATTGCTGTTATCGAGAAGTGTTTTTACTTCACTCCACTGATTACCGTTCTTTACACGGCAGAGAAGTTTATTATTTTTATTCCTGCCAAAAATGCTGCTGTCTGTGTTTCCGATCCAGGCAATGACTTCCTGTCCGCCGGCTATACCTGTCTTAGGACGAAATGCATATACATCAGAATTTTTCTCTGTTACTTCTTCTGCAGATGTAAATTTCTCAGTTTCTGCATCATATTTTGCAGTTCTAAGCACCGTATGTTTTGTCAGTTCATTTAATGCTGCAGTTTCCTTTGTCAGTTGTTCAGTTGCTTCCTGATAGGTAAGATAAATCTCATTTCCATCTGAATAAAGGTTAAAATCAATATCAGCCAGATCATTATCATCGACCGGCTGCGGCTCCTGCCATTTTCCCTCCTTCCATACAGAATACATAAGTCTTCCCATATTGTAGACATCTGTCGTACCATCATCATATCTGAATACCATCACCGATGTGTCGCCGGCTGACGCAATCTGTGGTGCCATTCCTCCATAGGTGTCTGTCAGAAGTGATTTGATCTCATCCGAAGATTCCTCACTGCCTTTCCACTGTGACTGTTTTTCAAGATACGATCTGTCTGTTTCTGAATAGCTGTCTTCATCATACAGAACATCTGCATACATGAAACACTCCGCCGCACTTTTCTGCTGGTTATTTCGTGTATAAAGATACCACGTATTCTGTTTGAATGTTTTCGACGTCTCCGCAGAACCAAAATAAGCTTTTACTCCCAGCGAACCGCTCAAAGTCGCTGCATTCAGTCCCGGATCGCCGTTGGTGCTTGCAAGATAGAACTGCAAATCCAGGGATGCATTTCCTGTAACTCCGGCAGCTGTGATACCGCTGAATCCAACGCCAAACAGCGCATCCACAGATGGTTTAAAATCAAATGCCAGCGTTCCTGAGAGATTGCTTGTCTCAATATTATATGTTGCCGTCGCAGAAAGTTCTCCGCTTCCGCTGAATTTGATTTCTATTACCATCGGAATACTGAATGCCGTAGGAATCGTCCAGCCATATTGTGCAGATGCTTTCACCATAACGCACAAATAACCTTTCAGCTGCGCCACATTGCCTGAAGACAGTTTTCCCTCAAAATATCCGATCGCAGTAAGCTCAGGTTTCTTTATATCCCAGCCACTGATGGACATCTGGTTTTTCTGCTTACAATATTGGTCATATTTGGCATTCAGATCCGCTATATCTCTGGAACCGAATTCATAGTTCTCCTTCATTGAGGAAATCCACTTCTTAAATGCCTCCCTCTCTTTCTCTGCTGAAAAAACGTCTTTCTTCACATTGATGCCAAGATGCATCGTCTGTTTTTCTGCATCAACTTCAAAATCAACCGGCAATGTCGGTAATCCCAATGAAAGATTCATGCCACCCAGGAACGGAACATCATCATCCACTGTAACGGCTGATTTTCTTCCCAGACTGAGAGTATTGTTTGTAGACGGTGCTTCCACAATTTCAAGGTTGAGCAGCGTTCTTACATATTTTGTCTTATCATTGGCATCATAATAATTTCGTACATGAATGCCCTTTCCTGTTCCGAACTTTCCAGGACTCAGTCTAAATACACCTTTTTGATCCGCCTCTGCAATCTTCGTGGTATTCTGCCATAATTCCAGCCTTTCTCCATTCAGGTTTCCGGATGCTGTCTCGCATGTAATCGTAAAACCAAGCTTTGCATCTGATGAAAACCGTTTGGCATGCTTCAGAAGATCCACTTTTGCCGACGGCAGAGCCTCATATCCATCTATGGTGCAGTAAGCTTTCGTCAGCATATGGCTTTCCTGCGAAGTTTTATAAAGCGTGATAATGTCGTACCCGGCCTTACTTATATCATACTTGAGATTTTCAAATGTCACATATCCCTTTTTCTCAACCGTGATACCAACCATTCCCACTGTAGCTGCCTTAAATACAGCATCGCCGTCTGCATCTGTCTTTACAGTTTCAGATCCGGTCGTATCCTTTCTGGTCACTTTTGCACCTTCAATTGGATTGCCGGCATTGTCCACAATACGAAAACCATATTCATCTGTTTTCAGTTTTACAAGCAAAGTCGCCGCACCACCCGGCTCATCACTCCAAAATGCATACCAGGTCATGCTCTTCGATGCCAGTGTTCTGTGCGTCAGCTGGGTTCCCGTTCCGTCCTCATTTTCAAACCATCCGTTAAAATATTTGCCATCTTTGGTCGGAACTGCAGGAAGCTGTATCCTCGTGCCTTTTTTAATATCCACCATCGAAGCTACTGTCGAACCGCCCTGTGAATCAAACCGATAAGTAACGGTATCTCTCGCTTCTTCAAAATAATCCAGATTTTCTTTGATAATTTCTACTTCCAGCCCATAAGTGTGCTGTGCATCATAAAATGCCTCCGCAAGTTTCGCATTTCTGTCTTTCAGCTCTTCATCTTCTTTAAGATAATTATCGACTGAATCTTCATAATGATATACAAGTTTGTCCCCGATTGCCATAACTTCCAGACTGTCTTCTGAAATGGAAACTCCCTTCTTTGAACCATTCTGATAATAAATCACACTGTTCAGTCTTCCCGGTGTATTGACTCTCGGAAGATAACGTTCCACATTTGCCTTATTCTCAAGATCTACATCATAATAAAAACTTCCGTCTTTTAATCGGTTTGCTACATGCGCAGTCAGTTTCATTCCCTGCAGGCCGTATACTCTGATCGAATCTTCTGACTCGAAATGAGCAGTGACCGGACGCTTAAATTCAGACAAAATCCCCGAATAGTCCGCAGACAACTGATATTCACCAATCTCATCTCCTCGGAGAATCCATTCAATTGTCTTCGTTGTCTGACCAGGTATCTCCGGAACAGACACATGTGCACTGTTCTCAGTGCCTGATGTAGTCTCGGCAATAGCAAGTCCCTTTGGAACATTCAATGTAATTTCATTATCCAGCATGCTGAATTCTGAAGATGCATTATTCATAATATGAAGTTTTACATCAAAGAACTCTTTCAGTGCCGACACACCAATCGGAATGTCCAGATAGATCACTGATAGCTTCTTTACAGAAGAGGCATCATCACCCCCATTGCCGCCTCCCCAGCTGCCTCCGCCGGAACCGCCGCTTCCTGCACCGGAACCTGACCATACAATATGAGGAATCAGCGCACGTTTTCCTGACGAAGTATCTACGATCACCGGTTTTGCATTATCCCAGCCGGTTACCGGATTAAATATGATCTTATTAGTCACTGTTTCCGTGCCATATTTCAGCCTTACATTCACAGTAACCATATACTGGTTTTCAGGATCAGAAATTTCAATTCCTGCCGCTTTGATTTCATCAAAGTTCATTCTCCTGATGTCAAATTTTCCTTCTACGATCGGCTGTTCTACAAGAATCATAGTAACTTCTGTTGTCTGCGCCGCCGTGATCACAACTTCTTTTTTGACCGGAAGATATTCGTTATTTCCTTTGATACAGCCAACTGCATGTGTTCCCGCATTTGCTGTTATGACTGCTTCTCCGCTTCCGTTCGTCCTTCGTACAAACTGATTTTCACTTCCGAGATCAAAATATACTTCGGCACCACTTAAGGCCTGGCCGTCTGCATTTCTGACCTTTACCTTAAGAGTACCCAGCATGTCTCTTTCTTTTACAGTAATTTCTTTTTCAGTCTCTGACAAATTTCCATCTTTATCAACAACCGTAAGTCTGACCTTATATGTGCCTGCTTCGCTGTATTTATGGACTGCTTTCGCACCTGCTGCCTTTTCAGTATTATCTCCAAAATCTATTTCATATGAAATGATTCCTGTATCATCTGACGAAAGGGAAGCATCAAACAGATACTCCACATTCTGCTCCATAATGCTCTCACAGTTCAGTACTGCCTTCGGGCTGCTTCTGTCCGGAAGTATTACCTGCTCATCTGCAGTTCGGAATGAAGTATTTCCGATTGCATCTACAGCTTCAACTTTGTACTCCAGAACAGTGCGGTTTAACGGAAGATTCCAGTCATCGCAGGAATAATCTTTCTGGCCGCTTACCACCTGCCGCTGTGCGATCAGATTCCAGTCTGCCTTATCTTCTCTTCTGTAAATTCGGAATCCGATCAGGTCATCCGGAAGTTCTGCATTCCAGGTAAGTGTTACCTTCTCTTCCTCTCCTTCCTGATATACGGATGATACTTTATTCAGCTTCGGTGCAGTCAGGTCTACTGTATATTTCACCACTGTCGGTTCACATGTATTTCCTGCTGCATCCGTTGCACCTGCTCTTACTTCGATCACATCGCCGTCGTTCATTTTTTCTACAGGAAGTGTTGCATTTACCGTTACGTTCCAGTCATTTATTTCTGTTTTCTCTGTCAGCTTCTGATACGTTTCATCTTTTTCGGGTTTCCACTCAAGCTTTACTGAGGAAAGCAGCCGGTTATCCTGCACCAGTACACTGATATTTTTAAAGTCATCTCCAATCTTTGAACTATTATCCGGATAGAAGCTTACGATCTCCGGTTTTTCTGTATCCGCCAAAACGCTGACCGACTCTTCCATTTCTTTCGAAAATTCACTGACATTTCCTGCCTGATCAGTTACTTTCAGACGATATCTGTACTGTGTGTTTTCTTTTACGTCTCTGTCAATATAATTGAGCTGATAAAGACCTTCTGCAATCTTGCTGTATTCTCCACCATTTTCCTGGCGGAAAACCTGATATGCATCAATGTCTTCTTCCTGCCCCTGTTTCCAGTTTATTTCAATATAACCATTATTTCCTTCCACGCTGCTGATTTCCGGTGCTTTCGGCGGAGTATGGTCAATACTGTACTGGATAAATGGTGCTTTCGCCCCAGTCTCACTTTCATGTCCGGAGAAATCTTCTGCGACTGCACGGAAATAAATCATTCCATCTTCATGGTCTTTTACCATAAGTGTACATTCCGCTGTAACAGTCGTCTGTGGTGTATCAAATTCTTTTACTTCCTGTGTAAGCCAGGCCTGACCGTCATCTGAAATCTGGAATGAAATCTTTTGGATTCCGTAATCATCTTTTGCCGTTGCCGAAACAGGAATCTCCTGACTGTAGGTTCCCGGCTTTGGATTTAGTTCCGTGATCACCGGATTGTTGTCATCTGCCTTTGTAAGAAGTGTGATTCCTTTTTCCGGTTCCGCACCTCTGTTTCCAAGCTGATCATATGCGATCACTCTGTATGTATATGGAGTTGCCGGTACCAGACCATAAATATTCATGCCCAGCGTATCATTCACATCACCGATCGCATTCCATTCACCGTCAATCAACTGCTCAACACGGAAAAATGCGACATCTTCCTCCGGTACATTATCCCAGACAAGTGTTGCCGTCACAGAAGTAGTCACGCATTCCTCTTCTCTTAATCCGACCTCAGACGGACCCACGTTGTCAACTTCATACTGACAGATAAACGGATCACTTTCATTTCCACTGGTATCAACAGCAAGTCCTTTTATCCAGAGTTTTCCAGAGACTGTTTTTGAAGTATCATAATCCGCACTGGCAAAATCCTTCTTCACAGAAGATATGAGTGTCCAGTTTTCGCCATCCTCTGATGCATAAATCTGTATTTCTCTGACAGCTACATTGTCTTCTGCCTGTACACCCAGAGAAATATTTCCACTGATCCTGCTTCCTGATGCCGGAATCATTTTGAGAATTCGTGGTTGCTCTGTATCAGAAACAGGACTTGCAGACACAATTTCAGATGGCTGACTTTCTACACCCAAATCGTTCACACCTGTCACATAATACTGATAGGAACGTTCTGCTTTCACAGATCCGTCTATATAATTTAAAGTTTCTCTTTCATTGATGTAGCCAATAATTCTGAAATCAGAATCTCCCTGTGCTTTACGGTAAACACGATACTTTGTTGTGTTAATCTCAGATGCCATCAGCCAGCTGACGTTAATCTCATCAGTTGATCCGACTGCCATAACACCCTCGATCTGATGTGGTCTTGATTTGTCCACCGTTATAATCTGTTCTGTCTCTGCAGATTCACCGTCCCCGTCCGTAAGAACAAATACAACTGTATATTCCCCGGATTCCATCTCATCAAGATTCCATTTCAGGCTGTATCTGGCGGTTTTTCTGCTACTGTTTGTGGATGTGATTTCTCCCACACCCATTAATATTTTTCTTCCCGTACTGTTTTTATAATAGAAAACACCTGTCGTCTCTTTTGCACCAAACGACTGCAGATTTCCGCTGTTTGTCACTTCTGCATAAACAGTGTTTCTGGAAAGTCCGACTCTGCCCGTCTTATCATTTGTATAAATTCGTCTGACTTCAGGAGCAGCCGTAACTGCAGTTATCTGCGCAAATTCAGATTTTCTTCCATCTGTCAGGCAGCCGCGGACATAATACGTATGAGACTCTCCAATCTCCAACTGTTCATCTGTATAAGAAGCATCTTTTAATACTTTTTCAGTAAGAAGATTTTCCTCTTCTGTTCCGTCTCTGTACACTTGATATCCGTCCAGCAGATCATTCTGTACCGGGTCCCATGTCAGATGTACGGTGTGACTGTATACATGCGCTGCTTTTGCATTCGACGGAGGCATTTCCCACAGATCGGTACACCACTCTACTGAATCTGCCACCTGACTTTTATACGCTGTCTGATATGCTTCCAGTACATCTGCTGTCACATATATCTTTTTCAGGTTTGGCATACAGGCAAAAATGCTATACCTGCTATATGATGGCGGTGTCTTTCCGAGAAATGTTACCTTTTCTACTCCTGCCATATTATAAAACGCATGATCGTAACCTATATAATCCGTATATACAGATTTCAAACTCCTGCCAAATACGATTGCAGTGATTCCTGTCATTCCTGCAAAAGTTCCACGTTTTATTTCGGTAATTTTATCTGGTATCGCCAGTTCTCCTGTAAATCCACTGCAGCCAAGAAATGCATTTATTCCGATACTGGTAAGAGCTTCCGGCAATTTCAACTCCCCGGTAAGATTGCTGCAATTATAGAATGCACTTTCTCCAATCGTTGTCAGTCCTTCTGAAAAACGCAATTCTCCACTTAACGCAGTACAATTTTCAAATGCAAAATTTCCAATAGCTGTCAGTTTCTCTCCAAACTCAAAGGAGGTAAGCTTCGTACAATTTCTAAACGCACCCTCTTCAACAGTCTTTATATTATTTTCACCGGAAAATACAACTTCTTCCAGTGAAGCACAGTCCTTGAATGCATTTTCTCCGATTTCTGTTACTTCCGGTGAAATCACGATTTTCTGTATCTGCAATTTTCTGAAAGCCGAAGCTCCGATCTTTGTTACTCCGGATGGCACCGTTATCTCTGTGTCTTCTCCTGTATATCCAACCAATTCTCCATCCACAACAATAAAATCATCGCCGCCCGTTTCCTTGATACGCACTGTCTCCGGAAGGTTTTCCCTGTAAGCGTCGCTGTATGCTTTATAAGTTCCCTTTGGCACATAAACAGTTCTAAGACCTGCCATGTCAGCAAAAATATTATTATTCCAGGAATAGCTTGCGGATGGCGGTGTTTCTCCGAGGAAGCTTACTGTCTCTACCCCCGTCATACCATAAAACGGCAGGTTGTCACTGGAATACGTGTATACAGAAGTTACACCCCTGCCTACTGTAATCGCTGTGATTCCCGTCATTCTGGAAAACGTATTTCGTGGAAGATCTGTGACCTTATCCGGTATGATCAGCTCTCCCGTGAATCCGCTGCAGCCATAAAAAGCACTGTCAGACAGACTCTCAAGATTTTCCGGCAGTTTTAATGTACCGCTGAATCCACTGCAGCTCCCAAACGCATATCTTCCGATCCTCGTCACTCCCGCTGGTATGGTCAGTTCTCCCATAAATCCACTGCAATTGCCAAATACAGAGTCTGCAATTTCCGTTATTTCGGACGGAAGTGTAAGGCTTCCATTAAACCCACTGCAGCCATTAAATGCATATGTTCCGATACTGGTAATCTTCTCCGGCAGCTGCAGATTTCCTGTCAGACCACTACAGCCGCTAAATGCACCTTCACCGATACTTGTTACATTTTCCGGTATATTCAGATTTCCGTTAAGTGCGGAGCAGCTGCCAAACGCAGAAGCTCCAATCACTGTCAGGTTTTCCGGCAGCTTCAGTTCTCCACTCAGCTTCGTACAATATTCAAAGGTATGATCCTTTATCTCTGTCAGATTTTCTCCGAAACTGAATCCCGTAAGCTCCCCACATCCACTAAACGCGTAACTTCCGATCTCAGCAACATTATTTTCTCCGGAAAATACGACTTCCTGCAGTGCAGTACTGCCCTGAAATGCATTTTCCCCGATTTCCGTCACTTCCACTGGAATCGTGATTTTCTGTATCTGTGATTTTTTAAATGCAGAAGCCCCGATCTTTGTTATGCCCTCCGGTATTGTCACCTCTGTGCTGTCACCTGTATAGCCGGTCACTTCTCCATCCACAACAATAAAATCATCACCGCCCGTTTCCTTGATGCGCACTGTCTCCGGAAGGTTTTCCCTGTAAGCGTCGCTGTATGCTTTATAAGCTCCCTTTGGCACATAAACAGTTTTAAGAGCTGTCATGTCAGCAAAAATATTATTATTCCAGTAATAGCTCGCGGATGGCGGTGTTTCTCCGAGGAAGCTTACTGTCTCTACCCCCGTCATACCATAGAACGGCAGTTCATCATTGTAATGTGTGTATACGGAAGTTACGCCCCTGCCTAC